>CAYONX010000020.1:32032-59235 GCA_964405425.1 uncultured Pirellulaceae bacterium | reverse complement strand
GATCAATTTTTTAATCCTCAACAGGATTGACAGTTTTTGCTGAATCAAAATAATCGGTGACATGACATGATGTCTCTCTTTAAGCATGGATGCTCGCCACGTCGGCTCGGAATGCCGCTCCACCCTTAACAGTACGGAGACACCATGTTAGTCCTCTCGAGAAAAGTTAAAGACACGATTCGGTTTCCCGAACTCGACATCACGATCGAGGTTCTCAACGTAAAAGGGTCTGGCGCTCGGATTGGAGTTGATGCCCCTCTTGAAATTAAAGTTCTTCGCGGCGAGCTCGAAGATGACTCCACTGTTGTTGCCCGGAAAGTTCTCGTTAAAGCAGGTACCGATCACGATACTCGAAACAAGCTCAACAGACTCTCGGTTGCGGCAGCTCTGGCCAAAAAATTGATCGAGAGAGGCGAATTCAATTTGGCAGCTGAGAAATTGGAGAAAACGATTTCTGAAATTGGCGTGCCTGCCCAAACGAATCCCGGCCTCCATGCCCTTTTGGTTGAGGACGCTGAAAATGAAAGAGAAATGCTCGCTGGATTTCTAAGACTTCATGGATACAGCGTGACCACCGTGGCAGATGGCGTTGAAGCGATGGAGTTCCTGGAGTCAAACGAAAAACCTGATTTGATTCTCATCGACATGAACATGCCTCGACTCGACGGGCCTTCCACAATTAATCTGATCCGCGCTAATGTTGCCTTTGATAAAGTGGAGATTTTTGCGATCAGTGGTCTGTCTGTCAAAGCCGCCAATGTGGACGTTGGTAAGAATCGAATCGCACATTGGTTTCAAAAACCTCTTAGGCCAAACGAACTGGTAGATGCCATCAACAGCAGATGCATTTCTTCGAAAGTTGGCAAAGCAAGCTGTTCTGCAACGAACTGAAGTTGCCTTTCGGTTTTCCTTCTTAGAGCCCGGCTGCGCCTAAAATCAAAAAGTACAGCAGCGATTTACTTACAAGCTTAAAACAAACATTTCCTGCTCTTGCTGATTTTCTTGATTCAAACTGCCGTGGTTTCTCTACAAAACATCAAGGACGGTGAAGATTATGACATGAAGTCATAACAATCGAATTTCGCTCTGCAAACGGATGCAGAACGTGCCTGAGGCCCAGAGATGGGTTGAGCGTTGCTACAGGGACTGTGGCCTTGCTGCCAAGAGCGATCACGACGGAGGTGGTGTCAAAGCCACCTCCGTTCTATTTTGATATGTTAAGAAAAAAAGTAACACATCTCATTAACCCATAACTTGTTGGTGCGAGGCCGGTCCTATGCCACGGTGCGAGTTTCTATCAACTAAAACTTACAGGTTCGGTGGGTATCTGTAGAAATCGACAGACGATCTCTACGCAGGAACCGATGAATATCGTCCTGTGTACACGCTGGGGTTTAGCGTCACGACCATCGACGCAATGGAGATCGACTGGTGGTGTCCATCTCGAAGTGTTTGAAGGAATGCAGAGATTTCAGAATGGATGTGGACTACAAAGAAGCCGCTCTCCAGCGGACATGATTGACCAGATAAATAAGCGTTTCTGCTGAGGCGATTGAGGATGTTTTTTCAGTATTTTTGAGTGATTTTTCTCTTGGGAAACCTGCCCTACCGCTTGAGGCCGTATTTCATTTCCGCTTTTTTCGCACCTCAAGCGACTAGCAAGAACCGCATATTTCCGGTTTTAATAGTGCATACGTCGGACTTAGCCGACATGATATGGGTCGCAAACAACAACCAGCTGTACTTTTGACGGTGATTAACAATGACATCCAAAACCAATCCGCTAATTATTTCCAAATGGATCGCGATCATCGCTTTTATTGCACTTGGTTTCGAAAACCACTCTGCCATTGCCGAAGATTGGGGCCAATGGATGGGGCCCAATCGCGATGGAGTCTATAACGAGAGTGGAGTTATTGATGCAATCCCGGAAACTGGGCTGGAGATCAAATGGCGTACGCCGATCAAAGGCGGATACGCCGGTCCGGCTGTCGCCGATGGCAAAGTGTTCGTTTTTGACTATCTGTCTGAAGGCGGTAAAGCGTTCAATCGACCAGATCAACGAGCAAACCTGACTGGCAAAGAACGGATCATCGCACTCAACGAATCCGACGGTAAAGAAATATGGAGTCACCAGTACGATTGCCCATACAGCATTTCCTATCCGGCGGGGCCAAGGTGCACGCCAACGGTTGACGGCGACCGTGTCTATATTCTTGGCAGCGAAGGCGATTTGCGATGCCTGAAAACTGAAGACGGTGAACTTGTCTGGAAGAAAAGTTTCAAAAATGATTTCGAAGCCGAAGTTCCAATCTGGGGATTTTCGGCTCACCCACTTGTCGATGGAAACCTGCTCTACACCATGGTCGGTGGAGATGGCCAGGGAATCGTTGCGTTTGATAAAATGACGGGCGAGGTGAAGTGGAAGAGCCTTGATTGCAAGGCCGGTTATTGTCCGCCGACAATCATCAAACACGGCGGAGTTCGTCAGATGATTGTTTTCCATCCGAAGGCTGTTGTTTCAGTCGATCCGGCAAACGGAAAACAGCATTGGAGCATTCCTATCGAACCACTTTACGAGATGTCAATTTGCCGGCCGATGATCGATGGGAACTATTTGTACGCCAGTGGAATTGGTAATAAGTCCGTGATGATTGAGCTGGACCCGGAAAAGCCGGAAGCGAAAGAGCTTTGGCGCGGCAACCCGAAAAATTCAGTCTTCGGTGCCAATGCAACTCCGATATTTGTTGATGGCGTTGTATACGGCAGCGATTGTCATGTGGGTAAGTTTTTTGCGGTGGATGCGAAAAACGGCAATCGATTGTGGGAAACGTTTTCTGCGACACGACCCGATGAAAAGCGAAAAGTCGGCCACGGTACAGCTTTCGTTACGCGACTGGGCCAAAGCAACCGTTATATCATCATGAGCGAAGTTGGAGATCTTGTGGTTGCTGAATTAACCAATGAGCAATACCAGGAAAAGGGACGGTTCCATGTGCTTGAGCCGACTGGAGAATGTTTCGGGCGCAAAGTTGTCTGGTCGCATCCTGCGTACGCAAACAAAACGGCATACATTCGCAACGACGAAGAAATAGTTGCTGTCGATCTTGCTAGATAAACTAAACAGCTGGTTTTGTGGTGTCATGTTCACGCTTGCGTGAACATGTTCCGCTAACAGCTTAGGGTTAGCCCGACATACATTCCGATAAGTTGATATCCCGTGGAGGGAAACCCTTAAACGCATGCCATCAATACTTCAAACGGCAACCTATATTTCTTTCAGTGGATCACATGCAATAGATGAAGCGCTTCGCTTCTGACAGCATGTTGACCAAATGCCTAGCCTGTCGAAATTATTGAGAATCCAATGCAATCTATTCCGGTGAATTCAAAAAAGAACTCGACGATCTTTGTCGTCGGCGAACCTCAAGAGGCAAACAGCCTTCGTTTTCAATTAGCAAAACAGGGCTTTCGCAAAGTGTATACGTTTCGAGAACTCATTGATTCCTCCGAAGCGTTGGCTCTTTTACCAGCCGATTTGATTGTCGCCGACGGAAGATTGCCTGAACTTAACACAGCGTATCTAAACCAGTTATCAAAGAAACATCCGTTGGTTACTGGCGTTACGATCGTCGCAGTGGTTTGTGATCGCGACACTGAAATTAATTCAACGATTTCCTCGAACTGGGAAGTTGACATAAGCATTGAAGCGGTCGATCGACAGCAACTTGCCGAATCGATTGACCAGTTATTGGAAATACGACAAGAAAGACTGAACCATTTTTCGACTGCAACCCAGCCAAAAAAAGTTTCGGTACGTGAAGTTGTTAAAAAAGAACGTTCATTGCGAGCTGCTTTCCAACGTTCTTGCTAGCTCCTTCAGTGCAAGCTCAGCAGTTAACAGTTATTCCGGTAATACGCAAAAACTTGAACATTTTGCGAATCAGGTCGGCATAAACCGACCGACGTTACAACTTAGATAGAACGCCGTGTCGCATTGCTTATCTGAATTTTGCGGCACTCTTTTCAAAAGTCTTTTCAATTGAAATTTCGGGAGTCTTCGCCATGGTACGTCCGCGCGTCCACATCGTTGCATCGTCCAGAGAAAACAACTTTCTCATAAGGTCTGCTGTTAGAAATCTGGAAACTGATGTCGAAATCGTTGAGCATGACTCCAACGAACAATTCCTCGAGTTCGCCAGCCAGTCCAATCCAGCAATTTGGGAAATCGTTGTCACTGGTCTAATCAAAATTTCGATGCCAACAGAGGTATTCGGACGTTTCATGCCGGTCGTTCATTTTACGGAAATTCCGGTCAGAGGCGTGATTCCTGAAGCAAAGCGAAAGCGAAACCGCCCCCAAATTCTGATCACCAACATCGAGCCACATTTGAAGGAAGCGATCGAATCGGCAAAGCTGTTTATTCGATTAAAATCCGGAATTGGCAAGATATCCAAACTTGATGATCGCGAACGAGCGGTCGTTATGATGGCGGCAGATGGAGTTCCCAATAAGACGATGGCCAAACGATTGAATGTATCGATCAAGACGATTGAACATTGCCGTCGCAAAGCCTATCTAAAGCTGGACGTAAAGAGTTCAGCAGAAGTTGCCAGCTTGATAACCTTCGACAAGTTCTTTTCGCTGTTTGAAAGCTCTGCCGGCAGCATGCCAGATATGCCGACCTTCGCAGGATAGCATCGCGTACGACAATCGGATGGTCACTAAGACTGTCCACTACAAACGCGTTTCTTTTTCGCAGGCAAAGACAATATCCGTCAGCTGATCATTCTTTGCATTGACATGTTGCAACAAACCACGGCCAACAATCGATCCAAGGGTTTACCCTTGATTAACGGGATTATCAGTAGCGGGCGTGTTTTATTTCCGATTGTTACTAAAAGCAAAGTAATACTTCAGTCTAACAAGCCTGCTTCGAATTTGTTCATTGAAACCAACTATCAATCGTGAACTGAATTTGACGCAAGATTTGTTTGAAGGGTAATCAGTCTTTGTTACTGATCGCCGATTACTTTTTATTCTTTTCTTGGATGTCAGCCCTTTCTCAAATCCCAAACCCGTAAATCTCACTTTGCAATCTACTTGCAATCAGCCATTTACTTTTTCACGCCTGGTAAATGGCACCGAGTTCCTCATCCAACACGGGTATTTTTCTTCTTTGTTCAATTCCGATTCCGAGGATCTGCTGGTTTAAAATCACACCTTGGAAGTTGGCAGACATTGCTGTAATTTACCGCAATTGAGTACTCATCGCTGATAGCAATTGAGTGTATATTTAACCAATAAATCTGTGACTAAACCCAGTACATTCGAGAAGAAATATCATATGAACAAGTCAATGATCCCACCCTTTGGTTTTATAGTTTTCGCCGGCTACATCCTGGTGCTGACACACGTGGTTGCTGCCGGATTGATCTATTTGATGGCAGATTTTTAATTTCAATCAATAATCAAATGAAAAAAGCAGGAGTGCAAGGAATCGAACCCTGCTGTGCGGTTTTGGAGGCCACCTGCTTCCCAGAAGCACACTCCTGTATGATTTCTTGTTTGGCTTGTTTCGTGACGAACAAGCTTAGTGGACCAGATGGGAATCGAACCCATCACACCGAACTTGCAAGATTCAGTCGCCTCCTTGGTACATTCCGGCCCAGTTTTTCTAAATTGAAATCCAAAGGTCCGTTCGGGAATTGAACCCGATCTTCGTTCCTACCAAAAACGCGTGCTTCCGAAACACTTACAGACCATTTTGGAAACATCGTTTCCAATGATCCCGGGTGGACTCGAACCACCGATCGACTTCTTGTAACGAAGTTGCCTTTGCCGCTGGGCCACAGGACCAAAATTTTAAGCTGCGGGAGCTGGAATCGAACCAACGTCCGGGCGTTCAAAGCGCCCTATCTTGCCACTAGACGATCCCGCAGAATTAATTGTTTTCTAAAGTGCTCTGAGGGAATCGAACCCACGTCTTCAGGTTGGAAACCTGATGCCTGACCACTCGGCCAAAAGCACATCACCAGTTCGCGTATTTCACAACACGCAAGCGGAAGGAGAGGGAGTCGAACCCTCAAGGCATATTTGCTCGACTGTTTTCGAAACAGTTACCATCACCCATTGGCTTGCCCTTCCGTCAAATTTTGGAACCCTTCATTCCAATGCGTTCAGCCGGAATCGAACCGACACACCCTACTTGGCAAGCAGGGAGGCTACCACTACATCATGAACGCCAGATTCAGCCACAAAAAAAGTAGGACCAGAGGGATTCGAACCCTCACCCACCTGGGTAAGAACCAGGGATGCTGCCTGTAACACCTCAGTCCCAAATTTCCAGTACCCCGTGAGGGAGTCGAACCCTCTACTGCAGCTTGAAAAACTGCCATCCTGCCGGTAGACCAACGGGGCATACAAAAACAATGCAATAAAAAAAGCCTGATGTCGTTATGACATCAGGCTCGAAAATTCAATTCGAATATCCCCAACGTCACAATCGCGGCACTTGCCATTCAGACGAACCGACAGACACCTCACCAGCTTGCTGCTGGAAAGCCTCGCCCGATCCGGTCGCTTGTCGTGATTTTGTTTTTTCAATTGGGAACATAGTTTTTCTTATTGTTTGAATTTATTGCTTACGGATATAGACCGCATTGGAACCGAATTGGTTCGACTAAAACAAAAGTTTTTCAAGAAATAAATCTTCGATTGTATCGCAGCTGAATCCAGCCGGATCGAACATCTATTGATCAAACTACGACTAATCTGGTCCTAATCGGTTAAAGCCAGATGCTCATGATGTTTTTGATCGCCGGCCGCGCGGCCCCAATTCGATCACGCGGAATTTGCCAACTTGATCGCCATCGATGGAACACTTAAGCAACGTCAATTCCAGGTGAGCTCCGTGGTGTCCTGCCGCTCCCGGATTCACATACCTCATGCCAGGATGCTTTTTGTCGTTTTCAATTCTGAGCATGTGTGAATGACCGCAAACCAACAAATCTGGATGCCCTTCTTGCAACCGATCTTTCACTCGTGGATCATACCGTCCTGGCCGACCAGCAATATGAGTCATCCACACTCGTACGTCTTCGATCTGAAAGAATAAATCTTCCGGAAACCTCTGTCGCAGATCTCCTGTATCGATATTACCGTAAACGCCTCGAAGCGGTTTAATCTGAGCCAGGCGGTCGGCCACTTCAGCATTCCCAAAATCGCCCGCATGCCAAATCTCGTCCACCGATTCAAAAACCTCCGGCAATCTCTCATCAAAAAAGCTGTGAGTATCTGAAATGATTCCAATTTCAACAGGCATTGCGTTCCATTTCCAAGGTGACGGTATATTTTTCAACAATTGTAAATAATTAGCGATCGACCAAAATAAGGGCGACCGTTCAGGAGAGTTTTTAATGCATATTAAGTGGATGTTCTGCATCGTTAGTCTTGTCTGGGCCAACGTTTGCGCTGCGTCAGATGATTCCAACAAAGATGCCAAGCCGGCTGACACCCTCGCTGGCCATTCGTACCACGGGGAAGCGTTTAATGAAGGGCCACGCCAAAAACCGTATCTGATGGAGGGTTTGGGGCAAAGCAAATTCCCTGTTTCAACCGAGAACACCCAAGCACAGGCATTCTTCAACCAAGGCATCGATCAACTGCATGGCTTCTGGTATTTCGAAGCAGAACGGTCGTTTCGGCAAGTTGCAATTCTCGACAGCGACTGCGCGATGGCCTATTGGGGCCTGGCCATGGCCAATGTCAATAATGAAGACCGGGCGAAAAAATTTCTTGCCAATGCAAAAGAGAAAGCCGAAAACGAGAAGCTCAAAATCACTGACAAAGAAAAACTCTTTATCGAAGCTCTCGACGCGTTTTACGACTCCAACACAAAAGAAGAAAAAAAGCGAGCTGCGAACTTTACGAAAAAAATCGAAAAGATCGTTCTTGAATATCCGGATGACATCGAAGCCAAAGCGTTTCTTGCGTGCCAGATTTGGATGAATCAGCAAAAAGGAATTGAGATCGCCAGCTTCGTCGGTGTCAATTCAATTCTAGACGACATTTTCGAACAAAACCCACATCACCCGGCCCACCACTATCGAATTCATTTATGGGATTATGAGAACGCGGAAATCGCTTTGCAATCGGCTGCAATGTGTGGGCCTGCATTGCCTGATATTGCCCATATGTGGCACATGCCAGGGCATATCTATTCGAAACTGAAGCGCTACGAGGATGCTGTTTATCAACAAGAAGCCTCCGCCCGCATCGATCATCGACACATGATGCACGATTGGGTGCTGCCCGATCAAATCCACAACTTCGCTCATAACAACGAATGGTGCATCCGCAATCTGATTCACATTGGTCGCGTCGGTGACGCCATAGAATTGGCCACCAACATGACCTCGCTGCCACGGCACCCCAAATACAACATATTGTCTGAACGCGGCAGCAGTCGTTACGGCCGACAACGCTTGTTTCAGGTTTTAACAACTTACGAAATGTGGGACGAAGTAATTCGGGCTTGCGACACGGTTCTGGCTGAGGAATCAGACGCGACCAATGAAAACCTCAAACGATTTCGATTTCTTGGACGAGCCTACTTTCGGTCCGGTCAGATTGAAAAAGGGAACGAGATTCTGGAAACGCTGAAGAAAAAAATCGCAGCCATTGAAGAAGAAAAAGAAGCAGCCAGATGTGAATGTCGCGACGAACAACAAGAAAAAACGGAACAATATTTACGAGCGTCCGAACAAATTACTGATCGACTAGCGCTATCTGAAAAAACCGCTCGCGACTTCATTGATCACATCCAACGAAATCATCGCACCAGAACGCGGGAAAAGACTCAAGAAGCCGTCAAGAAATTCGAAGATCAAATCAACGTTGCCAATCGAGCCATCGATGAATTACTTGGGCATCAATTGGTGCATGACAAGGAATATTTAAAAGCAGAGAAAAAGTTTCGGGCGGCCGGTCAAGTCGATGCTGTTTATCGCGCCTACATACGACATCTTGGCGGAGAAACGGACAAAGCGATTGAACAGGCCAAAAAGTACGTTGGCGATCATGAAAACGAAGTGCAACCGCAAGCTATGCTGGCGTGGCTATTGTGGGAAGTCGGTAAAAAAGATGAAGCTGTCGAAGCAATCAAAAAACTCGCATCCATTTCCGGTTCCATCGCATCGGATGCAAAATTTTTCGATAAGCTCAAACCACTGATCGATTTTGCTGGTGATCAATTCCAATGGAATCCGGAATCGGAATTGGCGTCCGATATTGGTGATCGCCCCGATCTCGATTCACTGGGTCCATTCCGTTGGCAACCGCTTGACGGCCCACAATGGCAGTTGAACGATTCAAACAACGAACTCGTGTCACTTTCTCAATTCGAAGGCCAACCGGTTATTCTGATCTTCTACCTCGGGCACGGCTGTTTGCATTGTGCTGAGCAGCTGCAAGCCTTTGCACCAAAGTTGGAAGAATTTCAGGCGGGCGGAATCGAGCTGGTGGCAATCAGCACAGACCAGCGCGAAGGTCTCAAAAAATCGATCGAATCTTATGGCGACCAGCCGCTACCGATTCAATTACTGGCCAACCCGGAACTATCAGTATTCAAACGTTATCGTGTCTTTGACGAATTCGAAAAACAGCCGCTTCATGGAACCTTTCTGATCGATAGCCAAGGAAAAATTCGCTGGCAAGATATCAGCTACGAACCTTTTATGGATCCGGACTTTTTATTATCAGAATCGAAACGGCTTCTCGGCCTGCCCACCGCTCGATAAACTAACAAGCATACGTCTTGAACGTTTTTGCAACCGACACCAATCAATTTGTCGACATGAATCAGCATTTTTTAAATCGGCGACAATGGATCGCTGTCACTGGGGGAATGGCTATCGCTGTCAGCCCATTTGCCTCAACATCATTTGGTCAGGAAGATCAAAAACAACTGGATTTTCTAACCACTGAACCGCGAAATGGCGAGCCAGCACTTGCGGATCTAGTAAGTAACTGGATCACTCCTGTCAAACATTTCTACGTCCGTAGCCACGCACCCAACCCAGTAATCGATCCATCACAATTTCGGATTTCCGTAGAAGGACAAGTCCGCAAACCACTTGAGCTAAGCCTCCAGCAGCTCGCTCAACGGAAGCGGATTTCGACCACTGTAACGATGACTTGCGCTGGAAATCGCCGCACCGAATTTAACGAGGAACAGAAAGTTGGCGGAGTACAGTGGGGGGCGGGAGCTATTGGTAACGCGAATTGGAGTGGCGTTTCTCTGGCGGATGTTTTGCAGCAAGCCGAAGTACTCGAAAACGCAAAGCATGTCTGGTTTGAAGGACTCGACCAAATCAAACGCAAAGACGGAATCATTCCCTTCGGCGCATCCATCCCCATCGAAAAAGCCATGGTCAACGACGGGCCCGGCTCAGTCCTGTTATGCGACCAAATGAATGGACAACCATTAACACCAGACCATGGCTACCCACTACGCACGGTAGTACCTGGCTACATTGGCGCACGAAGTGTCAAATGGATCGGTAAAATTATTGTCAGCGACCGACCTTCAACCAATCATTACGTGGCTACCGCCTACAAGATCGTTCGCGATAAAACGGCATTGGACTGGAATGAAGCCGGCCCCATCTATCGCTTCCCAATCAATGCAGCCGTTTGTACTCCCCAGTCAGGATCGCACGTCGCACCTGGTCAATTGACCATTGCTGGTTACGTTTTGCCGACAGGAGTAAGCAAATCAAGAGTACGGCAGGTAAGCGTTTCAATTGATGACGGCAAAAAATGGCACATAGCAAAAATTCAAAACAACCAATCCGATTTCTGCTGGAGTCTGTGGAATATCTCAGTGAATGTTGACAGTACGGTTAAACAAATTCTTGTTCGTGCTCAAGACACTTCCGGAGGATTCATGCCCGCTCGAGTCCCCTGGAATGCAAAGGGCTATCTACAGAATTCATGGTTCCGTTCGAAGCTGACAGTTGACGGTTAGTTTACCGATTCGACACCAGAAGCTTCTATTTTTTCGCCAGTTGTTTGTATCGAAAACAATCAATGACGTGGTCGTTGACCATCCCAACAGCTTGCATGAACGCATAACAAATAGTGGTGCCGACGAATTTGAAACCTCGTTTCTTCAAGTCCTTGCTCATTGCATCACTGATTTTTGAATTAGCGGGAACCTGTTCATGCGTCTTAAACTTGTTTTGAATCGGCTTGCCGTCGACGAATCCCCAAATATATTCATCAAAAGAGCCAAGTTCTGATTGAACCTGTAACAAACATTTCGCATTCGACCGCGCGCTAAAAACTTTCAACCGGTTACGAATTACACCTGGATTCTCAAGAATTTTCTCAAGCCGCTTATCCGAAAATTTAGCTACCTTGTTGTAATCAAAATCGGCGAAAAGCTTTCGATAATTTTCACGCTTCTGCAAAACCGTGATCCAACTCAAGCCCGCTTGAGCACCTTCCAGGATCAACATTTCGAAAAGCCTTTGATCATCATGGACAGGCACACCCCATTCTTTGTCGTGATACTCTTCGTAAACACGCTTGCCAACGCACCAAGTGCATCTCGTTTTCATTGTCTTATTCCTGATTGTGGTTATGCCGTCCAGTGTCGAATTGCGAATTGTACGACAGCAAATAGAATGACACAGCATGATCGCATACGAATTAAAACCAAGACAAAGGATCCACCGATGAAACGCCGTGAATTTCTAACGACCACCGCCGCCGCTGCGACCCTTCCAGCTGCAGCAGCCTTGGCTTCCCCCAGCCAAACAAACCAGGAATCCGCAAAATTCAACCTGCGCTATGCTCCCCACTTTGGGATGTTCAAAAACCTTGCTGGTAAAGACCCGATCGATCAACTGAAATTCGCAGCCGACCAGGGCTTCACTGCCTGGGAAGACAATGGAATGAGAAAACGAACTCCTGAAATGCAGGAGAAGATTGCCAAAACCATGTCGGATCTCGGCATGGAAATGGGCGTTTTTGTGGCCCACTACTCGTCTGGGAAACCAACTTTTACAAAAAAGAAGCCAGACGTTTGGGAGTCCGTTTTAAATGATATGAAGGAATCCGTTGAAGTCGCTAAACGAGTCAACGCTAAATGGATGACGGTCGTGCCTGGTGATATGGACGAAAGCAGAGGCCGACGGCTCGAATTAGGCTATCAAACAGCAAACGTAATCGAACTTCTGCGCCGTTGTTGCGAGATTTTGGAAAAAGACGAACTTGTGATAGTTCTCGAGCCATTGAATTGGTACGCCAATCACGGTGGTGTGTTTCTACATGGCTCACCGCAAGCGTATCAAATCTGCAAAGCCGTCAACCATCCTTCCTGTAAAATTCTGTTTGATATTTACCACCAACAGATCAGTGAAGGAAACCTCATCCCAAACATCAATAATTGCTGGGATGAAATTGCATATTTCCAATGTGGTGATAACCCAGGGCGCAAAGAACCCGGGACGGGCGAGATCAACTATCGCAACGTCTTCCGCCATATTCACCAAAAAGGCTTCAAAGGGATCATGGGACTGGAACACGGAAATTCTCAAGGCGGAAAAGAAGGCGATCAAGCAGTCATCGATGCCTATCGAATCGCTGATGAATTTTGACGGTCTCTCGACCATCTCCAAAACAGGATCACAATCATTTCCAAGATGGCCGATTAGCATCGGCCATTTTGCTTTTTAAATCTGCGCTCAAGCTGAAAATTGATTTTCGAACCAGCTTGTAACTCGCTGGCACGCAGCACGGCGATTCTCAATCAAGCGAAATGTGTGTTCCGATTTGGGATAGTATTCAACCTGCAATTGTCCATCATCAGGCCTCAACCCGTACATTTCCCTGAATTGCGACCGGCCACAAATATCATCGTAACCATCGGTATACAGAAACAGTAATCGAACACCTCGATCCAACATCCCTTTCAAATCTTTGATGACGCTGTCCCGGTCAAGATCTTCACCAAAGAACTCACCTTCTGCCAACGCATCACCTTCCGATTCACCGACACTCTGATTTTGGCTGAAAAAACGTCGTTTTAAGGCGTTGCGCCAGTATCGGAAATTGAACAACCTTGAAAGATACCAACGGAAATAGAAACCGAAGGTGCGAAAAACAATGCCGTCCATGAATACTGAACCGACGATTCGCGAATCTTTTACGCTGACTTGATGAGCGTTGAAGGCTCCGCTACACAACCCAAGTACCACAAACTGATTCGTACCGGTTTCCTGTTCCAGATAATCCAGCGCGTCCGAAACATCCAAAATCGCACGCGATTGATTGGGTTGCAGCTTGCCAGACCGAGCTTGACTGTCGCCCAGACCTGACAAATCCATTCTTAACGTCGAAAAACCACGATCCGCCAATTGCCGTGCCAGATCGACATGCAAACGGAATGGTCCGACGCGATGAACGATTCCTGCATTCAAGATAACGGCAACCGGAGCGTTACTCACAGCTACATTTTTGTCAGGCGTCGTCAATATGCCGACCAAATTCTCTTTTGGCCCAAATTTACAAATGGATTCTTTCATCATGTTTAGACAACCTCCGCAACTGGTTCAAGAATCCCAACTCGTTGTAAACGATCGAAAGTATCCATCACTTGATCGACCATTCGTCGCGTTGTTTGCGGCCGGAGCCAGGCTGTTTCCAATTGTCGCAAATCCACCCACGATGGTTCGTCATTTGTGAATTCAACTTTTCGCAAACTATTAACTGGCAGACTTTTATAAGTCGCTTCCCGGTTGTTTGTATCCATAACAAAAACGGGCTGTCGATGTTGGTCCCAGCTAATTTGTGTTTCGCTCAATTCATCGATCAGCGGCTTCGCAAATCGTGAACCCAGAATTTCTTCGGCAACATCACTCTTTTCCGTCTGCATTTTACAAATCCACATATCCAGCATTTCGGCATGCAGACCGCGAAGTTCATTCAAATAGTTTTCGCCATTGTGAATCGGTTCCCAAAGCAACATAGAATTCACATCGCGTGAATCCAAAGCAGCTTTCGATGCCAGCATTGCACCGGCACGCAATCCTAACAACATGACCGATTGAGCAGCTGATCGTTGTTTCAACACCTCAATCGCAGACTTTATATTGTCTTGCCAAACCTGAAGCGACTGAATTTCATCAAGTGCACCCGCCGAATCACCCATCCCTGCGTAATCAAAACGCAGCACGTGAATTCCACGTCTGGCCAATTGGCCGGCCAACAGCCTTAAACACCAATACGTTCGAACGTATTCCTGTCCAATGGGCGCACAAAGCACTACGGCGCGATTCGCCATCGAACCCGTTCCTCGCGCATGATGATACATGCCGAACAAAGAATGATCTATTGAATCAATGAACAGTGGAGTCATTTCCTAATCCCAGAACCCTTTCAGTTTTTGAAAAATGCTCCTTGTATCCACTTCGATTTCAGCTGCAATTTCTTCAATGACAGGCTGAACTTGCGCCTGTTGTTGTCCTTGCGGATTTTGAACTGCTGCATCGTCACTGGCAGCTGAATCAAACTCGCTGGGCAGAACATCTGCTTCCTCTTCTACCTTGTCGGCGAGCTGTTCCAAAGTCCCAATCAAAAACTCTGGCGGATTAAGCCGGGCTCCAGTTCGTTCTTCGATCGCGTTGATAACTTTCATTACCAGCAGCGAATGGCCACCCAAGTCAAAGAAATTGTCGCTGATCATCACATCGTCGATGTCCAGGGTATCTTGCCAGATTTCGGCAATGAGTCGCTGAACTGCAGTTTGCGGTTGGAACTCGTCTGACGCGACTTCGGTATTCGCATTAGGAACGGGCAATGCTTTATAATCAATCTTGCCATTATTGGTTTGTGGCAAGGCTTCCAATTCGATACAGTGCTGCGGCACCATGTAGTATGGCAACGAAGCACGCAAAGATTCACGAATCTGTTCCGCATCGATCGGTGCATTGCCCGGTTCGTTCTGACTTACCCAATACGCGACCAAACGCGTATCGCCCGGCTTGTCTTCACGCACAATCGCTACAACTTGATGAACACCATCGAGCGACTTTATCGCCGATTCGACTTCGCCCAACTCAATCCGGAAGCCACGAACTTTCACTTGTTTGTCGTTGCGGCGCAGAAACTGAATATTTCCATCTGCACGATATCGCCCAAGATCACCCGTCTTGTAAATTCTATGATTGCAATAATCGACAAACGGATTGAAGTATGGATTTTCGACAAAGCGTTCGCGTGTCATTTGAGCTTGATTCAAATAGCCCAACGTCACGCCCGCGCCACCGATGAAAATCTCGCCGTCAGCTCCAACTGGAACTGGTTGCAGGTTCTTGTCAAGAATATAGATTTGCGTATTCGCAATTGGCTTGCCGATCAGAATCGGAGCATTCGCATCGGTTATGCGGTAAACTGAAGACCAGACCGTTGTCTCGGTCGGCCCATACATGTTCCAGAGTTCGCCACAGCGTTCCAGCAATGGAGCAACCAAATCCGTTGGCATAGGCTCACCACCGCAAAGAACCTTCAGCTCGTCGTGACCTTTCCAACCGGCGGAAATCATCAACCGCAATGATGCGGGTGTCGACTGAAACATGGTTACTTTATGCCTGTCAATGGCGTCAACAATCCGTTGCCCATCGAGTGTAACTTCTTTACTGGCAATCGCTGTGGTTCCGCCAACGACCAGCGGCAAGAACAATTCCAGGACGGCAATATCGAATGACAGCGTTGTTACAGCGAGCACACAATCATCCTGATTGAAGCCGGGCTGCTGCGCCATGGAATACAGAAAATTCACAACGGCTCCATGTGGAATTTCTACACCCTTGGGTGTACCCGTTGAACCAGATGTGTAAATCACATAGCAAGTCGATTCCATTGCGACTTCGATTTCGGTCAGGCTCTTTGCAGAAGCCAAAACTTCTTGCTCTATGTTTTCAACAATCAATGTTGGTTTTTCGAAGCTCTCAACCAGCCCTTCAACGGCCGACGTGCCGATCACAAGCTTCAATTCAGAATGGTCGCACATGTATTGCAATCGCTCCGCTGGAAACGAAGGGTCCAGCGGCACATAGCCAGCGCCAGTCTTCACGATACCGAGCAAGTAAACCAGCATCTGCTCGTTTCTGGGAAAACAAATACCAATCAAGTCCCCCGAGCCAACGCCTTGATGGATCAGCACATTGGCGACCTGGTTGGATTTTTCATCGAGCTGTGCGTAAGTCAAAGAGCGATCTTCAAATACAACGGCGACCTTTCGTGGTGTTTCTTTTGCCTGACGAACAAACGCCGCATGGAGTGACTTTTCGCACCCAAAATCCTGATCCGTTTGATTCCAGTCGACCAGGACTTTTTGACGTTGCTCGATACTCAGCACCGCATGATCCGCCAATCGTTTCGTTGGTTCGTCGACAATCTGAACCAGAAATTCTTCAAAACCCTGGAACAGAGTTTTTAGTGCATCAGCGGTAAACAAATCCGTGTTGTATTGGACCTGTAATTCAATCGACTTGTCTTCGTTTATGATTCCGTTAATGAACCATTCAAAATTTTCAAACAAGCGTGGTTCAACCAAAGGCGTCAGCTTCAAACCCGAAAAGCCAATTTTGCTGCAATCGATTGCGGGATCGACATTAAACGATATCGATACCATCGGCGGGCGACTAGGATCTCGTGCAGGAGCGACGTCCGTCAAAATTTTACCGAACGTGTAACGCTGGTGCTCGTACGCATCAAGCATCTGGCTGCGGGTCAATTTTAGTTGTTCGTTAAAGTCTCCATTCAAATCAACTTTAACTCTTAGCGGCATCGTGTTAACACAATGACCAATCAAATCCGGTTGATCTATCGCCAGTTGTCCTGCGGTTGGAATTCCAATGCAAAAATCAAAGTTGCCGGAAATTCGGCCAACAAAACTTTCAAACGCGGCAAGCATTGTGTTGAAAACTGAACAGCCAGATTTGGCTCCCAACTTGCGAAGCGATTCAACCAACTCACTTGAAAGCATATGGTCGTATCGGCGTGCAAAGTAAGTCCGCAAAGCTGGACGTGTACCACTGATCGGCAAATCCAGCGCGGGCACATCGTCTTGGAATTGATTCATCCAGAATTCACGATCCGCTTGCGCTTCCTGTGAAGCGAAATAACGGTCCATTGATTCGGAATAATCTCGATAGGAACTCGCTATCGGAAGCTCGCATCCGTCATCGCTGTCGGCACCGATTTCCTGGTCGTACAAATGGCCAAGATCACGTACCAGAATCGCCAACGACCAACCATCAAGGACAATATGATGAGCGGCAACGGTCAGAAAACTCAAACCGTCAGACAAATCTTGCAGCACCGCTCGAAACAGCGGCCCGTTTTCCAGATCAAATGGAAGACACGCCTGCTGTTGCACGAGCTGCAAACGCTTGGCATCGGCAGCATCCTGATTCTCACCCGACCAATCAACAAACTCAAAAGCCACATCCATTTCCTCAACGACTCGCATCTGCGACCCATCGGGCGAAAAAGTGGCTCGCAACGCATCATGACGCTGCAGCAATTTCTGAAGAGCATTTTGCAATGCCTCTACGTTCAAGTCGCCTTCAATGCGCAACGAAGTAATTTCGTTGTACGCACAATTGGCTTCTATGCCTTGCTTGCTGGAAAGCCAGATCTCAAGCTGAGCTTCCGTGGCAGGAAAGATATCGCTGTATTGGTTTGAGTTCCCAAGCTGCGGCACAATGGCAGCATTGATTGAAGCGCTACTTGAGAAACTGGTATTCGTTGTGGACACAATATTGCTTTCTGATTTCGTATGTTTACTTGATTGAACCGTTCGACTGATTAAACCGATTGACTCACTTGGACAAATTGGCCTGGGTTAGCATCATCCTGGATAAACCAGCCTGGGTTACCCTGGCGATCCTTTCCAATTTTTGCTTCAGCACACGGTGGTTTGGCTGCATCAAATGCAACGCACTTTTTGTAGCCATCACCCGGTACAAAATGTGTACGCTGCAATTCAATGATCACCTCGCGGAACGCCTGCACGAACGCATCAACATGCTCTTGTGTGTGTTGAACATTCAGCAGACATGGACGATGGTCCCAGATAAAGAATCCCTTAAGGCGTAGCTTCGCAAAAATTAATTCGCTGTAAGGCAGCTCTTGCTCGAATTGAACCTTGAACATAGATCCAAAATTAGCCAGATACAAAGGCGCGTCCAATTCTTTGAACACCCCATTCAACTGATCTGCCATGTTATTGGAAAGCGAATTCAGCCGATCATACATAGGCTGGCCTTCGCGCTTAATGAATTCAAGAATGGCTTTGGAGGCTGCCAGAGTCAAAGGATGACGAACAAAAGTTCCAGCAAAGTACGTCATGCCAGCTTCCGGTCGACTGTCATCGCCGTATTGCCAGAATCCTCCATCCAAACCATCCATGTATTTGGCTCGCCCGCCGATCAGTCCGATCGGCATGCCGCCACCGACGACCTTGCCGTAAGATGCCAGATCCGCAGAAATTCCGAAGTGTTGCTGTGCGCCACCAGGTGCAATGCGGAATCCAGTTATGACTTCATCGAAAATCAAAGCCGTGTCGACGTCTTCGGTAATCGCTCGCAAATCATGCAGGAAGTCACGTGGTTGAAATTCAGGGCGACGACTTTGAACCGTCTCCACAACCACGGCCGCCAGGTCGTCAAGGTTGTCACGAATGATCTGCAGTGATTCTTCTGTTCCGTATTCAAGAATCATAGTGTTATCGACATGCTCGCGAGGGATTCCTGTAGCCGCAGGAAAACTCTTGAAATTCTTGTTACCGCGAACAATCACTTCATCAAGGATGCCGTGGTAGTCACCGGTAAACATCGCAATCTTTTGCTTGCCGGTGTAAGTTCGAGCAAGTCGAGTACAACCTAGAACCGCTTCACTTCCAGTATTCGAAAACGCCATGCGCTCACTACCGGTCAATTCGCAGAACATACGAGCCACATCACCGGCCAGCGGCGACTGAGGCCCGATCGAATAGTCCGATGGAAGCTGCTGCTTTACCGCATCGACAATCATGTCTGTGCTATGGCCCAGAAAATTTGAGCCAAATCCGCATGTGTAGTCAACAAATTCATTGCCATCCAAGTCGTACAGATACACGCCTTTGGATTTTTCGACAACGATTGGAAACGTCATTTCTTTCATGTTTGGACGGAAACCAGAAACCGTTCGCGGATCTGCCATGTACTGGCGATGTTTTTGAGCATAAGCCTTACTGCCCGGCATCATGTTCTCAGTATCGCGAATAATTTCATTTAGTTTCGCTTGCTGCGAATCGTCAAGCTCGTCGCTGTTCAAATTCACACGTGCCGCTGCGCCAAACGCCTTCTTGGCCGGTGTTTCATTCTTGGCCGGTGCTTCATTTTTCGTTGTCGGCTTGTTGTCAGAACTTGCCACGGTAACCGTTGGCTTATCTTCCTGCACAGCATTACATGCGCCTGGCGTTTCGTCCTCAGCTACAACGTTTGGTGCAACTTGAACATTACCGCCACCGAGCAATTGCAATTGTGCCGCCATTAGCTGCAACTGGTTATTGATGATCGATTGAGCGCCATCGCCGACAACCATAGGAAGCTGGACCGGTGCGAATGCCTGGACTTGCGGTTGTGGGCTATTCTGCGTGGTCGGCTGATTGACCACGCCTGTACTCGTTGGGATCGACGCCGTTTGCTGGGCAGGCATTTGAGCGACGTTTTGATTGGTGATTTCTGGTTTGGCGATTTCTGCAACGGGCTCAACGGCAAAACGATCTGCCGGCAGCTTGCTGTCCAGAAATACAGCCAGCGAATAGACATTGGGTGTATCTTCCAGCAATTGACGGAAGGTCACTTCGACATCGAAGTTTCGTTTCAATGCCGTTGCCGTTTGCGTCAACACCAAAGAATCCAAACCCATTTCGAAGAATGTGGTTTCGTCTTCGAACTCATTAAGATCAAAGCCGGAGCTATTCTCAAAGACTTCTTTGATGCTATCGATAATTTTTGGTAGTCGGTTCATGGTAAGGTTCCCAGAATCAGGTTGGCCAGCAACTACAGCTGGCAAATCAGTAGTGGTTCGTGAAATTTCTGTGTTTGGAATCGATTGCGTTTCCTGT
Organism: uncultured Pirellulaceae bacterium; assembly: GCA_964405425.1. Lineage (GTDB taxonomy): Bacteria > Planctomycetota > Planctomycetia > Pirellulales > Pirellulaceae > Mariniblastus. The sequence continues at coordinate 39,050 of CAYONX010000020.1, read as the reverse complement.
TGCGAACCTGGCGAATTGCCCGGCTCGACGAAAAATCGCTTTCGCTCAAACGGATAAGTTGGCAGTGAAATCTTGCGCCCGCCGGTAGGCAACTTGGCCAAATCCATTTTGATGCCCAGCGACCAAAGCTGGCCAGCAGCCGTCAAAAACGACTTCCATTCGGCTTGGTCTTCGACAGTATCCGACATCGTTGGAACGGCGATTTGTGATTTACGATCCGCCGCATGTTGCAAAGCCAGCGTTGACAAAGTTTTACGCGGGCCAAGTTCAATGAGCACCAGTGACGGGTCTTCGTTCCATAGCTTCGAAATCGCATCTGAAAATCGAACGGGCTGACGCAAATGTTCTGCCCAGTAATTTGGATCAATCGCTTCTTCGTCTCGCATCCAATCGCCTGCCACGGTGGAGAAGATTGGGATCTCTGGTGATCGAAGTTCAGCACCGCCAAAAATTTTGGCAAACGGATCAACCACGCTGTCCATCATTGGAGAATGGAAAGCATGAGACGTGTGTAAGTGTTTGCAGAGAACGCCATCGGCTTCCAACTGCTTTTGCAAATCTTGCACTTCATCATCGGGACCAGCAACAACGCACAACTCGGGTCCGTTGTAGGACGCAATCGCCATCTGGCCTTGTATCAATGGTTCGACTTTGTCACCCGGCAATCGGACGGACATCATGCAACCACCTGGAAGGTTTTGCATCAACTCTCCTCGTTTGGCGATGAACTTCAATCCATCCTCCAGCGAGAACACATCTGCGATACAGGCCGCCGCAAATTCGCCAATGCTATGACCAATCAATGCGGTCGGACGTACGCCAAGCGAAATCATTGCTTGAGCCATTGAATAGCCAACGGCAAACAAAGCTGGTTGCGTAATGCTTGTTTCTTTCAACGTCGCCTGGGCAGCTTCTTCGTCGCCCTTGGCCGGAAACAAAATCTTTCTTAAGTCCTGACCCAAAAGTGGCTCAAGAATGTCAAAGCAAGTATCGATCGAACTCGTAAAGCTTGGAATTCGTTGATACAAATCCTGTCCCATGCGCACGTATTGGGCACCCTGCCCTGGGAACATGAAGACGGCATTGCGGTTGCTGTTCGATTTGCGAGAGATAAAACCAGGCGACTTGCCAGAATTCATTTTCGAAACCGCAAGTTCGATACTGTCAGCGACACAGAATCCGCGATAAGCAAAATTCTGACGACCGCCATTCAATGTTTCCGCCGCATCAGCCAGATTTACTGTTTCATCTGCCAGGCAACCAATCAAATTCTGTTTGGATTTTTCAAATGCCGTTTCATTTTTGGCCGAGATCAACAGCAACTGGTAGTCCACGCCTTCTGCATTTGAATCGACCGCTGGTGCCTCTTGCAGAATGATATGAGCATTGGTGCCGCCGACCCCAAACGAACTGACACCCGCACGACGAGGCTGCTCCTTCCTGGGCCATGGCGTTTGTTTGTCACAAACGTAAAACGGCGTCGATTCAAAATCAATTTGTGGGTTTGGCCGTTTGTAATGAAGCGTCGCGGGAATCGTTTCGTTTTTCAGCGCCAATACGGTCTTCACAAATCCAGTCACGCCCGCAGCCGCAACCGTATGACCAAAATTACTTTTGACGCTGCCGATTCCGCAATACTGTTTCTTGTCCGTTGTCGCACCGAACGCTCGCGTCAGCGCCGCAACTTCAATAGGATCACCGATGGGTGTCGCCGTTCCGTGAGCTTCAACATAGCTAATCGAATCAGCTTCAATTTCTGAATTCGCATGAGCCATTGCGATGGCATCCGCCTGACCTTCGATGCTTGGTGCGCTGAAACTGGCTTTGTTGCCGCCGTCATTGTTGATTCCAAATCCTTTTACGACTGCGTATATCTGATCGTTGTCGGCGATCGCATCGTCAAGTCGCTTAAGCACAACCGCTCCAGCGCCATCGCTGAACAACGTGCCTGCCGAATCCGCATCAAACGGTCGACAATGACCGTCAGGCGAAAAGATGCTGCCTTCCTGATGCAAATGGCCGCTGCGCTGTGGAAAGTGAATGGAAACTCCACCCGCAATCGCAGCGTCACAAAATCCAGATTGCAAACTGCTGCAAGCTTGAATGATTGCTACCAGCGACGTGGAACAAGCTGTGTTTACGTTGATCGCCGGTCCGTTCAGATTCAATCGATGGGCAACTCGAGTCGCGATGTAATCTTTTTCATTGTAAGTCCCCAACTGGAACTCGCCGGTCTGTTCAACGATCTCTGGATGGGTAAGCAGATTTTTTGTGAAGTACGTGGTCGCATATGTCCCCGCCCAAACACCGATCTTGCCGTCAAATTTCCCGGGGATGCATCCTGCATCTTCCAAAGCGGTCCATGCCAATTCCAACATCACGCGCTGCTGTGGGTCGACCAGTTCTGCCTCGCGTGGCGGCATGTTAAAGAACCGGGCATCAATGTAGTCTGCCTGGTCTATGATCCCGCGTGCTTTGACATAAGCAGGATTCTCAACCAGTTCACTTGGCAACGTGGAATCAATTTCCTGTTGCTCAAAAAATCGCGTCGTCTCTTTTCCATCACAAAGATTCTGCCAAAATTCATCGACGTTCTTCGCACCGGGCAGTTTGACCGCCAGGCCGACGACAGCAAACGCAGCTTCGCCGGGTTTACGATTAGGCTTTGATTTCTTACGTGTTTTCACTGCCGCCGAAACACTTGCGCCGGTCTCGATGAACGTTCGAATCGTCGGGCTATCGAAAAATTCTGCGTTGGTCACACGCGTGCCAAGAATTTGATTCGAATACTTTACGACCTTCAATGCTTTGATCGAATTGCCGCCAAGTTCAAAGAAGTTATCAGCGACACCAACTTGATCCAGCTGCAATACGTCTCGCCAGATATCCGCAAGTTGTTTTTCATTTTTTGATTTAGGTGCGACATAGTCGACGCCAATGTCTGGACGCAAGGTCGATGGAAGTGGGAACGCTTTACGATCCGTCTTTCCACTTGGCGTATAGTAAAATTCTTCTACCACCGAGAACACCGACGGAATCATATAGTCCGGCAGCGACTTTGCCATTTCTGTTTTCAACTGAAGTAAATCAACAGTATCGCCGTCTTTTGGCAACACATATCCTACCAGCCGAACATCTCCCGGTTGATCTTCACGAACAACCGCCGCAGCCAAACGCACGTTCTCGCTGGCCGCTTTCATTGCAGCATCAATTTCTCCAAGCTCAATTCGATGACCGCGGACCTTCACTTGACTGTCGATGCGTCCAATGATTTCGACATCACCTGATTCTGTAATCTTCGCCAGATCGCCACTGCGATAGACACGCTCGCCATTGAACATGACGTATTTTTCAGCGGTAAGCTCATCCCGCTTCATGTAGCCCAGCGTCACACAATCGCCGCCGATCCACAATTCGCCTTCAACCTCTGGCACACACAACTGTCCATTTTCGTCCACAACGTATGCCGTCGTATTGGCCAGTGGCTTACCGACCAAAATCCGATCAACAGCATTGGTCATACGATTCGCGCTGCTATAAACGGTGGTCTCGGTCGGGCCGTAGCAATTCCACAACTCACCACAGCGTTGCAATAGCGGCTCAATAAGATCTCGCGGCAGCTTTTCACCACCGGTCAAGAACTTTATGTGCTTACCGCCTACAAAATCCGAATCACAAATGATTCGCCAATGGGATGGAGTGGCTTGCATCCAGGTTACCTGAAACTTTTCCGCGACTTCCACCAAACGATGTTGATCTTTGGCAGTCGCTCGATCCACGATGACGATTTGGCCGCCGTGAACTAGAGGCAAGAACATTTCGACGACCGAAATATCAAACGACAATGTCGTTGTCGCCAACAAGCGATCATCGCTGTTAAATCCGGGTTGGTAACCAAACGCAAACATCAGATTGACGGCTGCTCGATGATGAACCAGAACGCCTTTTGGCTTGCCTGTTGAACCTGATGTAAAGATTACATAAGCAACATCATTTTCGACGTCCGTCTCTACCTTTGGCTGGGAATCCGCCTGACTTTGTATTTCCGGATTTTGGCTATCGTAGTAAATGGTTGTTACATCAAAGGCTTCTGTGATCGACTGCAGCGATTCATGAGCCAATACATGTTGGATGTCGGCGTTTTCGACCATGTACTTCAAGCGATCAAGTGGATAGTCCGGATCCAGTGGCACGTATCCCGCACCACTGCGCAGGATTCCGTTCAACAAAATCGGCATGTCGATGTTTCGGTTGCAACAAACGCCAATCAGATCGCCCGGCCCAACGCCTTGTGCCACTAAGTAATTGGCAACACGATTGGAAGCGGAATCCAGCTGCTCGTACGTCAGCTCTTCGTCTTCGCAGAAGACAGCAACCTTGTCACTAAACTCGCGACAACGTTCGGCAATGCATTGATGCAATGATTGGTCGCGGGGATAGTCAAGCGCCGTATCGTTTGCGCGTTGATAAAACTCAATCAGTTCTTTATTTTTAATCATCTCTTTGGTCATTCGCTCGACCTCATCCAGCAAGCGGTAAAGACGTTGTCGTTAGTCACAATGTATTCAATTTGGATCGCATCAAAGCGTTGTAGTTCGTCTGGACATTCGTCCGTCAATTCCAGAACCAATGTCTCGCCATCGACCGACTTGACCTGCACTTCATGAAAACCGAAAAAGACCGGTTCAAGTTGGTAGAGGCATTTGTAGAAGCTTTCCTTGGCAGAAAAGATCAACGTAAACGCAGGCAGTTCGTCGAAGCCATGCTCAAGCAAAAGCTCTTCTTCGCCCGGCAACAGAATTTCGTCCTTCAAATGGCCAACGGTTGTTGCCTCGGCAATCGGTTCTGTATCCACGCCCAACGAATCGAGATCCGAAGTCAGTCCAGCGATGGACCAGACAAATGCGTCGCTGTGCGAGATGGAACCGACGCTACGTTCAGGCCAAATGGGACTACGGTCGTCAGCGACTCCAACTTCACCCGCAATTCCAATCTGCAACAAACTGCATTCGGCAGCCAATCGTCCAGAACGAAATTCGGCTCCGCGTTTTTCTTTCCCGTTCGCCATCACGTACTCACGTTCGAATAACGTGCTGCTGACATCCGATGGCAGCGCAAACGGAGAGCGGGGCACTAGTTTCAAACCTAGTGAATTAGCGGCTTCGATTAGATTGGATGAAGGTGAAAACAAGGCTTTTACTTTTGGTGGGCACAATCTCTGGATCAAAAAGGGCTTTTCAGACCTCGATGTAGAAAGTTAGGTTGCCCATTGCCTATGTGCGTTGGCAAACACAGATGTGAAGAGATACATCTTGAGACAATCGTTCAGCTTGTAACGACTGGATCGAATACGACAGTTTAGCGCATTAAAAAAGCCGGCAGGTATCACAACCAGCCGGCCTCACTATTGCGTTGATCTTCTGCCAAAACAACGCAACCCAAACAACGCAAATCTATCGTTTGGGAGAAATCTTCGAAGACGCTTTGCGAACCAGGTCGACAAACTCAACTCGATGCCCGGCAACGTCGTCACCAACATTGCGAGACGCGATCGCTTCGATCCAGTCCAATGAAGCTGTGCCTCGATGCGATGAATTTCGCAGCAACATTCCAAATGACGCTACCGCAGCGGCAAACTGAAAATCGCCAGAAGCACTTGAGAACGACTTTGGCTCATCCTTCAATGCAAATTGTATTTTCTGGCTCTCGCTTTCATCCGGCTTCTTGTACCGCAACGAAAGCGTCAAAATCTCACCCGCATGATCATGGCCAACCTTTTCGCTGGCACCCTCATTCGACTTACCGGGCTGAGCCTGCCCATCGGGCTGATCTTGATAACGCAAAGGCTGACCACTGGCCATCATCGCCTTACCATCGGTATTCAATTGCAATTCATACAATGCTGTGACACTATGCCCTGCTCCGATCTCGCCCGCATCCTTTTTATCATCAGCAAAATCTTTCGCCGCCAGCATCCGATTTTCATAACCAATCAATCGATACGAAAGCACTTCACCCGGATTAAATTCGATCTGAATTTTGACATCTTTTGCGATCGTTTCGAGTGAACCAGACATCTGCTCGATCAACACCTTGTGTGCTTCACGAAAATTATCGATGTAGGCATACATCCCGTTGCCGTTATCCGCCAGTTTTTCCAGCTTCGAATCTTTCAGATTTCCGGTACCGAAACCGAGCACAGTCAGAAAAACACCTTCGCTTGCTTTTTCCTTAATCAAGTTCACCAGTGCAGAATCGCTGGTGACGCCAACATTCAAATCTCCATCGGTCGCCAGAATCACCCGATTCGCACCGCCTTTGATAAAATGCTGTTGGGCCAATTCGTAAGCCAGTTGGATACCAGCGCTGCCGTTGGTCGAACCGCCAGATCTAAGTTGCTCAATCGCGTCTTCAATCTGCTGCTTATTGGTGCCATTAGTCGGATTTAGAACCACGCCTGCGTTGCCCGCATAAGTCACAACCGAAACCGTATCATTTTCGGTAAGACGTTGGACCATCATCGTCAGGCCTTTTTTCAGTAACGGCAATTTATCATTGTTCTGCATCGACCCCGAAACATCCAGCAGAAAGACCAGATTCGATGGCGAACGCTCTTCACGATGAATCTCTTTCCCTTTCAATCCAACTCTCAGCAAATGATGCTGCTCGTTCCAGGGACAACTGGCCAGTTCCATGTTGACCGAAAAAGGCGTGTCGCCCTGCGGTTGTGGATAGTCGTATTCAAAATAATTAACCAGCTCTTCAATCCGAATCGAATGGCGAGGCGGCAATTGTCGATTGCTCAAAAACCGACGCATGTTCGAATACGAAGCTGTATCCACATCAATCGAAAACGTCGACAGCGCTTGCTGTCCTTTAACGGCAGCAAAGCTGTTCTCGTGGATCGGATCATATTGTTCACCGCTACTACGTTCGAGACCGAAATAGTAGTGCAACCCTTCACTCTGAAAACGGGCAAACCGATCACCTTCCCCACTTCCACCTCTACCTCCACCTC
>CAYONX010000020.1:4922-31932 GCA_964405425.1 uncultured Pirellulaceae bacterium | reverse complement strand
CTCTGAAAACGGGCAAACCGATCACCTTCCCCACTTCCACCTCTACCTCCACCTCCTGCTCCACCTCTACCTCCTGCGATATTGAAGCCAAGACTATCTGCTCCTTCGACAACTCCACCAACGACAACTCCATCTCCATCAGAATCTTCCAGAGTCTTGAGCATGTCTCCATCAGAAAGTTTCAAAAAGTTCTGCTGGACCGCTTGTTGGCCCGATTGCTGGCCCAAAATGCCGTTTTGTTGCACATCTTCGTTCAAAATTTGACGACCAGAGCCTGGGCCAGATTGGTCAGACATCGGCACAGGAGCACTCTGATTTTTGTGTGAATGAACAGATGTCGGTCCAACCGAATGCAAATCCAATTGTTTTTCCGACAGCTTTTTAGAATCACTCTTAAATCCCTCAGAAGCGTCTTCCGGAATAGGGTACTGTTTGTCACGTTGCGCAACCTCTCTTGATGTCGAACCATTAACACGTTCATCAAATCCTTCGCCCTCCGAACCATCGTCTCCTGGAGCAACTTCCACAACTGCACCCGCTTTGAAAGTGGAATCATTGACAGTGGGAGCTTTGGCAGTGGAATCTCCAACTAAGGAAACTCGCGCAGCTTCGCGCACTGGCTGGACAACTGGCAACAGCATGCCCACCGTCGCCGCCAGTAAAACACAAGCAGCCATCGCCATTTTGCCGGGTGTTAACCAACGAGTTGGTTTTGAATTGTCAACTTTCCTGGTGGGCAACGTCGGTTTCAATTCCGTTTCAACTTCCAGCCTTTCCAAAATCGATTCTCGCAACTTTTCATTCGCTGGCGGCAAATCCATTTCGACTGCGCCGCGAATATCTGCACCAAAATCGGCAATCGCTCGCGATTCCCTATCCAACGAACCAACCGCTCGCGGATCCGTTTCCAACGCTTCGACGAACCTGTCTGCTTCCGCCTGGTCTGTTCGACCGGCATGACCATTGTTTTCCGAGTTCAAATTTTGTTTCTTGTCATTCATATTTATCAGATATCCAATCGGATTATGTTTCAAATTTATTCCGCGTTCTGCATACCGCGTTCCGCGCCCTTCACTCCCAGTTCTTTCTTCAGTAACTGGATCACCCGATGTAATTGAACGCGAACAGCTCCAGGCTTTTTGGAAACAATCTCAGCAATTTCGCTGTGCCGCAGACCGTTTGACCAAAGATCAATGATCTCTCGGTCCTGATCCGGCAATCGATCAATGCTTGCTTTGACCCGCTGTAACCATTCGCGACGCTCGATATCCTGCTGAGGCTGGGCGTGATGGCCCAAAGTCGTTTCGAAGTGCACAGGATCGATCGATGTTTGTCGTCTACGTTTGCGAAACTCGTCGATGATTCGATTGCGGCAAACGGTGTACAACCAGGCTTTCAGTTGCCTGTCTGGTTTTTTCTGACCCTGCTGACACAGTTTCATGAATGCAAATTGCACGACATCCTCAGCGCCGTCGAGATTCCCACCCAGCATCCGCGCAGCGTATCTGGTCAAATGGCGCTCATGTTTTTCCAGCGCCGACAACACATACTCCCGCCAGGAGTCTTGAGAAATCGTCATTTTTTGGCGTCTCTTACTGAATCATGTTGATTAACAACGAACTTAAAACGACCAACACCTGAAAGTGTTACAGAAATTTGGTCACTTTTTTTCGACGCCAGTCACGCCAATAAGTTCCAAAATTCAGAAAAGACTATAGCCCGTTAGAAAACGCATAACATAGACCGCCAACAAAAGCGCCAATTGCCAACACCAATGGAACCATCGCCAGAAATACGATAAACAAGAAAAAATACAGAGCAAATCTCAGTACTCTCTGGCCAGCATGGTGGTCGCGGTCATCATCCAGCAGAGACGATTGGTAAGGATTATTGTCTTGAGTCATCGCGAACGCTCACGCTATGCTTTTTGTTCCACCACTCCAATCCGGTCCAACAGCCGTTGGCGTTGCGATTGGTCATCACCACACAGCCAGCGAACAATGTTATCGCTCCACATCGCGTCGTACTCTTGCTGATTGATGATTTCTCGTTCAACCGCAAGGTCCAGAATCTTGCCTGGATACGATGATTGGGGTTCGCTTTCCATTTCGCCCAGCGGATATGGATCATCAAGGCCCAACAACACTTGTTGCGAACCCTGATTTTCGATCAGCAATTTCAACGAACCCGTATCATGAACCAGGCTGTCGAAAAAGATATTCGGATGCCCGACTGCTTTGCGTGGATGAACGCGATCTTCAAATAAATCTGGACGACCATCGAAGCCTTGAATGCGACGGCCCAGATTAATTTGGGCCAATTGAGCGCCGTGAGCAAAACATGCACGCATCCCGGGATACTTATCCTGATATCCGTTGAGCGTGAAAAAATGATAGGCGTCGGCACATTGAGCCAACATCCAGATCAAGTGAAAACGCCAGGCAACATTCTCTAACTTGATAAATTTTTCACCGTCGTACGGATGGATCTCAACCGCCAGTTTCTTTTCACTGGCCAATTCGAAAATCGGTTCATTCTCCTTATCGAAAATGCAACGCCACGAACCGATCGTATCCATGTAATGCGTCGGCAAGCATAACAATTGCAGCCCAAGCTCATCCACACACCGTTCGATTTCCCAAACGGCACCATTTACGAATCCTGGATGAACCACAAAACCACAAGTAAACCGAGACGGATTTTCCTGCTGAACTTTGGCATTGAAATCATTCTGGAACCGCAACGCCTGCTTCATTTCTTCCAGCCGCAATCCGTTGCCATACAACTGGGACAGATTCAAAACCACGGCATGATCAATGTTATTTCGATCCATCCATTCCAGTTTTTCACGCAAAAAGAAACTTGAATCGGTCACTGGCCGACTCCAGCCTTTTTGCAGCATGTACTTCCGAGCGTCATCGACCCAGAAAATCTCCTTGTCCTTCATGAACTGAGGAATCTCTTCCGGGTAGGGAAGCAAATGAGAATGGCTATTGATGCGAAGTTTTCTGGTCATGAACGGTCCGGTTTTTAATTATTCCGCCATCGGCTGAGCCATCGACAAATCAAACTGCCCGGCTCGATGCACCACCTTACCAGTTTCCTTGCACGTCCGCACTTCCTTGGGCCCGTTCCAGAAATTATCCATGATCTCGTGCAAGTCCTTGTCGATGTGTTTCATCCGAAACTCGGCTTGATGAACCAGATGGATATCGTCCGGACAATACCAGCGCAATTGATCTTTCGTTCCTTCGGGGCGAGGAAATTCAACAATCAAACCGATCGTGTCATCGGGTCGCTGTGGTCGGTGCGGCACAAGACGCGGCAACAAATACATTTCTCCTTCACGAATGATCACATCGTGCGGCTCACTGCCATCGAGCGGGCGAACCCGCAAAGCGATATCACCTTTCAATTGATAGAACAATTCTTCGGTAGGATTAACGTGGTAGTCGTTTCGTGTATTGGGACCCAACGAAACAAAAACGATTACATCATTCGATTCTTCTTTGTAAAACTGTTTATTCATTACCGGGAACTTGAAAAGCTCCTGGTTGTCATCGATCCATTTCAGAACGTTGAATGGCTTGGCACCAACCATAATTTTCTCCGATACATATAAAGTACTGATGGCTATTAAATCGTGTCCGGTGTCGCATTGCAAGTTAGAAGCAGTTTACAGACGAATCGGCACGGCAGCTTTCGTCATCGTTTGGATATTTTCTTGATCTTCTTAATCGCCCAGCGATAGTGACTGAACGTGTTGGGCGCAACATAGGACATCAAAGCATGTTTTCCCGTCCATGCGAACTCGCCACTTTCAAACAATTGCTTTTCGTTCAATCCATCCACCAGTTTCATTATGCGGTCGTGGGACAACTTCAACCGCCGGACCACGCTTGCCATTTCCACCGCCTTAAATTCTGCATCCAGCTTCGCATTCAACTGTCGCGTCTGCTGCCAATTGAATCCTTTGGCAGGCAAATCCGGCCGACCCGCTAAACCATTGCGATACCAACCCAGCGTCAATCGATGCCATGCATGCAGGTGTGCGAGCACCTGTTTCACAACGGCCTCACTCTTGCGATCTCCAGGGCACAAATCAACAGCCTGCCACAGCAATTCCCATTGCTCGATAGTCCGGTCCACGAATTCCGTCTTGCTGGAAAACTTCATGCTCAATCGTTGACTACATTCCTGATTAATTAACCCAAACACGGGCGGACCCTGCCCCGCCAAACGCCTATAATAAACGAACGTCGTAAGCGACAATAAATTCATTCTGTTACTGGCAAATTTATGGATCCTTTTTCCTGGTCATTGATTCTGGTAGGCGCTGGCTTTTTAGTCATCTTTATCGAATTGTTCGTGCCTTCGGCGGGCATTCTTGGAATCGTTGCCGCTGCCTGTCTTATCTCGGGCATCGTGCTCGGATTCATGGATAGCGCACGAACCGGATTCTTTTTGATGCTTGCCGTATCCATCACTTTGCCGTTAATGTTTTCGGTAATGGTCAAGATTTGGCCTCATACCCCCATCGGCAGACGAATTCTGATCGGCCCGCAAGCACGCGAAGACGTCGTCCCTACCGGCGATTATTATGACGAACTCAATTCACTCATCGGCAGACTCGGAATCGCCAAGACAAAAATGTTGCCAAGCGGGATCGTGATTATTGATGGCAAGAAATTCGACGCGGTCACCGACGGACTACCAATGGAACCCGGTGACACTATCAAAGTCTCAACCGTTAAAGGCAACCGAATCGTAGTTACCAAATACGAAGGGGACGTATCGGACCAATTCGACTTACCCGCAACCGATTCTGACCTTCTTTCACGGCCACTGGAAGAATTGGGACTCGATGAAGACCCGCTTGGTTAATCAGATTTGCTCAATGGATTGATTTTCGAACAACACCTGCGAATCTTGTTTTCACTTCTTTCTCGTTATTGCAATTTTCGCACAGCGAAATGCGCCTTTCGCTGGAATTACCAACTTTTTTCTTGGGATCATCTTTTTAGGATCCACGTGGCCACCTAAACCAGAACCACCTCAGTATTCCGTAGCTCTGCGACTCAGTCGAATTGAGATCTAAGCGATTCAGCGACGAGGAAATTGCGAATCTTCGGCCGATCGAATCGGCTCAGTCTCAGTGAATCTGAAGAAATCCAGATTCTCGGTGTTAGTCATTCGAGTCAGCCAGTTGCGGTTGGAAGCGGGTTGAGCCAGTTCCATAAGTGCTCGCAAGTCCCTGATCATTTCGGGGTGGTCGCCGTAATAGGAATGCCCGATCAAACTGGTATCGATCTCCGAAACGTCGATCGTGTCAATTCCATCCATCACAACAATATTCTCACCCGCCAGCCCAGCACGGTTGTGGCCGTGGATTTCTGTCGAAGCCAGTAGTGCCCGGTCGCGTGACGACGCGTACAACGTTACTGAATCTGCCAGATGAATTGCAGATTGAGCGAAGCGGTTTCTAAAATCCACCGCGCTAACATCGGGGGCTGCCATCACCAATTGCCCAAACATCTTACTGCTTGCTCGCGTTGAACCGACAGCGATTCGGTCAAGTGCCTGCAGCAGCGCACGGTTCCCCATGCTGTGTGCGACCAAATGAATCGTGCTGTTGCCCGTTCTCCGAACGGTTTCCTGCAAAAACGACTGTAATGCCACGACGGTCGCATCCGCGTTGGCCATGTCTTTTGTGTAATTGGCCAGGGCACCATGCGATGACCATGAATAACAAATCGGCGCACCGTCAAAACTCAAGTCATGTACAATTTGAGCGGTTCGTTTAACCGCGTTGTCAAAACTGACATTGTAACCATGAATAAACACCAACGCCTGACGCTCTTCCGAATTGCCAATCGCTGAATTGAGTTCGTCATAAAAATCATCTTTCGATTCATTGCGAATCACTCGATGCAAAACGACATGTCTCTCTGGTGTTTCCGTAAACTCCAGCTTGAACAAAGAAGGACTATCAATACGCCCAATCTTATGGTCTGGCGGAATCGTGACTTCGCAAGTTCCAAAATCGAGCATCTCATCGGAATGAGTGGGACGGATTTCTGAGACATAAATCGCGTCTTCATTACTGGCCAACCGCTTCTGCTTCTGCCATTTAACCATGGCGGATTGGCCGAGCATCAGAAACGCGAATAACGAAGTGAAAGCGACGACGCCAAAAAACACTTTACGCTGCGAAACGAAAACACCAGCAAATGTGACCAGATAAACAGCCAACGCGATTAATGCGCCGAAGTGAACGTTCACCCAGTCTCTGGCAGTGACTGCGTGTTTTGATTTCCGATCGGTTGCATAGAAAACATTGATCGTGGTTTGAGACGGCGGATGATCCGTTTCCACTTCTGCGGCACTCATTACCGCCATCCGCTCACCCACAGGTGCGGCTCGTCTATTAAACTGCTGAACACTTCTTGCTGGTGGCGTCTGCGGTGGGATTGTCATTGCCGCCGCCGGACGCTGGAGAGCAAAATCATTGCCCGAATCCAGCGGCTGTGTCACTGACGGTTGCAGCTCTAATTTCAACGGCTGTGCAACAGGTTCGAAATCAGAAGTCTCTCGCTCCAAAGTAACCTTGGGTAGTTTGAGCATTGAAGAAACCTGTTTCTGTTCTGGCTCTTCGTGATTCGCAAAATTGGTCCCGCCTGGATCCGAGCATCCGACCGCTAGCAGAACAATACATACAGCAAACGAGTATTTCTTATAACAATTCAAGCCGGCCATACTTAGCTCCAGGATCAACGATAAGACATGAAATCGGTGCGGAGTGTGACGGAAAACAGCAGCTTACGTCAATTGAGATTTCTGGCGAGTTTTTACGTTATTTCCACCTTCCCCTCTTTCGATAGCCCATGAACACGGTTCGTTGAACGATGGCGGCCGTACAATTACGATCGGCGACTTTGATGAATTGGATCAAGAAAAGAGTGGCTTGGCGGGATTCCTGTTCACGCCACCTTCTACCCGATTTGGGGTGGCAATGAATGCATTCATTACCGAAACGTCAACTTGGCAACTTCCACGAAATCTTCAATCGGCCACAACAGACGCAACGCGATGGCTGGACAAAGAGGGCCATGCCCAACGTAATTGTCAAAGCAATCCCAAATGCGAACGGTGGTAATTCAACGTCTTCATGGACATCGTTTCGCCAACAGGATTTGCAATACCTGACTGACTCATTTGACCGCAGAATCAAACGATTGTTTTTAGAGTCAATTGTCATGCGCAAGGGGAAATCAGGAGAGTCGTCCGTAGACGCATGCACCATTCTCGCACACCACGCCGCTGACAATAGAGCAACGAATCGAGAAAGTTCTTCCATCAAAATTGAATTTTTCGCAATGACGAATTGAAACGAAAACAACTGCGATCTATTTGAAATTAATCAGCCTTAAACGCACGCTCGAAAGGATTTTGTTTAGTGCGTCCGATGTCACGCCATTTTCCTGTGCCCTAACAATCAAACTCTCGGCTTGGTCGAATTTATTTTGATCAGCGTAGAGCTTCGCCAGCAAGCTAACCGTGCGATCGCTATTAGGGCTTTCGGCAATCAACTCGCGGAAGATTTTTTCGGCTTGTTCCGTCTGGCCTGCGGCTTCGTGAAACTGACCCAATCGTTCTCGGTAAACAAAATCGCCAGGCCGTTTTTCGATCACATATTGAATCTCATCGATAGCACTGGTGTAGCTTCCTTGCTCAGAATACAGGTCACTCAATAAGTCATGCAGATCAGTCAATTGGCTGTGACCCAAATCCAATGCGATTAAGAATTTTTTCGTTCCCTCGAGAATTTTAATTGCAGCCGAGAGATCATTTTTTCGCAGTTGCCTGGCCTGAGCCACGCTGAGCTTGGCATAGTATTCCTGATGCGGTTTATATTTCGGCTCGAATTCGATTACTGTTTCTTGACTCTTCTTGGCTTTTTCAAAATTGCCAATGAATTCATAAGAAAGAGCCATTCGCTTGTGCGGCCAAGAGTTATCAACTTCCTCTTTGGCCCATTGGCGATAGACCAGAATCGCAGAATCGACAGCAGCATTCGCCTGCTGGTACCGGTTGTCCTGTCGAAGTTTTTTAGCCAGCTCAAAATTCATCGACGCGATTTTTTCCTGGAACGGCCTGTAGTCAGGCATCGCTTGAATCGCTCGCTCAAGTGCTTCGATGGCATCAGCGTAACGTCTGTGCTTTTTACAAAAATTCGCAACCTGTTCATGCGGTTTCGCATTGCCCGGAGCGGCCGCCAAAGACAACTTCACCATTACCTTCACGGCCTTGTCCAGAGTTCTCTTGGCCATTTCAGGTTGTTCACTCAAGCGTTGGTTCAGAATCAATGCCTGATTGAGTTGTGAAAGTTGTTTGTAGTACGTTCCATAATTCGGGGCTATTGCGATAGCTTTTTCAAGCGAGTCAATGGCAACCGGCAGACGCCCAAATTCTTCACACAGTCCTGATAATATTTCATACGGCGTAGGGATTTCTGGGGCCAGAATCGCTGTTTTTCGAAATTCCTTAATCGCTTGATCGATGGCCTTATCGACAAGGTCTGGTCTCTGAGCATCTTGTAACAGCTGGCCAAGATCTCGGTAATGACTGGCCAACGTCCTATACCGCGCTTTGTAGCCAGGTTCGTCGAAGATCGAAATCAGCTTTTCGGCAATGGCATTTTCCAGTCGAGACTGCTGCTTGATGGCTTCAGGCGTTAACGGCTTTGGCCCCAGGTCCTCTTTGACAAAACCTTCTCGTTGAGAATATTCGTCAAGGTAATTTTCCATTCGCTGTGCTTTTTCGGCCTGACTTCGTTTGAGGTATTTGATTCGTCTTTTGAAACTTTCGTGCGTATCTTTGAAAACACTATCAGCAACGTCATGTTGTTTGTCAGCCTTCTCGAATTGGCCCGCCATGTCGTACGCCTTCGCCAAGTTTCGCTGACCCATCTGATAATACGGAGCAATGCGGACAAGTTCTTCCAGCGACGCGATCGCTCTGAACGGTTTGCCCGTTTTCATATATGCATTGCCCACGGCGGCGAGCACAGCCGGGTTGTTGGGACGAAGCGAGTAGCACGCCAGAGCGTACGCGCTCTGGTCGGTCTCAACTGACATGACCGGCAGATACCAATTGACGAAAAAATCTTTGGGAAAACGCTGTTGGGCTCGCAAAAAAAACTCCCTGAAATCGGCTTTGGCAATACCAACTGATTTCAACGCGGCGGCCAACTGATGAACGGTCAAGACCGAGGAAACTGCTGCGTCCTGTTGGCTAAGTTCTATGAGACCAACGTTATCATAGGACTCAATTAGCAACCTGATCTGCGTTCGAAACGGATCGGGATCCGCACGTTCTACAAGTCGCCTTATCCAAAATATTCTATTTTTTATTTCCACAGGTGGCTGTTCGAGCACAAATCGATCGTGGTATTGCAGGCTACATTCTCGGCGCCAACACAACAAACCAAAAATCAATTCCTGCTTAAACTGCGAATTCGCCAAACGCTCAATCGCATCATGCGAAATGATTCCTGGCTTGATGTTCAGCCGCTCAAAAATGGCAGCAAATTGAGGTTCCAGGTTGATCCAATTGCAAATTCGCAAGTCTTCAGGATAGTAAACGTGTTCTGCCAGAACGAACAATTCCTCACAGCAATCTTTTTCGACTTCGTATTCCGTTTTTCGTCGCTGGGCAGCAGCTCTTTCAGCGCGAACCAAGTTATCCATTTTCATAAATTCGTCTTGCAACTTGTCGTCTATTCCATCCGCGACCAACGAATCCGCCTTTTCGATTTCTTTGAGAGCCAGTGTCCAATCCGCATGTTGATTAAACGTGGGCTTAGCTTCGGCAAGTTCCTGATAATTTTTTGCATTGGCAAGACTGGTTCGAATCCGTGCTTCGTGGCTGATTTTTCGCTCTAAACCTTCTCTCTCGATTCTCGACTGATCTGCAATACGAGAATTCTTCTCTTTAAAGTAAAGAAAGCCGACGAAACTTGACGCAACCAAGGCAGCAATAATCGAAGCACCGAACACGAACTGTTGACGATTTCGTTTTTGTTGCGCGATTAATCGTTCATTGGTTCTGGCCTTCTCCAGTTTTGATTCCTGGAAATTTCGTTCACGAAGCTCCAGATACGCACTAAAACGCTCGTTGACCACTTGCGCATCCAATGGTCGATCTTGAATACGCGACGCAAGGCAGGACTTTGTAATTGCGATCAATTGTGGATCTGCGCCCGTTTGGTCAAGAATTTCAAACGCGTCATTCAGGTCGCTATCGATCGACTTTGCCAGAGCCAAGCTTGCTGTCGTCGCATCAAACGGGGGCTTGCCAGTTAGAATTTGAAACAGAATTCCTCCCATGGCAAAAACATCCGCTCGTTTATCAAGTAATTCACCCTTGGCTTGTTCTGGAGGCATGTACGCGGGTGTGCCAAAGATCTGGCCAATTTTTGTTTCACCTGGATCGTTTCCATTGATGCCGATCGTCGAATTCGCATCTTCTGCAGACGGGACAGATGTTTCGCTGACGGCAGACAAAGGGCTTTGCTCCAATGAATTTTGGCTACCAAGTTTCTTCGCCAGCCCCCAATCCATAATCTGCACTTCACCGAATTCACCAACCATTACGTTGTCGGGTTTGAGATCTCGATGAACGATGTTTTTCGAATGAGCATAGGCCATCGTATTGCAGATGTCACCGAATACTTTGAAGTAGTGAGCATCAACCTTCGATCGATCAGGGTCCGATATCAGTGACATCAGCGTCTGGCCATTGACCAACTTCATCGCGATGTATTGTCGACCGTCATTGAGAACCCCAGTTTGATGCACTGGCACAATGCCAGGGTGTTGCAATTGTCCAGAGATTTGAGCTTCGCGTGCGAATCGTAAATCGCGCGCAGACTTGTCAGAGCTTTTGGCGATTTTTATGGCGACGTCACGTTTTAATTCGCGATCAAATCCTCGATAGACAACTCCCATGCCTCCACGGGCAATTTCGCCCCGCAAAACGAATCGTTTAGCAATCGCAAAATTCGCTTCTAAATCTCTGCTGGAATCAGGCGACTTTTGTTCCTTGCCGAAAGTGCTGTCTTGATGGTCTTGGGTCAATGAAAGCTCATCGACGATCACAGCAACTTTTTCCTGACAGCCTTGGCATTGAGCAAGGTGTTCATCGATCCGGCGGTTCTGTTCCTCACCAAGACGCTCGTCAAGAAACTCAATCAGCTCCGATTTATAAGGATGCAAGAGCCTATCTCCTCGTATCGGATATCACATACATGTTGCGCGGATAGTTTCGGAATCGAACACACAACAACGAAAATGAAATAGGCAGACATTGAAATCACTCTATTAAGCTCTAGCGTAGGAGCGCTTGTTAATCCAACGTAAATCTGGATTCGCAACTAACGTATTTCCGGATCGGATTTACCGCTGAGCGATGGACCATCAAGCAGCCCTTCAGCAGCTTTGCGAAGTCGTTTTAGTACGCGAAACTTTATCTTGTAGATATTCCCAATGGTTATTCCAAATTGACTAGCAAGCAATTTTGGCGAATCACCTTCGATGGTATTGCGTACGAAGATTTCGAAAACTTGCGGCTCAAATTCATTTCGAATCAACTCCAAAATTTTTTCAAACACAAAATCGTCGTGCTCTTTATCCCATAGCACCGAGAAATCACTGCAAGGATCTTCCAGTTCATTCAGGACATGAATTCCAGCATTGGAATTCAAGGACTGGTCGTTGGACCGTTTCTTTTTTTTGTCCCAGTATCTCCGGCAACGATGGATGGTTATGGTCTTCAACCAGTTTCGAAATGCGCCTACTCGACCGTTATGCTCAAATTTGGACAGGTCCTGAGCCAATGTTTGCAACACTTCCTGCGTGATGTCTCCAACTTCTGATTCTTCGACGCCCGCCCGTACAATCCAACCTGAAATCAAAGGGTCGTAAATACTATTAAGCTGAAACCAAGCTTCAGACTGTGGATCATGTTTGGCTTCTTGTAACAACGATTGGCTGGTTTTGACTGACACGGACCTGATTATTCCGGTTGGAGAGTGTTTTTATTCAAGGTAATTCAAACTGATCGAAGCAATTGTATTAATTTTGAATTTTGAGGGAAGATCCTCTTCTTTTCAATGCTTCATCAATAGGCAGACATGAGATCGCGACGGCACACATTCCAAATTTGTGCGCCTGTATGTAGTCGATTGTCCAAAAATTAATTCACTGGCGATTGTTTGTAACTCTCCGTTTTGCCCCCCGGAATGATGCACCAAGCCAGTTCACCATTTGATTGTAATTTCGCAACGAGATTTACAACGATTTGACCCTAATCCAAGGAGCTTTTAATGTTTCAGCGCGCTACGTGCTTTTGTCTAGGAACCCTCATGGTGTTCCTTTGTACCGGCCAAGTGACGGCCACCATTCAATCCGGCCTGACACAATTGTCATCGCCTTGCAGCAGCTGTTCTGCAGGCTCTTACCTTCAGCCAGCAGCAGGCATCTATTCCCAGCCAACTTATTCTCAGCCAGCTCAAATGATGAACAGCTGTGGAGGCTGCCAGCCTTGCAATACCGGTTGCGGAACGATTAATTCGTGCCAAACCGTTTACGAAAACCAAATGACTACACAGATGCGAACCGTTACACGTACTCGATATCGAACGGAAAATCGCACACGTCAGGTAACTGTCAACGTTCAGGTCCCAACGCAACAGCAGCAGACCTACACGGTCATGGTTCCTCAGCAGCAGACCAGAACTGAAACTTACACGGTTAACGTGCCTTACACCGAGACCATTCCGCAAACCTATACAACTCAAGTACCCGTTACGACTGAGCGTCAAGAATCCTACCAGGTGCAGGTGCCTTATACAGAAAACGTTGAACAAAGCTACAACGTTTGCGTTCCGTACACGGAAAACGTCCAGCAGCAGTACCAAGTATCGGTCCCGTATACTGAGCAGGTTGCACAACAGTACCAAACTCAAGTACCGGTTCAGGAACAACAACAATACACGGTAAACGTGCCATACACTGAAAATGTAGAGCAACAATTTCAGGTTAGCGTTCCTTACACAGAACAAGTCTCTCAGCAGTACCAGGTAACGGTTCCGTACACGGAAAACGTAACTCAAAACTACACCGTTTGTGTTCCATACACCGAAACCATTCCTCAAACCTATACGGTTCAAGTGCCTGTGACTCGACAAGTGGCTCAGAACTACACCGTGATGGTACCTCAGCAACAGCAAAAAACCGGCACTCGAATGGTTTGTCAGTCTTACCAAGAGACATTGCACCGTACGGTTTGCCGCGACGCAGGTTCATGGCAATATCGAACTGAAGCCGTCGCTGCGACCTCAGGCTGTTGTGGCTCATCCTATGCAAATTCCCCTTGTGACAACGGCTGCGGATGCAGCTCTCCGTGTGCCTCGGGTTGCGGCGGTGCAGCCATCGCAAACCCTTGTGGTTCAAGTTGCGGTGGCCTTATTGGCTGCGGCAGCTACACGGGAATCGCATGCGGCGGATGCGCTCCGGCAATGCAAACGGTTTCACGTCGTGTCTGGGTTCCAAACCGAATCCAGCAACAGGTGCCATACACCGTTACGCGTCAACGTCAGGTTCCACAGTCCTACACTTACAACGTAACCGTTATGGTTCCACAACAGCAAACTCGTATGACAAATGTCACCGAGTACACGACTGAAACCAAAACGCGTCACACAACCGTAACCAGACAACGTCAAGAAACTCGCACTCGTAGCGTTCCGGTGACCAAAACGCGAATGGAAACTCGCACAAGAATGGTTCCGGTAACTCGCACACGAATGGAAACTCGCACTCGCAGTATTCCTGTCACGAAAACGCGTCAGGAAAATCGCACCCGCACTGTTACCAGAATGCGTTGTGAAACAAAGACGCGGATGGTTCCGGTAACTCGCACTCGCATGGAAACGCGAACTCGTAGCGTTCCGGTTACTCGTATGCGTCAGGAAACTCGTACTCGCATGGTTCCGGTAAATCGTACTCGATGCGAAACTCGCACTCGTACGGTTCCAGTGACAACGTACAAGACTGAAACACGGACCCGTAACACGACCGTGACTCGTACACGTCAGGAACAACGAACTCGCCAGGTTCCATTCACAACGATGGTGTCTCAACAAAAGACGCGTACGGTAACTGTGATGACGTGCCAACCGCAAACTCGCACTCAAACTTACACGGTACAGGTTCCTGAAACCTACACCGAACAAGTTCCTGTGCAGGTTTGTCAGCGAGTCCCAAGAACAATCCAAGCTCCTGTACAGAGCTGCGGAGGATGCTCGGGCTGCAGTGCAGCACCGGCCATTCCTGCATACATCAATGGATGTTCTTCTTGCGGAGACGCTTCGGCAATGCCAGCTTACGACAACGCAATTCCTTACAACCAGGAAAGCGTTATTGAGCCTGCGATCGGAAACGAAGTGTTGATGCAACAGTAGTCATCGATCGCCATTGGAGGCATGAATCGTTGATGAATCCTCCTCAACATCAACCTAAACCGCTATCGGCAAATTGCTGATGGCGGTTTTTTTGTGCCAATATCAATTGAACGGAAACGCCGATTTAGCTTTGCTCTTGAGCCAGCTGCTTCAATCGCTTGACCATCGAATACAGTCCATTGCGCCGCTGCGGACTTAAATGATGATTTAATCCCAAGCGCTCAAACAAAACGCTCGCGTCCGATTCCAAAATTTCTGCTGCTGTTTTGCCAGAATAGTGAGCAAGCAAAATCACGATCAATCCTTTTACAATGATCGAATCGCTGTCAGCCTGAATCTCAATTACCTTCTTTGCCTGATCAATTACACTCGTTACAAGCCATACCGTGCTCATGCACCCGGTCACAACGTTCTCTTCACTTTGCAGAGCTGCTGGAAATTCAGGCAACTCGCGACCCAGATCAATGATCAAATCGTATCGCTCGTCCCAATCTTCAAGCTCTTCAAATTCTTCGACAAGTTCATCGACAGACGGTGGAAATTTCGGCATTGATGGTATGGCCTTGGCAACAAATGGATTCGCGACATGTTTCGCTACATAATTGGCAATTTGATTGGGCTGACAAGGGGCCAATTGTCGCATCGGCGATATCTTTGGCGAATGACGCCCGTTAACTCGACATTTTCTGAATTCGACGATTCGACGCCCGCATCTATTTACGGCCCCAAAGCCAACCGGACTTCTTTTTTTGAGGAGTGTTTTTTCGAGCCGTAAATCCCCAGGGCTCACCATTGGTGCCGATACTGCCCGCCATTTTAGAAAGCGTGAAGTTCGCATGAGAGATATCGGCGTGAGTCATTTTGGCTTGCCGTAAATCAGCTTCGGTAAAATCACAGTGAGTCAAATCCGCGTCGCAGAAATTTACCGTCGTCAAGTTCGCAAAACGAAACTCGCTGAATGACAAATTGCTGAAACTAAAATCGACGCAGTTACAATAGGCATCCCAGAAATTACAGTGCTGCATTTTGGCACGCATCAAGCGTCCCCGCGCCATCTGCGCCTTGCGAAACTCGCTGTTATCAAAAACGCAATCCGCAGTGTCAATCTTGTTAAGCGTCGCCTCAGTAAAGATGCATTTCCGAAAAATGCAATTTCGAATCCGCGCGCCCGTCAGCTTCGCGTGCAGAAAAGAAGAGCCTGTAAAATTACAACTGGTCAGAACCGAGTTCGAAAGATCCTGATTACTGAAGTCAGCACCCACAAGATCCGCTCCGTCAAGCTTCAACGGGCTTAGTGTCGCGCGTTTGCAGCGCAACATAGGCTTACCCGATTCGACATGACAAATCGTAATCATCAATCAATACAGTATTGGACAAGGCAGTTTCCAATTCTGTTTTACTAAATCAAGCCGCAAGTGCAAACTTTATTTTCCCAAAGTCGCTGTTAGCAGCCAAATTCGACTCTGAATTCAATTCAATTCAAAGGTTGCAAAAACAATTTGGCCGTTTTGGACGTTTTTAATCTCGGCTCTGAGCCATCCATTGCTTGAAGCTATCAGTTTGGCGAAGTTACCGACAGAATTGGTCGATATCCCGTCCAGCGAATAAATTACATCTCCTGCCTAAAGCCAGATCTCGCGACCGTCGTCCAATCGTCCACGCGTCGCTGGTGAATCTGGAACGGCCCGCCGAAAGTCATTCATTCTTGTTGGCGGAAGTCATATCCGGCCAAAGTCATGTCTGGCCCAAATACGCCCACGTGACCACGGTTCTTTAACGTTCAACATGTACCGACGAAACAGCCGACGAAAATCGATTTGAAAAAACTGAGATCGTCGATTGTGAACCTCGGTTATCGCCGCGATCCCAAAGTTCGTTTAACGCAGATCGTGAACACCGTTCCTGGAACTGGGCCGCCGTATCTCCCACGCCTTCGATAACCAGCTTTTCCTGCAAATCAATTCGATCATGCAAAATCTTGCTTGCAATTTTCACTCGCGATTTTTCATCCAGGCTGCCAATGTACAACGTACGGTCAATTCGACCCGGTCGCGACGAAATTTCTTCACCGGGACTCGCCAGCGCCGAATCAATTCGCTCGATATGATTGGTTGTGATGGAGACAAACAGACCATTTGAACGCTGAATGCCGTCGAGACAATTCAACAAACAATCGAACGTCAGCGACTGTTGCTCTTTGGATACGATATTTTCTCGACCATGAAACACCGAGTCGATATCTTCGATCACCGCCATGCATGGCACTTCCGACAACATCCGCGACCACGCTTCCTGCAGCTCGCTGTTGAACAGACTCGCCAAGTCGTAAATATAGACTGGCAAATCCAAATCCTCAGCAACCGCGCGAATCAAAGCCGTCTTGCCTGTTCCCGGTGGCCCATGCAACAACCAGCCTCGACGCCATGGAATTCCGCGGCGTCGATACCAGTTTTCGTTGGATTTCCAAAACCGGGCTTCGGAAACCAGATCCATCGCGTCGTCGCTCAAAGCAAGTTGATCGATCGGTGAACCGGAACTGGTTGTCTCGGATCCGAGTTGATCAAATCGCCAACCAATTGGTCGATGATGCAAACACGAACGCGTATCTCCAGCGGTTGTTGGGCCATGGTTGGAGCCGGATCGTCGAAGCGAGCCGCCATATTTTCCTGCGGTTCCAAAAATGTGTTTTACGTAATGCCGACGTGCAACGGTCGTTAAAGGCAATCCTTCATCGTCGAATCCAACCATTTGCTGGTTGTAGATTTCAGTTGCATCAGCGACCAACTGATCCGCATCGAACAACCCGCGCAAATACGTAATCCTCAAACCGTTGTCACCAAAATCTCGTGCGTTAACACCAGATTCGGTCAACGAATCGTCTTCTTCACCACCTTTGGAGACCCAAATCGGTTTCCATCCTTGCCAGAATAATCGCCCCCCGGGACCAATCACTTCCATAGTAACCAGTTGAGTCCGTTTGGTAGGCCGAACGTGCAAAAGCCAAGCCGTGTACAGGCGCGGCCCAAATTTGGACGCGATGAATTTTTTCCGCAACAGCATCTGAATGGCGTCAGACTGATAGCCCTGCACCGTGATCGAAATGATCATCCAGCTCATCGCATATCGATAAAAACTGGTCAGGTAACTCCAGCAGGTCGCAATTAGACCTGTCACAGCAGCACCGCCAGCAAACAACCAAGCAATATTCATCATCGATTCAAAAATTCATCTAAAATTGAAAGCTAGTCTAGTAAGACAATTAAGACACAAATAACATCGAAATGTTCGTCCAGATTTTTACCGCAACCAAAAGTGACTACTGCCTGTCAAATGAAATACGGAAGTTCGTTGTTGGTTCGTTCGTTCAAGAGTGAAAACCCAAATTGGCAATTCTTGTCCCATCAATCGAATTGCAGGAATCGGCATCGTTTATGATATTGAAAAAAGATGCACAGGAATTTGGCGTACACTTGATAGATTCCAATGAATCGTCGTCTGCATCGAACGAGGCTTGGGCCAGCCCCCAATCGACGACAAAGGTTTCACCAAATTCCCCGATCATGATGTTGTCAGGCTTAATGTCGGCCCGATGGCAATTTAATCCTGCAAGGGCAGAGGAACCTGGTCAGGACTTCTCAGATAAATGATCAGGTCACGAATCTGTTCATCGCTAAAGGAACGTAGCAGACCGTCTGGCATCATCGAAAGATTCGATGTTCGCATCTGTTCGACTTGTTTCAGAGGTAGCGTCACCAATTCATTCTGAGTGCGAAGTTCGATGGCACCCTCGCCATGTTTCACCAGAAACCCGCTTAGCAATCGGCCATCTTCCATTTGAACCGTCGTTAATCGATACGCCTGGTCGATCAGTTGGCTTGGGCTGATCAAGTTGCTCAAGACGTAATCCAGATTCGCACGTCCAGAGCCCGTTAAATCCGGCCCAACATTCTTCCCCGATCCAAACAACATATGGCACTGCGCACAGTTTTGCGAAAACACTTTGCGCCCTGCTGAAGCGTCGCCAAATGATAAGTACTTGTCGGTTAGCAAGTCCTTGTAGCGGGCAATTTCATCTGCCTTCGTAGCCTCCGTTGAATTGGACGGCCACAAACGGACAACCGATTCCTGGATCGCCGTATCGTTATAAGATCGCAATTGCTGCAATGAGTACGCGGATACGTCCTGCTTCGTCACCTTGCCGTCTGCGATGGCATCAAACAGTTTCGGCACGAAATTCATTCGCGAAACGAAAACTCCTGCAGCCGATTGGCGTTCGACAGGCGAAAAGTCTTTCATCCACTTGAGTAGC
Source organism: uncultured Pirellulaceae bacterium (assembly GCA_964405425.1). Taxonomy (GTDB): domain Bacteria; phylum Planctomycetota; class Planctomycetia; order Pirellulales; family Pirellulaceae; genus Mariniblastus. The sequence continues at coordinate 13,099 of CAYONX010000020.1, read as the reverse complement.
GCCGTTGGTGTATCGCGGTCGTTGTTAACAGCCAAAGCCTGCAACGCCCGCAAGCGTAGGGCATTCGATTCTGCCAACAGCTCATGCAATGTCGCTGGCGACACGGCTCCCTTGAGTCTTAACAAGGTATTGAAGGCGGTAAGACGTTTATCCAGTGCAGCGTCTCGATCCTTGACGATATTTCTGAGTTCAGCAATCGCCTGCTTGTCACCAAAAACTCTCGCCAGGTCGATCGCTACTGATTTCAGTTTTGCATTCTGACCGCTCAGAGTCCTCTCATACAAAGCTGGCCAGTTTTCTGGAGCTGATACCGAGCGTCCGGAAAACGCGCTTCGCATCCCGCGCAGAATATCAAGGCAATCCGTTTCATCCTGCGCCACTAACGCAGCTGTCACGACTTTATCAACGTCAGGATTCTTCGTATCCAGAATGCGCCGAGCAATAAACTCCCTGACCAGAGGAATCTGAGACTCGGACGCCAATTCAAGTGAACGATCCGTATCCGCCAAAATTTCCGGTTCCAACCCATACCAGATCATCAGCGGAATACATGGGTCACTCGCATCTTCCGTTCTGGACAGCAGCGCCCGGGCAATCTTCCATTTCGATTCCTCTGGTAACCGCTGCAGCGCCGCCGCCAGTGCCAAACGAACTTTGGGCGAACGTTCGTTGCGAGCAAGTGCCGTGAACCGGGCCAACGTTTCTGCTGACGGAGTGGATTGGTCGACCAGCAGACGAACAGCCCAACGTCGCAAGTGCTGATTGTTAACTTCCGGCGTGTCTTTTTGCTTCAGTAAACCGCGCAAAAAGCTCTCATCCGCATCACCGATGACGTACCGTAACCACAAAGCGTTCAGCCGATGTTCAAGATTTTCACTGAGCATTACTTCAGTTGTTTCGCGTCGCAATGCATTCACCTGTTGCTCAGTCTGAAGATTGCTTTCGTTGTCAGCATCGACCGCAGGCTTTGCAAATCGCTCGTGCAACAATCGGCGAGCATGTCGAGCGGGCCAGGCATTGGTGTCCCGCTGCAATTGTGCTAATTCGAGGTTGGACTTTTTGGCCAGGTCCTCTGTAAACGGTTTGAAGGAATCACTGTAAACAACTTTGTAAATGCGACCACTCGTCCGGTGGCTGCCATCGTTGTCATGGCACTCGCCAAAGTCATGCCAGTCAGAGACGTAGACTCCGCCGTCCGCACCGTACTTGATCGTCAGACCTCGAAACCACGAATCGTTGGCAAACAGAAAATCGTCAGCGTGAGTCCCAACATAAGTGGACTGTTTTGGCACCAGGTGATCGCAATTGACTCGATTACCATGCAGATTGCAGGTGAAAAATTTACCTCGATACTTCTCCGGCCAATTGTCGCCCAGGTAAACCATCGCGCCGCAATGTGCGTGTCCACCACCGGCCACTGAATGTTTGTGCGCGGTTTGTCCGTCTTTGGTTTGCCGCGAATCAGTCCAGTTTCCGCCTCCCCAATGCAGATGATCGTTGATCGATTGAATTCTCTGGTACGCGAACCGATAGTCTTGTTCACTTCCGCGGCGTTGCAGATACATGCCCGGAACGATATGCCACAGATGAGAAATTACAGTGTTAGAAGTAAACAAGTCTCCGACGGCATTGAAGTCCGCTCCCCACGGGTTCACCATGCCGATCGCATGTGCTTCAAATTTATGAGAAACCGGATGCATCCGCCAGATTCCACGAGGGATTGCCACCCGCTGAGAATTTGGTGTTCCCGGCTTCCCAACCAGCGACATGTCTCTCAAGCCGATGGCTCCGTACAGCCAGCCATCGGGTCCCCAATGAAAATTGTTCAGCACGTTGTTATTCGATTCAACGAAACCGTCCAGAATCACAACGGGCTCAGAGTCCGGAACATCATCCCCGTTTCGATCTGGGATAAACGACAGCTCTGGCGAATTGCCAACCCAAACGCCTCCATGCCCATACGCAATCGCGCTCAAGTAACGGCCGCCGCTCCAGAACACTTTACGTTTGTCAAACTGACCATCATGATCGGTGTCCTCGAGAATCACGATGCGATCAGGGTTTTTATTCGTGGCATCTTTTTTCGCCGAGTACGGATGCGAATAGTTCTCGACCACCCATAACCTTCCACGATCATCAAAATCAAACGCGATGGGTCGACGAATATCCGGTTCACCTGCAAACAGCGTGACCTTAAACCCGTCCGGCACCGTGATTTTGCCAAGCGATTGCAGCGGCGTGAGCGAGACGTCGTCTGGATTCTGGCTATTTGTTACGCCATGTGGCAAATCATCCTGCGCCGTTGCTGTCGTCGTTGGTATCCACAGAAAAACTGCAAACATCAAGATTGAGAAAACGGCGGGTCGCGGCTTAGTATTCACGAAGTCTGTTAAACGCAGAAAGAAATTCAGAACGTTTATTCTTGTCTGCCATCAACCCTCGCGCCTAGCCACAGCCCTCGTGAAAAGTATGGCTTAGAACATATCAATAGTTTTTATTCGAAGCACCGACTCATGCTAGAAGGCATTTCAAACTGGTTTTCAAACTTGACGAGTCTTTCCCGCGCAGGCGGAAATCAATCAGTACGAAAATGTCGATCTACTCGACGTTCAGCCATTCGTCGATTTGATTCTGGCTAACCGGCCGACCGAACGCCTCGGTTTGGTGCTACGTCGCCGAACCGAGGCGGGAAGGCTTTTCAATGTGCGAGAGGGTTTGTAACTTACGAACCCACTCCGTATTTTCCAGATTGTTCTTCTCCGGTTAGCTCGACATCCGAAACACGCAAAGTTCCTTCATTGGCTTTCGCCCGGACCTTATCCTTACCAATCCGGTAGCTCGGTTCAGCTGTTGCAGAATCGTTCTCGACAATATTCAAATCACTGAGCTGACTTTCATCTTCAATCAGATTCTCATCCAGATCAGACATACATCGTACAACTGTTTCTGGCAGCAAATTCGAATTCCCGATCCAGTTCAAGACTTCCTTGATTTCCGCCGCATCTTCGGGACCATTCTCCCCAAACATCATCATGCAATTTCCAGAATCAAAAACATTGTTCCGCGCTCTGATTTCAACCTGATCCGGATCAGGATGCTCTAGATAAAATGTTATTGAGAGTTCGCCAACCAACGTATTTTTGTTCAATTCAATCGAACAGGCTTCGACAACTCCGATCGACAGGTTTTCAGCGCCGGCCAACAAACAGTTCTGGATAACCAGCCGACCTTCACCGACCGTGGAGAAATGGATTCCTGCGCATTCGCCCGACAAAAGTTCGCTCGAATCCACAACACAATCTACGTCTTCAAGATGCAGGCAAATTGCTGCGTCAGAAACCAAACGACAGTTGTTTAGTCGAACTTTTCCATCAACACATTGCACGATGGAAGTTATAAGTTCATCTTCTTCCTCATCAAGATCCGGTTCCTCAACATCGGAGACATCAACGTTGATGTCAATTCCGTCGAGAAACAGCTTGCCTTCTTCAACCAGGACACAGGGGCCTGGTTCTTCCAACTGGAATACGACCTTTGGCTTAAAACCTTCTGCCGCAGTCACTGAAACACTATGAGTTTCAATCTCAATCGGTCCCACCATGAATTCTTCATTGGAAGCGAGTTGGATATTCAGGTCTTTTGCCAGCCGATACGAATCGAGCGATTCAAAATATTCGATCCACTCATCCGAGCTTTTCAGGACGATGGCTGGTTCAGATTTTAGAATCTGCTGATTTTGCTCAAACGATTCAACCATTGCCGAACCGGACTTTGGCCCGGATGCCTTTTCCAAATTCGGACTGATCACAAATGACCAGCCAAGCCATGCCAACACAGGAATTACTGCCGCAAACAACCACTTGATCGGAAGACCTCGCTTGGCGGGAATCGCAGCTTTACCTTTCGTTGAGATGGCGGGTTGTGTATCAAACCGGGAACCTTCCCTGATAGCACGAATCGCACGAGAAACCTGCACTGCATCGGCAGGACGTTGGTTAGGATTCTTCTGTAGCAGCTGATCAATGAGATCCGAAATCGCGTCCGGGAAACCTGGGACCATATCCTGTATCGGAGTCGGTGTGGAATTGCTGATTTGATTCATGACGACGTTAGCAGAGGGCCCGTCGAACGGAACTTTTCCTGAACACAGTAGGTAAAAGACGGTGCCGAGACTGAACAAATCAACCCGGTGATCAACTTCCTGTGTTGTCAACTGTTCCGGCGCGAGAAACTCAGGCGTTCCCATCAACAACCCCGTCGACGTCAACGAATTGTTGGCTGTTCGAGCCAAACCAAAATCGGTCAACTTGATTGTTTTTGATTGCGATTCGATCAAAATGTTGGCTGGTTTAACGTCGCGATGAATGACGCCTGTTTTGTGAGCTGCAGCCAGTCCATCAGCAAGCTGCTCGACGATGGAAAGAGAAACCTCCAGCGATGGCTTTGGATTTCTTTTGAGCAGATCATACAACGACTCGCCTTCAACGAACTCCATTACCAGGTAGGGCAATCCGCGAATTTCATCGACCGAATGAACCGCCACCGCATTGGGATGATTGATGCCTGCCGCCGAACGTGCCTCACGAAGAAATCGTTGCGAGGAAGTGGGGTCGGCAAGCAATGACGGCGACATTAATTTGAGTGCAACGGTTCTCTCAAGCTTCCGGTCAAAAGCTCTGAACACTGCGCCCATCCCGCCACGGCCGATCATTTCGAGCAGATCAAATTCTGCGATCCGACCGAGGATCTGTTCGTGCCTGGAAGTTTGTTCCGAATCCTCCACCGGATCGAACCACGGCGTCATATCTTGAAAACGGGAAACGGGTGAATCCGCATCGTTGCCGATCAGGCCAGCACGATCCAACTTGATCTTGTCCAGACGCGTTGTAAGTGAAGGTGAAATTGTTGTTGGCGACGATATTGCCGCACTTTTTATCCATTCGGTTGCGGCAGCTTGTAGCGAATCCAACATAAGTTGGCACTGAGTGCACTCGTCAACATGGGCGACCACCCGCGTTTCGTGTTCGCCGGACAACTGACCCTCACACAGGTTTTTCAGAAGTTCTTGATCGGGACAGTTGGAAGCAGCCACTGTATTTCATTAACTGGAGAATGGTAGGCGAAAGAATTAGCTGTCGAAGCTGCAAATTATACGCCTTATCCATTAAAAAGCCTAATCTGAATATGGATATTAGTCATTGAGAGTGAACTCTAACATCAACGAAGTTCACTCGCTCGCCAGCTTGTTGGATTCGAGTAGAAGTTGGGGGCAGTCCAGATTTGATTCGGACTGCCCCCTCTCCTTCCGTCCTCCTCCCCGGGCCTCCTTGTCTGCCAAGTTGCAATCTCGAAATGCAACACGCAACCGGTGAACCAGCCGGCTAAAGACCCAGCAGAAGCCAGTTTCATCAAAAGAGGCAGGCGACTTGGCCAACTATGCCGCGAAATCAAGGTGAGGTTTGGCCAAGTACGCCTGCTAGTTGAGGTAATGCAGTACGATTCGACTTCTTACAGAGTTTTTGAAATAATATTGAAGAGTTCTACTTTTTTACCGGGTTTCAACAAACCAATGAATCAATCGACTCGACCAAGTCTGTTACTGCGCATTAAGGATCAGGATGATTCACCTGCCTGGAGTCAGTTCGTGGAAATCTACGGACCGCTGATCTACCGATTCGGACGCAAAAAAGGACTACAGGACGCGGATGCAACGGATCTGATGCAGGATGTATTGCGTCAGGTGGCGCAGAACATTGCCAAGTTCAACTACGATCCCAGAATCGGCAAGTTTCGTTCATGGCTGTTTGCAGTTGCCAGCCAGGCATTCATTCAAAAGTTGCGCAAGGTAAAGCGGCAGCCTGTTGGAAGCGGTGGCACTGATGCAGTCGAAATGTTGAATCGCTTACCGGGTAACAGTCCTGGCGACGAGGTCTGGGAAATTGAGTACCGTAGCCAGTTGTTCCGCTGGGCATGCGAACAAATTCGGGACCAATTCAATCAAACGACGTGGCAGGCATTCGAAAAAACTGCTGTAGAAAATCGGAAGTCGACCGACGTTGCAGAAGAACTTGGAATCAGCGTCGGGAGCGTTTATGTCGCCAAGAGCCGTGTGCTGCAGAAGCTCAAGCAAAAAATCGCCAGCGTCGATGATTCGGTTTGAACAACGCTTGACTGGACTAGGCAAACGAAAATCAGCGACCAATGCACGCGCACTGGCCGCTCTCTCTCGTTGGTGTTACATACACACGTGTTACACACCGTACTCGTCACAGCGGTTAATTAACCGGCGAATACGACAGTGCCCCACCACCCGTTTGATGTGCGAACAAGTCCGATTCCGATTTCGGTTTTGGTCGCGTCTGTCATGTTATTGAAGTGAGCCGGGCTATTGACCCATAGATCATGAAACTGTTGGGCAACTTGCTCATGCGTCAATGAAGTATCACCGTGAAAAACGATGTTCTCAGATATGCTCGTACGATCTCCAACCATCAAGTGGGATCGTTGAGCTGACGTTGAATGGCGAAAGCCATTTTGCGACATGTTGCGCGACCAGTTTTCTGCAAAATCACTCAGGTCGCTCGCCGGTGTCAGCGAAGACAGATTATTACTCTGTCTCAATTGGTTATGCAGCGTGAGTGACCGCTGTTCGGCTTCGTTAAAGTCCACCCTTTCTGGTTCTGCCGGTCTGGAACCGTCTGAGAATCTTAACACTTCCGAATTGGCGATTGAGTCACGGCCTTCATTGCCTGAGTTTGCGACAACTGTCAGATCACCCAAAGTTCCTGTAACGCCGTACTGCGCGAATACCCGGTCATATAAGATCACATCTTGTCCGACTCCGCCGTTGATCGAGTCATTTCCATCGCCAGCGTCAATGCGATCGTTTCCTTGACCACCAAAGATTGAATCAACACCTGATTCGCCGAACAATCGATCATGCCTGTTGCCGCCGTCAACTGTGTCGTTTCCATTTCCACCGCGAATCAAGTCATTGCGATCACCACCCGTGATCGTATCATTGCCATTGCCTCCGCGCAACCAATTGTGCCCGTCGCCACCTTGCAAATTGTCGTTGCCGTTGTGACCGGCAGCGAATGAGTTGATATCGGTGTTGTTCCGGAATGTGTCATTTCCGCTTCGACCAAGGAAGCGAATCCTTTCGAACTGATTTCTCGCAAATGTCTCGGTTGTATTGTTGAGAGTGAATTCGACCTGGCCGTTACTTAGTGTTCGGACTTCGGCCACATCATTACCATTGGAGCCATCGATGACGACACTTGGGCGGCCCGCTACTGATTCCAGCGAAATTCCGGCAAACATTTCTCGTTTTTCGAGTGACCCGTATTCCATCTTGTTGTTTTTGCGATTTCGTTTTTTCATTTTCTCACCATTTGTTTGTTCAAGACTTTTTGAGTCAAAAAATTCGCTTACAAATAGGTATGTGCGGTTTCCTGGCGAAACTAACCGACTTTTGAAGAAATTTCTAAAATTTATTGGGAAACGGGGTTTAGCTACGAAAAACCGCCGTTTTTCCAGAATTCCTGTTAGTTCATTCTGAGAGTTTCACATTATCTGGTGGGGCAAAATCGACGGAAACTACAACCATCTCGACGTCAGTTGGCGTCAAGCAAATCCTTTGACAAACAATGAATACGATTGAAGACATCACGATTACCGTTACCTCGGGCAACAACGCTGGCAAGGCGATCACGCTGTCACGAGGCGAATCGGCCGTCGTTGGGCGTTCCAGCAGTTCCGACTTTAATGTGACTGACCTGTGGCTATCACGTGCCCATTTTCGCATCGAGCATGATGGTTTGAACTGGACGGTAACCGATCTGGAAAGCCGACATGGAACGCTGGTTAACAATCAGAAGGCCACAGTTGCGGTACTCGGCAAAGACGACATCGTTTTTGCGGGCAGTACGCGTTTCTGCATTACCTTCGGCAGGGACCGCCCGGTTGCTGGTGGTCTTTTGCGCCAAGACAGCAGTGCAGGGATCAGAAACATCCTCAAGTCACTGACTTCGAAAAGCTCCGACTACGACGCGACTCTCGGCGATTCCAGTTTTTGAGACGGTGTCCAGCAAGACCTAAGCGAGTGGCCTACTTGTATAACGCCTTCGGTGTATTCCCAATCTTTTTGGCTTCTATTCCCAAGGTGCGCTACGCGA
>CAYONX010000020.1:0-4822 GCA_964405425.1 uncultured Pirellulaceae bacterium | reverse complement strand
TTCGGCGTACTGATACGGAAAGCGTACGGATGCGAGTGCCGTTCGGAGGCGGGCAACGATTGCATTGATCGATATACGCGACAACCCGCGTTTCCTGCTCATTGGCCAATTGCCCACCGCACAGCTTTCTCAAAAACTCATTTTTGGGACACTCGGATGCAGCCACTTTTTCCGATTAATTTATGTTGGTCGTTTGTGAAGCTACAGAATTATGTAGCCTAACGTCTGGAAAGCATAATCGTTCGGCAAAGGTGGCACGGCCACAAAATCGTAACCGCGCCACCCGGAGCCAACAAAAGCACGCGCACACAAGAACCTTTTGTCCGAATTCAGTTACAAGTCAAAATCTGGTTGACCTGCTAACTACGATTCCTGTCCTCCAATTGGAATCTCGACGGACAGTACAACGTCCAATAAATTGGCCCCACCGAAACCTGTTCTGTGGTGGGTGAAAAAAGTTGCGTTGGCGGCGGCACCAGGCAGATGGTCAAGTTGGCAACAGGTCGCCAAACGCAACAATGGCAGACGACTTGGCCTCAATGTCACGAAACCTCAGGAGTTTTGGCCAAGTACGCCTGTTGATTCAGTTAATGCAGCCCGATTCGACTTCTAACAGAGATTTTGAAATAATGTGAAAAAAGACATCAGGAACATGGCTTTTTACTGTTTGAGAAAAAGCCCGAGATGCTACGAAATAGCCAAACTGCCGGCGCGAACTTGGCTTTTTTTACTCAATGCGCCGTAGCGCCTCGATTGCATCGCTTGGCCAAATGATTTCCTCCAAAAGAATGGCAGGACGATTCGGATAATCCGCCGGATACACCAAATTGACTGGAATGTTGCTGCGCTGAGCACGAGACAAATCGTTGATGTGAATTTGTGCATTGTCCGTCATGTCGACTTTGACCAATTGCACACCCAACGCTGCGATTTTTTCCATCACAGCTGCATTAGAGAAGACACGCCCCTCGTTCACATGACACGTCGGTCACCAGTCGGCCGTGTAATCCACCCACACCGGCTGATTCTGGGCAAGTAAACTTTCAACGGTTCCTGGCACCCACTCCTGCCATAAACCTTCATCGGCAACCACTTCAGGTGCTTTCAATTTCGCCGCATCTAAATACATCCAGATGCCCAATCCACCAATAAGAATCGGTGCCGCCCATCCCCAGACAAAACGTTTGGATTGCTTGATGTAGGCTGGACTGAATTTGCCGTACAAGAATGCTGCCAGACTCAAAACACAAATCGCCATCAACAACCAACTGAGCCCTTCGTTGCCGGTCTGAGAACCAAATGATTTCGCAAAAAAAGCGGCGGCTGCAAACAACGTAAAACCCATAATCTTCTTAAACGTTTCCATCCACCCTCCCGGCGGCGGCAAAACGTGAATTAAAGATGGCATAAACGAAAGCGCCAAATAAGGCGTTGCGATTCCAAATCCAAAAACAGTAAACAGCAACATGGCAATCATTGCCGGTTGCGCTAAAGTGTATCCCATCGCCGCGCCCAAAAACGGGCCGGAACAAGGAGTCGCCACCAGCGTGGTCAGCACACCGCTGAAGAAGGAACCGAAATACCCTTCAGATTTCTTACCACCCGCATCGACGCTGGTCAGAAACAAGCCCATCTCAAAAACGCCGGCCAAATTCAGGCCCAGGACAAACAGCAGGATCACAATCCCACCGACAAAATAGGGATTACCCATTTGTTGCCCCCAACTGACTTCCTGCCCGCTGAAATGCTTTAGAGCCAAAATCGCACCGGCAAGAATCCACATCGAAAAAATCAACCCTGCCGCAAATGCAATTCCATGCATTTTGATTTTTGCAGGATCATTTCCTGCCTGCTCAACAAAACCTAACACTTTCAGGCCAAGCACTGGGAAAACACAAGGCATCAAATTCAACAACATGCCGCCCAGAAAAGCGCCGATTAAGGCTGCCATGAACGTCCCGGTACCCGTTGTGCCATCCAGTTTTTCATATTTGATTTTCGTGTCTGAATCGTACAGTGCAGCAAGCTTCGCGTTTCCAGCCTTCGGCGGCGCAACCTTGGGTTGAGCGGGCTCAATTGGTTCAGTTGGCTCAGTCGGAAAAGGAAGTGTCGAATTAGTGCCGGTTGAATTCGCAAATAAAGCTGGATCAATTTGCAAGTCAGCGTTGTAACCCTTGAACGATGCAACCAAAGAGCGATTGATCGGTGGCAGACAACTGTCGTTAGTACAAAGTTGCCCGGAGTAATCGATGCCGATAGTCAGGTTTTCGACATCATCGTTCTGGTTAATCATTTTGAATGGCATCGTCCAAACCACTTTGCCATCGAAGCTCTTGGAAACCTTCCCTTCCTTTAACTCTTCGTGAGGTTTCGTGGTCGGCTTAAAAACGCCTGAATTCAAAATCCCGTTCGCTTGAGCCAGCGAAATTTTAGTAGGCCTTTCAATGCCGTCGTGATTCTGTGCATAGGTGTGATACCCGTCTCCCACCGTCGCCTCGACAAAAACCATTCCGTAAATCGAATCGGGTTTCGTCTTGTAATAAGCTCGCACCTGTAACGGTTCCGACTTGTCAGATCCAAAGAGATCGAACTGAGCCGTGCCGACCGCCGCGAAAAGAGTTTGGCAAACGACAATGATTGCCAATGTAAATGAGAATGATTTAGACATGCCTTTGTTTTATCGACTTCACCGCAAGAAACGCAACCGCAATCAAGCGATCTTCAAGTTTACAGCACCGCTTGCGCTTGCTGATTCATGGCGGATTGGGAACCTAAATCCAAGGCTCCACTTGGCTATCGGAAAAACCAGGAAACTGTTTGATTGTTCACCGATTGCCCTGAATTTCCTTGGCAAGACGGCTGAATTCATCTTTCAGTTTCGCATTCTCAAACGGTCGCAAATCTGGCACGCTTAGCGCCGTAATTGAATTGAAAGCACGGCGAGAACCCGATATCAACGACGCGATATCTTTGCTCAGCGCTGCGGTCTTGTAAGTATTGGTCGCCGTCAGAATGTTACCTTTGATTTTCTCATTGGCCCGCTGCATTTCGTATTTTTGTTTCTGCAGGCTCTGCTTATAAAATTCGGCTGCCTCTAGCGTAATCTCGTTGCTGTAAATATTGTTGTCGAGCTGGTCTCGGTCACCACCCTTTTTGATCGCCTCTCTGGCGTCCAGGATATTTTCTTCGGCTTGCTCCATATACTTATCCAGCTGCGGATAGTATTCACCATCCACTTTTTCGATAAATTTCAATTGCAAGCGATCAACGGTGTTAAGCAACATCAGATAGATGCCATAGTACTTTTTCGCCGTCTCCAGATCCTCGCCCGATTCATCGGTTAACCGTTCCAATTCAGCCGCAAAATTCTTTGCGTTGTCAAAAATGATCGAGATGCGAACAAATTCGTCGCCCGTAATCGACTCCAGCAGCACGTCAACATTTTCATCACTGATCGACATACCGATGCTGTTCAGCGCTTCAACAAGATTCTCTTTTTCTGTTTGGATTTCAGCTTCAGCACGTTCGATCCGTGACTTTTCACGCTCAATCTTTTTGTCATAGCCTTTCTTCGAAACACCCAGTGGGTTGTAGGTCGATTCCGGTGCGGAGATTCTGAATCGCTTATATTCGGCAATGCGAGTACGAGATTCCGTAATCATTTTGCGCAGGGCCGAAATTTGATCGCGCCGTTCATTGATACCCGAAATACCCAACGCTTCAGCCGCCACGTCCAGATACGAATCCACACGCTTTTGCTGTGACTCCTTGGTACGACTCAAGTAATCGTAAAATGCCAGCTCTTCGGTCGTCGGCATTTCCTGTTTGTCATCAAACAAGTCGAGTGCTGTTTCCAGGGCATCGTGCGCCTGACCAAAGAACTTTTCAGTCGATGCAGCTGTGGATTTATCCTGCTCAGCCAATTCTTGAGCGCGGACATTTTCTATCGCCCCGCTGGCCAGTATTAGCGTCGAAATCATCAACCAGAATTTTGTTTTTAGTTTGTTTTGCATGCCTGCCACTATAAATGACGAAAACGCGTCTGTAGAGCTGTCTCGGACACTGTAACGATTACAGAAAAATTGCAGCCAAATTCAACTGTATTCCCGCCCTCATACCAATAGTAATTCGTCATAATCTCTGGATTATTGCCGTTGATGCTTAGATTCACAAATTGTGCCTTGAATCGCAAAAAACCGCATGAAACAATAGCCACTTCGTTTTTTGGCCGTCCTGACACTACTTCCACAACTGGAAGTAAATAGTTGTCAGGCCAGTCATTTATTTCCGGGGCTACCAGAGCAGATAATGAGAATCGAACCACTTGGTGACAAAATTGTTGTGAAGCGAACTGAAGCAGAAGAAACAACAGCAGGCGGAATCGTGTTGCCAGACAGCGCCCAGGAAAAACCTCAACACGGTCGTGTCCTTTCGGTTGGACAGGGAAAAATGATGGATGATGGATCGCGAGCCAAACCGCAACTTGGCGAAGGCGATCGCGTGCTGTTCAACAGCTACGCCGGTACCGAAATCGAAGTCGACGGCGACACGCTGCTGATCATGAGCGAATCCGACGTACTGGCAGTCATGAATTGATTCGGCATTGTCGTCTTTGAATCATGCGAATCGGTGTAAAAGTTTAGTTCGTTGACCATGAAATTGATTCTGGTTTTCTCAGTGGCCAATTTCAGTTTCTGCAACAACAAAAGTACCTAACGACGCACCGCCCAATTTGCTAATTAGACAATTGTGCATCCCCAAACCGCAAAAAGAAGTTGTTCATCAATCCTGAGGCTTGTACCAGTGAGCGGCAAGGTGCTAG
>CAYONX010000019.1:55967-62442 GCA_964405425.1 uncultured Pirellulaceae bacterium | reverse complement strand
CTGAAACGCGAATGTCAGAACTTGGGTCTCGGCCGATCGTAATTTTAAAATTGGACTCGCTGACAAAACAGGATTGATCGCCCAGTTGAACATTCAACTGCAGATTGTCGTTGTCATCATCCGGAATGTCCGACGCGAACACGGTCATCGACACGTCCTGCTTCCATAAAATCTCACAGATGCCAACCCGCTCTGCTTTACCCTTTAAGCGAACTCGTTCGAGTCGGCGAAAAGATTTCGAACTTGAGATCAATGAAATCGTTTCTTCAGACGTAACGATTTGGCCGGCCTTTGCATAATCTGCCAATCGAGCCGCAACGTTGACGCTATCTCCACGCACATCACCATCCTCTTCATGAATCACGGCGCCATGTTGAAAGCCGATTCGAACGGATACGGGGACGGGAGAATTGTGCGTGGAAAAATCATCCATGAACAACTGCATACCGCTTGCCGCTACGCTCGCCTCCTGAGGGCTTGGAAACGTACACATGATGTCGTCCCCATTTGACTTGATAAACTTGCCTTCGTGCTGCTCAGAGATGCGACGCAATTCAGCAACACAACCAGCTACAAGATTCCGCCCGTCGGCATCGCCCAGCTTTTCGTAGATGCCGGTGCTACCCGATACGTCGGCAAACAGAGTTGTGAGTTCGATCTTCAATTTTTCGCGATGGGCAGAAACAATTTGGCGTCTCTTCAATTCTAGTCGAAATGCAAGTTTACTTCACTAGACCGTAATACAATCAAGTATTCTTCAAACCAGCATTCTAGGGAAGCGCAAATACTAAACCAGTTATCAATAACGCCTGAAACGAACCGGCTTTTAGATTCCAATTCAGCCTTTCGCGTTGATAACAATATCGATTGCCCGGACGACCATATCCAGCCACGTATTGGCATTCCCAGGTTGGGTCCAATGCCATCTTGTACGGTAGCCGAATCGTCGAAGAAAAGAAATGAAGGCCTGAAATCGCCGGCTGCAAGACTGGCAACCTGGCACCAAATCGCTCAAGATTTGCGTCTTCAAAGTAAAGTGGCTGGTGACACAAATCGGGAGATTTCCAGAGAGCGCATTTTGGATAAGCCAATTGACCACTCAAATCCGTTCGCACACCTCCGAACGAAACCGGGTTATTGTAGAAGTCGTTGAATCCGACCAGATACAATCTTTGCTCGTCGGTCTCGGGGATATAAGTGTTGTCGTCATTGTCGATATACGTCAACGCTCTGAGCGCCGGAACCAACGAAATGGATTGATGCAAGTCGCCGCGATACTCAATTCGCTGCTGCTCGACACTTTTTTCATCTTCCTCAGATTCATCTTCGAAATCAAACTCCTTATCGACATCATCAATTTCGTCGTCGTCCGTTTCGTTTTCCTTTGCGTCATCTTCGGCTTGCTCTTCTTGCCATTTTCGATGATACGAAGCCCGCCATCCATCTTGGCCAGGCACTTGTCGACGTGTCCCTTTTCTTAAGCCACCAGTTTCCGGTTGAACATTTGATGATTCCGTAATTCCAGCTAGATCCTCGTCAGAAATCTCGCCCAATTCCGCAGTACCAGCTTTGGCAAAATTGTAACGAGATTGTTCGTTGACCCACAACTCACTTGGGTTCACACCACTGGCAGCGTTGCCGTATTTTGGAGTCCCTGGAGTACCAGTACCGATAGGCTCCGATTCGACTTTCTGGACTTCGTTCCAGATATTCGGTTCCTGGTCCCCAAACGAAATTCTGGTCGGCCCATCAGTAAAATTCGCATACACGGGTCCATCAGTACTCTTTGCCTTTGCCTTTGCGGTTGAAATCCGCTGGCTTGTACCTGGTTGCGAATTCCTGGTCGCAATAGCAGCCGCCAGTGTCGACAAACCAACTCTGTCGTTTTGTTCAGCTGCTTTTGGCACCGGCCTACTTTCAACTGCCGAAAACTCGTGCTCGAAAGACGGACCAGGTTCAGGCAAATCAACAGCTCCGTTTGAATCAGGCTTTCGCGTTTGATTGATTATTCCACGTTCGGTGTATTTTGGCATATTGGCAAAAGCCGAAATCCGAGTCGAAGCTTCGGCTCTACTTTTCAAATGTTCTCGTACCTTGTTGGCTTCGCGTACATCTTCTGTGTTTTGAACATCGGCTGCCGATTGACCGCTGACGACATGATGCCTTTCTTGCTGGCGACGTGCCAGGCTTTCCATTCGAGCCTGAAAAATATTCTCTTGCTGTGTTGCAGTTGAAACTTCGCGCGATCTGATGATGTCAGAATTCCCGCTCGAACGACTCAGAAGTACTTCCGATGGCCGTTGCACCTGGGGTGATGGGGTCGCATTTCGCGTCACAGCGTTTTCGATGACGGTTCGAGGCGTATTTGTTGCTGCCGCTTGTGAGCCATTTTGCTGTTGTCGGTAAAATATAAGCTTTGGCTCGAATTGGCGTTGCGTTG
Organism: uncultured Pirellulaceae bacterium; assembly: GCA_964405425.1. GTDB lineage: Bacteria > Planctomycetota > Planctomycetia > Pirellulales > Pirellulaceae > Mariniblastus. Next base: position 60,002 of record CAYONX010000019.1, on the reverse strand, counting down.
ACTCATTGGTGGGTCGCTCCAATACGCGAGCGGCGACTGGAACTTCACTTGCTGGCGGCACATAGACAGGTTCAGCTTTGGTCGACGAAGCCGATTCAAGCACAGAGATCGGTAGCGGCGAGTGAACGACCTGTCTTTCTGATGTTTTTGACAAAGGAAGTGGCGCAATTCCGGTAGCCAACCGTTTACGTGCGTCTTCAGCGACTGGCGATTCTCGCTTTGGTTTCCTCAATTTTTTCCGCCGCTTCTTTTTGTTTACTGCAGACGTTTTCAACGCATGTTCGTTGGTTGGACGGCTGTGAAATATCGGGTATTGCGAATCGTCTATCACAGCATCGTTGCGCTTCTTCGGTTTGGGAGTCGAACGGCCAAGAAAATCATTTCCATTTGCAGGTTGTTTTTCCGATTTCTTCGGACGTGCACTATGACTCGCCATCTCCGACAACAGCGATACCGGCTTCTTTCGATTGACTGGAAACACAACCTCTTGGTCGCTTGCTTTGACCTTACGACGAGAAGTGCCAAGAGAATCTTGAGCCGAACACAGTGAAGTGGTCGTCATCAAGATTCCGATTCCAATCGTCCATAATTTCTGGTGAAAATGATTCGGGTAATTCACAGTCAATCGCCTTATATTTGGCTTGCCACTCAACGGCTTTGGATCCCGGTCCCTGCAACCAGATAATCCATAACATTCGGACAAATCGACATTTCCCGGACCAACAATGGATTTTGCTACCCAACTGCGTCAAATAACACGTGGAATACCGAGATCGGACGTCCAGCAAAATCGTTAAACTTTGCGATCGGTGCTGAGCTGGATTATCATGGGCATTGGCTGTCGCTGCCCCATTTTTAGGATGCAAGAACGTGATTTTCCACCGGAAAAACCGTGAAAACAATCGTGATCACCAAGCTGATGCTGACAATCCAGATCGCTTATCCAGCTATCTCAAGCTGGAAGAACGCCGCGTTTTAAACGCAACTTTCGCATTCGATCTTGTCGCCGCAGAACTGACTTTGGAAAACTTTGTCGATTCGGGCATTGGTGACAATTCGGTAAACATTTCGCAAACGGCAAACGATTTCGTTTTCGACTTGGCTAACGGTGTATGGCAAGCGGATGGTTCGGTTGCTGGCCTGGATTTTTCACTGTCTGGCGGGAACAGCATTCTTACCATCAACAACGGCGCGTTAACCCTGTCTTCACTGGTGTTGAATGACAACACAACAGACACTTTTGATATTGGAATCGATCAACTCGATTTCCAGTCAGGTGCGCTTAATATCAATTCCAGCATCGGTACATTCGGGTCGGTTACCGAATCTACGGGCGCAAGTTCGAGTGTACGCGTAAGCGATTTCATTTTCGCCGCCGACGTCGTAGACCTTTCGACAGGTCAGCATGATTTTGACCTGGTCGCAGGCGTAACCAATGGCCAGTTGTCGCTTAGCGATGTCGACGATGTTGACATTGCTATTTTACAATCGGTGACTGGCGATGTTTCAGTCAACGCCGGTGGAAATATCGAGATTGTTGCTACGGGAGTCGGGATCAGTGCCGGGAACGATATTTCGCTTTTGGCAACCGGATTCGATTCCGACATCAACGCAGAAAACACGATCGATGCAGATGGCAATGTCTTCATTTCGGCCGCTGACCAATTCAGCATCACCACCCCCCATTCCGTTTCAGCAACAGGCAACATTGAACTGCTGGCCAACGTCCAATCAGGGCTCGATGATGGAGAAATCGAATTGCAGGACGGATCCACGATCGAGTCGGATTTTGGAACCATCTTCATTTCCAACCTGGGCAATGGAACGGGCGATATTTTGTTGTCCGAAATCACGACCGGAAACAATACCGATCAAGCCGTAACCATTTCGACGTCCGGCAGCATCGTTGACAACACCCTCAGCGAGGACGCAAACATCATCGCCGTCGATGGAGGCGCTGCCTTGTTTGCAGCCCAGGATATCGGTGGCGTGCAAGACGCCGATATTAACGTCGATGTCGCCGGCCTGGCATTCGACACCGATGGCTCCGTGTATGCAACCAATCTCAATGGTGACCTGACCATTGCTTCACTGTCAACTTTGCCGACATCGTTTGCGGCCAGCGGAGGCCGCTTGGTGGCGGGAGACTCGCTGATTGCCCAAAGCGATATTGTTTTTGGCGCCGACGCTGAATTCTTTACCGTTCGATCGGGCAGTCTCGACAACGATATTATCTTTCGTGATTCCGTTGTTTCCTTGAACGCAAACTCGTTAGCCACACTGACCGTCGATGCTGCCGATGACATCAGGTTCGAAAACGGCCAGATCTTGACCAACGGTTCAAACGACCATCATGTTCGACTGCTGGCCGACCAGGAAGTTTTCATTGACGGCGATGATGGTTCAATCACCAATTTGGCAGGAGCCGGCGAATCAGTTATCACGAATCATTTGTTCGTCAATGCGGGGGATGGGATCGGATCTTCCAGTGGCCTGGACGCGCCCCTGCTTGAAGCGCTGCGCATCAACGTCGACACGCTCGAAGGCGAAAACCTGACTGACAACGGAATCGTTATTTCTGAAACCGACGACCTGGCCATCAAGATTATCACAAACTCTGGCCGATTGATCGACATCACGGCCATTGGAAATATTACCGATGCAGACGGCAGCCCGGATGACCTGGACGTCGATGGCGGGGATGTTGTACTAACTTCCCAAATGGGTTCAATCGGTGCCGGCTCCAACGACATCTTTAAAGGGACCTTTGATCCAATTGAAGTGATCGCCACCACTTCGCTGACGGTGGTTGCGACAAATGGCCTGGTTGTACTCGATGGCCTCGGGGTAGCAAACACAACTTCGATTGATGCTGAATCTGTCGTCCTGTATTCCGACGATGATCTAAACGCATTTTCCGGGACATCCACTATTAACGCTGACAACCTGGCGTTAATTGCCGATGGCGATAACGATGGTGTCGGCACGCTTACCATTGGTGACAACATTACGGTTGCTCAAGATCTTCGCATTGAAGGCCACGATATTATGGCTTTCGATGCAATGATGAACCCAACGGTCGCCACACTTACCGCTCAACGCTTGTTGATCAGCACCGACGTGTCGAACCAATTTGTCACAAACGTATCGCAATTGGATATCGAATTTGACGCCGCAGTCGCGATCAACAGCCAACAGGATGGCAATTATCTACAAGTTGAGAACACCGGTCCGCTGCAACTGGTCGACCTGAATTGCGACAATCATTCGGTGCTTGCAACCAATGATGATGTGCGAATCAACAATACAGGCTCTGTCGAAATAGTAAACGTGATCGACATCGGAGATGGATCGCTTGTGCTGGACGTTTCTGGCGATCTCACTCAACTGGCAAGCGGAACCATTTTTGCCGATTCATTGGGGCTAGTCAGCGATACTTTGGCAATATTGGATGCGGCCAATGATGTCAATGTATTTGCCTCCGACCACAGCGGGCTGTTGCTGTTCAACGACATTGACGACTTGGTGGTTGGCTCAGTTGAATTTGCTTCGGCAAGCCCGTTGCAGTTTACGTTAGACGGAATTAATGCGGCAGGCTCCGAATCGAAGCTGACCACTGGCGATGACCTGCGATTCGATGAAGCGGTTGTGTCGCCGGGCGGCACTCTATTCCTGGACGTGGATGGGAATATAACTCAAGCTACAAACGCAACCATTGAAGTTGCGGACTTAGGCATCGTGGCCAGCGGCAACGTCGAGCTAACGGCATTTAACGACATCGATATACTGGCAGCAGACGTCAATGGATTTATCTTGGTATCCGACGTAGACAACCTCACGGTCGCATCGGTTACCTTTGCACCCGCGTCTGACTTCGAGATGTTCGTTAGCGGGATCCAGTCGAATCCTCTTGCCAAGCTCGATGTTTCAGGCGATTTGCTCATCAATGAATCCATCGTTTCAGATACAGTGTTTTTGAACGTTGGCGACGATCTGTCACAGACTGCATCGGGAACCATTGTCGCCGATCAACTT
>CAYONX010000019.1:0-55867 GCA_964405425.1 uncultured Pirellulaceae bacterium | reverse complement strand
GGCTTGATGGTTGGTGGATCTGCCATTCTAGATGCCGCCAACGACGTCAACACTTACGCCGCCTCCAACGGCGGGTTGACCATTTTCAACAACATTGGCGACTTGGCAATCGGCACCGTTGTTGTTTTTGCTCAAACTCCATTGCAAATGATGGCAACCGGAATCACGTCACAGGCCGACATCAAAGTCACTACTGCCGGCAACCTGCAAATCCAGGAAACGATCAACACACCTCAGAATGTGTTCCTTGATGCTGGTGATCAGATATCGCAAACAGCCAACGGCACAATCACTTCACTTGGTTTGGCAGCCAAAGCCGGTCAGAACATTTTACTGAACGCTGCCAATACCGTTGAAGTTTTCGCCGGACAATCAAATGGAGCGATCGTTTTCAACAGCGATGTTGACCTGATCATCGGAAGCGTAACGGTAGCCGCCGAAACGGCTAACGAAATGTCTTTGGCTGGAGTAACCACTGCTGCGGATGCCAAGATTTCGACTGGTGGCGATCTATCAATCAACAATCCAATAAATGCAGGAACGGTTTTTCTGATCGCTGGCGATGATGTATCGCAATCCGCTGACGGAACCATTATCGCTAACAGCTTGGGAGTCATGGCTGGAGGCGACGTCATCCTTGCCGCGGAAAACGACGTAAACCAATTAGCTATCGATTCCGATGGATTGACGATTTTCCAGGACACAGACGATCTAACCATTGGCAGCGTCCAAGTACTCGCTGGGACTGCGCTGGAAATGAATTTAGCCGGCATCGAAACCGGAAACAGTGACGCCAAAATCATCTCCGGAAGTTTGTTTCTGGATGAATTCGTCAACGTTGGAACTGCAAACCTTGGTTTGACGATCGATGGAGATGTTTCGCAAGATGCGCAAGGCTTGATCACATCACAAGGCTTGTTGTTGATGGTATCGGGCGATACCGAACTGAATCAATTAAATTCGTTTGAAGTTCTCGCCGCACAAAACACTGGCCAATCCATTATTAACGTCAACGGCGATTTACGAATTGCCAGCGTTAGCGTGGCCGCAGAATCCGACTTCGAAATGTTCGCCGATGGCATCCAAGCCGAATCTGACCTGAAGATCCTGCTGCCGGGCGATTTGCAAATTGATTCTGCCATCGATACCGCTGGCTCTACAACTTTCTTTGCGGTCGGCGGAAGTGTTTCGCAAATGGCAAGCGGAACCATTGTCGCCGATCAACTTGGCTTGATGGTTGGTGGATCTGCCATTCTAGATGCCGCCAACGACGTCAACACTTTCGCCGCCTCAAACGGCGGGTTGACCATTTTCAATGACATCAACGATCTGACAATCGGCACCGTTATTGTCGCAGCCGGCACCATGTTTGAAATGTCAGCTGTCGGGATTACCACAAACAATTCCGATGTGAAACTTACGTCCACCGAGCTGTTTATTGAAAATTCAATTTCAACTGGTACAGCAAATGTGTTGCTCGATGTCGATGGAAATGTCGCTCAAGCGGCAACCGGCACGATTGATGCCAATGGCCTGGCGTTAATGGTCACTGGCGAATCCATTCTGGACGCTGCAAACACCGTCAATCAATTCGCAGCGAACAACGGCGGACTTACAGTATTCAACAACATTGGCGCGTTAAATATTTCAATGGTTGAAGTGGCCAACGGCTCGCCTTTAGCCATGGCAGTCAATGGAGTGACAACTGCCGACTCAGATTTCAAGTTGACTACAAGCGGTGATATCTCGATTGACAATGCAATCGACACTGGAACCGGTACAGCATTCATCAGTTCTACCGGCAACCTGACTCAAACCGGCACCGGAACCATTGCCGCAGCAGGTCTTGGAATCATGACAGATGGTTTCGCGATATTAGATGCGAACAATCAAATTTCAACGCTGGCCGCTCAAACAGACGGACTTCTGATCGTAAACAGCGTCATCGACACAACCATTGGGGTCGTATCCGCTGCCCAATCTACTGGTTTTGCAATGATGCTGGCCGGAGTCACGACAAACAACCACGATGCAAAGATATCAACTAACAACAATCTGTTTATCGATCAAGCCATTGACGTTGCCGATTCCACGTTATTTCTAATGGCCGGTGGGAACCTGACCCAATCGGCCACCGGCACCATCGATTCACAAAGCCTAGGATTGCAAGTCACTGGAAGCACCAACCTGCAAGCACAAAATCAAGTTGATGTTTTCGCTGCAAATAATGGCCAAACGATATTATTTAATAACGTTGGCGACCTTACGATTGGTAGCGTTGTCGCCGCACCGGAAACTGCTTTTGAGATGTTTGCCGTTGGAATCAACTCGGTGAATTCCGACGTGAAGCTTATCGTAGCCTCAAACCTCTTGATCGACCAATCGATCGACGTCGGAACCGCAACGACTTTCCTAAGCACCAACGGCGATATCACACAATCAGCCTCAGGAACCATCGCCGCAAATGCTCTCGGATTAATGACCAACGGCAATACCGTGTTGACGGCGGCCAACGATGTCAACATTCATGCTGCAGACACCGCCGGAACCATTCTTTTCAACGATGTGGATGATTTGGCAATCGGAAATGTCATCGTCTTTGCTGAAACCGCTTTGGAGATGTCGGTTGACGGAATCACGACCGACAACAGCGACTTGAAAATCACCCTTGGTGATGATCTTGCGATTGCCAATGCGATCGACACTGGAAACGGGAACGTTGTGCTTTCAGTCGAAGGAAACCTGACGCAGAATACAACTGGCAACATCACTGCAAACGGTTTCGGTTTGATGGTGACTGGTTCAACAACCCTGGACGCAAACAACAATGTCTCAGTTTTTGCCGCCGCGAATCAAGGCGTCACAATCTTCAACGAAATCGACGGATTCGACGTTGGTCAGGTTTCTGTTTTAGCTGACTCAGATTTCGAAATGTCGTTCGATGGAATCACCGCCGATTCTGATGTCAAGCTAACGGTCGGTGGAGACCTTGCGCTGCTGTCGGGTTTTGATGCTGATGGTTCGACCGTTTTTGTGACTGCCGCTGGAAATTTCACCCAAACGGCTGAAGCCACTATCATTGCAAATCAACTCGGAACCATGATTGCCGGGCAAATGATTTTGCAAGCCAACAATGACGTGAATGAATTGGCAGCTAACAACGTCAACGAGACCTTCTTTAACGACATAGACGACGTAACCATTTCGACGGTTGTGTTTGGTGCCGATACAGCTTTTGAAATGCAGGCCACCGGCATCACCACTGCCGACAGTGATGCAAAGATCAGTGCCGGCGACAACATTTTCATTGACGATGCGATCGATATCGGCAGCGGAAATCTTCTGATCACTTCGCTTGGCGATTTATCGCAAAGTGTTGCTGATACTGACGACGGAATCGATGGCGTAATCGTTGCTGATGGCCTGGGCTTGATGATCAACGGCAGCACCAGCCTTGAAAACCCCTTCAACGAAATCCGAATCTTTGCCGCCAACAATCTTGGCACAACCGACATTCAAGCTTCAACGAATGTTACGATCGGAGAAATCTCAGTCGATGCCATGACGATCGTCGGTGCAAAGATTAACTCGGGTTTCAACCTTAGTATTGCTGGCGCTTTAGACCAGACGTCTGCCATCGTGGTGACTGGCGACACTCTAATCGTATCGCAAGACAGCGTCTGCCTCAACGGAGGCGATTGTGATGGCGATGGCCTCAACGACAACGACTTTGTCGGCAGCCTAACCGTCTTTGCTGACAGCCATGTTGAAATTGCCGACATCAACGACTTGATCATCAACGAAATCACAACACAAAATCAAATCCTGCTACGAGCCGGCGACGGTCAATCCGGTTCGCTGACGCTACAAGGCGATCTAACCACATCTAGTTTGAGCGGCCAAATTTTATTGCAAGCCGATTTGGGGATCACACAATCGCAAGCCAACAGCGTGATTTCAACTACTGACCTTTTGCTCGGCAGCACCGATATTTCCGACGCGAGAATTGGTGACGTAGTACTGCTTGGCGACAACATCGTTTCCAACCTCGCGGCAAACCTTGACAACGACCTGCAGTTCACCAACCGCCAATCACTGCAGATCTCACCGTTAACCTACGTCTCGATGTGCAATTCACTGGTGCAGTCGTTTGACGGCATTAACGTCGATTCGGTTACGCTCAATGTGACTTCCGGCTTGGCAGGAAATGGCGATCTAACGGATTCAACAGACGCGACATCCATCATCGGCGGCTCAGCTGATTTCAACGTTGCCGGCGACATCGAACTTGGAGACGCTCAAGCGGTTCTTGCGTTCACGGGGCAAACGATTGGCGATTTGCTTTCCAATACTGTGGCTGATTCTTTTGTCCAGATTTCTGCAGCCGGAAACGCAGCTAATTCGGACGGCAGCGATATTCTTGCCACCCAGAACGTATCGTTGTTTGTCGATTCAACAATCATCCTCGCTGACACAGCCGTGGCCAATTTATTGTTCATCGACACCATCGAAGCTGCCAACAACGAATTTTCGATTGGCGATATTCTGCAATCGCAACTCTCAAATACCGACCAATCGCTGATCGATTCGACGCAAGCCGCCTTCGTTTCGGGCGCCAGTGTCCAACTCACCAACACGTCATTCGATCAATTGGCAATCGAAGCTAACGTGAGCCACAGCTTGTTGATTCAACCGTTTTCTATAAATTCAAACATCGGCTCAACATTCACTGGCAGCATCGACGCAAACGTGTTTGCAGATTTGGCTGCAAGCGAGTTCCTTTCAAGCGGCAACCAATCCATTTCGGGCATCTTTGATATCGAAGACGCATTTGTAAACGACGGCTTCTTCAGCGGCAACAACGACTTTGTGAACGACATGCGAGTCGGATCGATCGTCGTCAATCAGAACGCTCTGGAACTGGTCGCGTTCGATACTCTCGGATTATCAGCGGTGCAAAGCGAGGACATTTCCAATACTGCGGCAGCGATCACGACACTCGGCGACACCTATATCGAAACCACAGCGTCGTCTGACCTTGATATCACAGCCAACGTCGACGTCACCAGCATTTTCTCCAATATCACGGTGATCGCCGGGCAAGATGTCTCTCTGATTGACGGTGCGGAACTAAGACGACTGGATCAAGCCAATTTAATTGGCCTGGTCAACACCATCCAAGGTCTTTTTGAATCCGACAATTTTGTCTTGAACAATCCGCGCAGTGTACTTGCTGCACCTGGCGATACAGCATTTTCAGATCTGAACGCTCAACTCGACAGTGCCGTTGGTTTTCAAATGTTCGATCTGTTTCTCGGCAACCCAGGCGAGCAATCATTCAATCTGATCGCCGGCTTGTTCGTCGACGGCGTTTTACCAGGCCAGGCGATTGACGCCGGATTCCAACAAACCCTGCTTCAGCAGATGACCGAAACGACAGGTGATTTCCTGTTGTCCGATTTCGAAAATTTTGGACAAAGTGTATCAGCGTTCTCGATCCGCTTGCCCAGCCAGCTTGAGACTGCGGGCACCGCATTGGAGTTAACCAACACCAGCCAGTTTGAACAATCGTTCTTTGCCGACCAATCTTTTCTGCTTAGTCAAATTTTTGTGACTAACGATTCGCGGATCAATTTATTTGCCGATGCGGGAACAACCGATTTGAATTTCACTCAAGAAATTCTGCCAACCCGTACGGTGGTTGAAAACCCCGATCCAATCGTAGTTGCAAGACCGACCTTTGAGACTCCCGAATCTCGTGGTGCGGCACCACTCCAGGCCCAAACCTTTGTCAGCCTGATACAAGCCCCTGAATCTCAACCGCTTCAGACGCAACCGCCTGCCCAATCCTATTTTCTGGTCAAATATACTGCAGACGACGATGGCGTCTTCGAAGAAAGTTTCACTTGGGAAGACCCTAACGATGATCCAGATGCGATTCGAGCAAGGATCGAAAATGCGACGCTGTCACAAAGCGACTGGCCCGACACATCAGACGAAGAAGAAGGCAACTGGACGAAACGAATTAAAGAGGACAATGAAGTCAAACCCGGTTTGTATTACATTTTCGAAGTTCAAGCGGAACAGGAATTGCCGGATCCGGTCGACGCACCGGTTAACCGTACAGACATCGAAAATCTTATCGAATCCAATTCCGATTCCAAAGACAGCTTGGATTTCACTCTGCAGCAAAACCAGATTGACACAACGTTTGAGGCTATGAAATTGGAACGGCCTGACAATGGCCCATCGTCCGATCAGTTCTCTCAAACCACCAAACAGGCATACCTTGGAAGCTCACTATTATTCGCTCAATGCCTGATCAATCGCCGCAACGACTTGTCCAAGCCGATCAAAATCGAAGAAACCGAATCAACCAACCTGTTTTCACGGGCACAACGATTGATTCGAAGAAACAAGAAAACAAAATAGCCAAAACAACCATTGAATAGCTCATAGAGTTTGGAGTATTAAATTGAACACCTGCCAGAATTGCCAGAACGAGTTTGAAAAACAACCCGGTAGCATCCAGGTATGTCCATTGTGCGGCGAACCCGTCGAATTGGATTTCGATTCCGATGAAATTTCAGACGAAGCTACGATCGATATCGACAACGATTTGGAACAGCCCGAACCAAGCTTGGCGAAGCCTTCTTCCAGCAATGAAGATCATTTCGACGATGAGCCTACGTTCGAGATCGATGACGAAGAAGAGGAGATATTTGCCATCGATGACGACGAAGAGGAGGTATTCGAAATCGATGATGACGAAGAAGAATTAATCGAAATCGGTGATGACGAATCAGCCGACACCTATATTGGTTCTCAAGATACCGATCATCAGGATGATTTGTTTCTACCAAAAATCCCGATCTCCAAAGATGATAAACAAACCGAATCCATCGGCAGCACGCCATCTGCGTCAACGGACCATCAGAGCTCCGATGCTGATGAAAGCGAGCAGCAGACTGAAAACATCGACGAAGCGGCAGAATTCGCTCTCACAGAAGTAGCGACCGAGATGCTTACCGAAACGGGCTTTGCCAAGACCGAGGAAGCAACCGAGTATTTCGACCCCGATGAAAAGCAGCCGACGATCGAGCTCGAAAGCGCCGCGCTCGCAGCAACTTCCCTGGATTATGCCGAACGGGAAATTATCGGTCTAAGTGCCGAAGACCAACCATCCGAAGATGCCGACTACGTCATATCGATGAAAGAACGTGACAGCGAATTGGGAAGCGGCGCTTCTGGAATCGTCTACAAAGCGACCCAAAAATCTTTGAATCGAACCGTCGCGATTAAGCTTTTGAAAAAACAAATCAAGGCGGGTACACAATCCCAATCCAGGCGAACGACACCGAAACAAAAAGACATCGAGAAATTCCTCTACGAATCACAAATCACTGCCGGACTCGACCACCCCAATGTGATCACTGTCCATGACCTTGGCGTGACCAGCAACAATACATTGTTCTACTCGATGAAATTGTTCGAGGGCGGCAAAGACTGGAGTAAGGATTTTGACAAGAATACGCTTGAAGAGAACTTGAATATTTTCAACGACGTTTGTGATGCTATGCGTCGCGCTCACCGCGATCGAATCATCCATCGCGACCTGAAACCACAAAATGTTCTGGTCGGTGATTTCGGAGAAGTTCAGGTAACCGATTGGGGCCTGGCGATTGATCTCAAGGACAACGATAACCAGTTATCTGGAGGCGGCACGCCGTGTTACATGGCCCCCGAAATGGCCAGCCATTATCTGGCCCAGCAAGAGTTGCGCGCACTGAATTCCAAACTGACATGGACGCGAGAAAACGCGCCCAACAGCGCCGATGAGATTTCCATCCTGAAAGAAAAGATCACGGATATTCAAGACCAGGAATCTTTTTATCGCGAGCAAATTGGAGAGCTAAGCGACGTTTACGTTCTGGGTGCGATTCTGTTTCAGATCGCATCTGGCTACCCACCGCATTTATTCCAGTTGAATGAAACCCATCGGAAGCAATGGGGCAGTGAAACAGGGAAAAATAAAGTTCGGCGCGAATTGCAAATGGCAGCCGAAGGAAAATTCGCCAATTATCTGGTTCGCGATCTTCCGAATCCAGAAGCTCGTGAAGCGCTGCGCGATATCGCTTTGAAGGCAATGGAACAAAAGCTGGCCGAGCGCTACGAGAACGTTGCGGTACTTCAACAAGTCGTGCGCGATTTTCGTGACTTCATGCGTTGCATTGAAGATACACAGCGAGGCAACCGTGAAGTTGAAGCTGCCAACGAGAACATGAAATCATACGTCAACTTGAACAACGCAATGTATGCGTATGAAGGCGCGTTGGAAAATTACCCGAACTATGATCCAGCCAACGCCGGGCTGGCAAAGGCGCGTTTCTTATTCGCTGAACGCGCCTTGAAGAATCAGGACTTTGAGCTTGGACTGTCTACGTTGTCAGACGAAGCTATCGATCACCAACCCGACAAAGAACTTGCATCTCGGCTTCGCAATGAATTGACCACCCAGCGAGATCGCCGCGACCGACGTAAAAAGTTACTGTTTTTTGCGACGATGGCGTCGTTAATTTCAATCGGCGTTGGCATCATGTTTGGTGCTTATGCATTCTGGGCCGCCAATCAAGCCAGTGAGGCACTTGCCAGTGCAAGAAAAAACAAACAGGAATTGAAAACCGGCTTGGAAGATCTGCTGCAAACTCAGAAAGACTCGATCGAATTGCAGGTTCAAAGTGCATTAGATAAATTCGAAACCAACACGCTGAAGCAAGAGAGCTCGGTTTCGCAAATGAAAACGAAACTCGCGCAAATTGACACGAAAATTCAATCCTACGAATCGCAGTTCGGCAATAAGAAGTCTGAGCTGTCTCAGGAAATCGCCAATTTCGAAAAACAGATTGCGGAAGTCGGCACGAATAAGGCGAAAATCGATGCGGAATTGATTAAGGAATCGACCCAATACAATCAATACAAAGACTATCTGCGCGAAATCGAACGCAATATCGATGAAGACATCTCCAAAACAAGAATTCGTGAGCTGTTCAACTCGAAAGACATTTCTCTGCCTGTAAAAAATGCATGGGAAATTCACCACTTGTATAAACAAACCAATCCTGCAACTGCAGCCATCGGTGAGCAACAAATCGGACAACTGGCGACTTTGAAAACCAGTCGCGACGGGACAACGATGGTAGCGCTTACGGTCGATGGTCAGGTATTTCGGATCAATGGCGAGTCGGCCGAATTTGAATCCATCGTTTCCCCGCGATTGAAACGTTCAAGCGCCGTCTCATTGGATTTGTCGGAGGATGGCAAATGGCTCGCCGTCGCTTTGGAATCCGTCAATGACGATGCAGCCAAAACAATCCAAGCTTTGCCACTGATTATTAATTTGCAGACCGGAAACGAATTCACATTCAGCAATTCGATGGTTGACAAGCTGCGATTCGTATCCAAAAAACCTGAAACCGAAGATGTATGTCGAGAAAAGTTTTACTGCCGACCTAAACATGTCGAATTCATGAAAGCCAGCGACACCGGGTTCTCTTTGTTCATGGTCGATCAGCGAGTCCAATTGGGATTGAACCAGATTCGTTGTAGCGTTCTGGACGTCAACGCCAGCAATTCAAAATTGAACGGTGCCGTACGAAAAGCGAAATTGCCTGGGCAACTGTTCTTGACTAACCCAGGCCAATTAATCGAAACCGGCTGTCTGGCTTCGGCGACCATGAATCCCGATGGCACCGTCGTAGCAGCCGTTATCGCCAGTCATCCGGAATACGGCATCAACGTCGTGTCCATTGACGCTGCAGATAAAATGCTGAAGGACGAATCCAACCTTAGCGACTCAAAATTCAACGAACGGTACTTTGCCGGAATCGAAGTCCAAAAAATTGAACTCAATCGAATCGCCAATAGTTTCGCACCGACGGCAATCAAGCTGTTGCCGGGACAAGGCAACCAGCACCAGTTGTTGGTCGGTAATGGTAAAGGCGAACTTGCCAATTTAAAAATTGGAACCCGATCAAATGCCATGACGCTTGTCGCATCGAGCGTACAAATGCTCAATTCCAATTCCATTGGCCCAAGCTCGAGTATTATTGACGCAAGAAGCAAGACTTCGCACACAGTAGCCACGCACGGGGTTACCAGCAAAACGTCACCGTTGTTTGCTTCGACACATCAACAAAACGAATCCTCAAGGCTGCCAGCCCATAAATCCATCGTTCGGGAAATCACATTTACACAGGGCCAAGTCGTATCCACCAGCGAATCAGAAATTCTAATTTGGGATCAATCCGCTGAAAGAATCGTCGCTGCCAAGAAATTGTTTGGCCAATCCGGAAAGATCGCCAGTGTCGCCGCGGCAAACAACAACAATCAACTACAGCTTGTTACCGTGTCCAACCTGGCCGGCAATCTAACCGAAATGCGAAGATGGAATCCTGAATCAACGCAGCACGACGCAATGATTCAGCTGGACAATTTCAAGAACCTTCAACAAACCGCAAAGAAGATCGTCTGCGGTGCTGCAGATAAAAAATCAGGTTCGCAAAGCATCGCGATGGGCTTCGATGATGGAACCCTTGAATATTTCAACCCAAAGTCCGGTACCGTTAAATTCGCACGGCCGGCTGACACTGGCTTGAAGTTGGGACAAAACGCCATGTCCCGCCTGGACTTCAACAGCGGCAAATTCAAGTACGTCGACGAGCGACAACAGTTGTTGATGTACACAAATTCACTTGGCCTTGTTTCCTGGAACCTGGGTGACATGACACAAACCGATCCATTACGCATGGCGAAAGCTGAAAAGCTGTTCAACGGGCCATCTGAAAACACTTCCGTTTTCTTTTCCGCCGACGATGACGGCAACAACCTCGTTACCAGCCACCCAAGATTTCGCGACCGGTTTTTGCTTTGGCAACACACTCAAGGCGATGACTACGCCGTGACCGAAATAGGACCATTCAAAAAATCGGGCACCGGTTCATTGTCGGGTTTGAACATACTGGCCCAACCCATTATTTCTCCAAACGGAAAAGTGATGGCGTGCGTTTTGAGATTACGAAACACCTTCGAAGTTCAAATATTGCGTACCAGTCCCAGTCGCAACTTGCAGAAACTTAAGGTCATCCGCGGTGATGCTCGAACGAACTTCCGTTCACTGCATTTCGTCAGTGACGATAAAATCGTGATTACACAAGATCGCGTTGATCAAGGAGTCAAGCGAAACACCAGTTTGATTCGGTTGAAAAACGATGGCGACAAATGGCTCGACAAGCGTGGCAAACTTCCACGCTCGCTCACCAGCATGTTCAATCAGATTACGATCGCCGATGTTGCTGTCGTAGATAGAGATTTGCATTTTGTTGGATTTGGAATCAGGGACAACAGCGAACCTGGTAACCAAAGCGAAACTGGTAACCAACGCGAAACTGAATGTGATACTGCATCGGGCGAGAGAGGCTTACTCGTCTGGAATAGTGACGGGCTGATATTTGACAGAGCGATTCCATTCAGCCGTCGTATTGCCCCTCGCTTTGTCGATCAAGAATTACAATACTTCGTTGCCTCAACAAGCAATCGACCTGGTTCCATCAGGTTCGAAAGCCCTACAGCGTTAGTTGTCGAAGAGATGCCAGACATGGTTGTGGACAACGCCGGTCGGCCCGCAAAGTCGTGGCACAACGTTGGCAGCAAGAAACTTGTCGTCAGCGGAACGGACTGGTTCGCACTAATGAACCCAGAAAATAAACAGCCTACCGAATTCGTTTTCTCACGAAATAACTCGCCAAAACAAATCGAACTGGCAGGCGAAAAAATGCTCGTTCAACACCTGGATAACAGCGCTAGTTTTCTGGATGTAAAATCCAAACAGTCCAGCCGTCTGAAAGGTACACACCGTGCGATCGCGCTTTCACAATCCAGTAAATATGTCGCATTGGCAAGTCAAACCGAAGACAAAATCAATATCTTTGCAGCTGGAAAAATCACAGACAAACCGAACGCAGAAATAGAAAGCAATGCCATTTGCATGACTTGGCTGAATAAAGACGCGCTTATGCGAATCAAAATCGCCAAAGCGGATTGGCCAGAAGAAATACTGGCGACAGCAAAATTGGAAGCCAAGCATGCGAGCCTGGAATTCTGGGGCGCCGATGGTAAACGTTTGGAGTTGCCAGAAAAATATTCGATGCTACCGCTTCGCGAAAATCGTGCAGGCCAGAAAGTCAAATCATTTTCGATTTCCCGCGTAACGGCAAAATTGGTTAGCATCGTTTGGGATACCGCAGAAGAAGATCGCGCCGACATCTGGCGTTTTGCAAAGAACGACAAGGCTGATCCGACGAAACCAAACAAAAACATTGCCTCACAATGGTTTCTTGTCGATGATTCGGGAGTCGGACAAATCGAATCGGTTGCGTTCAGCGAAGTGGCAACAGGGCAGGGCGATGTCGCCGAAAAGATTGCACCTCGAATCGTAATCAGTGCCGATAACGAAGGCTCAAAATTTGTCAGCCTATTCGCTTTGGAATTGGGCTTAGACTTCCGCACAAAACCGTTGCTGGATTTGTATGTCACTGACAAGCTTCAGAAAGTTGACCAAATCATTGGAGCTGATTTCTCTGGCGACGGCAAAACGCTGCTCGCGATGACTTCCGATCGCGCCCAAGTACGATTAACCGACGGCTGGCAGATCGCAAAAGTCGACGCTGACTACGATGACCGAATCCGTGAATTCAACCTTCAGAGCCAGGGTGGAACAATCGCACAACTGAAAAAGAAGCGTGGTGACGCGGTAGCCAATCTGACGAACCTGGAAGAACCGGAAGCATTGGGCACGGAACGTGAAAACAAAGCGAAACAAAGCAAAGAACTGCAGGAAGCTGCTGCCGATCTTGCAATCATGCAGAATAAATTGGAAAACGAGCGTGAATCGATCAGGGCCGAAGAAACGAAGAAAGTTCAGGATAAAATTGACAAGATTGAACAGCAATTGAAGGAAATCAAAACAGAGCTCAATGCCGACCAATAAATTCAACGATCGGACAGGCTCCACAATCCTTGATCATTTCACTTGCGGAGTCATCAGCGATTTTCGGACAGCCCAACCAACTCTAACAACTTCAAAGCGTTAGTAGTTTCAGCGATCCCTCTTCGCATTCGATAATCAAACGTCATTTTCTTCTTGCCGTCGACTTCAATGAACTGTTCGGTGAAATGAACAGGAACGCACGCCTTTTTCAATTCTGGTGTCGTTGCCAATTCAAGATCATGAGTCGAAATAGCGCCGATAGCGCCTGAATCAATCAAGCTTTGCACAACCCGCGCGACCGCAATTTGACGCTCGCGTGAATTCGTTCCCTGCAAAATCTCATCCAACAGAAAAAACAACTTGCGATCGCTGTTGCTGGACAATTCGGAAGCAAGGTCAACAATCTCCTTCAAACGCTTCAGCTCTGCCATAAAGAAAGAAGTGCCCGTTGCCAGCGAATCAATAATTCGCATACTCGATTCGATTTGTAACAAAGGCAACGACATTTTTTCTGCGCACACAACGCTTCCCATTTGCGCGAGCACTGAATTGACTCCCAAACTTCGCAGCAGGGTACTCTTGCCGGACATATTGGAACCAGACACCAACAACACCGAACCCGGTGGGCCAACATCGACATCGTTGGAAACTCGGCTAAGGTCCATCAACGGATGGCCCAGTTGAACGCACGAAACAATCGCTTGGTCGCCCTCAAAGTTACCGACCTGCGGAAATGTCCATTCCGGGTTATCGTGAGCCAGTTTGGAAAGTGCAAGAATGGCTTCCCATCGCCCGAGTGCTTCGAACCAGGTTTTCGCCCGGTGCCCCGTTCGACTCTTCCAACGTTCGAGCCGTTCAAGTATGTGGATGTCCCACATAAATAGAAATTCGAAAATGATGTAAGGAATAAACAGCATGCCATTGCGCCGCACGTTGGCCAACCAATTCAATCGACTCAAAGAACGAATGTGTTTGCGAACATCGTTCTCACCGTCTGCCAATTCCTTTTGAATCTGTAACAAGAAAGGCGATTCAGTTTTGAATTCTGCAACTTCACCAAACAACGATTCGTAGCAGGAAATTTCGTCGCGATGAGACGATATTTTATTGAAAATGTCATGAATGCTGCCGGCAAAGAAAACCGAAATCAGCAAATTCAGGGCGACCACAACCATCACAATCGGGCCTGCGATCACCAGCGGCAGTACGCCAAAAATCATCAACAAAATCGAAGCCATCGCGACCAATCCAATGACGCGACAAAGCCAAAGCAACCACATTCGGCGCTCAACCCAATTTTCACTCTCGGCCCATTCCACAAATCGATTCGGACCGGATTGGCTGGCGGCCAGTTGTTCGCAGCGCAGACGAAATTCACGCCGCCATGCGTCGTGGTCTTTCAGTTCTGCGACAGCGACTTGCCGCGACTTGATTTCATCGACATCGGCACCAAAGGCAATCCAATCGCCTAACGTTTTGACTCCGAAAGGCGTCCGAGGCGTTGCCAGCAACTGAAACAACGATTGTTGACCAAATAAATCCAGATCAGCGCTTACGGGAACAACAGAATCCGGAATCTTGTAAACGGGTGTGTAGACTCCGTCCAATTCCCTGTCCATTCTGGCCAAAGATTCCTGGTGCATTTTCACCAGCAACCGCGAAAGCCGGATCCCTCGACTCATTCGTTCATGCAAAAACGCAACGACCAGGAAACCGAAAAACAGCAGCCCCGATAATATCAACCACGACGTTGAAAAACCCAAAACGCTTCGTGCCGCCAGAAAAAGCGGCACTATCGACAGCAGAAACATACCGCCACGTGTGAATGCTACTCGTCGCCAACTGCCAGACAATCGTGCCAGGGTTTCACGCTCGGATTCAAGCGATGTCTGGTAGTGCTTGTAAATTTCAGCACTGGTTTCGAAGTTGGATTTTTCAAATTCTGCCATGCCAGAAAGCGATCTAGATTCCGCCAAGTTCCACCGCGCGTTTTACCCGTTCAATCGCAATCGTAAACGCCGCGGTTCGCAAGCTGATGTTTTTCTCGGTTGCGACTTCCCAAACGTCCTCAAAAGCCTTCGAAAGAATCGCGTCCAATTGCGACCGTACCCGATTCAAATCCCAACTGTAATACTGTCGGTTTTGTACCCATTCGAAATAGCTGACCGTCACACCACCAGCATTGGCAAGAATATCTGGCAACACGCAAATACCACGCTCAAACAGTTTCTGGTCAGCGTAATAGTGAATCGGCCCATTGGCACCTTCGATAATAAACTTCGCTTTGATATCGTCCACGTTGGCCATGGTGATAACACCACCAATTGCCGACGGAACCAACATGTCCACGTCCAACGCAAGCAGCGCTTCGTTGGAAATTTTTTCGGCACCAGTGAATCCTTCCAACGAACCGTTATCGATTACATGCCGCAATGCTGCAGGAATATCCAAACCATCTTTATTGTAATAGCCGCCCGTGATATCGCTGATGGCGGCGATCGTAAATTCTGACTCGTGCATGTATTTAGCAGCGTGTGAGCCAACGTTACCGAAACCTTGAATCGCCACCGAAGTGTCTTTCGGCAATCGCCCCAGACGCTTCATCAACTTGAACGCCAGAATACCGCAACCGCGTCCCGTCGCTTCTTCGCGTCCTTTGGCTCCGTAATCTTCAACCGGTTTGCCAGTTATACACGCCGGATTAAATCCGTGATACTTTTCCCATTGATTACGAATCCAGGCCATCGTTTCCGAATTGGTATACATATCGGGCGCGGGAATATCTTTGTCTGGCCCGATGATCTCATGAATCTGATCGACGAATTTACGACTAATCCGCTGTAATTCTTTGCGACTCAATTCGCGCGGGTCAACACAAATCCCGCCTTTGGCGCCCCCGTATGGAATGTTCACGACCGCCGTTTTCCAGGTCATCAACGAAGCCAGCGCCCGAACCTCGTCCAAGTCAACTTCCCAGTGATATCGCAAGCCGCCCTTCATTGGACCACGGGCGTTGTTATGTTGAACACGGTAGCCAATGTAAGTTTCAATACGACCATCATCCATCTCGATTGGCACCTCAACAGTGACCTCTCGTTTGGCCGTCAGCAGCAATCGACGCATGCTGGGATCCAGATCGATTTGGTCCGCTGCGTGATCAAAATACAGCTGAACCGCTTCGTTTGGCTTTAATACCGTTTGTTCGTTGGCAGCTTTTGCCGGGGAAACAGGATTCATATCTATTCCAATTATCTACGCTACTTCGTACTCAGGTGATCTTGCTCTAAAATTTAACAGATTCAAGACTCTTCAACTTTTACTCTTACATTGAGCAAGCATTTTAGTCTGTGTCCGCTGGAATTCATCAGTTTTGGAAAAGCCTGGTCGAAAGCAAATTGCTTGATGAGCCAGCATGCCATTTCCTTCAATCGAAATTCGCATCTGCAGTTTCGGATCACGACGCAGACAATGTTGAAACTGTAGCTAATTGGTTGTGCCAGCAAAAGGCGATTTCGCCCTTTCAAGCGGACATTTTACTGCTGGAGCAGTCGCATCGCCTGCGTTATGGCAACTATGTGATTCGCTCGACTATCGAATCCGAACTCGGATGCCACCAATTTCGTGGCCACCACATTCTGACGCGCCATCCAGTCAAACTTGGCTTTTTCGCGGGCAACGATACAGCCTCGCTTCAACAATGGAGGAACGCTTGCCTGGCCGCAGACACACTGGCCGCTGCGGATTCGCTGTATTTGGCAAGCGTCTACGAAAAAGTGGCCATCCCGGAATATCGATTTATCGTTTCTGAAATTCCAGCCGGAAAACCAATCGCCAAATGCATCCCGGAAAATTCACGACTGTCAGCGAAGAAAGCGATTTCAATCGTCCGCCAAATCACAGAAGGACTTGGCAGCTTGCATAGCCGCGATTTATCGGCCGGCACCCATCTTGAATCTCGGTGCTATTTGAACAAAGCCGGCAACGTGCGACTGGAAACTGGTTTTGAAACGAGTGACTCCAATTCAAAACCCGACGACGTACGGCAACTTGGTCTAACGTGGTATCGATTGGTAACGGGAAGGTTGCCGGAATTTGATCGAACAACTGGGAAAGTTCGCAATGAAGAGTTTCTTCGATTGAAAAAGTACGAACTCAAAAACGATTCTATTCGCTTGCTGCAATCGATGCTTTTCACTAATCCGCAAAAGCGAACGGATGTGCAATCGGCACTCGACCATCTTCGGCAAATAGACGCTACAGAAATTCCCGCTGCGACGTTTGAGGCAACGTTTGATGCGTACCGCAAATGGCTAACAGCATCACCAGTCGTCGATAGTGGCCACTCAAATCTTCAAGTCTTACCAAATGCCAGTGAATTGCCAGCGAGTTCAATCGAGCCATTGGTTGAGGATTTTAATTCTTCGACGCTCGACCATGTGCCACAGCCCCCGACCAAGTCAAAATCCAAATCCTTGCTCGTTCCACTACTGGGAAGCATGTTGACGCTTGCGGCAATACTCGGAATCGTGATCGCCGCTGCTTTGAACACGCCGCGAGGGCCCGTCGTCAAAATTGCAACTACACAAGAGCCTTCGACAACAACCTCGACCGCTGCGAATAGTATTGAAAACGACCCGCCTCTGGTCGAATCGAAACTTGAACCGACTTCTTTTGTCGTTCAGAATCTCATTGAAGACGACAACGAAACTTTGTGGGAATCTCCTACCACCGGCGCACCGATCGATTTGAGTCGTATTCCGCCAGCCGCTCAACTGGCATTTTCGATCCGCCCGGCTGCATTGCTGGCCAATGTGTATGGCCAACGACTATTGCGTTCGCTAGGCCCTGTTCTGAATTCGAAACTGCAACAAGTACAAGAAAAAATTGGATACGATCTTTCACAAATCGAACACCTACTAGTTACTTTCCATTCCAATGACGATTTCGAATATGAACCATTTTTCGTCGTTACGCTAAACCAGCCTCAGTCCGCCGAATCTCTTGAACGTCAGTGGGGCAACCCACAAGCGGTTCGTTTGGGCGACAACAACTTGCTTGCCCAAGATCCAGAAAACTGTTTTTTCATCCCGGCATCTGAAAATTCAGAAACGAATCAATTCTTGTTTTCCACCCAAAGGCTGATCGAAGAAAGTGTCTCGCAGGGAGACGCCAATGTCACCAGCGGCGTGCTGGGCCGTCTCGCCCGTGATTCAGATTCAAAGCGTCACTTTACGGCTATGTTTTTACGAAGCGGACTGTTCAACGACGAAGGTCAAAAGCTAATGGGTGAATCTTTGCGTTGGCTGAATCGTCGGTTGTCTGTTGCTATCGATCCGTTTGTTCGTGGAATTGCAATCAGCTTACACAACGATAACGCTACTTATTTGGAAATCGACTTCGATCATACGGTTGACTTGAAAGCGGAGCAGCTGCAACAACAACTGCGTACCGAGCTAACGTCGCTGGCAAGCGATATTCGAAACTACAGCGACTCACTAATTTCCAATCCATACTGGGATTTGGCTCGCAAGCAAGCTGGAGCGATGGCGGACGATTTGACGACCAACATTCGAATGGGCATTGAAAACAAACAGGTGCTAGGCAATGGCTGGTTTCCCGCTGCAGCAGCTCACAATTGGATCGCCGCAGCCGAATTGTTGCTGAATTTTGGCGATTCTCAATTTGTTGGCCAAACGAACGTCGCTCAAGACCCGACGCCACAAACATTGCAACAGCTTTTGGCGTTGCCTCGGGATCTGTCCGTATCCACTAGCCCGGACCTTGTGATTTTAATCAATAATCTTCAGCAAGAAATCATTGATGATTATCATGACCTGCCGTTCGAATTCGAAATTCGCCTGATGGGTGCGGATCTTGCCAAACAGGGCATCACCCGAAACCAGCGCCCCAGCGATTTCAACTTAACGCAGACACCATTGTCCGACATCCTGACTGAAATCATGATAAAAGCCAATCCAGACCAAAACATTACCGGCCCTGCCGATCCAGACTGTAAGATGGTCTGGGTTTTGGTAGATGATCCTGATCAACCAGGACGAAAAATCATCATGATTACTACTCGAGTTGCGGCCAAAGAAAAATCCTACGAATTGCCGCCGGCGTTTTCGCCGAAATAATGGTTGTGTATTGTGTGTAGTTAGGGAATAGATTCAAACCAAATATCAGACAGATTGGTCTAAGGGACAAGAGACTTGGAAGCATTTACGATTATTTGCGAAACTTGTGCGGCCAAGCTCAAGGTGCGGAATGCTTCGCTAGTCGGACAAAAACTGGCGTGCCCAAAATGCGGTGCAATGGTCTTGATTGAAGCACCCGAAGGGTGGGTTGCGCCTGCGCCAAAGAAACCTGATGTTGAGGCAAGCGGTTCGTCCGAAACCGATTTTGAAGACATCGACTCGATTCTGAAGCAGCAACCGGCGCCAAAAAAATCACAACAATCAAAACCCGGCTCAAATCCGGAACAAAAACCGCTGCTGGATCCTAAACGGCCTACCGCTGGACAAGCGCCAATTTTGCCGGACGAAAATTGGATCGCAGATTCTACAAAATCGACTCGCAAGTGGATCACCATCGTCGCAGTTTCACTGGGCGCACTTGTTTTAGTAACTACAGGATTACTGGCACTCTATGCCAACCAGCCCAAAAAGAACGACGTCGCTGCTGTTAACAACGCCGATTCGAAACAGGTTAGCCCGCCTGATGAACTTAAAGACGACACGCCCGTTGCAGCGCCGCCGGTAACCGATGCAGAGCCAACTGAAACGAAACTTCCAGACACCAATCTGCCAACGGCCAAAGAGCAGCCTGTCGAAGCTGTGGATTCAGCGGTGACGGAGGTATCGGAAACTCCAGAAGCGATGGAAGCTCCGACCAAATCTCCTCTACCCACACCACCAGATGAACCAACCATTGATGCGGCGGCAGCCGAAGCACCGAAGCCCAAAAAGACATCGGCTTCTCCGTTTGACGAAGTCTTCGATGAGATTTTGAATTCTGGGGATGGCAAAGTTAAAAGTGTGCAAACCAATTTCGATGAACTCAGTGACGCTTTAGAAAACGCTGGAACGACACTTTCCGATCTAAATCAGTTTGCATCGGTCAAACGACAAAACGTCGGACTACCAAAATATTTTGTAGACAGAAACCCTTTACAACGACCGCCTAAAAAGTCGCTCGGCCTGGACCTGCCATGTGCCGCTGTTCGTTACCAAGTGCAATCTCTTAATAATATCATTGCAGACATCGAACAAATTACCGGCACTCCCATCTCTTTAGATGCCAATCAGCTGCAAAGAATTGGTTTTGATTTTGGCAGTAAGATCGAGCAATTGCTGCTCAAGGATCCCGACTCTTTTGCCAACGTTGTAAGGTCCGTGTTCGGATCGTTAAATGACAAGACTCAACTCTTGCACGACGGTGGCATACAGCCAGCCATCATTACGGCCAGTGATTCAACCGAAGTGTCCCAGCGTTCCTGGCCACTGCCAAATTTAAAAGGTATGAATCCCGAAGACTTGGCCGCCTTGCTCAGAGATTTAATAGCGCCAGGTACTTGGGGTAAAGAAAACAAAATTGAACTGGCCAATGGCGAGCTTAAGGCTTCGCATTCGCCCGCCACTCTATTCATGTTGGAGACATTCCTGAAAAAATGGGAAGCGGCCATCGAGAATCCAGGCGACTCGACCGATGCGTTTCGGTCAATCTATGCGAGTTCACTAAACGCACGCCAGCAATCCGTAGATACCAAATTCAAATACGCCACACCGATCCGGGAATTTTTTGCGGCGGTAGAAAAACGCGCGGGTGTCAACATTCTGATCGACTTTGAATCGCTTTCAAAAGAAGGCTGGAGTCCGCGATCTACGATTCCCGCCGGTGTCAGCGAAGACACCGTTAACGAATTGCTCGACGAGATCTGCCATTCGATGAAAATCGACTTTCGATTGATCAATGACAATACGTTTGAGTTGCTAACCGCAGCTGCCGAAAAACAACGCCGCGACCTGGAATTCTACGACTGCAAAAAGATTCTCGCGGGCCCGTTACAAACCAGCCAGTTAATCGAACTCCTGCGCCAATCTCTGCAATCAGCCGGCTTTGGCACAAATGACATGCGAGCATTTTTCGCCAACGAAATCGAGTGTTTCATTGTCGTCGCCCCGCAGTCAATTCAACGGAAGGTGGAGAAGATCCTGCAACGATTGGCGGAACTCTAGTCGGCCAAACACGAGCGACTGACTCAAAGCTCGATTGGGTTCAATGGATACGACAGCCGTTTCTCGAACCAGGATTCGATCGATGGGTCGGCTTCGCGATCGTATTCGGGCTGGGCATCAATAAGCTTTCCCGCCGCTTGCTTGCGAAACTCGCCATCACTAACCAAAATCTCGCCGGCCTTGATGACCATTTTGGGCCAGGCAAACATCTTTTCGAAATTTGCGTCGGGGGTGTAAACCGTAACATCTGCATCTGCCCCCACACCAAGATGACCTTTGTTCTTCAGCCCCAGAATCCTTGCCGGACCTGCACGTGTGATGATGGCGATATCGGATAGAGAATATTCTCGATCCAGATCCGGCAAATTACTGTACTTCAATACTCGCGGATTGACTTGCTGCAGTTGCTCACGGCGAAAGGCACTGTCCATCAGTAATCGGATGATTTTGGGATATGCCAGAAAGCTACCACCGTTGGGATGATCGCTGCTCATTACCACTTGCCACGGATTGCGAACGGTTAAATACCACTCCAACCCGATTGCCCACTGCAGCGCGTGAACGAAATTCTTGTTGCGGTATTTGATCGGTGAAATCCCACAGCCAGATTCAAGTTCAGTATCAGCACTAAACCACCTGTCTCCACCAATACTGTGTAAATAATATCCGAGCGGGCCGTCGGCCGTCATGCTGGTCGTTTCACCAAACATGACTTGCCCAACGTCCACCGTTAAATCCGGATTGGCGTCGATTATCTCTGCAAGCGGCTGAACTTTTGAACAAAGTTTTGATTCGTTGTCACCGCCTCCGCCATAACTGTGGAATTGAATGTGGGTCAGATGAGCCCGATGACCGGCGACCGCTTTCAACGTGGCCAAAGTCGTTTCGTAATTTCCTGGAACGCCAAGATTGTTACAGTGGATATGTACTGGGTGCGGAAGTTTCAATTCATTGGCGGCTTGCGTAATCGAGGAAACGATATCTCGAGGCGTCACATCAAACCCATCGATAGGCTGTTCCATATCGCGTGCGTTGCCGCTGGCTCGCTGTTTCCACATCTCCACGCCACCGGGATTAACGATTTTGGGAGCGTAGGCACCACAACGATTCATCACCCAGCCCAGAAACGATTTCAAACGCTTGGGGTCTTTGTCGCCAATACATTCCAAAGCGTAATGATTGTTGCCTACCAGAACAAAGAATCCTTTGTCGATGTTGGGCACCGCATTGAATTCGTGATGCACATGCGTCGATGCCATAGGTGCAACTGCAGCATCAAAACAGCATGTGTAGCCCAGGCCCGTATAGCGCAACCCGGTCGTAAAAATATCCGGAACGCTCGACATCGGTGCATCGTAAGCGAAACTCTCACTTGCGCGACGCATTTGTTCTGGCTGCATCATGCGGGCCGTGTTGACTTTAGGACCGGCAATATGGCAATGCATGTCTACCGCGCCGGCCATGACCACGTATCCTGCCAAGTCGATTTTCACAACGTCGGCATCATCGGCCTGAGGCGGATCCACGATCACACCTGCTCGAATCCAGATATCCTTTGTCTGGCCGCAAACGTCATTTGCCGGATCATAGACTCTGCCACCGCTCAGCAGTAAGTAACTCAGTTTCGACTCCGATTCGACAACTTGTGCAAATTCATTTGAAGATTTTCAGGTACCAGCCCCAAAAGTTTCTAACGCGGTTTCTTCTTACCAATTTTATTGACTTCAATCTCTTGATCCACTTCGGCAGTCAGCCTTTCGTCCAATTCGAATCGAGCTTCCAAATCAGAAAGTATCTCATCGAGCCGATCAAAGTTCGACTCTATCCGGTGCAACCGCTTCAAAACATCCGGATCGTCAGAAGACAGCGACTTGGTATCAATGTCGATCTTTCTGCTGCTTAGTGACTTGCCAAAAAATGCCATTGTCGAATCCGAGAATGCTGAACGGTTGTAAGCCATCTATTGTTTTTGCCCGAGCCGCAAAGAGCAAGTGCCTATTTCCCATAGAAGTTAAACCTTAACGAAAAACGAAGGGATAGCGGTGAACGCGGTAATACGTCGCTCGAAAAAATGAATATCCGTACTGAATCGGGAAATCGTTGTTTGATCACGGCAAAATCGTTGGACGTCGATAATGGATGTGTCAAAATATGTTATTGGCTGTCGGTTTCCTGCTTGCAGTCATCAAAAGGTGAAAAGACGGTCAGAGACGGCCTGACAAAAGTTATTGAGAGCATAACGATCCGTATTCGTTCCAAAAATCTGCTATTGGTTGCATCAGTTATTTTACTGACATGCACCCTCAATGCGCACGCCCAGCAGTTTCGCCAGCCAGTCGTCCCGCAGGTACAAGGCGAGTTGACCTTGGACGGTAATGGCGGACAGCTACAAGGACAAGTGATTCAGGGAAATCTAAGTCCAATGGACAAATTCGTTCCCGAATCTTCTGGAGATAGTTTTGGCTTTGTGCCAGTTCGACCGCGCAACGGTTCGTTGAATGATGCGGATTCGCAAATTTTCGGCTCACGCACGGCCGAACAGGAACGAATTCTGCAAAAAATCAGGCGTGGGAATTTCGAAGAAGAAGCATCCGGTTTCAGCCGGCAAAAAGGTCCGCAAACCATTCGGCAAAAATACGACAACGGCAAAGACCAACTCGTACGACAAGTCGTCCAGGATGAAGAAGGCAACTTTTACAACCACGGCCCATGGCAATTGTATAATCGTAATGGCGAACTAATGGCCAGTGGCCAATTTGCTGAAGGCCTGATGGACGGCACTTGGGAACGTTGGCATATGCAGAATTCTGGTGGCATCTTTGCCACCAAACCATTCACCGATTTCGAAGGCCCGTTCATTTCGACCGCGACGTTCAGCAACGGGAAACTCGCTGGCGTTTGGGTAATCAGCGATCGCTTTCGCCGCAAGATTGTTGAAGTCCCGTACCAGAATGGAAAACGCCATGGCACCGCAACCTGGTGGTTCCCGTCTGCAGAACGAATGAGAGTTATTGCGTTCAAAGACGGTATGCTGGACGGACCAATGTATGAATGGGACGAGAAAAACAAACTCGTTCGCAATGATGAATTTATCGAAGGCCAAAAAGTCATTCGCCAGCGCACCATGTACCGCCCTAAACAACCCAGAAGCGAATCGTACTATCTGGGTGCGGAACTGTCGCTTGAGTCGGATGACAATTGGTGGGACGCTGAACCTGCTGAATACGTCCAATTGGGTGAACGCGTGCAACATGGACCAACTTTTGCCTGGCATCAAAATGGGCAACGAAAAATGGTCGGTCAATATAAGAACAACATTCGCGTTGGACAATTCAACTGGTGGCACGAAAACGGACAACGTTCTTTGACTGGCAGATACGACGAAGACGGGGCAAAGGTCGGGCCTTGGACGTGGTGGCACGAGAATGGAATGAAGGCGATCCAAGGTGAATACGACGCCGACCAGGAAGTTGGCAAATGGACGTGGTGGACTAAGGAAGGACAGGTCCGGGACAGCGATGACTTTGGTGAGTCTCCCGAATCCAATGGAATTTTGGTCGAGCCATTGATTACAGATACCGATGACGATTCTGGAACCGATCCAGATGACGTAACCATGGACCCGCCTGAACAAGGAATTGAAGACCTGGAACAAATCAGTCCAATGAATATCGATGCAGATGAATCGGATACCGGTGGAGCTTTCGATGCACTGGATATCGACAATAAGCCGCCACGTAAATCGCTCCCAGATCCGTTCGGCGGCTAAGCTCCAACCCACCATCTGCTTGCCAAACCATCTTCATCTGCTTGCCAATCGCCCCCGCTGATGACTAACATGATGGCATGCATTGCTTTCTACCAATCTTGTGCCTGCTTTTCGCAACCCAAAACCGCTCGGATGACATTCGCTCAGTAGTTGTCCAGGCTTTTGCTGCCAGTCACTCAGGATTTTCAAGTGATGAAGTACTGCTTGATGATCAGTTGAACCGTGCGTTTGTCAAAGAATGCCAGAAGCATCTGCCGGAAGAATCAGTCGAAAAATTCAATTGGACTCTGATCAATTTACGAAAGGCCGGCAAACTGTCGCACATCAAAACGACTCGGCGCAATCGGGCATCAACAAAAGACTATAGTGTGATCGCAGAAATCGTCGCCCGGTCGATGCTAGACAAGAATAGCGTTTCAATCGACCGCCTCTTTGCCAATCCGCTTACACGCACTGAATTCGACCAAAAAGCAAAGAAGATTAACCCTGAAGTAGATTTGTATTTGGTTCGCAAAGCCGCGTTTCAATTGCGGAAGGCAAGAAAATTGAAGCCAGAATTGATCACTCGAATTGCTGATTGGGGACGCGAGATTTCAGATTTCCCAATCAACAAAATCAAAGAAGATCCGAACTTGATTCCGAAACAGCCAGGCATCTATATTTTTCACAATGAATCCGGTTACTTATACATTGGCCAAAGTGAAAACCTCCGAACCCGATTAAGCGAGCATTTTGACAAGTCCAGCAATCTCGAGCTTGCAAATTATCTAGACAACTCAAAACTGAATGAATCGTTTGTTGAAATTCATGCATTTCCATCCGACTCTCGCGCCAAAGACGTTATTGTCCGCCGCGCATACGAATCCGAATTAATCAGAAGTCGAAAACCTAAATTCAACATCCTGCCTTAGCCAAGGAGCTAAACGTGCGTATTTCGAAATTTCTAATTGCTGTGATCTTTGCGTTTTCCGCGATCGGATGCCAGGAACCCGAAGCACCTGTATCTGCCGAGCAAGTAAATGAAGGCCCCACGGAAATGGAACGCGTGAAGGCAGAAGCTGGCGTGGGCAAAGAAGGCCAGATCATCGGCGACAAAGAAGGATTTCTACGCACTCCAGCGAAAGCACTGTTCACCGCCAAACAAAAAATTGCGTTTATGAAAGTCGAACACGCCGTTAATCTTTACGACGGGTTCGAAGGCCACAAACCAAAAACTCATGAAGAGTTCATGGAAAAGGTCATCAAAGCCAACAATATCGAATTGCCGAAACTGCCTGATGGGCAAATATATATTTGGGATCCAGATGCCGCTGAACTGCTGGTGGAACGACCTAAAACCGAATCCTCCGAGTAGCTGCAAGATTTTCGCTGAACCAATCGCCTTGGCTACCGCCTAACCAGCATCCAAGTTGTCGATCGGATCGAATTGCAGATAGCCTTTCAAGAAGGCGACAAGAAAGTAAAACGGAATCGTATCCAGCAACGCCACAATCATCTTAAAAACGTACCCCGTGGCGATGAACAACAACAAATGCTCAGTCAGCGTGGTTCCGTCCGAAGGTCCGGGCAACGCACCAGCGTAAAAATGCGTAATTAGAATCACGGCAACCGTATCTACCATTTGGCTGATCAAGGTCGAACCGTTGTTTCTGAGCCACAAATGTTTTCCTTTGGTCAGTCTCTTCCAAAAATGAAACAGATACACATCGCAAAACTGTGCGGCAAGATAGGCAGCCATACTGGCTACTACCGCGCCAAAGGTCAAAGCTCGAATCCGGTAAAAAGCGAACGCTTCGTTGTCAACAAGATTCCCATCGTTGATCGATAGGTTTTCGAAAGACGGAATTCCGGTGACCGGGTCCATCGTGGGCACTGGCGGCATGATTCCGCCCAACCACAAAATAAACACCACCCACACGTTCAAAACCAACCCGACCGTTACTACCCAGTTCGCACGTCGACGGCCCCAGAATTCGCTGATCAAATCTGTACACAAAAACGTCACAGGGTAGGGCAGCACACCCACGGCGACCGCAAACGAGTACTTTCCCCACTGCCCCCAATTCACGTTCAACGAATCGGCGTCGGGGGTGATGCTAAAGAGCACAATGAAGCGGCTGATCCCCAAAATGTTCAGCATCGTCAGCGACCCGAGAAAGAGTCCAGCCAGCAAAAGGAAGATTCTTTCGCGTCGCGCGAATAATGCATTCGCTTCCATGGGGTGATTTCCTGAATCCATTGCCCCTGATTTGGTACCCGTATTTAGCATGCTTGGATGTCTATGAATTGCCTGACATTGGCCATCGATATCGTATCACAAATGTTGAGAATTTCGGCACTGGTAACGAAAAGTGATTTGTTTACAATTTTCTGACAGATCTTTGAGTACTTATATATCCGCCCGCAACTTGCTCGCACAGCAAGTTGTCGTTGTAAGCGCGCCGCTGAAAAGCTGGCTGTCCAAGGAGACGAATGCGTGAGCACTATAAATCAAATGTTTAAAACCGCGTTACACGACTGGCATGCATCCAATAATGGACGCATGGTTGATTTTGCGGGCTGGTCTTTGCCCGTCCAATACTCCAGTATCATCGACGAACACAATGCGACTCGAAAGTCGATTGGAATGTTTGATGTTTCCCATATGGGGCGGTTCTTTTTTGAAGGTCAGGACATCGACAGCTTTCTGGATGTCCTGACCACTCGTCGCGTGGCCGCCATGGGCGTTGGACGAATTCGATATTCGCTGATGTGCAATGAGTCCGGTGGAATACTGGATGATGTGCTGGTTTACCATTTGCCGAAGCTCGATGGTGGATCCCGGTTCATGATGGTGGTCAACGCCAGCAATCGGGACAAAATCAGCCAGTGGATTACCGATCGCATTGAATCAAATCAAAACGTGAAGTTGAATGATCGCACGGCCGAAACCGCGATGATCGCCTGCCAGGGGCCCGGTGCCAACAATCTGGTTGCCGAATTATCCGAACAGGAACCCGACGGTTTGAAATACTATACCGGCACAACGACGCGTGTCTGTGGCCACGAAGCGATCGTCAGTCGAACTGGATACACCGGCGAAGACGGCTGTGAGATCATTTGCGAAAACGAACACGCGGTCGAAATCTGGGAAGAGATCCACAGCCGGGCGATCGCTATTCGCGGGGCTGCATGCGGATTGGCGGCTCGGGATACGTTGCGACTGGAAGCGGCAATGCCGTTGTACGGTCATGAACTTGGCGAAGACGTTAATGCTGCTCAAGCTGGCCTGAGTTTCGCGATGAATTTCAAAGACCGTGAATTCGTCGGACGCGATGCCATCGTGGCCGCCAAAAAAGACGAATCGCTACCGTGTCGAATCGGATTGGAACTCGAAGGCCGTCGAGCTGCCAGAGAAGGATGCCCGATTTTGGTTGCCGATCAAAGCGTCGGTGAAATCACCAGCGGCGCGTTTTCGCCGACACTGCAAAAATCAATTTCGATGGGTTACGTACAACCGCAATACGCACAAATCGGAACCGAATTAACGATTGATATTCGCGGAAAAATGCACAACGGAAAAGTCGTTGAATTGCCATTTTATTCGCGTGCCTAAATTAAGGATATTCACAACGGAGAACGATCATGAATACAACGGAAATGCTTTACGCTGCGACCCACGAATGGACCCATCTGGCCGACGATGGCGATGCAAAAATTGCCACCATTGGTTTAACCGCGCATGCGATTGAAGCGCTCACCGATCTGGTTTATATGGACCTTCCAACGGCCGGAACACAAGTTACCGCCGGCAATTCGTTTGGCGAAGTCGAAAGTGTTAAAGCGACCAGCGACATGTACAGCCCCGTCGATGGCGAAATCGTCGATGTCAACACTTCGTTGCCAGACAATCTGGATGTCTTGAACACCGATCCATACGGCGAAGGCTGGATCATCAAAGTCAAATTGAGTGACGAAGCTTCATTAGCCAAGCTGATGAATCTGGGCGAATACGAAAAACTTTGCACCGAAAGCTAGTTTCGAAAATGACAACAGCAACTCCCCAAATCGAGACGCAAACCGATTGCGTGAATGATTTGTTTCAACGCGACGATTTTATTCACCGACATATCGGACCGAGCCCTGGCGACATTCAGTCGATGCTTTCACTTCTTGGACTTGAAAGCCTGGACGAATTGATTCGGACGACCGTGCCCAACGACATTCTCGTACCCGATAACGACGCAACCTGTTTGCCAAGTCCAACACCGGAACATGAAACGTTGGACAAGTTGCGTGGCTATGCCCAGGACAATCAGGTGTTTAAGTCGTTCATCGGCATGGGCTACTACGGCACGCACGTTCCGACGGTTATCGCTCGCAACGTATTGGAGAACCCTGGCTGGTACACCGCTTACACACCGTACCAGGCCGAAATTTCTCAGGGACGGTTGGAATCGCTGTTGAATTTCCAACAGATGGTTATGGACTTCACCGGCATGGAAGTGGCCAATGCTTCGCTGCTTGACGAAGCTACCGCAGCGGCTGAAGCCATGGCACTCGCAAAACGAGTTAGCAAAAAGCAAAGCAACCTGTTTTACGTTGCCGACAACATTCATCCTCAAACGGTTGATGTGGTTGCAACGCGCGCAAAATATTTCGGGTTTGAGATTGTGCGCGGCCCAGCGACTGAATTGCCTGAACAAGACTTTTTCGGCGCGATCGTGCAATACCCCGGCAGCGACGGTCAAATTGTCGATATCGAACCGATCATCCAGGCTGCACATCAGCAAAAAGCGATCGTTTGCGTCGCCTGTGATTTGTTGAGCCTGGCGCTAATCAAGCCACCGGGTGAACTTGGTGCTGATATCGCAATCGGTAATTCACAGCGGTTTGGAGTACCCATGGGCTTTGGCGGACCGCATGCTGCCTTCTTTGCAACGCGCGATGCTTACAAGCGGTCACTGCCTGGTCGAGTGATTGGAGTGTCGAAGGATTGTCGCTCAAACACAGCTTTACGCATGGCCATGCAAACTCGTGAACAGCATATCCGCCGCGACAAAGCGACTTCTAATATTTGTACTGCACAGGCATTGTTGGCGAACATGGCTGCGTTTTACGCAATCTATCACGGGGCCGAAGGAATTCGTGCGATTGCGAAGCGAGTTCATGCAATGACGGTATCGGTAGCCAAATCATTGGCCGATCACGGTGTCGAAATCGAGCATGACCATTTCTTTGATACGATTTCTATTAAGTCGCGTGATGCTGAAGCCATTATCGGCAGAGCCAACCAACACAAAATTAATTTGGCCAGACTTGATGAGGACCGTATTGGAATCAGCTTGGACGAAACGACTACGATGGATGATGTCGCACTGCTGATCGAAATCATTTCTGGAAAGCCGCACCAATCCGTTTCCCTGAATGATGATTCAAGCATCCCGGGAAAATTGCAGCGAACCACACCGTTTCTCGAACACCCAGTCTTTCAACGTTACCGCAGCGAAACGGAAATCCTGCGCTACATGAAGAAACTGGAGAACCGCGATTACTCTTTGGTACATGGCATGATCCCACTTGGCTCATGTACGATGAAGCTCAACGCAACCACCGAAATGATTCCCGTTACGTGGCAGGAATTTGGCAACATCCATCCATTTGCACCGGCCGATCAGTGGAGCGGTTACAAAGAGATGATTGTCGAACTCGAAGAGTGGCTGACGGAAGTTTCAGGCTACGACGCAATTTCCATGCAGCCCAATTCTGGTGCTCAAGGTGAATACGCTGGCCTTTTGGCTATTCGCCGATTCCATGAAAGCATCGGACAAGATCATCGCAACATCTGCCTGATTCCAAGTTCCGCCCACGGCACCAATCCGGCAAGCGCAAGCATGATGGGGCTAACCGTCGTCGTTGTTAAGACTGACGATGACGGTAATATCGACATGGAAGATCTGAGACTGAAGGTCGAACAGCATGCTGACAACCTTTCGAGTCTGATGATCACCTATCCCAGTACCCACGGCGTATTCGAAGAAACCGTTCGGGAAGCTTGCACGCTGATTCATGAAGCCGGCGGCAAGGTTTATTTGGACGGCGCAAACATGAATGCACTCGTTGGTGTTACTAGTCCCGGTGCCATTGGATCGGACGTATCCCATATGAATCTGCACAAGACGTTTTGCATTCCACACGGCGGCGGCGGACCAGGCATGGGCCCAATCGGCGTTAAAGCTGAACTCGCACCGTTTTTGCCGGACCATTGCGTTAACGAAAACATTGCTGATGAACCAGCAAACGCTGTTTCAGCCGCTCCGTTTGGAAGTTCGTCAATTCTGCCGATCTCCTGGGCCTACATACAAATGATGGGAGCCGATGGGCTGAAGAAAGCAACTCAAGTTGCGATCCTGAATGCCAATTATGTTGCCAAGCGATTGCAAGGTCACTTCGAAGTGCTCTACAAAGGACTTAACGATCGAGTTGCACACGAGTGCATTATCGACATTCGCCCCATCAAAGAATCCAGTGGCATTACCGAAGAAGACATCGCCAAACGACTCATGGATTATGGCTTTCACGCGCCGACGATGTCGTGGCCGGTTCCTGGAACGATTATGATCGAGCCAACCGAAAGTGAATCCAGAGAAGAATTGGATCGCTTCTGTGACGCGATGATTTCAATTCGCGATGAGATTCGTGCGATCGAATCGGGACAGATAGAATCCGAATCGAGTCCGCTACGTCATGCTCCACATACACTGGCCGACTTGCTGGCTGAAAACTGGAATCGTGATTACACAAAAGCTCAAGCGGTAACGCCATTCAAAGGACAGTCGAGCAATAAATTCTGGCCTGCCGTCAACCGCATCGACAACGTTTATGGCGATCGCAATTTCGTTTGCAGTTGCCCTCCGATGTCCGAATACGAAGACGAATAAAGTTGGACGCCAATTCAATTCGACTGATTAACGACTCGGCAGCACCTGGTGCCTGGAATATGTCTGTCGATCAAGCGCTGCTGGAATCGGTTGAAGAATCGAAAACCGCGGTGCTCAGAATTTATCGCTGGGCTCCAGCTACCTTATCGCTTGGCTATTTCCAAACTTATGAAGACCGAATGGGGCATCTCGAAAGCAGCCATTGCGACCTTGTTCGCAGAGCTTCTGGAGGTGGCGCGATTATTCATGACCAGGAAATCACTTACAGTCTGACAGTCCCCAGCACCAATCGATGGGCCGCACGCAATACGGAGATCTATCGATTAGTACATGATTCCATCACCGAGGTCCTGAAAGACTTTAATGTCGCAGCATACACATACGATCACAAACAACATCCGCCAGCGGAAAAGCCTAACAGCTTCTTGTGTTTTCAACGACGTTACGATGGGGATCTGATATGCGATGGATACAAAGTGGTTGGAAGCGCTCAACGGCGAAATAAACAGGCCGTTCTACAACACGGCAGCATTCTTCTAGGGACCTCTGATTTCGCACCTCAGCTGCCGGGAATCAACGAATTGGCGAAAGTAGATTTTGATTACCATCAATTCTCTGATCGACTTGTCGAGCGGATTTGCCACAACCTGAGCCTTAACTTAGTGGAATGCAAGCTATATGATTCGGAGCGAAAAATAGCAGAATCCTACTCTTCAAGGCGTTTTAACAATGACGATTGGAATATCCGTCGAAAAAAGAACGAATTGTCAAACTGACCACGCGCGATCGGTCAAGCTAAACCCTGCGACCACAAGTAATTCCCCGTATTAAGATCGTATTAAATTTGACACAAAATTATCTCAGATGATAATGAAAGGGGGTCGATAATAAGGCAAACTGCCAATACAACATTGGCATTGCTTGGTACCGGTGAGAGGGTAATCAAGACGGAAAAAGGAAAGTCGGTATGCAGGCACACCTGAAGGTTGTTGGCGGAAAAAACGACGGTCGTGAAATTAAGATCAGTGTTCCCGAATTCTATATCGGACGTGGTGAAGAAGCGCACTTAAGGCCCTCCAGCGATTTAATCAGTCGCATGCATTGCGTAATTCGATTGGTTGAAGGTCGAGTTGAAATTGAAGACTTAAAAAGTCGCAATGGAACCTTCGTCAACAACGCTCAACTACAAGGCGTCCACAAAGCTAAATCTGGCGATCGCTTGAAAGTTGGCCGCCTGACGTTTGAAATCCTCATTGATCAATCCAAAGCCGGCAACAAAAAACCGGTTGTCAAAGACGTCGCCGAAGCCGCAGCTCGCACGGTAAAAAAACCAAAGCAGGTAGAAAACTTCGAAGACAGTATCACCGACTGGTTAAGCGACAATGATGAAGCTCCTCTGGACTCTTCCTTCGGCAGCGGAAATTTACAATTCTCTCTGGATGACATTGAGATAACATCATCCAAGGACAAGTCGATCGAAGAATTGAAAGCCGACAGTGTTGCCGGGGATTCGACCGAGTCTAACGATTCGGTATCCGATGACGAATCGAGTGAATCCGGCAAAAAGAAAAAGAAAAAGAAGGAGGTCGGCAAACTTCCTCCGTTGCCTAAATTTAGCCACGACGATTCGACGTCCGCTGCTGGCGACGTTTTAAAGAAGTTCTTCAATCGCCGCTAATTTCAAAATGTGGTCGTAATGCCCATTTTTAGATCGCTTAACGTGATGGGTGCGAAATTTGGGATTGCGCCATTTTTTCGCCAATCTTTCCGCCTTAAAAGCGAACCGCCCAATTATCCAGCCAATCGTTTTTGGTCCAAAATCTTTGCTCAATAGGTTTTGGTGAAACTTTGGCTCACTTTGCAGGGTTTGTCGTGGGGAATCGTTGGGGAGAATATCTTGGCAAACGAACTTTCTTTATTAGTGAATGACTGTTTGGCTGGTGACCAATTTGCGATTGGGCAATTGGTGAACCGGTTCCGGGGACAAGTCTACGGCTTGTGTTATCGGATGCTTGGCCAAAAAGAGGATGCTGAGGACGCGACACAGGAAACTATGGTCCGTGTCGTTCGCAATTTACATCGCTGGGATCCAGAACGTGCTTTCGAGCCATGGTTAATGACGATTGCCGGCAATCGCTGTCGCACAAAGCTGGCTAAAAGGATTCGGCGGCCGTCACATTACACGCTGGAAACACCGCTTCCTGACGATCGCTGGTTGCACGAAGAAGCCAAGCTTTTACAGGAAGAAATTGATTTAGCGCTCCGGCAAATTCGCTCTGAGTACCGCAACGCGTTCAAACTTTTCCATGAAAAAGAAATGTGCTATGCGGAAATAGCAGAAACACTTTCGGTTCCGTTGGGTACAGTAAAGACGTGGGTGTATCGTGCACGTCGTGAAATCGTAACGAAGCTTCGAAAACGGAGTGTTTTGGGTGATAGACAATTGCAGTGAGTTCGACGACCGTATTCAACGGTTGATGGACGAAAAGATTGATCCAGAAACTGACCAATCGATCTGCGCGCATACGTCGGTTTGTAGTGATTGCTATGAATCGATGATGGCGTATTCGCTGTTGCACACCAATTATTTGAACGATTCTGATTCGATGAAGATCAAACTCGAACATCTTGGTCTTCACGATGCTTTACTTCGGAATCCGGAAAAGCCGAATCACAAACGCATGCTGGCCGTTGCCACCAGCATTGCGGCAATGCTGATGCTGCTGGCTGGGCTCTATTCGAGTGTTTTGCTAAAAGGACAACCCAAGTCAATGTCCGTGGCCAGTATCGCTCCGACTCCTGTGGCAGCCGAACCGTTTTACCAATTGGATTTTGAAACATTCCGAAAGATCAAACATTCCATCGAGTCCAACAACCTGGTTGTTTACACAACTGAACTTCCCGGTATCAAGCCATTTCGAGCACTGTCCTTGTATTTGGATTGGGTGTTCAATTTCACGCAAGGCGAATCCGATGAACGCCCAAAAATCAGTCCTGAACTGATCAAGTTCCAATTGAACGGATTCTATTCATACAATCCCCGGCTGCTTTGTTGCACGTAATCGCCATTGTCTGCGTCGTTTATGACTTGGCTGCAAAATAACGGCAATCATCACAATGGGAACCGGATACGGTTTTTCAACAGGCTCCGCAGTGTATAGGGCGGACCCTATAACGCCCTTTTTGCACGGCACAAAACGGCAAGCAAACGGCAATCCAAAAATGCCCTGTGGCTTTCAAATGCTCTGCGACCCTAAATTCGCCCGCATAACTGGAACTACCATCAGCACCGGATAAGCAACAAACTCCAGCTGAGCAAATAAATCAAAATCATCTCTCATCTTTCTCTAGGTGGTTTATTTTTACTCGGGCAATTAGGCCCACGGGCAAAACGAAAACACTGGGAAATGTTTGACATGGCTAAAAAATCTACCAAGAAATCATCGAGCAAAAAAACTACCAACGAAACTGGCCGGCGAAAAGGAGAAGACCGCCGCCAAAACGTTGAAGCCTCAGCCAACTATCCGGGCGATCGACGCAAGACAAAACGCCGGCGTCAAATTGATCCAACAACATGCGAACGCGAATACAACGACAACGAAATCGAATTTATGCATGCACTTGATGAATACAAGCGTGCAAGCGGTCGCATGTTTCCAACCTGCAGCGAGATTTTGGAAGTGTTTTCAAGCTTGGGTTATCGCAAGGTCACCGAGCCAACAGCAGGCTTCTCTTTCGAACAAGACCAGAATGACGATGATTCGAATTTCGAATCAGAATTAGATGAAGAATGTCTGGAAAACGAGTTGGAAGACCAAATCATATAACAATGGCAAGCTAACGCTGGCCTGAAGGACGGAGCTTTTCCGACCACTTCCGCCCGGAATTCCGGGCTTTTTTAATGCGCTAATATCCAGCGACTCTACTTTGGTCTTGCCAGCAATTTCGAGTTCTCGTACTTTCCACGGGCTTAATTTCCTACATTTAAATTTTGGCGTCTTATGCTGATCCAAAATCGAATTCAATTAGGTGTTGTTGGGACCGCGATGGTGTTGATCGTTGTCAGTTCCGGCTGCCGGTTTGCCGCCAATCGCCAAAACAGCATTGGTCGACAGGCCTATGAATCAGGCCAGCTGGCTCAAGCGGTAAATCGATTTCAACAAGCATTGAATCTTGACCCCAATAATTCTGATGCCTACTACAATCTGGCATCCAGTTATTATCAGATGGGTAAGCAGGCCAAGAACAGCCAATGGGTAAATCAAGCTGAGCAACTGTTCCGCCAATCCATCGCCATCAATGATCAGAACTCAAACGCACACCGAGCATTGGCAGGCTTGTTGATCGAATCCGATCGCCAACAATCGGCATTTGATCTTGTCGATGATTGGAGACGCAGACATCCAACTTCGGCGGAACCGCTGATTGAAATCGCCTGTCTTTATCAAGAATACGGCGACAACCGACGCGCCACAGATTTTCTTTCCGATGCGGTTCGATTGGACCCACAAAATATCCGAGCGTTATCGGCGCTGGGGCATGTACGCGAGGCCCAAGGCCAGCTGAACCTTGCCTTGGAAAACTACAACCGCGCCTATCAACTGGATAATCGCCAGATCGAGGTCGCTCGACGCATTCAGGACATTTCCAGCCGCTTGGCAGCCGGCCAGGTTGGGAACCAGCAAATTCGTTAATGCGCCTGCTTTAAAGCGCCAGTAATGGCACTTCTTGCCGCGTTAACTTACATCGCTGAATGGTCTTATCAATCGTGGTAATTTCTCCCGGTTATACAAAAGGCAAACTTTGCTAAGCTATTGGCTATTAAGCGCGAATACTGCAGCCCAGCAATAAAGAGCGGGCTGTTCTAATTTCAAACAGGACAGGAATCCCTATGTCGACAACAACGGAATCGAAATCAGTTACCGCTGCCAATCAATCTGAAATTCGCATTGTCGTCCTTGATAACATTGCCAACGAAGGACACGAAATTCTCGAATCAACGCCTGGAGTCACGTATGAAGTTCACACAGGTCTGGCTGGCAAAGAACTGGGTGAAATTCTGGCCCAATTCGACGGTGCGGTTTGCCGAAGCGGCGTGAAAATCACTGCGGATTCGCTTGCGGGCAATGGACGTTTAAAAGCGATTGCTCGCGCGGGCGTCGGCACGGACAACATT
The DNA here is from genome assembly GCA_964405425.1 of uncultured Pirellulaceae bacterium. Lineage (GTDB taxonomy): Bacteria > Planctomycetota > Planctomycetia > Pirellulales > Pirellulaceae > Mariniblastus. The sequence continues at coordinate 18,720 of CAYONX010000019.1, read as the reverse complement.
GACAAAATTGCTGCTACACGACAGGGAATTGTTGTGATGAATACTCCCGGTGGAAACACGATCAGCACCGCGGAACACACAATCGCCTTGATGTTGGGACTTTCCCGAAACATCGCTCCGGCCCATGCCAGCCTTGTCGCAGGCAAGTGGGACCGCAAAAAGTTCTCTGGTAAACAACTGCATGGTAAGACTCTGGGCATCGTCGGACTCGGCAGAATTGGCCAGGAAGTCGCCACCCGAGCCAAAGCTTTTGGCATGAAAGTCATTGGCTTCGACCCGTTCCTTTCAGACCAACAGGCTGAAAATCTCGGCATTACTCCTTACAAGAAAGTCGAAGAGATGCTGCCGATCATCGACTACATGACCGTTCACACGCCTTTGACCGATGAGACACGGGGCATGATTGGTAAAGAGCAAATTGCCAAGTTCAAGCCTGGAGCAAGGTTGATCAATTGTGCTCGTGGTGGGATCTATGATGAAGAAGCATTGATTGAAGGCTTGCGATCCGGGCAATTGGGCGGAGTCGCGCTGGACGTTTACTCTGAAGAACCATGTACCGACAGCCCGCTCTTTGGCATGCCAGGAGTCTTGTGCACACCCCACTTGGGCGCAAGTACAGAAGAAGCACAAATCCAGGTAGCCGTTGAGGCAGTAGAGCTACTGATCAATTATCTAAAGACGGGAGAGATTCGGCACGCCGTAAATACAATCGCGATTGATCCAGCAACCCTGGAGCGAATTCGAGGCTACTTGGACGTTTCGTATCGACTCGGTCGTTTTCTGGCCGGCTGGCATGAAGGCCCAGTCAACAGCGTTAATATTGAACTGCAGGGTGAAATCTGTGATTCGGATCAACGCATTTTCAAATCAGCCGTTTGTTCTGGCTTGCTTGAAGGAGTTGCCGACAACGTCACGATCGTAAACGCAGAAACCATTGCTTCGGATCGGGGAATCACGGTCACTTGCAAGTCGACGCCTGAACACGGAACATTTACAAGCGTCGTCAGCGTCGAAATCGTCGGAGCAGACATAACGCGTACTGCCGCCGGCACCTTGTTCGGCAAGAATATGCCTCGGCTCATACGATTGGATGAATACCCGACCGACGCCTACATGGACGGAAATATTTTTGTGTTCACGCACCGCGACATCCCTGGCGTCATTGGTAACGTCGGCGGTGTCCTGGCAAAAGAGCAAGTCAATATCGGTCAAATGGCAGTCGGTCGATGCAGCAACAGCAAAGGCGGTTCAGCGATCGGTGTTCTAAATCTCGATTCAGCTGCCTCAGACGCTGCCATCGAAGCGGTAATTGGATTTGACGGCATCGAGTCGGCCAATTTGATCCGCTTGCCAGAACAAGGCGAAGTGCCGGACTGGCTGGGCTAGAGAGCTTCTAACAGCACCGTCTATCCTGGCACTCGTTAATTCGCTGTGGACGTCGACCTCATTGACGTTGTGCAGTTCATCGGATTTCCAGGCAGCTACAAACTTGCGCAACCGTTTTAATCGGCAATTCATACACTAACAATGCCCGATCGAAGCGGATTTCCGGTTCAACCGTTCGTGGGAAAAGGCGTTTGTGATTAGACTGAAACTTTTATGTTTTCAGTCTGATTCTGCGCCCGCTTGTCCTCATGAATATTGTCATTGGCATTGCCATTTTGTTGACGCTGATGCTCAGTGACAGTCCATTTTCGGCAGAAAACATCGATATTGGGACTCGGCTATGCGGGCTGCTGTTGCTGACCGTACTCGCACCCTTTACCGCGACCGTACTGGTCCTTCATACCACTCGAACGAACTCCGACGAAATAACTTTTCAACAGGAAGTTCTCAAGGCCCGTTTCAATTCTTCTATACATACATGCATTTGGATCATTTCCAGCCTGGCCATTGTATTGGCCATCGGGTGGCACGACATCGTTCGACAAACGTTTCATTTGGCAAACTGGATATTCATCGACGAAGCGCTGATTATCGCTCCGATGCTTGTTTCGCTGATCGTCTCCTGGGCAATCTTCTTTGAACAGCATTCCGATTCCATTGATCGCGACAAGAGATTCGCAGCGATGTTGCAATACGTTGGCTTGCGCTGCAAAGTCTATTTGTTGATGGTTTTGGTGCCCATTGCCATCGTCATCCTTCTGAAAGATCTGTGGCCAATGCTGGAACAATTATCACCAGCACTCGCGGGATCCATGGCTGTGCTGGCGATCGTAACGATGTTGTTAATGATGCCAATGGTCATTCGTCTGATTTGGACCAACCGACCGATTACAGATGAAGAGGGCAGAAGTGCGCTGCTGCAAGTTTGTCAAAATCATCAATTATCCATCCAGGAAATTCGAGTCTGGGACACCAATCACCAAGTCATCAACGCACTCGTTGCAGGTCTCCACCCTCGATTTCGCACATTGATGGTCACGGATTTACTCCTGCGGTCGTTTCCTGCAAGTGAATTGGCAGCCGTTTTGCGGCATGAAGCAGGACACGTGAATTTGCGACATTTGCCAACAAGAATCGGATTCATCCTATTGCCGGCACTGGCGCTGTTTGCGATGGACATGGACCCCAACCAGTCACTTAACGTGATTTTCTCACAATTCGGCTTTGCCGAAGGAGCAGCCTTGGTTATGGGGCTGATCTTTTTTGCGTACGTCGTTCTTGTTACGGCATGGCTTTCGAGAAACATGGAATTCGAAGCCGATTTGTATGCAATCGGAGCCTTAAACGACCGCTCCGCTGGAATCGAGAATCCCGAACACGCTCAAGCAATGGCCGATGCGCTTCTTCGTTTTGCAGAACAGAATCCCGACCAGTATTCGCGACGCTCGATTACCCACCCAAGTTTGATGGAACGCATCGAATTGATCAAACGCTCGTCGGCCGATCCAAAAACGGCTCGCCATTTCCAGCGTCGCTTTGTGGTCCACCAATTTATGGTGGCGTTTGGCATGTTAGCGTTAATGGCCGGATTGCTCGTAATCTAGAAACGGATCACGTCATTGAACTGGCTGGCTCAGTTGCCACGGCAAAGCGTGAAAGGCAAAACTTCTACGGAAAAACGTTCGACTTCCTCGTGCCATTTCCCGTTCATGGAAGATTCTCAGCGTCAGCCTAAAAGTCGCTATTACCAAACATTCCGAGATATCAAACGGAATAATTGAAAAATTCGGAAGCTTCAAGCCAATCTGGTAGCAGAATGCTAGATTTCTGTGTACTAGCATCGACGGTCTGTCGATTATTTCAACGAAGCCTTCATAATCCACATCAAATCTATGACAACCACTGCACCTGAAAACGTCAACGCACAGCTTGAAATAGCCTTTTGCCACCACCCTCATTTGTTGAGAAACAAATTCCACTTTGATACCACTGGAAGAGTGGTAGTCGAGGGCAACGTTGACTCCTATTTCGAAAAACAGATGGCACAAGAAGCATTGCGAAACATCGACGGCGTAAGCGAAGTCAAAAACGACCTCGTCGTTACCTGGTCATAATTCCTGACTCGCGCTGACCTCTGGCTCGATTGATTCCAACCAATTGGCTTCCTGCTTAAACAGCTCTTAAGGCATTGGCCTATTTGGCTTCAATGTACTTCTGAGCTGCTTCCAGCGCTTCACTGATTTTTCCTGGCAATTTACCACCAGCCTGAGCCATATCGGGCTTACCGCCTCCGCCGCCGCCAACAATCGGCGCAATCTCTTTTACCCAATCACCGGCCTTGATGCCGCGCTGCACAAGTTCATTGCTGACTCCAGCCACCAACATTACTTTTTCTGGCCCCAGTGCGGTCGCCAGAAAGATCGCCGCCGGACTTGCCTGCTTACGCACTTGATCAATCAATTGGCGCATGACGTTAGGATTAGAAGATTCCAGTTCGCGCGTAATCACGACGATATCGTCTACTTTCTCGCCAGAAGTTATCAACGTTGCCGCATCAACCTTTTCAACCGTACCTGCCTTTTCAATCTGCTTCTGCAAATCAGCCAGCTCGCTAGTCATTGTTTTGACACGTGGAACTACATCTTGCGTCGCAACATTCAAACGTTTGGCAATAGAACGGACGAGTTCTCGCTGTTGCTGGTAATCGACGGAGTCTCCGCCAGTGACTTCAGCCAGTTGAACCGGCTCGCTGTTGCCAGAAGACAATCGCTTTTTCGCTTCCTTGATACCGGCCCCCAAAGCATCAAACGCGTCCATCACTTTTGAATCCGCACAACCAAAGTGCTTCGCCAGCACAGCCACATTGTCAATCACTGACTGCTGGTTGGCTTTGGCTTTCTCCCCCGTCAGTGCTTCGATGCGGCGCGTCCCCGAAGAAACACTTTCTTCGACTGCAATTTCGAACTCGCCAACTTCACCCGAATTCGTCAGATGAATACCACCGCACAATTCCTTGCTGAAATCACCAATGGAAACCATCCGCACCGGATCGGGATACTTTTCACCAAACAACATCATGGCACCCTTTTCCTTGGCCGCTGACAACGGCAGGATCTGCGCCACAACATCAACGCCTGCAGCAATTCGCTCACGCGTAATCGCTTCGATTTTGCCAAGATCATCCTGACTAACGGCTTCAAGATTCGAAAAATCAAAGCGCAGCCAGTCTTCAGTAACTTTGGATCCACGTTGCTGTGCGTGACTACCCAGCGTTTGCTGCAATGCATAATGCAAAATATGAGTCGCTGTGTGGGCGCGGCTGATTCCGTTTCTACGATCCATGTTTACCGATGCAGTCACCGTTTCACCTTGCGAGATCTTGCCGCGGGTTAGCTGACCGGCATGCACAAAAACGTCGCCATTTTTTTGAACGTCAGTAACTTCAAATTCGCCATCAGCCGTTTTAATCGTCCCGACGTCCGCAACCTGGCCGCCGGATTCAGCATAAAACGGAGTCTGATCCAGGATGACAAATTGTTCATGATCGCTGTCTTGCAAACAATCCACGCGTTGCTCGCCACAAATCAACCCAACAATCACGCCGTCCGATTGTGACGAATCGTAGCCAAGAAAAGTTGTCGACTTCGCTTCCTTTTTAATTTCATCAATTGGGCCGAAATCGCCCATCACCGAATCAGCAATCTTGCCGCTCGCTTCGCCGTGCTCAGCCATCGCAACTTTGAATCCATCCCAGTCAAATTCAAAGCTTTGATCCTGAGCCAACGATGCAACCAATTCCGGCGGAATCCCGAACGTCTGATACAACTCGGCCGCTTGAGCACCGTTTACCGATTTGTGGCCATCGGATTTCATCGTGTCAAAAATTTTGTCGATCCGCACCAGACCATCGTCCAGACGATTCAGAAAATTGGACTCTTCGGTTTTGATCACTTGTTGAACGCGCTCGCTGCTGCCGCCCAATTCTGGATACGCCTTTGACATCGCTTCGACGACTGCAGGAACCAGTTTGTACAAGAACGGTTCTTCATGCCCCAACTGACGTCCTTCCAGCGTACAACGACGCAACAAACGACGGACCACATATTCTGCCTTCGAAGCGCCCGGGTAGACATTTTCATGAATCGAAAAGGTGCACGCTCGAACATGGTCCGTAATTCGCCGCAGGAATCGACCTTTGTCCGATCCCGGTTCGTATTTGATTCCCGTAACCTCAGCAGCCGCATCGACAATCGGCCGCAGCGTATCAATGTGGAAATTCGTTTCAACGCCTTGCAGCGTTGCCGCAATTCGCTCCAGCCCCATTCCAGTGTCGATGTTCTTATTGGGTAACGGCGAAAGATTGTTGGGTGGATCGCCACCGCGATTAAATTGAGTGAATACAAGGTTCCAGATTTCTACATCGCCGTTCCCAATTCCATTGGGGTGATAGAAAATTTCGCTGCACGGACCGCAAACTCCATCCGGCCCATCCGTTGGAGCACCGGCTGGCCAAAAATTTTCGTACTCGTCAAGACGTTCAATGCGATCGACAGACAAGCCAATATCGTTTTCCCAAAATCCAGCCGCTTCGTCGTCATCTAAATAGACCGTGACCGTCAATTTTTCCTTGTCGATGCCAAGCCATTTCTTGTCAGTCAAAAATTCCCAAGCCCAATGAACCGCGTCTCGCTTGAAGTAATCACCAAAACTGAAATTACCCAGCATCTCAAAGAACGTATGGTGATAAGCCGTTCGGCCAACGTTCTCAATATCGCCGGTTCGCAAACATTTCTGACAACTGGTGGCACGAGTAAATTCCAGCTCGATGTTACCCAGAAAATGGTCTTTAAAGGGGTTCATACCCGCCGGCGTAAAAAGCACGGATTTATCCCAAGTCGGCACCAGCACATCGCTCTCGCAAAGCTTATGGCCTTTGGAAACAAAAAAATCGAGGTATTTCGCTCGCAGTTCGTCGGTTTTCATCGCATTCAAAGCTTATCAATTATTTGTCTAACAGCAGCAATATATCGGCAAAACCGATTGCTCTCTACCTGACAAAAACGGCCCTAAATCGAACTTTCATTGCAAGCCATTTTGAAAGTTTGGCTAATGCGTAATTTAAGTGTCCGATTTGTGGAACGGCCAGAATCATGGAAACCCTTTTTGGAATTCCTTCATTGTTACAACAAAGTTTTTGACCATTCTTGTGCGGCCGATAACATTTACATGCAACATTCAATGCGTTGCCGGCTCGTTACTGTCTCCGTTGCTTTTGGTATCGCTCACCTGCGTTTCAAGTTCGTTTGGTGTGACGCAAGAAAGCAAGGATAAGTCGAACTATCTAGAAGAGAATTGGCACATCCTTGCGCACATTTATAAGTATCGACCATGCAACAGCCTGTAATATCTGAATTCGAATGCGTTTTTAGTGCATCAGGTGTCAATTAGAATTGGGTTGGTGGTTTACTGGAAGATTACAATTTTTGGATTGTATGAGCGTCCGACTTTGACCGACTGGCACAATCGCAACTCAAGTTCCGCACATTAGCGGTAGAAAAGACCCGCACAAAAGTTCGGGTCTGCATAAGGTTTTTCGTCTGCTCATTGATCATCGGTTGAACCGTCGATACCTGGAAATTGTTCCGATTTGGCAAACTGTAACGACGTGGTTGTCGTCAGCTATCCTTCGGTTTGCGTCCCAATGATCAACCAAATCTAAAGAACCTTTAAGCTATGAAACTGAGTCGCTTGGAGTGCTAAGCCAGTTGTAAAATCGCTTTAGCAACGGAATTCCCGCATCGCCTTTATGGGATATCAATTTGTTGTTGGGTTCACCATCTTGCGAATCGTTGGAGCTGTCTGAAGACTCGGATTCAGCTTCGTCTCCTTCTGCGATTTCCGAATTTTCGGCGGATTGCAAATCGATCATTTCATCCGGCGTTGCTTCTTCCGATGAAATTGGCATCGTCACTGCAAGGGGATCCATAGTCGTTCCGTCGGCCGATGTGAATGACAGTTTGGAACCGTTGAAAGTCAATTCTCCATTTCCGTCGTAAGACTCAACCGCTTCGGCAATTGCTTCGGCAAGTATCTGTTGATCGAGGCTGGTAAAGTGGTCATCGGCTACAACCTGTACCGAAGCAGTTTGCCCCGCGTTGATCTGGCCATTAAGATCGATCGTAAATACCGGCCTGCCATCGAAGCCCGGAATCGATGGTGCATCATCCAACGACCAGACCAGTCGGTTGTCATCCGCTTGGAGGATCGGTTGGGGGGCTCTAATTCCCGAGCCGCCGCCAAACCCGCCCTGAATAGGTCCTTGGCTGTCGAGTCCAAGTCCAGGGGATACGCCACTAAACGGAGGCAGACTGCTCGAATTCGTTTGGTTACTTAACAACGGCGCGTCGATGGGTCCCAATCCTGGTATCTGGCTTGGATTGCCAGTCGCCAGCGGGCGGACATCGATAGAGAACGAAGCTACATCCGTTTTGCCAAATTCGTCAATCACCGTGTATTCAAACGAATCCTCACCACCAAATCCAGAAGCTGGGGTGTACACGTAGCTTCCATTTGGATTGATCACTACGGTTCCGCCTCCGGTCGTTTCGACAACGACTGGACTGGTTGCTGCTTCACCCGTTTCCGGATCAAGTACTGTCAATAAATCATCCGGGTTTTCATCGGAGTCGTTGTCCAGCAGATTTCCAGTCACAGGTGTACCGGAGTCTGTATCCGGCGCTGTATCGTCCTGAGCCATCGGAGCAGGATCGAAGATTTCGAAGATTGCAGAACCCGTATCTGTTCCGCCGTTGCCATCGTCGACAGTGTAGGGAACCTGGACGGTTCCAACAAATCCTGGTTCCGGCGTGAATGTCGCTTCACCCGTTATCGGATCGACTTCAAGCATGCCTTGGACTTCGCCAGTCACTGGATCGGTGATCGTGATTGGTCCTGCAGCTGGATCCTGACCATTTACATCAGTGATAGTTAATGGACCGTCGCCGTTAGGATCGGTGTCGTTGGCCAGTAGATTCGTAGTCGCTGGTTCGCCGGCTGGTGCAGAAGCCAGATCGTTGCCAGCTTCTGGATCGTCGTTCGCGTCCGGATCAGGATCGTTGTCTACGTTTAGTGTCACCGTCGCGGTGTCAGTTGCACCGCTTGGGTCAACAATCGTGTAATCAAAGCTGTCCTCACCCACAAAACCAGTTGGCGGCAAGTATTCGAACGTGCCATCTGGATTCAATGTGACGGTACCGCCTTGATCGGTCGTGATCGTTTGCGGAGTTGTCGCTTCTTCACCCGTGGTTGGATCAGCAATCGCAATGTCGCTTCCTTCTGGATCTGTATCATTGCTGGTTACGTTGCTGTTCAGTGTTGTATCGGCAAACAATGTGAATTCATCGTCAGTCGCAATCGGTGGCGTGTTGTTGAAAGTTGTCGGATCGTCAGGATCATTCGGAGTGTTCAAATCTCGAACTTCGATCGAAACGGTTGCTTCATCCGTTTTTCCGAATTCGTCGATCGCGGTGTAGTCAAATGTGTCTTCGCCGACAAAGCCTGAAGCGGGTGTGTATTCATAGGATCCATCAGGGTTGATCACTACCGTTCCGCCACCAGTCGTTGGGATCGTAACCGGGCCGGTTGCCGCTTCGCCTGTCGCCGGATCAACAATCATCAAAGTATCTTCCGGATTGTCATCACTGTCGTTCAGCAAAACATTTCCGCTGACGGGCGTGTCTGTTTCTGTTGAATTGATGTCGTCGTTGGCTTCAGGTACTGGATCAAGAACTTGGAACGTCGCGGTCGCAGTATCCGTTCCGCCCATGCCGTCGTCGATTGTGTAAGGCACCTGTACCGTACCAACGAAGTCCGGTTCTGGGGTGAAAGTTGTTTCGCCAGTTACCGGATCGACTTCAAGCGTTCCAGCCAGATCACCATTTTCATCGAGGATTTCGATTGGACCCATGGTTGGATCTTCGCCGTTGACGTCGATGATCGTTGGCGTTTCGCCGTTTGGATCGGTGTCATTATCGAGCAAGTTTGTGGTGCCTGGTTCGCCAGCAACCGTTGTCACCAGATCGTCTCCGGCGGATGGATCGTCGTTGGCGTTTGGATCTGGATCAGCTTCAACGCTCAACGTTACTGTCGCGGTGTCGGTAGCACCAGTCGGATCAACGATCGTGTAGTCGAAACTGTCTTCACCGATAAATCCAGCCGGCGGTAAGTATTCGAAAGTGCCATCTGGATCCAAGGTAACCGTTCCGCCTTGATCGGTGGTGATTGTTTGTGGTGTAGTCGCTTCTTCTCCGTTTGGATCAGCAATAACAATATCGCTTCCGTCCGGATCCGAATCGTTACTGGTAACGCTTGAATTCAACGGCATGTCCGCGAACGATGTGAACTCATCGTCTGTCGCGATCGGAGCCGTATTACCGATCGTGGTCGGATCCGCAGGATCTTCTTCGCCCAAGTCACGGACCTCGATGGAAACTGTCGCTTCGTCCGTCTTGCCCAACTCGTCAATCACGCTGTAGTCAAAAGAGTCTTCGCCCGTGAATCCTGGCGCTGGCGTATAGTCGTAGCTGCCGTCAGGGTTGATCACTACCGTTCCGCCACCAGTAGTCATGATCGTAACCGGACCGGTAGCGGCATCGCCTGTCGCCGGATCAACGACCATCAAAGTATCATTCGGATTGTCATCACTGTCGTTCAGCAAAACATTTCCGCTGACGGGAACATCAAGTTCGGTCGAGTTGATATCGTCCTGAGCTTCCGGAGCCGGATCAGTAACCTGTAATGTCAAGGTCGCTGTGTCCGTGCCGCCCATGCCATCTTCAATGGTGTAAGGTACTTGTACCGTGCCAACGAAATCTGGTTCCGGGGTGAAAGTTGTTTCGCCAGTTACCGGATCGACTTCAAGCGTTCCAGCCAGATCACCATTTTCATCGAGGATGTCGATTGGACCCATGGTTGGATCTTCGCCGTTGACATCGGTGATCGTTGGTGGATTCATTCCCGTTGGATCGTTCGGATCGGTATCATTGTCCAGCAAATTGGTCGTTGCTGGCTCACCGGCAGGCGAGATTGCAAGATCATCGCCGGCTTCCGGATCGTCGTTGGCATCTGGATCTGAATCGGCGTCGATGTTCAACGTTACCGTTGCTGTATCAGTCGCACCGCTTGGATCAACGATCGTGTAATCGAAACTGTCTTCTCCGATGAATCCCGCTGGTGGCGTGTATTCGAACGTACCATCCTGGTTCAGTGTTACGGTTCCACCTTGATCGGTGGTGATTGTTTGGGGACCTGTGGCCTGATCGCCAGTAGCTGGATCAGCAATCGCTACTACATCTCCGTCCGGATCGCTGTCGTTACTGAGGACGCCTGACATCAATGGCGTGTCAGCGAACGAGCTGAATTCATCGTCCGTAGCAACCGGCGGTGCGTTGTTAAACGTTGCTGGATCCGTTGGATCTGTCTGGTTCAAGTCGCGAACTTCGATCGAAACTTCTGCATCAGAAACGTTGCCAGCTTCGTCAGTCACTGTGTATGTGAATGTGTCTTCGCCAACGAAATCAACTGGCGGCGTATAGTCGTAGGAACCGTCTGGGCTGATGACAACCGTGCCACCTTGATCAGTCATGATCGTGACTGGATCCGTGGCGGCGTTACCCGTTGCCGGGTCGACAATGGTCAGATCGTCATCCGGATTGTCGTCGCTGTCGTTAATCAGGACGTTTCCAGATACAGGTATGTTGGCCTCTGTCGAATTGATATCATCTTCCGCGATCGGAGGAGTATTAAACGATGCCAGAGTTAATGTTCCGGTATCGGTGTTACCATCAGAATCGGTGATGGTGTACGGTATCTCAACGGTGCCAACGAAGTCGTTTTCTGGAGTGAAGGTCGTTTCACCGGTCATCGGATCAACTTCCAGCATTCCGACCGGCTCGCCAGTCACCGGATCGGTGATCGTAATAGGACCAGCGGTTGGATCCTGGCCAGCCACGTCGGTGATCGTCACAGAATCGTCTTCCGGATCGGTATCGTTGTCCAACAAGTTGGCTGTCGTTGGTTCATTGTAAGTTGTCGCGATCAAGTCATTTCCAGCTGAAGGTGGGTCGTTTACAGTTGGATTGTCGGGTGTGACATTCAGTGTGACCGTTGCCGTGTCGGTTGCCCCGCTTGGATCGACGATCGTGTAATCGAAAGTGTCTTCTCCAATGAATCCTGGAGCTGGTTCGTATTCAAACGTTCCATCTGAGTTCAGAGTCACCATGCCGCCATTGGCCGTTGTAATCATTTGCGGCGCCGACGCTGGAGTACCTGTCGTCGGATCGGCAATCTCAATGACATCCCCATCCGGATCGGCATCGTTGCTGATGACACTGCTGGTCAGTGTGCCGTCTTGATTGACATCAAACGAGTCATCGGTAGCGATCGGTGGAGCGTTGTTAGGATCAGTGCTGTCCGTTGGATCGGTGACATCGTTAGTGTCACGAACTTCGATCGAAACATCGGCAGTGTCTGTCTTACCGCTGCTGTCTTCAATGGTGTATCCGAATTCAGCTTCACCCACGAACCCGGTTTCAGGTGTAAAGGTATAGTCACCGGTTGTTGGGTCAGTGATTTCAATCGTACCAGCCAGGAAAAACGTGCCCGGCATGTCAGGATCTTCGATATAGATATCGACTGGCCCCATCGTCGGATCGGCAATCACTGGGTTCCCCATCGCGTCAAGAGTTGTGATCTCGGTGATCGTCAACACATCGTTCGGATTGGCGTCGCTGTCGTTAAGCAGTAAGTTGCCGGCAACTGGCGTGTCAATCTCAGTCGCATTGATATCGTCTTCCGCTTCTGGAGCTTCATCGAAGATAGTTAGTGTCAACGTGGCATCGTCCGTATCCATACCATCGGTGATTGTGTAGGGTACTTGTACCGTGCCAACGAAATCTGGTTCCGGGGTGAAAGTTGTTTCGCCAGTTACCGGATCGACGGTTAGTGTTCCAGCCAGGTCGCCATTGTCATCGAAGATGTCGATTGGACCCATCGTTGGATCTTCACCGTTGACTTCGGTGATAGTTGGCGGATTCATTCCCGTTGGATCGTTTGGATCAGTGTCGTTGGCCAGCAAGTTACCATCGACAGGTTCACCGACTGTGCTGGTTAACAGATCGTCGCCAGCTTCTGGAGCATCGTTGACGTCTGGATTATCGTCAGGACCAATGGTTACTGTTGCTGATGCAGTATCGGTAGCACCACTTGGATCTGTGACCACGTATTCGAAGTTTACATCGCCATTGAATGTTGGATCGGTTGCGGTGTATTCGAATTCGCCTGTGGTCTCGTCGGTGATGGTGACCTGGCCAACCACGTTACCCATGTCGTCCAGTACATCGACTGGAACACCTTCGGCGACTGGCATACCAGTGTTGGGGTCAATCAGAGCCGACGTGATCACATCGCCATCAGGATCAGAATCGTTACTCATCACGCTGGAAGTCAGGATGACTTGTGGACTCGGATCCGTTGGATCCACGATGGCGGTGAACTGATCGTCAGTCGCGATTGGGGCCACGTTTTCGAACGTGGTTGGATCGGCCGGATCGTTGGCTGGCTCGGTGTTGATTACATCGATTACCAGAACAGCCTCATCGGTGTTGCCTTCTTCGTCGGTAACTGTGTAAGGAATCTCAACGGTTCCGCTGAACTCCGGATCGGTTGGAGTGAAGGTGTAATCACCAGTTTCAGGATCAATCGTCAATTCACCAATGACAGTACCCGGGTTGTTCGGATCTTCAACGTCAACGATGACTGGCATCGTTGGATCGGTGACGGTCGTTCCATTGATCTCACTGATATCCAAGTCGTCATCGGGATTCGGATCGGAATCGTTGGTTAGAACATTTCCGTCTACTGGTTGTCCCGGCTCCGTGACAATTAGATCGTCTTCAGCGACCGGTGGGTTGTCGAAGACAGTCAGTGTGATAGTAGCTGTATCAGTACCACCATCAGCATCCGTGATCGTATACGGAACTTGAACGGAACCGACAAAGTCATCTTCAGGCGTGAAAGTCGCTTCGCCAGTGGTTGGATCGTATTCCAGAACACCGGCAGGATCACCATTCTCGTCCATGACCGGAACAGAGATTAGACCCGTCATTGGATCGGGTTCAATACCATTGATCTCAGTGACCGTTGGAGGAGTAGCTCCGGTTGGATCATTCGGATCGGTATCATTGTCCAACAGGTTGACTGTCGCCGGCTCGTTCTTGGTGGTTGCGATCAAGTCGTTACCAGCCGACGGATCATCGTTGGCTGTTGGATCTCCGTCAGGCGTAATGTTCAGAGTAACCGTTGCTGTATCTTCGGCACCACTTGGATCGGCCACGGTGTAATCGAAGAATGCTTCACCGATAAAGTCCGGATCGGTTGGCGTGAACGTAAACTGATCAGTCACCGGATCGTAGGTAACCATGCCAACTACGTTTCCGTCAGCGTCCACGGCATCGGTGTCAATGTCGGTAACCATGATCGCATCGCCATCAGGATCAGTGTCGTTACTGATCAAGCTGCTGGTGATCGGATCGCCCTGGAAGACATCAAACGAGTCATCGGTAGCGATCGGTGGAGCGTTGTTAGGATCAGTGCTGTCCGTTGGATCGGTGACATCGTTAGTGTCACGAACTTCGATCGAAACATCGGCAGTGTCTGTCTTACCGCTGCTGTCTTCAATGGTGTATCCGAATTCAGCTTCACCCACGAACCCGGTTTCAGGTGTAAAGGTATAGTCACCGGTTGTTGGGTCAGTGATTTCAATCGTACCAGCCAGGAAAAACGTGCCCGGCATGTCAGGATCTTCGATATAGATATCGACTGGCCCCATCGTCGGATCGGCAATCACTGGGTTCCCCATCGCGTCAAGAGTTGTGATCTCGGTGATCGTCAACACATCGTTCGGATTGGCGTCGCTGTCGTTAAGCAGTAAGTTGCCGGCAACTGGCGTGTCAATCTCAGTCGCATTGATATCGTCTTCCGCTTCTGGAGCCGGATCAAAGATCTCGATCGTGATTACTGCGGTATCGGTTGGTGTGTTCGGATTATCTGGATCGTCAGTGATCACGTATGGAACCTGGACGGTACCCACGAAACCTGGCTCAGGTGTAAAGGTAACTTCACCGGTCATCGGATCGTAGTCGATCGTACCGGCGGGAGAACCTGGGTTATTCGGATCTTCGATCGTAATCAGTGTGCCCGGAGTTACTGGTAGGCCGGTTGCCGGATCGACCAGGCCGACTACTTCTGGTGTATCGCCGTTTGGATCAGTGTCGTTGGCTAACAGATTGGCCGTCGCCGGTTCGCCAGCCTGAGCCGTTGCCAGATCGTCGCCAGCTTCTGGTGCGTCGTTGGCATTTGGATCGGGGTCGGCGGTCACAGTAATCGTGACATCAGCTGTATCCGTTGCACCGGATGGATCTTCGATCGTGTATTCGAAAGTCGGTTCACCCTGGAAAGTCGGATCCGTCGGAGTGAATGTGAACTCACCCGTTGTCACATCGATAATTTCGAGAGTTCCGATCACCACGCCCGGATTGTTTGGATCTTCGATGTTGATTATATCGCCATCGTCAACAGCCATGCCATTGATCTCGGTAAGCGTAGTCAGATCACCGTCTGGATCTGCATCGTTGCTCAACAAGAAGCTTGATGTTATTGGCTGATCGTTAAACGTTTCGAAGCTGTCGTTGGTGGCGATAGGTGGCGCGTTGTCGATCGTTGTCGGATCGGCTGGGTCTTCAATGTTTAGATCGCGTACTTCGATGGATACGTCGGCGGTGTCAGTGTTTCCACTTTCGTCTTCAACCACGTAACCGAATTCTGCTTCACCACTAAATCCTGATTCCGGCGTGAAGGTGTAGTCGCCGGTTATTGGATCGGTGACTTCGACGGTACCGGCAAGGATGAACATGCCTGGCATGTCAGGATCTTCGACATAGATATCGACTGGCCCCATCGTCGCATCAACGGTTACGGGATTGCCCATGGCATCAAGTGTCGTGATATCCGCAACGGTCAGATCATCGCCGTTTGGATCGCTGTCGTTGGCCAACAAGTTGCCTGAGACTGGCACATCAGCTTCAGTGCTGTTGATGTCGTCTTCGGCTTCAGGTGGATTATCGAAGACAGAAATCGTGAGAGAAGCGGTATCGGTGTCACCGTCTGAGTCGGAGATTGAGTATGGTACCTGGACCGTTCCGACAAAATCATCTTCTGGCGTAAACGTAACATCGCCTGAAACTGGATCGACAGTCAACGTTCCTGCGAGGTCACCATTGTCATCGAAGATATCGACGGGGCCGAGCAACGGATTTTGACCGTTGACATCCGTGACCGTTGGCGGGTTCATGCCTGTCGGATCGTTCGGATCGGTGTCGTTGGCCAACAAGTTTGCCGTAACCGGTTCGTTCTTGTTTCCAATAATTGCATCGTCACCAGCCACGGGTGGATCGTTCGCCCCGGGATCGGAATCTGGCGACAACATCAATGTGGCAGTAGCTGAATCCGTCGCGCCACTTGGATCGGCGATCGTGTATTCAAACGTAGGTTCACCAGCAAAAGTTGGATCCGTCGGCGTGTACGTGAACGTACCATCGGCGTTGATGACCAGCTCACCGATCTTCATCGCTGGGTCGTCAGGGTCAAAAATGTCGAGTGGATTTGTCTCATCGATCATGGCAATCGGAACGCCGTTAACTTCGGTTACCATGACAAAGTCGCCATCGGGGTCACCATCGTTGGATAGAACGCTGCCCATGAGCGGTTGATCGCTGAACCCGGCAAAATCATCATCAGTTGCGATGGGTGGCGAATTGTTAAACGTAGTTGGATCCATTGGATCGATAACTGGATCAGGATCACGAACTTCGATCGAAACGTCGGCCATATCAGTGTTGCCACCTTCATCGGCGATCGTGTAACTAAAGTCTGCTTCGCCAGTGAAACCAGGCTCGGGGGTAAACGTATACTCACCGGTTGCCGGGTCGATGATTTGAACCTCACCAACTTTGATAAACGTACCCGGCATGTCTGGGTCTTCGTTGTAAATATCAACGGTGGTTCCGGCAACCACTGGAGTTGTGACCAACATGCCAGAAGCGTCAAACGAAGTGATTTCAGTGATGGTCAGATCGTCGTCAGGATCTGATGTATCGTTGGTCAATAAATTGCCGTTGACCGGAGTGTCTGCACTAGTGACGTTAATGTCGTCTTCAGCAACGGGCGGTGCGTCAAAGACGGTCAAGTATAATGTTGCGGTATCCAAACCGCCCATTCCGTCGCTGATCTGATAGGTGATGCTATCGGTGCCTGTGAAGCCATCGTTGGGACTGAACGTGTACTCGCCATTGGAACTGATAGTTAGCATTCCATTCGGTGTCATAACACTTACTGGAATCCCCGGCAGTACTGTTTGATCATCAATCATCAACACAGACAACATATTGCCATTGGGATCAGTATCGTTATCCAGAACGTTTCCTGACACAGGCGTGTTGAGTTGAGTCACTCCAGTGTCGTCGTTGGCATCGGGATCGTCGTTGGCCATCGTATCGAGATCTTCGGATATCTGAATGGTCACGTCAGCGGTATCGGTTCCTCCAAACGGATCGGTGACGGTGTACTCAAACACAGGTTCGCCCGTGAAGTCTGGATCGGTAGGGGTAAACATGACTTCACCGGTCGTCACATCGATGATTTCTAAAGTACCAATGACGGTGCCAGGGTTGTCTGGGTCTTCGATGTCGATTACGTCGCCATCGACGACTGGCATTCCATCAATTTCGGTCAAAGTAATGGCATCTCCGTCAGGATCGCTGTCGTTGCCGAACAATGTTGTCGTTAGCGAACCGCCTGCAAAAGTTTCCAGCGTATCATCGTGAGCGACTGGAGGCGTATTATCTGCTGTTGCTGGATCGCGAACTTCAATGGTCACTGTCGCTGTATTGCAAGCACCATCTTCATCGCAAACTTCATATTCGAATGAATCTTCGCCCGTGAATGCAGGGTCAGGTACATACGAATACGTGCCGTCAGCAAACATGGTCACCATACCGCCACCTGCCGTCATGAAGGTACCGGGGACGGTATCGGTTACGGCTTGGTCGCCGACCATGGAAACGCTCAGAGTGGTTCCTTCAGGATCAACGTCGTTACTTAGCACGTTCCCTTGAACAGGAGTATCAATCAACGTCGTATTGATGTCGTCTTCAGGGATGACGCTATTGACCATAATGGTTGAAGTTGCGGGTTCACTGCTGTTACCACCCGAGTCAGTCAAAGTGAATTCGAATGTTCGATCACCACCCGTCGGTGTGCCGGAAGTGTTTTCATAGGTGATGCCACGAATCAACATATCCAGATCCGCCTGCGCCATTGGATCAGGCGTACCCATCACGGTTTCCATGTTGTTGTCGATAGTGAACGTTCCTGTGGCGCTGTCATAGGTAACGTCAAAGGTCGTACCGCCAACCATGACTTGAACGGGCGTTGTCACATCGGTATCGAGAGGAAATGTCATTCCGCCAATGGTGATCTCTTCAGCATCTCCATCGATGACGTTAGCCGGATCAACAACGATCGTCAGCGTTTGCAGATCGTCTTCACCAAAGCCAGTTACATCGCCCAGGCCATTATCGGCGACATTGACTGGGGTTCCGCTGTTACCGAAGAACTGGTCGTTGTAATCCACGTCAGTATCGGTGCCACTGGCAGCCGAATTCAAATCAATGACAGGAGTCTGGTCTTCGCGGAAGTCAAAATCGTTGACTCCAGCCACCGAGTTTCCTCCATCGTCATCTACGTTTTCATTGCTGTCATCGAGGTTGAAGTTATTTGTCTCATCCAGATCATCGTCGTTGACATCCCATACGAGGTCGTTGTCGACCGCATCAACGATATCTACCAGTCCGTCACCGTCAGCATCATTGCCAGCCATTGCATCGGCTTCGATTTCGGCCAGAGTGAACCCGTGGCCTGCTTCTTCCGCGTCGCTGGTACCGTCATTGTCACTGTCGGTATCGAGATAGTCAGGAGTTAAGTCCCCATCGGTATCTACTGGAGCGGTAACGTCGGCTGTGGTTGCAGCAGCGGCCATCGGATCAAGCACGCCGTTAACACTTCGGTTGTCATAGATGTCGTCCAATCCGTCCATGTTGGCATCCAAGCCCGATGGCGGGACATATCCGGCCGTCGATTGAGCCTCAACATTGTCTGTGATGCCATCGTTGTCGCTGTCCAGATCACAGTGGTCGGCGATTCCATCGCCATCAGTATCAA
>CAYONX010000018.1:43976-62474 GCA_964405425.1 uncultured Pirellulaceae bacterium | reverse complement strand
GGGCAATGAGCTGGTAAACCAGGTATTCGATATTGTGGTGAATCCGGTAAATGATAATCCAGAGGCAGTCAACGATCAGTATACGATCCTCGAAGGCTCAACGTTAAATTTAACCTTCGCCGACCTCTTGTCCAACGACACCGATGCCGAAGGTGATACACTGGACGTCATAAATTTTGTCGCATCCAATGGCTCGCTAACCTTGAATCCCAATGGGTTTAGCTATACGCATAATGGTGGCGAAAACACCAGTGATTTTTTCACGTATCAGATAAGCGATGGAAATAACGGAACGGATACCGGTACCGTTTTTCTAACCATCGATCCTGTTAATGATGCTCCGATTCTCGACAACAGTGGCGACCTGGTCCTTAACGATGTGATGGAAGACGATGCCGGCCCGGTTGGTCAAACGGTCGCAAGTATTCTTGCCAGTGATGGGGGCGGGATTATTTCTGATGTGGATGCCGGTTCTGTTGAAGGGATCGCGGTTACTTCGGTTGATAATTCCAATGGCGACTGGGAATATTCGTTGGACGGAACGACGTGGACGAGCTTTGGTGCAACGTCTGCAACTGAAAGTGTATTGTTGGATCCTGCGGCCTTAATTCGATTTGTTCCAGCGGCTGACTACGACGGATCAGCTACATTCTCATTCGTGGCATGGGATCAGACTGCAGGAGCCAGCGGCGATACGCTCGTCGACACAACCGGTGGCAGTGCTTCATCTGCGTTCAGTTCCCAGGTTGAAGATGCGACGATTCAGGTAACTCCAGTCAACGATGCCCCACAGTTCTTCGATCATGGTTTCTCTACAGAAGACTCTACCTTTAATGGTTCTGCAGAGAATGTGTTTACCGGTCGAGACGTTCATTTTGCGGACAACAGAATTGTTGTTGATACGAATCAAACGTACGATCTCAACGCAACCATATTCGCGACCGATAGCGCGGGTGGACCATCGCCACCTGATGTTTTTCAATTTCTCGGTTTTTCCAGTTACGATATCGACGGCTTTCGGATTGCAACCAATCAGGTTTCTCGCCACGTTGGATCACAAGATACGACTTTGGCTGTTTCGTTGATTCCTGGCGCCACTGAAATAGTCTTGTCGGATGCTTCCGGTTGGTACGACGGTGGGGCAGCACGAACAGAGCACGCTCGATCGTTTGCCTGGTACGGCTACACCGATTCGACAGGCAATACGTATGACGACTACACTTATACACGCAACGTTGAATCCGATTTGTGGGATGCAGGCGCGATCAATGGTAATGTAATTACGCTTCGTGACCCATGGACAGGCCCAACGATAACGGCGGGCTCTGCTGTACGAAATGCTACTAGTGGTAGCACGTATAACTATGGTTTGCTTTCACGTGAAGCCGTGTCGGATGTTCCAACACAGGTTCAGTCAACGATCGGTGGCGGAGAATCATCGGGCGAAATATCAGAGACGCTGTTTCGACCTGGCACTCATTCAATTGAAACGGTCGTTTTATCTAACTTTACACCTTTCGGTGATCCAATTGATACCGACAGCTTGTTTTATGTTAGCAATTTTGAATTGAATACGACGGCTGGTCCGTATGTAGAAGGATTTACATCGTTTACTGAAAACGAAGGGCCAATCAGCATTCTCGATAGTGACGCAACGATTACCGATGTCGATGATTTGTATATTGAATCGGTGACGGTTGAGTTAACGAACGGGAAAGCGGGCGATATTTTATACGTTGATGAAGCTGCGATCGGTGCGTTTGGGATTTCCGTTTCAGGCATTCAGACATCACCATTGACCACCGATGGATCCGTCTTCTTGACGTTGACGGCGGATTCACTTGAATCGGTGACGAGACAGGACTTTGCATCGGCAGTAGCCAATATTGAATTTGAGAGTATCGGTGAGGCCATCGATTCTACGGATCGAGTGGTTACTTTCGTAGCTAACGACGGCGAATTGGATTCGGCACCCAACATTCTTACCATTCGCGTTTTCAACGTTAATGATGCTCCGATTCTCGACAACAGTGGCGACCTGGTCCTTAACGATGTGATGGAAGACGATGCCGGCCCGGTTGGTCAAACGGTCGCAAGTATTCTTGCCAGTGATGGGGGCGGGATTATTTCTGATGTGGATGCCGGTTCTGTTGAAGGGATCGCGGTTACTTCGGTTGATAATTCCAATGGCGACTGGGAATATTCGTTGGACGGAACGACGTGGACGAGCTTTGGTGCAACGTCTGCAACTGAAAGTGTATTGTTGGATCCTGCGGCCTTAATTCGATTTGTTCCAGCGGCTGACTACGACGGATCAGCTACATTCTCATTCGTG
Source organism: uncultured Pirellulaceae bacterium (assembly GCA_964405425.1). Lineage (GTDB taxonomy): Bacteria > Planctomycetota > Planctomycetia > Pirellulales > Pirellulaceae > Mariniblastus. The sequence continues at coordinate 60,139 of CAYONX010000018.1, read as the reverse complement.
GCATGGGATCAGACTGCAGGAGCCAGCGGCGATACGCTCGTCGACACAACCGGTGGCAGTGCTTCATCTGCGTTCAGTTCCCAGGTTGAAGATGCGACGATTCAGGTAACTCCAGTCAACGATGCCCCGGTTTTGAACGACGATTTGACCGTGCCTGTTGTGCTCGAAGGAATGGGCAGTCTGGTTTTTGACGTTGCATCGGTAACCGACATCGATAGCCCGAACTTTGATGGTGGTTCATTGACGGTGGGCGTCACCTCTTCACCCGACAGCAATTTCGGCCTTTCATTGTCGAACGTTGGCGGTGTGACCCATTCGCTCGATCAGGTATTGGTCGGCGGAGTAGTTGTTGGAAACATTTCTGGTGGCGGAGTCATTCCGCCTGAAGGACTCCAGCAACTGTCGATTAATTTTATTACCAATGCTACGGCATCGGACGTTCAGGCCGTTCTGCAGTCTGTGGAAATTTTCAACCAGTCTGAAAACCCGATTGTTGGGCTGCGCACAGTGGAGGCCGTTGTTTTTGATGGTGACGGTGGTGTAAGTAATACCTTGCAACAAAACGTTGCATTCGCAGCTGTGAATGATGAAGAGCAAATTGTAACCAACACAGGCCTGACGTTGGATGAAGGTGGTTCTGTCCAGCTGACGACGGCCTCTTTGAATACAACGGATGTTGATAACACCGCCGACGAAATTGTTTACACTATTAGCGCTGATGCCACTAACGGAGCAGTCTTGCGAAATGGCGTGCAGTTAAACTTCAACGATACTTTCACGCAGGCAGACCTCGACGCTGGGCTTATCAGCTACCAACACGATGGCAGCGAAGTTCTGACTGACAGTTTCGGTTTCGTCGTGGACGATGGCAACAATATCTTTAGTTCAGGCACATTTAGCTTTAATATTAACCCGGTTAACGACGCGCCAGTACTTGATAATTCGATTGATATAACACTGGCGAGTGTCGCTGAAGACGATAGTAATTCAGCTGGACAGACCGTCGGTGCGATCCTGATAAGTAACGGATTGGATCAAATCACCGACGCTGATAACACTGCTCTCGAAGGCATCGCGGTGATCGGTGTCGACAATTCTAACGGCACATGGGAATATTCAACCGACGGTGGCGCGACTTGGTTGTCGTTTGCAGCAAACGGAGTGTCAACGTCTACACCCGACAGCTCAGATGCGGTCGTTCTGGATACCCTCGCTTCGATCCGATTCGTTCCTGATGCTGATTATTTTGGCGACGCAGGTGAACTTGTCTTTCGGGCCTGGGATCAGACCGATTTGAATTTAAGTGGCGCAACCGGCATAGATGCTTCGTTTGGCGGAGGATCTTCGGCGTTCAGTACAGCCACACATACACTAAGCGGATTTGTCGATCCGGTTAACGATTCGCCGCTGGTAACGAATAATTTTACAGCCGTGGTTGCCGAAGGCGGTCAAGTGACGATTGACAGCACGTTGTTGTTTGGCTCTGACGTCGATGACCTGTCAGCAGGTTTAACCATTAACGTTACTTCAGCGCCGTCCAATGGTCAGTTGGAACGGGTGTCTAATCCAGGAATGGCCATAACGTCGTTCACGCAAGCTGATGTCAATAATGGACAGATTGTGTATGTGCACAATTCAAGTGAGACGAACAGTGATAGCTTCGGATTCGAAATAGTGGATGGCGGTGAAGATGGTTCGACACCGGCAACGGGTGTTTTTGATATCGATGTCACACCAACTAATGACGCCCCGGTCGTTACTGCTAACGATATCGATGTTGTCGAAGGAGAGGCGACACAGTTGTCACTGACGCAATTGGCTGCAACGGATATCGACAATCTGGATGGCGCCATAACGCTTGTCGTGCAGAACTTGAGCGGCGGTCATTTTGAATTGATCTCCAACCCGGGCGTGCCCGTGACGTCGTTTACCGTTGATCAAATTAATTCGGGTGAAGTTCAGTTGGTCGATGATGGAGACGAGCAGGCTCCGTCCTATGAAGTTTATGCTACCGATGGTACCGATTCGTCTAATCCCGTGGCGGCCAACGTTAATTTTACTCATGTCAATGACGAACAAGTGCTGGCAAACAATGTGCCTTTAAGCTTGAACGAAGGCTCGACGCGAGTGATCGGTGCGGCAGAGCTTTTGACGACGGATGTGGACAATACCGATATTGAACTGGTCTATACGGTTACTCAGCCAACTGCCAATGGATTTCTGCAGCTTGCCACAAATCCCGGCGTCGCGGTTACAACGTTTACTCAACAGGACGTTAACAATGGGCTGTTGAGCTACGTACACGATGGATCGGAAGCCTCGGACCAACAATTTGATTTTCTGGTAAATGATGGCCAGGGAGCGATAACATTAGGGACATTCAGTTTTCAAATTGACGAAGTAAATGACGCGCCGACGGTTGGATCAGGAACCGCACCTGTCGTCGACGAAGGTGGCATTGTAACCTTTTCGCCAACCAATTTTGCGATTGTTGATGTTGATAATAATGCAATGGACGTACTTGTTGACATTACCGCTGGTCCAAATTCGGGCTTTGTGGCATTGGCCGCAGACCCGGGAACTGCGATCAACAACTTTACATTGCAAGATTTGAATGATGGTGTTGTGGTTTACGTCCATAATGGCAGCGAGGTGATCTCAGACCAGTTTGAGTTCTCCGTTTCGGACGGGCAGTCGACCGTCAGTGGTTTTGTACGTGACATTGACGTAATGCCAGTTAATGATGCTCCTACCGCGAGCGACGATTTGTTTACTGTGAACGAAGATACAGTTTTAAATTCAGGTACAACGATTGACCAAAACGATACTGATGTGGATGGGGATGCGTTGACCGTGTCTTTGGTTTCAGGTCCCACAAATGCGGATAGCTTTGTTTTGAATCCAGACGGAAGTTTCGTTTATCTGCCACAAGAGAATTTCGCGGGTTCCGATTCCTTTACCTATCTAGTGACAGATGGAAACGGCGGCAGCGACACCGCCATCGTTGAAATCGAAGTTCAACCGGTTAATGACGTACCTGTTGGCACCGAAGATTCGTTCACACTACTTTCTGGTGAAGTGTTTGTTGAACTTACGGGTGTTTTGGACAACGATATTGACGTTGAGAATGACCCACTAACAGCCGTTTTGGTCAGTCCGCCATCAAACGGAGTCGTGTTGCTAAACGGCGATGGAACGTTCCAGTACATTCCGTTTAACGGATTCATCGGCACCGATAGCTTCACCTACTTTGCCAACGATGGACATTCCAACAGCGTCCCAGTAACGGTTACGCTGAATTCTGTCGCGACAGCGGATGAAGTCAATATCGTCGAGGATTCGGAAGAAGAAAGTCCAGAAAGCCAGGAAAGTACAGCTGTGAGTGAATTGTTGACAGAAGACAGGAATGAGGCCTCCGGCAACGATTCAGAAGAAAAGGAAAAACTAGTAACGATCGCTCCCGAACAATTGATTCTTGAACGACGTACGCCTGATTTTGATACTGACAATTCATTCACTGAATTTAGTTTTGACTTTAACCAAAACAGGCGCTATCTGTTTGACCTGATTGGTGATCGGCGAAATGCTGAACAGATATTTGAATTCCTGCTCGACGAAAACAATTCACGAAGAAACCACGATGGGCAATTGGGGCTAGACGGTGCCCAAGGGATCACGAGTTTCTTTGACGTTCGGACGTTAGCCAACCAATTGATGTTGGATGACGATGAAAAATTGGCCGAAATTCTAGGTGTTGATATTACTCTGGGCACCGTCACGGTGGCCAGTACTGCGGGTTTTGTGCTTTGGTCACTGCGAGGCGGACTGCTTCTGGCGACGGCATTATCCAAGGCTCCAACCTGGGCATCGATCGATCCGTTGCCGATGCTGGACTCTTACCCAACAAAGGCTAAAGACGACACGGAACTGGAAGGCATGTTCCAGAACAACGACTAACGGCGGTAATTGCTCTCTTGCGATCCGATTGTATCGGTTTGTCCATTATTCCGATTTGGGATGTCGATTTGGGCGAATTGCTATGGTGCTTAAAAAGGATAAGACCAACGGCGTGTTAATGTCGAGCTACGTTTACTCGGACAATGGTAAACATTCATAGAGAAACCAAGCGAAAATGGTCGGAATTTGTTCTGCAACAAGACTGGCAATTACCATCGGAATCGTATGCGCAGCCATACTCTGGCTAGCTGCCGATACAGAAATTCTGCCTAGCCCTCGCAAAGCGTCCATGGATGGTCGAGTCGATATTACCAAATCAATTGCTGTCAGCCTTACGTCGGATGTTCGCAAGAACCAAACGCTAAACCTGGATCAAAAAATCAAAAACTACGTCAACGTGCTGCCACAGTTGTCGTCGATCGGTCTTAAACGCAGCAATGGGAAATACTCTGCAACGACAGAGAATCACGAATTGAACTGGAGTTCTGACATGTATCCAGATATGTGTCGGGTGGAAGCTGATATTCGCCACCAGGACAAAGTCTGGGGCACGCTTCAAATCTTGTTTGTTCCTGACGACCAGCGAGTGGCAAGTTCCTATTACTATCCGCTACGGGGAATTTTCTTTATTTTCGCTATGGTAGCTCTTTCGTCGTGGTTGATTCTGAGTCAAACCTTTCGATATTTGAATCCGTCGAAGGTAGTCCCAAGTCGAGTAAGATCGGCGCTGGACACATTGACTGAAGGGTTGGTGTTGATAGATCCTAATGGCGAAATCGTACACTCAAACAGTGCGTTCACCGAAATTGTCGGCATCGATCCTGATGATTTGATCGGAATGGAATTAAATCAATTCGAATGGAACGCACTTGAGAGTGACGACAATTTCCCCTGGAACAGCTGCTTTGAAGACCAGAAACAAGTGCGTGGTAAGGTGCTTGAGTGTTCTTCGGAGAAGCTGGCAAATAAATACATTGTTAATTCTTCTCCTGTTTTTGGCAGTGGGCAAGCGATCAAAGGTGTTTTGATTAGCTTTGATGATGTCACGGATCTGGAAGGCAAGAAGAATGAATTGGCGGAGATGATTCTAACGCTAAGAAAGTCACGAGACGAAGTGGCTCGTCAAAATGAGGAACTGAATTTTCTGGCCAATTGTGATCCACTTACCAAATGTTTCAATCGTCGGTCGTTCTGGAACCAGTACACTCAAATGTGGTCCGATTGTGAAACGGGTCGCTTGAATCTGGTCATGGTGGATATCGATCACTTCAAATCAATAAACGATAACTACGGGCACGGAACTGGTGATGAAGTGCTCAAAGACAACGGTGAACTGCTACGCCGAGTCACGGGTGAACGCGGCGTGGTTTGTCGTTATGGTGGCGAAGAATTTGTGATTCTGCTTCCCAACATGTCGCTTGACCAGGCTGTTGACGTTGCCTACGAGATCCATAAGGCGTATGGCGAGAGTCAGCTGGGCGGGCTGGATATAACCGCCAGTTTGGGTGTATCCAATACAGCTCTCGGAGTCATGGATATGCAGCATTTGCTCGACCAGGCAGATCAATGTCTTTACGCTGCCAAACGCAATGGCCGAAATCAGGTCGTTCGTTATGACCAATGCGATCATGAGCTGGATTCGTTGGATGATAGTGCAGGAACGGCCAACACTGTAAAAATTAATTACTCAACCGTTACAGGTTTATTGTCGGCGCTCGCATTTAAATGTTCGCGAACAGCAGAGCATTCGGTGCGGGTTGCGGATTTGTGTGTGGCTATTGGCCAACAAATGGTGGATAAACGCAATCTGTATCGGTTGGAAGTTTGTGGGCTTCTGCACGACATCGGTAAAATTGGAGTGCCAGAGAGCATTCTGAATAAGCCTGGCCCGCTAACGGATGCCGAATGGGAGATCATGAGAAAGAATGATGAATATGGCGTCGCAATTGTTCGAAGTGCGTTCGAATCGGATGAGATGGCTAGTATTCTGAAGTTCCACAAAGAAAAGGATGCCTACCGTGGTGATTCGGATTCATTGTTGGGACTTTCCAATGAAGTTCCGATTGAATCCAAGATCATTACAGCATGCGATGCATTCGATGCGATGATCGGTGATCGTGTTTTCCGCGACGCCCAGCCTTTAGAAGCGGTAACTCAGGAGTTGTTGCGATGCACACCTGATCAATTCGATCCGGAAGTTGTAGAACTTTTGATCAAATACGTCAGCCAGCCGGGTTACTTGACGTCCAGAATGGTTGCTGTGAAAACATCTACTACGGCCGCTGTTTCGATTGCCGGACACCTAGAGAACCTGCACGATGCTGTCGCGAGCGAAAATCTTCGAGATTTGAAAACGGTTGTAGAAGGCTTGAAGAATGAAGCTGAAAGCGGGCAGATCGAAATGATTGCCGATGCTGCAAGCCGATTGGAGATGGTGCTCAATACTGAGAATGCCAAGCTGTCACAAGTAATGGAAGTTGCCGAAGAGGTTATGCAGCTGTGTCGTTCGACGCGAAGTTCCCTTGTTGCTTCTGACGGAATCTCACAGACGCCAACATCGTCCAGCTAGATGGATGATGGCCGTAACTAGTTTGCCGAAGCGATTGCTGACACTTGCTTGGGCAATCAATCCATCTATTACTTTCTATTTTCCGCATTCTTGACGGTTGATCCAATTTGGATCAGTGCTTTTTTGCCGATGCGGCGCCGCGCTGAGTAACCCGCACAATCTGCAAATACGTGTTGAAAAAGCCTTTTGCGAAGGTCTACGCGCTCGATTGTGAAGGTAATTGCTGTGCCGGGGTTCGGCAAAAAACCTAGGTTTTAAATGTGATGTTGTTGAAATCCCGGGAAAAAGCAAAGACTCCTTATGAGCCAACAAAAAGAAAAACCTACCAACTCGGATAAAAGTATGAAATCCAAGGACGGCGGTGATCCGCAAAACAGTCCACAAGATCTGCATCTTCAGAATCTTGAAGAGCGCGTGCTATACAGTGCAGTGCCTGTTCCAGTTGACATGGTCGAGATGGTCGAAAACCCGGATATGTTCGACCAATCCGAAATCGTTGATCCATTTGAATCATCAAGCCAGGGGATGGACGCGATCGCAGACGGACTGGATCAATTTTTTGCCGAAGAAGCAGATTCTTCCGCGTTGGATCTCTCGGAATCCGTTCTGGACGCTACTGAAATCGGTTCTGATCGATTTGAACTGGTTGTCGTTGATCGCTCAGTTGACGGTTTTCAAGAACTAGTCGATGACATCGTCAATCGAAACACGTCGTCGGGAGTCAATTACGAGATCGCATTCATCGATTCGAATTCAGATGGATTTAGCCAGCTGTCCCAGATTTTGGCTGACCAGTCGGGTGAAGGAAAGGCATACGATGCACTTCACCTCGTGACACATGGTTCGGACGCGTCATTGAATATCGGATCCACCCAAGTTAACAGCGCGAACCTTGACCAGTTTGCCGACGAGTTTTCGCAGTGGCAAAGTGTGCTGACGCAAGACGCTGATTTTCTGATATACGGCTGTGATGTTGCGGAAACGGAATTGGGCGTACAGTTTGTTGAAGACTTGGCTGAATTGACAGGCGCTGACGTTGCCGCAAGCGATGATATCACAGGACATTCGACTCTGGGCGGTGATTGGCATTTTGAAGTCATTGTCGGCCAGATCGAAACGCAGAATGCTTTTACCAGTCAAATTCAGACAGGCTGGATGTTCTCGTTGCAAGATACGACAGGCGAATCTGGAGGAGCTACTGGACGAAGCATTGATGTTAATGTCCATGAAACGATTGTTCAGGTGTTCACTCAGGATTTGGGCAACGGCACTGGTGAAGATATTTTCTACCAAATCACGGACGAAAATGGAGTTCAGGATGCTGTCCAGGTCAACACAGATGATCCGACTGGAGCACAGCGTTGGGCGAGCGTCGCGATCGACAATGACGGAGACTTTGTCGTTGTCTGGACCGATGAATTGGGTGGTGGCGATCAGGGAGTATTCGCAAAATACTATGCTGCTGATGGCAGCTTGATTCGGGACGAATTTCGAATTGATCCAGTTGGTTCTAACGGAAACGATGCTTCGGTAGGCATTGACGCAGTAGGAAATTTTGTCGTCGCGTGGGAGGGCAGTGGAGCGCAGGACAGCGATGGAATTTACGCCCAGCGTTTCGACACTACCGGCACAGAAGTGGGCAGCACTTTTTTGGTCAACTCTGTTGCAAGATCAGGTTTGACACAAGGAAACGCAGATGTCGCAGTAAATAATTCAGGGCAATTTGTTATTGCCTGGGACGACGCCAATTCGCCGTTTTTTGAAAGCAATATTTTTGCTCGCATATTTGATGATAGTACCGGATTCGATTCACAGGAAGAAATTATTGCAAATATTAATACCCAGGTTCTGATGGATCCATCGGTTTCCATCAACAGTTCTGGAAATTTTGCCATCACGTATACGACCGATGCCAATCAGTTTTTGAAGGATGGCGGAAACGGGACACCATTCGAAGTGTTGTTGGGAGGTATTTTTACTACCCAAGCTACTGGCCTTAATTTAGAGACCTTTACTTTCGACGGTAATAATCTCGCTCGTGCAGAAGTTGTGAATAACCTAAACATTGCTGGAAATGGTGAACAGCATCGATCGTCAGTAACCGTTCTCGATAACAATGAAGTCGTCGTTGCATGGGAAGGTGAGGGTAACGGAGACGCTGAGGGGGTCTTTTTTCAGGAGTTCGACTTGTTTAGCGGTGCGAGACTACTGATAGGAGGCGATCAACTTGTAGATCCAGATGTAGTCGATGGGTTTCAAGGAAGTGTTTCACTTGCCAGCAATGGTAACGATTTTGTATTTGGATTTAATGATAACGATGCGTTAGCGTTGAATGCGAGTTTCAATTATGCTCCGCAGACCCAAGGTTCAACGATTGCTGTTACCGTTGGATTAGATTACACGTTAAGCCTTTCTGATTTTGGCTACACAGATGCTCTGGGCGACCCACTGGATCATGTGGTTTTTGATTCGGTGCCTAATTCGGGAGCTGGACAAGGACAATTGCTTCTTAATGGAGCTGTACTGAACCCTGGCGGAATTGCGACGAGAGCACAAATTGAAAACGGCGATCTTCAATTCCGAACGACCCCCGATACGATTGGCGTCGCTCAATTAGTTAATTTTCGGGCAAGCGATGGTGTGGAAACCTCGCAAAGTTCCACGTTGCAATTCGAAAGTGAATTTTCAGATTCGCTTCTCTTTTCGTTCCAGGGAACACAGCAACTAGGTTCTGATTCATTTGACTCATCGGAAGTTGTTGGATTGACAGGAACCGATTTGCAGCTGGGTACGCCAACGCAGGGCGAACTGTATTCGTTTTTCGATTTTGGCTTGGAAGTTGATGCATTCCACCTGGTCGATTCGACGACGATCATTGATGCTGCGACGCCCATTACGCTTAATCCAGGTGACGTTTTGTTTTCTATTGAAGGAACTTCAAACTCAATACCCGGAATTTCAGTTGCCCAGCCTGGCGATATCCTTTTGTTTCAACCGGGGCCATCAGGCCAATACGATGCAACGGGAAGTTTTTTCCGATTGGGGACGTTTCCAGGGAATGCACAAGTGAGAGGTTTGACACTCGTTGAATCCGACACAACCATCGGAGATACGATGGTGACAGAAGGAAGCATTCTATTGCTCGACGGAGGGACGAATATTCAGCTGGTAACCAATTCGTCAGGCGTCGCTTCAATCGACCTGTTTTTTGACGCGACCCAGATTGGAATTAATAGTGAGCTCAATGGTCTAGAGTTGATCGAATTCGATGTTAATCTTGGGGGTGTTCAATTATCGGAAGGCACACTGCTGTTAGCGACCAACAACGATTCAATCAGCATTGGCGATGACGGCAGTCTGAATTCTGAGGACAATGATATTATTGCCTTGGACATTGAGTTGACAGAAATCGAAGCTGGGAACTCGTCTGCCAATGGTACCGTCTTGTTTGACGCGTCGACTCTGGGTTTGTCCGGTGGCGAAGCAGGTGATCTTGATGCGATCGCAATTGAGTTCACCGATACTGAACAAAATGTGGAAAATATTGCGCCGTTTAATGTTACCGAAGGCGGAACCTTCTTTATCTCGAGCACGCAATTGCTCACCAGCGATGTGGAATCTGCAGCAGCGGACATCGTATATACAATTAGCAGTTCACCGACTGCTGGGACCGTGCTGCTTTCAGGGGTGCCGACTTCTTCGTTTACCCAGCAGGATATTAATTTTGGGCGAGTCTCGTATCAACATGATACATCGGAATCGCCAACGGATCGCATTGAGCTTTCAGTTAACGATGAATTCGGTGACGCAACAGATATTACGCTGAATATCAACGTATCACCCATTAACGATGAACAGGTCCTTGTAGTCAATGAAACCGTTGTCGTGGACGAAGGCCAGCCGGTGACGATTGATAATACCGTTCTTCAAACCACAGACGTTGATAATTCTGCTGGTGAAATTGTCTATACAATTACTGGCCCACCGGTGAATGGAACGATATTGGTCAACGGCAATCCGGAGTTAACCTTTACACAAACTCAAATAGACAATGGGGATGTAAGTTATGAACATGCAGGCGGTGAAAACACGGCTGACTCCATTAACTTTTTAGTGAATGACGGGCTCGGAGCGTCGAGCTTTGGTACCCTGAATATTCAGGTTAATCCTACAAACGATGCTCCTTTTGAACTTCACAACGAGGTTGTTTTGTTTGAGCAAAACAGCACGGCAAACCTCATCGCTTCCACAGCATTACATTACCTTGATGATGATTCGTCACCGCAGGATGTTGTTTATACCGTTACAACAGACGTATCAAATGGAAACTCCTTGTGGATCGGTACTGAATTATTGGACGTTGGGAGCGAGTTTACGCAACAGCAGATAAACGATGATCTGCTTCGCTATACAAACGGTGGCGCAGAGGTAGCAACAGACTCGTTTGCGTTTTCTGTTTCCGACGGCTTGGTTTCGGTAGATGGGGTCTTCGAAATAGAGATCAAAATAATTAACGATGCTCCAATATTGAATTTTGGTGTTTTAAACATCGATGAGGATACAAGCGGAAACGTAATCTCCAATTCCGTTTTGAACGCGCAGGATCCAGATGATAGTGCTGCGGAAATATTCTATCGACTGCGTGGCGTGCCGAACGAAGGATCCATTTTCAATGCTGGCAGTCTTTTGACCATGGGCGACCGATTCACTCAAGAAGATGTCAATTTGGGATTAATCACCTACGATCACACAAGCAGCGTCGTTGGAAATGATGTTCTTCAACTGAGCCTGGAGGATGGCCTGGAAAGTGGTGTCGTACCGCAGGATTTTGATTTGGTATTTAACATTCGCGACGTGAATGAAGCGGCTGTGGTCGTAACTACGGATGTGCCGGTGTTGGAAGGAGCTACCAGCGTAATCACCACTAGTCATTTGAATGCGATTGACCCAGATATTGCCGACACACCAGGCGAATTGACTTATCGTGTTGTCACTCCAGCGGGCTCAGGCAATCTTTTGCTAAACAACAGTGTTTTGGCACTGGGCCAGACTTTTACACAATTGGACGTCGATCTAGGGCGGTTGTCGTATCAGCATGATGGATCCGAAACCGGTTTTGATTCGATCGAGTTGGTTTTAGCTGATGGAATGGAAGATTCGGTGGCGGCTCAAAACGTCACTTTACAGATAACGGTTGCATCGACAAACGACGATATTACACATCTTGCCGATGGCATCGAGATCAATTCTGTGGGAGAAGACGTCTATTTTGAAGCGGTCAATGGAGATCAAATCTTTGGTGGCCTGGATGAATTTACATACGAAATATCATTTGCGTCGACCAGTGTAGGAGAGGAGCTGACGCTGGCTTCCTATCGGTCACCAGCTGATACTGGAGCGGATGACGACGCGGTTCGTATCGCCTTGCTGGCTGACGGTAGCCTGAATTTGGTGGTCAACGGCTCTTCAGTGGTGTCGAATGCATTGGACTTCAGTCAGCTACTTGATGGCAGTCGTCAAAATTTGGCGGTCTACTGGGATAACACTAACGGAAGTTGGGAAATTCACGTCAATGGTGAACGGACCGACCACGGATTCGGTTTGGCAACGGGCGAGAATATTCGCAATGGAGGCAATTTTGTCATTGGTCACGAACAAGATAGTGTGGATGGCGGTTATTCAGATACCAACGAATTCAAAGGCACACTATACGATGTTCGTGTTTGGGATGAACAAAGGTCGACTGCAGAGATCGATGGCAACCAATTCACGCTATTTGACGAAACTGAAATTCCAAACGGTTTGATCGCGAACTGGCAATTTGATGGTTTGGGTGCTGGTGGCGTCGTTGCGGATGTAGCAGGCTCAAACGATCTGATTCTGAATCGAGTCAATAGTCTGGAATTTGATGCCGTTCGCAACTTCATAAATGTCGATGAGAATTCTGCTAATGGAACCATCGTGGGGACAGTCGTTCCTGTAGATATCGAACACATTGAAGACCTGGTTTCTGACGGGTCATTTACCGGTTTCGAGCCACCGATCGATGGAAATTTTCTGAACTTCCCCAATGGCTCGTTTCTTGGTGACTGGGAAGTAACCCAAGGTGACGTCGATCTTCGAGGCGAACTATGGGAGCCTTCACCCAGTGGCGGAGTAGCCCTCGATCTGGTTGGTAATTCGCACGGTACCATTTCACAGACCCTTGAAACCGTGCCCGGTCAAACCTATACGCTTTCGTTTGAATTGTCTGCTGCTTTTATTCCAAGCGACCTTGATCCTCACACTCTTGATGTAGTGGTTGATGGAAATGCAACAGAATTCAGCTTCGAACGGCCACCTGGCTGGGATCGAAATAATCTCCTATGGGAACATCAAACTTTGACCTTCACGGCAACTTCGACCAGCACCGTACTCGAGCTTTCGGGTACCAGCGGAGCCGTCCGAGGAGCGTTGGTTTCCGATATTTCCGTAGTTCGTCAAGATGCCGTCAACCAGAGCGCAAATAAATATAACTTGCTTGTTGACGCCAACGGTCGGTTTGAAATCGATGAGAATAGTGGGCAGATCACCATTGCTGACAGCAGTCAAATCGATTTCGAATCCGCGCAATCCTACGTCGTTGAAGTCGAGGTAGAAGACGAAGATGATCAGACCTATTCTCAAGAAGTAGTGATTGAAATCAACAATGTAAACGAATCGTTTGCCGCAACCGAAAGCGAACTTGCCGTCGATGAAAACTCGACTAGTAACGTTATATCGATCACAGAAATCAATGTGATCGATGAGGATATGAACTCGGAACAGTTGGTCTATACATTGGTTTCCGAGCCAGCAAACGGATCAGTGATACTAGACGGCGATGAGCTTGCACCTGGCGATACATTCACGCACGAACAAATAGAACTGGGCCAACTGACCTACGACCACGACGGAACGGAAACTATAAGCGACTCGATTCAATTTTCTTTGAGTGATGGAGTCCATCAACAAACGGTTGACCTGGATGTCGTTGTCAACCCAGTCAATGACGCGCCGGTTTTAACCACTGGAACGTTTTCTTTTTCTGATGTACTTGAAAACAACACGAATCCAATTGGCAATACGGTCGCAGATTTATTAAACAGTTCACCTGGAAATCCTGTCAGTGACGCCGACGGCACTAATACTGGTATCGCTGTTATCGGAATCGATGATTCAAATGGACAGTGGGAATTTTCAATTGATGGCGGAGCCACTTGGCAGACTTTCGCTTCTCAAGGGGTGGCCAATGGTGCAGTGAATGACGTCAACGGACTTTTGCTTGAAGCAAGTTCATTGATTCGCTTTGTTCCCGATGATGGCTACGACGGGCCCGTTGGTGATCTAAGCTTTCGTTTGTGGGACCAATCAGATTCACTTGCCGCTGGAGATGTAGCCGATGTATCGTTTGACGATCGAACGGACTCGGTCAGCCAATCGATTGGTTCGGCTTCGGTGGAAATTGAAAGCGGAACCGGGGTTGTTAATTCAGTGCCTGGTATGGAAAGAACTGCCTTTGAGCAACCAGTGGTGTTTTCGACTGCTAACTCGAATCCAATAACTGTTACCGATAGTGATCCGACGACGGACTCGAATTTGCGAGTGACGCTGACTGCAAACGATGCAATATTGAATCTCAATCCTGCTGCTTTAGGCAGTGTTATGATTTCGTCAACCAATCCTGACGGAACGGGCGAAATTATACTTGGCGGTACAGAAAGCGCCATCAATGCAGCTCTTGATGGACTGACGGTCACACCAAACAGTGACTTTGAAGGTGCCGTTTCCGTAAGTGTTACAACGGACTTTCAATTTGGCAATCGGTTTTTCCTTGATGAACCAGGTCCGGGCATTTCTCAGGACCTTGTTGCCGACGATCCAGAAAGAGGAACTGTACTTGAATTGGAAAATGGTGAGTTTCTTGAGCTATCCGACGCCAGCGGCAATTCTGTTAATGCCGGCGCATCGCAGAGTTTGACCCTTGGTGGTTTTGTTAACATCGATCCCGCATCTGGAATTGGAGAAGTTTTCTCAATTGGTGGTTCTGTGACTTTAAGTGTTAGTCCTGGGCCGGAAGGAGTTACGGCCGGCTTTTCCGATCCCGCTGGTATTCCTCAGGTAACGGTTAGCTCGATCAATATTCACGAAGCGGGCTGGCATCATGTAGCATTTACCATAGACGAGGCGACCAATACCCAAACGCTTTATCTAGACGGCGTGGTCGTTGCTCAGACGAACCACGCGGAGCCAATTGCCTATGATGTAAATGCAGGCACTTTTGTTGGGAATAATCCAAATGGCACTCTTCCTTTTAATGGCCTGCTTGATGACTTGTTCATCTACGATCGAGCCTTAAGTGTAAACGAAATTGAAGCTTTGCAATCAGGACAATTCGCTGACACGGATACCATTGAAGTTGTCGTTGAGTCAAATTTTGAACCGATTGCAGTGAGAGACGATCTAGGCACTTTTCTTGCAGATACGGCAACCACGATTCGTTTGTCAGAACTGATTTTGAATGATTCAGATGCTGAAAACGACACCCTGACGATTTCCAGTTTTACACAGCCGTCTGGCGGCACCGTTACGATGACCATCAACGGTGATCTATTGTTCACGCCGGATGTTGGTTTTAGTGGCTTCCAGGAATTTGAATACACGATTTCTGATGGGCATGGGAACGAAAGTTCGACCGAAGTTTCCTTTGTCGTAAATGACAGACCAGTGGGTGTAAACGATACTTTCGAAGTTGTACGCGATACGGTGCTCCAAGATAACGTTTTTGCAAATGATTCGGTCGATAGTATCAATTCAGGACTCAGTTATTCGCTAGTCAGCCGTGTTGATAATAATAACGGCATCCTCGATTTCCGACCCGATGGTTCATTTGAATACACGCCGGCACCTGGCTTTTTCGGTGTTGAAACGTTTGAATATCTGATTAATGACGGGCTCGAAAATTCCGATGTTGTGGTCGTTGAAATTACTGTGCTGGCTCCGCCAATTGCCGTGGCCGATTCGTTTACCGTCGATGTAGAGCAACAAACTGAATTGGCTTTGATTCAAAACGACGCTGAGCCAGATGGTACGCTTGATGTGTCTCTTATTAGAATCGTCGCAGATCCAGGCGCAGGTGATTTGTCGTTCGGGCCAAGCGGCAACGTCTTTTATACGACGAGTGATACGTCTGTAACTACTGATGAGTTTTCATATCAGTTGGTCGATTCCGACGGCCTTGCGTCCGAAGTTGTGACTGTCAGGTTGAGCATCAATCAAGCGCCAACGGATATCAAAATTGACAACAGTAGCGTCGATGAAAACGCGGCGGCAGGGACTTTGGTTGGCACAGTGTCAGCAACCGACCTGAACGACGATATTGTCAGTTATTCTTTGCTTGACAACGGTGCCGGCCCGTTTCAAATCAACTCAAGCACCGGTGCGATAACAGTCGCTAATTCGGAATTGCTAGACTTCGAGACGACAACCACATTCGAACAAAGTGTGAGCGTACTCGATGCAACAGGACTTCAATCGGTCCGCAATTTCACGATCACCGTTAACCCGATCGACGAGGCGCCTGAAGCAAATGAAGCCAGCCGAACCGTGGTGGAAGGCG
>CAYONX010000018.1:0-43876 GCA_964405425.1 uncultured Pirellulaceae bacterium | reverse complement strand
TAGTCGATACGGGTGGTAACGTGGCGACTTCGACGATAAACATTGTAGTGACGCCGATCGACGAGGCGCCTGAAGCAAATGAAGCCAGCCGAACCGTGGTGGAAGGCGGATCCGTTTTTGGAGACCTGAACGATTTAGTTTCCGATCCAGAATCACAGATTGATTCGTTCAACATTATTAGTCGTCCCGATCACGGCGAAATCACCCTTCGGCCCGATGGCCAGTGGGAATACGTTCATGACGACACTGAAAACTTTGTCGATTCGTTCACTTATGAAGTAGTCGATACGGGTGGTAACGTGGCGACTTCGACGATAAACATTGTAGTGACGCCAATTGATGACGTTCCGGTTGCTGTGGAAGACAGTTTTACGGTTGATTCCACAACCAATCTAGTGGTTTCGCAAGCCGATCTTCTTGGCAACGACACCAATGTCAATCTCAATGCGGATATTGAAATTATTCAAGGACCAGAAAACGGTCGGTTGGTCAGAGAGGCAGATGGGAGAATTCGATACATTCCCGATTTGGCTTTCGATGGCGTAGATAGCTTTGAATATCGTGTCCGTGTAAATGATCAAGTCAGCAGCTCGGCACTCGTTGCGATCGAAGTAAACGCAGTGTCCGTCGCGCCGGTCATCGAAGTTCCTACTACGCCGCCAGCGGAGGAAGTTGAAGAAAATGAAGAGGTGGAAGACGAAATTGAAGAAGAAAACGAGGAGGACGATAGCGAGTTCTTGATGGGCCCGATCGAAGAAGCCAATCGCATAGAGCAAACTCTGACAAACGAAGCTGAAGCCGTCGGGCCACAAGAAGAGTTCCTGATCAAACGTTCTTCATTGGCCCAGGATGCTATTGATTCGAATCAACGCCAATTATTATGGCAGCCTCGGTATGCGAGCTACGGTGATCAAACAACCGTCAATACTCGACTGGCCGGTGGCTCGGCATTTAGCCATCATGCAGCCCTCTCAGAATTAGAAGAAGATAGTCTCAGACATGTCTTGGCGGGCGAATTTTCAAGCGAAATGGAAAGCCAATTTGAGTTACCGGTCGAGTTTGCGGACATCCCTTTGCTTACGTTTTCGGCAAGTAGTTTCTTAACGGTCGGTTATCTGGTTTGGGCGGTTCGTGCCGGAGCATTGGTTTCTACGTTTATCTCGATGCCCGCATGGACCCAATTTGACCCCCTTCCAGTTATTGAAAAAGGCATACCCGTTAATCTTGGTGATGAAGACGATTCATTAGAGAAATTAGTCGATACCGCATAGGTTCACACTGCCTATATCCAGAAGTATCGACTGTAATAGAAAATGAGATGGTTATCGACCCGAACTCGATTGTGCATTGGATTGGTTGCAATCGTAGTTTCGGTCTATTTTATGGCCGTCTGGATTGGCTTGGTTCCATCAGGCGAAGATGAAATCGCCAATAAGCGTAAGTTGGTTTGCGAGCGTTTGGCGCTGGCAACGTCGCTGTTGCACCCGCGGCAGGAACATCGGCTTATCGAACGTCTCTTCCTAAAAGCCATTGAGGTGACTCCCGAACTTGAGACTGTGGGGCTTCGTCAGCCAAACGGCTCAATAATTTGTTCGACGCCCGAACATGAAAGTTCGTGGGAATTGACAGGCGAGCGCATCAGCGAAACTCAGACAACCATTCATCTCAGGCGAAAAGATGGCCAAAGCTGGGGCAAGCTGGAAATACGATTTAAGCCGTTTTTTGATACCGGCAACAATTTTCTCTCCATATTTTCACATCCGTGGATCAAAATTGCCTTGTTCATTGGGCCCATATGTTTCTTTATGTTCTCTCTGTATCTGAAAAAGATGCTGAACACATTGAATCCCAACAAGTCCGTGCCTAACCGTGTTGCTTCAGCACTGAATACATTTACTGAAGCAATTATGTTGCTGGATATACGCGGCAGAATTGTTCTGGCAAACGGCGCGTTCGAATCCATCGCAGGTCTCAGTGCCGATGAATTGATTGGAAAGAATCCGAACAGTTTTGTCTGGCTGGACAACAACGGCGAACCTCTTGAAAAGCATCCCTGGCACGAATCGACAACCGAGGGTGCGGTTGTAACCGATCAGGTTCTTATCATGCCACGATTGAAGGGGCAGATCCAAAGAGAAGCTTCGGCTTTCAATAAGGATTCATTGCAGTATCGTGATGAGCGGATTTTGAAGCCGAATTGTTCTCCGGTACTGGGTGAAAACACCAAAAGTAACGGTGTTCTGGTCTGTTTTGAAGACATTACTGAACTCGAAAGAAGTAAAAAAGCGGCTGAGTCCGCCAATCAGGCGAAGAGTGATTTTCTGGCGAACGTTAGCCACGAAATTCGGACACCGATGAACGCAATCCTTGGTTTTACCGAGTGGCTGAACCGGGATATGGTTCAAGACGAAGATGAACGCAAAGAATATCTATCGACCATTCACAGCAGTGGAACGCATCTTTTAGAATTGATCAATGACATCCTGGATTTATCCAAAATTGAAGCCGGCCGAATGGAGCTGGAACTGGTAGATTCTTCGCCGTACAAAGTGGTCAATGACGTTCAGAAAATTTTGAAGGTGCGAGCCGAAGAGAAAGGGATTTTCCTGAGGATGGATTTCCCGGAAATGCTTCCCGAGAACATTTGCACCGACGCCGTAAGATTGCGCCAAGTCGTGACGAACCTGGTTGGAAACGCGATTAAATTCACAACCGAAGGTGGCGTGTTGATTTCCGTGAAATTGATTGATCAAGGGCCGGAATCGCGGCTACGGCTTGACGTCGCTGATACCGGAATCGGAATGACCAAAGAGCAACTGGAAAAAGTATTCGAAGCATTTGTTCAGGCCGACAGCAGCATTACCCGGCGATTTGGTGGAACGGGATTGGGGCTTGCGATTAGTAAAAAAATCGTTGAAGCGCTAGGTGGTGAGTTGACGGTGCAAAGTGTGGCCGGCAAGGGAACGGTGTTTTCAGCTGAAATCAATGCTGGTGATACAACCGATGCCAAGCGGATATCATTCGAAGAGTTCCTGAAATCCGAAAAGGAAAGTAAGAAACCTCAAAACCTTAAACAGGTTAAACTGGGACCCAAGAAAGTTCTTGTCGTTGACGATGGAGAATCCAATCGACGTTTGGTGCGGCTCATCCTTGAACGCGCTGGCTGTCTTATTTCAGAAGCGGTGGACGGCAAAGACGCTGTCGAAAAAACCCTGGCTGGCGATTTCGACATCATTTTGATGGATATGCAAATGCCGATCCTGGATGGCTATCAAGCCACTCGAAAGCTTCGCGAATTCAATTTTGACCGCCCTATCATTGCCCTAACCGCCAATGTACTGAAAGACGACGAGATCAAGTGCCGCGAGGCCGGTTGTACCGGTTTCGTTCCCAAACCCATCGATATGGATCGGTTAATACAGACGATGGCGGATTTAATGGAAATTGAACTTGAGCCCAACAGCGTGGAAGAAGACTCGGTCGAAGTAGAAGATGTTCCATCAGTTCCCAAACCAAGTCCAAAACCAGTGCGGAAGAGAGAGATGCTGGATAGTGCAACGATAATGTCGATACCAGCTAGCATTGAATCGACATTGCCGATAGATGAGCCAGAATTTCTGGAAATTGTTCAAGAGTTTACAGTTACGTTGGATGGCAAGCTTCAAGAGATGAAAGCGGCAGCTGACAGTGCTGATCACCAGGAACTGGCAGCCCTGGCGCATTGGTTGAAAGGAGCAGGGGGAACTTGTGGATTCGCGGAGTTTTACGATCCTTCGCTTGCGCTTGAAAACCTTGCAAAAACGGAACAGTCGTCGGAATATTACAAAGCAGTCCAAGTATTGGAACTGTTAGCAAAGGCAATTGTTATTGAAAGTGCTGAGACTCAGTCGATCACTAATTAGTAGTAGTTTTTTAACAGGTAGCAGAACGAAATTCTTGGGTCATGTCCAAGATACTAACCGAAAGAGCAGGATGCAAACGTCCGATATATCTCCCCAAATGTTGCCTTCCACACAAACCGATGCGACCGTTCCACCAACTCACGACAATGCGGGTGCATCATCGGTGGGTACAGAAAATACGAACGGTATCAAGAATTCCACGATAATGATCGTCGATGACGAACAGTTAGTCATTCGAGTGGTTCGCCGGTTCCTGTCTACCGAAGGCTATTCAAAATTTATTACAGTGACCGATTCCCGCCAGGCACTGGAAAAAATCAAAACTGCCAGGCCGGATATCGTTCTGCTTGACATCATGATGCCTCATATAACAGGAATTGATCTGTTGAAGATGCGGCAGCATGAAGATTCGATCAAGCATATTCCTTTCATCATTCTGAGTGCCAATTCAGAGAAGGCGATAAAACGCGAAGCGTTAAAACTTGGGGCTACTGATTTTCTAGCTAAGCCAGTTGACGCTGTTGATCTGGTCTTGCGAGTTCAGAATTCGCTGCTTGTTAAACAACACCAGGACTCATTGACTCACTACGCTGTAGAGTTAGAGAAAAAGGTACAGCAACGTACTCGACAGATCGACGCGTCTCGAGAGCAGATTATTCATTGTCTGGCAAAGGCAGCGGAATTTCGCGACAACGAAACGGGCGCTCACGTAATCCGAGTTGGCAAGTACGCAGCGGTGATTGCAAAACAACTTGGCTTTGGCCCAAACTACTGCCGTCAACTTGAGTTGGCCGCGCAGCTTCACGATGTAGGCAAGATTGGGATTCCCGATTCTGTGCTACTCAATCCTGGCAAGCTTTCGCGTGAAGAGTTTGATGTTATGAAAGAACATTGCCGACTCGGTTGTCAGATCATGGAGCCACTTGCCAAAGCGGAATTAAATGATTTGAAAATGAATGGCAGTAAAACCAATCAAACTCCCATGCTGGCGTTGGCGGCAAACATTGCCCGCACGCATCATGAAAAATGGGACGGCACCGGCTATCCAGAGGGTTTGAAGGGCGAAGAGATTCCTATCGAAGGTCGAATTACTTGTGTCGCCGATGTTTACGATGCGTTGTGCAGCGAGCGGCCCTATAAGCCGAAATTCCCTCGTGAAAAATGTCTGGAGATCATGTTGTCCGAACGCGGTACACGATTCGATCCGCAAGTGCTGGATGTTTTCTTTGAACGCCTGGACATCATCGACCAGATTGGTTCGGTCAACCGGGATGTGTTCCCGGAATAGTGCAGAGCGCTAATCGCTGGATACAATCCAGCGATTTTTTCACTGAGCTTCAGATTACACAGTCAGGTTTAATCGTTATTTCTTCGATTTAATATCGATCGCGTAAAGTCGATTTCGATCCGAAAGAAACATGATGTCTCCCGCAATCGTTGGCGTACTGTAAATCGAAGAATAATTCACGGTATCGATTTCTTTCAGGACTTTGGGCTCTTCACCACCAGCCTTCAAAACGGTCAGCTTGCCGTCTTCGTTACCGATCAAGACTTTGCCGTCGACAACCAAAGTAGAACCCCATACGCCAGATAAAAGGTCGTGTGGTTCCTTCCAGGTTCTTTTGCCGGTTTTCAAATCTACTGCGTGAACGAAACCGCTAAGGTCTGCTGCGTAAACAACTCCGTCGGCAACCGAAACGGTTGACATAGTTCGTCGATAGATGTTTTCGCCGTGTTCATCGGTACCACCGTAGTGCCAGATTGCACCGGAATTTGGATTGGCTTTACCGGGCTCGTTGATCTTGCCCAATTCCGGGCTGATGTCGCCTTTTTTCGTAGCGTCAATTCGCCAAAGGTGACCTGTGCCTTCGCCATGTTCCGGGTCCTGACCGACAGCAAGAATGACACTGTTGTCGTAGAACACCGGCGTGGAAATGATGGCGTTTCTGGTTCCCGCACCGCCCAATTCCCATTTGGTTTCTTTGGGGTTCAAGTCGAATTTCCAAACAATATCGCCTTTTTCGTTGAACGCATACAACCAACCATCTCCACCAGGCATGTAAATTTGCGGTTCGCCATTTACGACACCAATAGCTGGGGAGCCCCATTGGCCGTGCAGAATTGTGTCAAACGGCTCGTTGTTTTCCCAAACGACTTTGCCAGTGTTTTTGTTCACCGCTACAAAACAGGGTGCACGAGGTGACGGAACGTCCAAGTGAGCTTCATCGACACCGTTGGAGGTCACGATATAGACGATGTCTCCGTAGATGACTGGGGAGCTGGTCGCCAGGTTATGTGGGAAGACACCAAGTTCTTCGATCATGTCGAGATTCCAGATGATGTCGGCATCCTGATTCTCTGATAGCTCCTCCTTTTTGTATTCGCCATCATTTTCACCATCGGCGAATCCTTCTGTGTCCAGGCACATCAACTCGCATCGATTGGTGACTACCCACATGCGCTCTTTTTCGACAACCGGGGTGCTGCAAATGCCTTGCAATGGCCAGTCGTTGACGCGGCCGGTTGGAAGTTTGTCACGAGTCAGTTGCCATTTGAATTCACCTGATTTGGCATCGAAGCAAAGCAGGATTCCTTTGTCATCCTTCTGCTTCGGCCGATATTCGGCGCCGTTGTTTGTTCCGACCCATACCTTGCCGCCAGCCACAATTGGGTTGCCGTAGGTTTGGGACCCCAATTGCGCCGACCAAATCACATTTTCTTTTTTCCGCAAATCAAATTCGAAAGATACACTTTTCTCCTTCGAAATCATGTTGCGGCCAATCGTGCCGCCCCACATCGCCCAATCGTTTATTTTGAATTTGGCAGTTGTTTGCGCGGTTTCGCTTTGGGCTTGTGCTAATGAACAAGGCCCACAGAAGCTGATCGCGACGATGGCTATCACAGGAAGGACTGAAAAGAATGGTGCGGCTTTCATATTTTAAATCCGATTGGTTATTCAGCTATATTTTTTGTCTAGTATTTAGTTTTGTAGATTGGCGAAGGATAGTCTGCGTCAATCAAAAGATGTGTTTTGGTCAGTTAGTTTTGAGTAACAACGACGTTGTCGAACATACAATCGGTCGTTGCATAAACGTACAGCCCAGGACTGCCGCTCTTGTTTGGGTGCGGGTCGGTGGCCTGGATCGTCCATTCAGAAGGTTCATCTTCGCCGGTCGTCCAGATTTTGCCGTAAATTTTCGCTTCCGTTTCAGTTGTGTCCACTTTCATCTTCATGGTGTACCAGACATCCGGGTCACCGCGAAATTTTTCTTCGACGGACATCCGCAGGTGCGGTGCCCAGCTTTGGATACGTAGCTTGGAATGATTACCTTTCAGGATGAAATTGTAGCGGTTGGCCACCAATCCGATGTCTGGAAGTTTCCGACTTTGTTCGGTTATTCTCACATCCGCCTGGACGGTGTAGTTTTTCATATCACTGGTGCCGAGCCAAACGGTATGGCTAGGTCGGCCTTTTGTTTTTCCGATGCCCGCAGCTTTCATGGCGGTGTTGCCGTCGATATCGAAAGGCTTTAATTTTGCAAATCCGCGAAGCCATTGAGGCGGAACCTGCGGTCCTTTGTATCCTTCAAAATCCCATTTCCATTGCTTTGCAGTATCGAACATACGAACGCGAGCGGTGGCTGTTTGGCCCTCGACCGTTGTAGATACCGTCCCGGCGAGATTGCCGCCGGATACAGGAGCCGTCACAGAGGATCCGCTTACCGTCAAACCTTCCAAGCCCTCTCCAGCACTTAATTCGGCAGGCATTGTTTTTACGACTTGGCCGTTTTTGTCGAACGCATGAACCTCGTATTCGACCTTTTGGCCTGGTTTCAAAACGACTTCGTATGGTCGCAATTGCAAACTGGCGATACTTCCATCGGATTCAGCTTCCTTCAGTTCGCGGGGCAAGTTTTCGGTAGGCTTCGGTTCTGAAGCGATGCAAATGGTGCGATCGCGAGTGACGAAGAATACTCGGCCGTTAGATATCGCTGGCGAAGCGTAAATTTCATCGTCACCACCAGCTTTGCCCAATAGTTTGACTCGAGACAATGACTCACATTTGTCACGGCTCGGCTTAAGAATATGAATGTGTCCATTGACTTCCATAACGTACAGTTTGCCATCAGCCCAAACGGGGGCTCCTTTGCCGACGGTGCCCAGGTTGAATTCCCATAGCTTGTCACCGCTTTTTGAATCGAAAGCGAATAGATTGCCGGTATCGGTAACAACGTACAGAACTCCGTCTTTGACCAGTAGCGCCGAGTAGCCTGACTTGATTCCGTCGGCTCTCCAAACGCTGTTAGTTTCGGTGATGTCGCCGGTTCCTGATGCGTCGATACATTGAACTCGCCCGAATTCTTGATTGTCGACGTTGTCTTCACCGTGCGAAATGTAAACCAGATTTCCGTCAATGGCGGGTGTGCAGTTAAGTGCGTTCAAAGACATTCGGAATTGCCAGATGCGTGCGCCTGTGCGGGCGTTGATGCCGTAGATATGTCCATCAGAATTTCCTCCTACCAACATTCGGACACCATTAATGGTCGTCACGATTGGGCATGAGTAATTGGTTGACTTCGGACGTTCGCCGGGAGCAGCCACCCATTGCAAGTCGCCAGTGCGCTTGTCAAAAGCGTAGTAATAATGTTTTGGAGCGGGCCCTTTAGTTTCGCCCCAGTTGGCAGCCAGAAAGCTGACGATCACTCGATCTTCGTCAACGATCGGAGTTTGTGTGCGACCACCGTAGCCTGAGATTTTGCCAAAATCTTCTAGCAGTGATTTTTCCCAAACGACATTACCATTTTCATCGTAGCAACGAAAAGTTCCACAGACGCTGTGAACGTAGACTTGTTTGGTTTCAGGATCGCCGACCATAGCAGCCCAACCAACACGTGGGGCTGGAATGTCCGTTTGGTAAACATTGAATTCATCCTGCCAAAGTACTTCACCGTTTTTTGCATCCCAGCAAACCACTTGTTCACGTAAATGGATCTTCTGATCGGGATCATTGAAGTCGTGATTGGTGCGGCAATTCAAATAGACGCGATCGTTCATAACGATTGGGGTTGCTCGGCCGCCAATTTCTGATTTCCATACGACATTCTTGCCATCGTCCCATGACCAGGAATCGACTAGGCCGGTTTCATTGGAGATGCCGTTTTGATTTGGGCCACGCCAATGAGCCCAATCTTCGGCGCCAGCGCTGGCCAGATCGAAAATGCAAAACATGGAAGAGCAGAGCAAGGCGTAAAAGCAAATATGTCGTGTTGCCGTCATGGAATGTCTGAGTTTGTGTGGTGGTGTAAAAACTGTATCGTTTGTTAAAGAACATAATGTAAATCAATCCGCATCGGTCGGCTAGATTCCTCTGCCGATTTGTGAACTTTTGGCAACATCTGCTGACCAGCACCATTTGGCATCAGGAACTGGCATGGTGCAATGGCTGACGAAGAATGTTGCCCATTCCAATGTGCCGGGAGACATTGATCGCCGGCGCACGTGACGTGACAAACTGACGCCAGCGTCTTGTCTCTCACCAAAAACGGGCAATCAGCATCTCGATTGTGCGGTATTGGGCTTCAGGAGGACCGAAATCTGATTTGTGATAGATGCTGCCGTGCGATTGAATACAATCTGTTGATACGGTAATTGAAATACGACGGTTCGCATGAGTTGATAGATGGCAGCTAAATTTCCAACGACCAGAATGAGGCGGAATCGCGGTTCTCAGTGGATCCGGTCGATGGTGCGGGAAAATTCTTTGAGCCCGGCGGACTTGATTTGGCCGGTTTTTGTGGCTTCCGGAGATGGCGTTGAGAAGCCCGTCGGTTCGATGCCCGGGGTTAGCCGATTTTCGATCGATAAATTGAGCGAGCAGGTCGCTGAGGCTGCCGAACTTGGGATTCCCGCGATCGCATTGTTCCCAGAAACCGACCCCGCCAAAAAAACAAATAATGGAATCGAGGCCACTAACGCAGAAAATCTCGTTTGTCGGGCGGTTAGAGAAATATCGGCATCCGTTCCGGACGTCGGAATTATTTGTGACGTCGCACTGGATCCGTATACATCTCACGGCCACGACGGCCTGTTAAAGGACGGGGTAATCGTGAATGACGACTCGCTTGAAATTCTCTGCCGACAAGCAGTGGTTCAAGCGGAAGCGGGATGCGATGTGATTGCACCGTCGGATATGATGGACGGTCGAGTGGGTGCGATTCGCAAGGCATTGGATGCGGCTGGTTTCGAAGATGTTTTGATTATGTCGTATGCGGCTAAATATGCTTCCGCGTTCTATGGGCCGTTCCGCGATGCGATTGGTTCGACGGGCAGTTTGGCTGGCGGAGACAAAAAAACTTACCAAATGGATCCAGCCAATTCGGATGAAGCTATCCGGGAAGTTGCACTCGATATCGAAGAAGGTGCCGACATGGTTATGGTGAAGCCAGGCATGCCGTATCTCGATATCGTACGCCGAGTGAAAGATGAGTTTGCGATGCCGACGTTTGCTTATCAAGTTAGTGGCGAGTATTCAATGTTGGTTGGTGCGATCGAAAACGGATGGTTGGATCGGGAGAAAACGATTCTCGAATCGCTGCTTTGTTTCAAGCGAGCAGGTTGTGATGGAATACTGACTTATTTCGCTGTGGAAGCAGCAAGGTTGCTGCAATTGAACCGTCAGAACCACGCTTAGAAATCTACGCGTGGCTTGGGATGCCGTTCAAGCTCGATTGATATCGAACGACATCACTTCGCTGATATTGGAATGACCGGTGGCTAACATGACGAGTCGATCGATTCCGAGAGCCACGCCAGAGCAGGGGGGTAGGCCGTGATTCATTGCATTTAACAATCGGCTTTCTAGCGGCAGTTCATCTTTGCCATCGACTTTTCTTTGCCCGTTGATCGCCTGGTTACGCTTCATCAACTCATTTGGTGACAACAGTTCGTGATAGCCATTGGCCAGTTCTATCCCATCGAAGTAAAGCTCAAAGCGTTCGGCCACCGCCGGTGTTCCGTCGCGAACCTGGGCCAGTGCCGATTGGGAGGCGGGCCAGTCGTAGATGATTTCAGGACAATCCTTACCCAGTTGCGGCTCAATGATCTGAGTCAGTAACAGATTACGCCAGGGGTCAAGTTCCTTAACATCGGCAAGTGTCGAAACATCGATATCGTGTTTGTTAGCGGTCGCCTGGAATTGTTCTGCGGAAGCGGCAAAGGGGTCGATTTGAGCGTATTTGATAAACGCTTGCTGATATGAAATGGAAATTGCCGGCTTTGTTTGAAGGATGTCCTGAACGAATTCTCCCAGCAAATTTATTCCGGACTGCTGGTCGTCGCCGACACGATACCATTCCAGCATTGTGAATTCCGGGTTGTGCAGCTTGCCAGATTCGCCGGCCCGAAAAGCTTTTGAGATTTGGTAGATGGCCGTTGCGCCAGATGCCAGGATTCGTTTCATGCCGAATTCAGGCGATGTTTGAAGCCACAATTTTTGTTCACGTGTCGCAGCGATGCCCAGAATATCCCCATCAATGGATACTGGTTCCAGATAACGATCGACGACAATATCATGAGACATTAACGGCGTTTCGACTTCGAAGAATTCTCGCGAGTCAAAGAAGTTGCGAACACGCTTAAGAATCGAAGCTCGCTGTTGCAACGTTTCGATGGATGCATTGGTACGAAAATCGTCTTTATCGACTTTGTTAAGCATTGGATATTATGAAACTGGAATTCGTTGGTGCATTGTTTTCAGTATGCAAGCTCGCGGCCGACGCACCACAACCGGATTGGGTGCGTGGGGATTTCGTTTCCATCTCACGCAGCGATCAGGAATTGTCGATCGTGGCCGATTTGGATTGTGTACCGGATGGAATTGAGCGCGAAGATGGCTGGCGCTGTATTCGAGTTGCGGGAAAGTTGGATTTTGGACTGGTCGGCGTGTTAGCCGGTCTTTGTGGGACGTTGGCAGACGCAGAGATCTCGATTTTTGCCGTTAGCACTTTCGACACTGACTATTTGATGATTAAGGACGTCGATATTGCGGACGCGCGAAAGGCGCTGGTGGAAGCTGGTTTTGAATTTGTATGAATGCAGCTTTGTATGACTTCAGCTATTTGGATCGACGCAAGATTTCAGCGATCTTGCTACATGTTTTTCCGTCACCGTAAGGATTGTTGATCGAGGCCATACGCTGCCGTTCATCCTGACTGGACAGCAACAACGACAATTCAGCTTCGATTTTATCTTTATCGACGCCGACTAATTTCGCATTGCCTGCCGAAACGCCTTCGGGCCGTTCAGTGGTTTCTCGCATGACCAAAACGGGCTTGCCAAGCGACGGAGCTTCTTCCTGAACGCCACCAGAGTCGGTTAGTACGACTGTGGATCGGTTCATTAGCCATACAAACGGTTCGTAGCTGAGCGGTTCGATCAAATGAATTCTTTCGTGGCCATCAAGCAATCGTTTGACGGGTTCCTGAACTTTCGGATTCAAATGGACCGGGTATACAAATTCGTAATCGGCATGCTTGTCTGCGGTTTCGCGAATGGCAGAACACATTGCCTGAAATCCTTCTCCGAAACTTTCACGTCGATGCCCGGTGACCAGAACAACGGGTCGATCGCCAACCAGTTCTTCAATCCGTTTTGCTTCCGGCGGCAAATCTTTTACGACTCGATCTCGAACCCAGATTAATGCGTCGATTACGGTGTTGCCGGTTACAAAAACAGTTGCCGGATCGACGCCTTCGTTTATCAAAGCGTCTGCGGAAAACTGAGTCGGCGCGAAATGCAAATCTGCTAAACGGCCCACCAGCATCCGGTTCATTTCTTCGGGAAAAGGCGCAAACTTGTTGCCCGTTCGCAGCCCAGCTTCGACATGCCCGATGGAAATGTGATGATAATGACCGACCAGTGCGCCACAAAACGCAGTTGTCGTGTCTCCTTGAACGAGCACGATGTCCGGCTTGTATTGCGAATAAATCTCATCCAGTCCTTTTGTAGCACGCGCTGTAACCTGTCCAAGCGACTGACCGGGCGCCATTAGAGCAAGATCGAAATCGGCTTTAAGTTGAAACGTATTGAATACTTGTTCCAGCATTTCTTTGTGTTGGCCGGTCGAACAGACTTTGGTTTCAAACGCCTCGTTGTGTTTTCGTAATTCATGCACAAGCGGACAAAGTTTTATCGCTTCGGGGCGAGTGCCGATGATGACAAGTATTTTCTTCAACGTCTTAGGTTCCGTTTTAATCAGATTTTTCGTCAGATGAACTTGCTAAACAAAGCAAGGCCATGGCTGTGCCGTAACAGCGGCCCAGTTCATGCGAATCAACAAAACAACCGTCTATTTCAGGTAATTCCATAACTAATTGACGTTGTTGTTCGCGGTACTGCTTTTTCAATTGCTCATCGGTTAATGCCGAAATCGCTTCACTTCGACTTCGCATGTCATACCAGAAGAAGAAGCCACCATAGCCATGAGTCGACGTGTGGTTGTCGTACTTCAGCCCGATCGCAAGTTTGTCATGATGTTTAAAACTTTGCTCAATTGCAAATTGCAATCGATTTTGGTCAGAATGTCTCCAACTTGTGAGTGCCAGTTCACATAGCGGCATGCGTCCAGCTGAAGCCTGGATCGAGTCGTGGCCTTTGGTTTGCTTTCGTTTTTTTGAAAGATAAGGATAGGCGCCGTCTGAAAAACGGTCGTTCAATAATACATTGACGCCAGCATTAACCTTCGTCGGATTGATTTTTGCGCCCACGGTTTTGGCATCGTAAAGTGCGTTCAATGCGGTCGCAGTCACAAATGAATTTTCGTATTCGTGATACCAACTGCCCCTTCTTGATTGAATGTTCTCCAAGGCAAGCACCGCCGATTGCAATTCCGGCATTTGTTTGATTTTCTTGAATCGGGCGTAATCGCAAAGGAATCTCAAGCGGAAAGCTTCGGCCCACAGAATTTCGTCACGATCATTTCGATTGAGGTTGGATTCATTGGTAACGAATGTAAAGCACTTGTCGATCGCTTTTTTGGTGTTCGCTAATTCACCATCATCAACTGTTCTGGAAAGCGACTCAATAAACGCCATGCCCGCCAAAGCAGTGACGGCTACATGAACATTGGGTAACGAATCGGTACCTCCAAAATCATAATCACTGTCGATGAAGCTTCCGTTTTTGCGCTGCATCGCGTTAAGGAAATTGATGCCGCGTTGCCACAGTTGTTTTTCGCTGTAACTGCCACCAGGTGCTCGTGTTCCGCGTGAATTTACGCCAGTGAGCATGCACGATTCTGGGATTGGGGTGATGATTTCCATACCCCGCGTATACGGTCCAATGCCTTGCAATTCTGCCGCAGCTTTGGCAGCGAGCGGATGATTTGGAAACTTTTTGACCAACTGCCTCCAGAGTTTTTCCGCTTCTTGGCGTCCGTTTTTATAAGAGTGCATGCCTTTAATCATGTAGGCATACGCGGATTCATCGTCCAATGAAAATAAAGGCGAAGATTCATTTAAGTCGAACTTTGCAAGATGCTCGAACTGACGAAATTCTTCCTGGATTGGCTTGGTTTCGGAATCTTTAATATCTCTTTGAAGCAGTCCGATGAACCAGTCGGGGTGTTGAGTCGTGATTTGATCGACTTTCCGAATGACCTTGTTGTTTGCGATGATCAAAAATCCGGGCTCGACGAATTTGTAGCGGCTTAGCTGGAGTCTCTGTTGTTGGTCCGGTGTTGGCGCGGCTTTAACACAAACAAAATTCTCGTTTAGATAGTTGATTACGTGTGGCCAGGAAAAAAAACCAGCCATCATGTAGCGATCGATTTCCTTTTTGCGATCCATGAAAGTCCCACGAATCGTTGGCACGTACCAGAAGACTGGTTTGCCGCTGGTCTTCGAAGTCGCTATCGCGGCGTCTAAGTTGTTGCTCCACTGAACATAGGTTCCCGCTTTGACAGCGATCGCATCGGGTGAAACTCGAAGCTTTCGGGTTGAATTTTGTGCGTCAACTTTTGTAGAAAAAAACGCCGCCAGTAGACATATTGTCCAACAACACCGAACAAGGTCGTGATTCATTTAGCGTAAGCTCCAGCCGTACATGTAACAGGACTGTATTTGACGAAGTAAATTTGTTTCCAACAATGGCAGTTGTTGGAAGATAACGAGTTGCGAGATTTCAGCGAGAATTCAATGAAGAAACTAATAGCCATTGTTGCAATTGCAACACTCCAAATTGTTCCGGCGCCATCGAAAGCGGATACATGGATGCAATGGCGCGGTCCTTTAATGACTGGCGAAGCTCCAAACGGTCAGCCACCTCTTATGTGGAGCGAAAAAGAGAATGTACGCTGGAAGACGAAAATCGGTGGTTTGGGACATTCGAGTCCGGTTGTTACCAAGGACATGGTCTTTCTGACCTATGCCCGACCAGTAGGTCAGCCATTTGAGCCTCGACCAGATACGGCGCCTGGTGCCCATGACAATAAACGCGTGGACAGTGAATTCGAATTCGTAGCGGTGGGAATCTCTCGTGCGGATGGAAAAATACTGTGGGAAAAGGCTTTGAAATCGGCAATCCCCCACGAAGGTGCACATATATCGGCGAGTCTGGCTTCGGCATCGCCGGTAACCGATGGCGACAAGGTCTGGTTTTTCTTTGGGACATACGGACTGTATTGTCTGGACAAAAATGGCAGCATTCAATGGACTAAAGAATTAGGCACGATGAAATCCAAGCATGGACATGGCGAGGGTGCATCGCCTGTGTTGTCACAAAACACGATTGCAATCAATTGGGACCACGAAGGACAATCGTTTGTGATGGCGATTGATAAAAACACTGGCAAGACGCTTTGGAAAAAGGATCGGGAGGAGGTAACTTCCTGGTCATCTCCGATCGTCGTGGAGCATATCGGGAAACGGCTGTTAATCGTGCCCGGAACACAGCGCATCAGAGCTTATGACTTGAGCGACGGTGAAGTTGTCTGGCAATGTGGAGGCATGAGCCAAAATATCGTCGCCAGTCCTGTCTTTGAGAATGGAATGGTGTTTGTCGGCAGTAGTTATGAAAAGCGTCAAATGCTTGGCATCAAGTTAGACGGTGCGGCAGGCGACATTACGTCAACGAAAAACGTTGTTTGGAGTCGCACAGCGCGAACTCCGTACGTACCGTCTTTGTTGTTGGTCAACGGCCATCTTTATTTTTTAAGACATTATCAAGGTGTGTTAACGCGGCTGAAAGCTGCAACGGGCGAGGAGTTGACGGGGCCGTTTCGAGTAGGTCGTATGAACGAGATCTATGCGTCACCCGTTTCTGCGGCTGGAAGAATATACATCACCGATCGTTCCGGGATGACGGCAGTCATGTCAACCGATGATGAGCCAAAAACACTTGCATTCAATCGGCTGAACGACCGGTTTAGTGCATCCGCAGCGATCGCCGGCAAGCAGATGTTTTTACGAGGCGAAAATTACATTTATTGTTTGGAAGAAAATTCAAAGAAAGATCGAGACCAATGAGCGGCAAATTCGAAGGGTTTCCAAAATCAACATTTAAGTTTCTGCAGGAATTAAAGAACAACAATAATCGTGACTGGTTTAAAGAGAATAAATCACGCTACGAAGCTGATGTTCTTGAGCCGAGTCTGGAATTCATTGAGTCGATGAGCAGTACACTCAAGAAAGTTAGCCCGTACTTTTTAGCGGTCTCAAAACGAACGGGTGGTTCGTTGATACGTATATATAGAGACACGAGATTCTCCAAAGATAAGACTCCATATAAAACCAATATTGGAATTCATTTTCGTCATGAATTCGGTAAGGACGTCCATGCACCCGGCTTTTATATTCACTTGGAACCCAAAGAATGTTTCTTTGGTGCTGGGATCTGGCGACCCGATAGCGTGGCTTTAAAGAAGATACGTTCTCAAATAGTGGACGCATGTGCGCGATATCGACGAATCTCTCGTTCGAAAAAACTCCTCAGTGAATTCGATTTTTCTGGCGACAGTCTTAAACGATCACCCCGAGACTTTGATCCAGAGCACCCGTTGATCGATGAATTGAAGCGGAAAGATTTCTTTGTGATCTCAGAAATTCATCAGAAACATGTGTATTCGAATGCTTTGAATGAAACGGCCGGCGAAAAAATGGCAAGATCGATGCCGCTGATTCGGTTCCTTTGTGATGCGTTGAGATTGCCTTCGTAATGTGAACAAAAGCCTATAAGCTGCAGGTGAGGCTTATCTTTATTGACCCATTTGTTGCGGAGGTTAAACTGCAGAAGATCGGGAAACCATGATTTTTTCTAATTCGAGACACTATCACCTGCATCATCAACAATGAGGGTCACAGGATGAAATTAATAATGAAGACGATTTCCGCTATTGCAATCGTGTTATGCCTGACGACGACATCGTTTGCTGACGATGTCTTTTTCACGGTTACCGATGATGTAAACACTTTCATTCAAGCTACTATTCTCAACATGTTTCCGACTGATACGGGCTCGACTTCTATTCAGTTGGATCCAGGACAGGATGGCTTTCTTCTGCTTTGGTCAGACGCGAATCTTCCTATCGATCCTACGACAGGAACTGGTGATGTGATTAACAATGATTCATTTGGATTCAACGTTGGAGTTGCAAGTACGACCGCATCAATTGTGGCCGGTACGGGATCTGGAGAATCGGGAGATTTCAGTGCCTTTGATATACTAAACCCGGTCGTAAATGGTGGACCAAACGCAGGTGGCCAACGATGGTTCACTACGAGCTTGGCTA
The DNA here is from genome assembly GCA_964405425.1 of uncultured Pirellulaceae bacterium. GTDB lineage: Bacteria > Planctomycetota > Planctomycetia > Pirellulales > Pirellulaceae > Mariniblastus. Next base: position 26,191 of record CAYONX010000018.1, on the reverse strand, counting down.
TCAACTCTTTTGTCGCCCTCGGAGATAACTCTGCAGCAGTAGACGGAAATAATTCTGGTGTCGGTCCAGTGACTCAAGATTTCGACCCGTTTTTTGATCCATCAAGAAACGCATTTCTACTAGGTATCGCTCGTTTCAACACTGGCACGGCTACATCTGGTTTTACCGAACTTACGCCAATCATTAATCCAACTTCGTCTTTGGACGGCAGTGAAAGGGTAGCTGGTGTGACAATTGGCGTTCCTGAGCCAACATCTGCCGCATTTTTGGCGATCGGATTGGTTGGTTTTGTTTCTCGGCGTAGACGCTAGTTCAAACCAACTATAAAACTTCAAAATACTAGAGCCACGCAAATGCGTGGCTTTTTTGATGCGCTCTAGCTTTTTTGATGCGCTCTATTGTGTGTGCCCAGTTTCGTTCCACTGGTTGGAAGTGTGTGTATATGCCTGTTGATTGTTGACGTCGCGTATTTGTCAATTAGACTAATTAATAGGATTTTTCGGACTGTAGGGATCATGGGGACACACCCGTGCGAACTTAACCTTGGCTTACACCTTTATTAGGAGTAACAAAGTGAAACTTAAGAGTATGGTCTCATTGGCAGTTGCTGCATTGCTGGCTTGTCCGGCAATGGTCAATGCTAATGACATTTTCGTATCCTTCTCCGCGTTTGGAGATGGTGATGCGATTTCGAACACAAACGCAGAATTTGATGCGTTGGGTTCTGGTACAGCTTACATTTGGGTAGCTGATACATTCCAAATTGACACTGGTGCTTTCCTGGACATTTTCAACAGTAACACAGGTGTTATCGAATTAACTGGTGCAGAGGTCTTCAATCCAGGAGTCTTTGTAGGTGCCACACAAGTTGATACTCGCTTTCAGCCAGATGGCGGCACTGGAATTAGTACTGGTGGCCAGGGTATTTCCGCTGGTTTAATCGACGAAGTTTTCGGTTTCTCAGTGAATGAAGGAACTGGAATCCTTCCATCACAGACTACCGGAAGCACATTTGAAGACGCTGGTCACGATCCGTTGTCAAACGCTTTCTTGTTTGCCTCTGTCGATTTCAATATCGTTGGCGATGGTAATGCAGAAATCTCACTTGGGATTGGCGATGGCTTGATTGTTGATGGTGGAGTAGAACTTACACCTAGATTCAGTGCTGCAACAATTTCAGTTGCAACTGAAGCTATTCCAGAACCGACTTCAGCAGCATTGCTGGCAGTTGGCATGGTTGCTCTCGTTTCACGACGAAAGCGCTAGTCAGTCAAAAATTGACAATAAGAAAGCCGGGTCTTCGCGACTCGGCTTTTTTTTTGCGCCAATTTGGCAAACTGCGCATTGGTTTGTCGATACTTGAAAGATGATGTTGGCACGGTCGGGCAAAAGTCGATAATCTCTGCCAATGCAAGAGAGGTCCGTTTGTTAGTTACGTAGAAATCGAATTGCGAAACGAATCCATTATCCCGACTTTCATCGTCTCTTCGATTCGAAACTTTTTCACTTCAAGGCCAACCTTGGGCGATGCCGTCGCGGGCCTGTCAGTTGCATTGGTGTTGATCCCTCAGTCGATCGCTTACGCCAGTATCGCCGGGCTGCCGCCTCAAGTTGGTTTGTTTGCAGCCACGCTGCCTTTGATTGTTGCCGCTCCATTTGTTTGCTGTCCGTGGCTGCAAACCGGGCCGACGGCGATGACAAGTCTTTTGACTTATGGCGCCTTGGCAACGTTAACGCTCAATACGGTCGAAGACAAAGTGGCAGCTGCGGCAATGTTGGCGCTGATTATCGGCTGCACGCGATTTCTGCTTGGTTTCGCAGGCCTTGGCTCATTCACAAAATTGCTAAGCCGCCAGGTTATTCTTGGATTCACGACGGGCGCTGCGATTCTGATCATCGCGTCGCAGTTGCCTAAGGTTCTTGGAGTTAACCAGGCGGGCGATCAGAATCATGGCGGCGTTTCCGTTGCCGATACAAATGCCGATGCCTTTGCCGATGCCTTTGCCGATACGGAGCTTTCGGCTGACAACGGCCATGTCATCATTGAAGCCTTTCAATCGTTCATCGGTTTAGACTGGTTCTATGAAGCGATTTTGATTGCTGTCGCAACGGCGGCTTTCATCTATTTATCTCGTCGAATCCATCGTTTGTTTCCTGGTATCTTTTTGGCGATGATTGTTGCGATCATCTATAGCGCGTGGCGTCAATATGAAGGAGATGTGGTTGGCGATTTGCCGGGTGGTTTCATTTCGCTGAATTTAGATTTCCCGTGGTCGGAAATCGGATCATTGATTTTTCCTGGGATCATGCTGGCGTTTGTTGGCTTTGCAGAACCGGCTTCAATATCGATGACGCTGATGGAAGAGGAAAAACGGGAATGGAACCCAAACCAGGAATTGTGCGGAGGTGGATGTGCCAATCTTGTTTCTGGATTGATTGGTGGGTATCCCGTTGGCGGATCGTTTTCTCGAACTTCTGTGAACCATTTCGCAGGCGCGGATACTTCGTGGAGCGGATTTTTGACGGGGGCGGCGATATTGAGTTTACTGTGGCTGACGCCCTATTTGAAAGATTTGCCTAACGCTGCGATTGGAGCCGTCGTTATTGTCGCGGTGTTTCGCTTGATCAAGTTTAAAGAGATCTGGCAGGAATTCAGGCTCGACAAAATCCAGGGTACTGTAGCGATTGTCGCCTTGTTTGCCACGATTATTTCGGCACCTCGGGTCGATATTGGCATTGCGATCGGAGCTACCTTTGGCATTGCCGCCGGATATTGGGGCAAACGGACTCCCCAATCGCGACAATCTGGCGATGATCAGCATTCTGGAGGTGAGTAAATTGCAGCTGCTAGTGGCTGCCGATGGCTGTGCTCAATAGCCGCACCCAGTAGCTGGAGCCAATGGCGGTACTTTTTCATTGGCGGTCAATCGATATACTAGTTGCAGATGGCATTCATTTTCTTGGAGATCTAATATGAAGCGGCGTGAATTTATAAAAGCATCCATTGCAACATCTACCGCTGCTGTAGCTGCAGCCAATTCCCTTGAAGTTAGAGCTGATGAGGAGAAGGAAGAGAGTCCTTCGTGTTGTGACCGAACCTACGCAACTCCGGCAGCTGCCATGAAGGCTCCGCGTGAAAAGATCGCATACGTGCCAGCCATTTACGCTGGGACTGAAACGAAAAAGCCTGACTATCTGGCTACGATCGATATTGATCCTGAATCACCGACTTACAGCAAAGTAATCGCTCGTTTGCCAATGCCCAATGTTGGTGATGAATTGCATCACTTCGGCTGGAATTCCTGTAGCAGTTGTCATGGGGAAGAAGGCAAGAGCCGGCGTTTTATTGTTTTGCCTGGGATCGGTTCAGGTCGGATTCATATTGTCGATACCGAAGACGAGCGAAACCCAAAGATCCATAAGATCATTGAAGCAAAAGAAATCGCCGATAAGACAGATCTTTCTGCACCGCATACGGTCCATTGTCTGGCCGATGGAAACATCATGATCTCGATGTTAGGCGATGCCAAAGGAGAAGGGCCCGGCGGATTCATGTTGCTTGACGATGGCTTCAACGTCAAAGGCCGTTGGGAAAAAGATATGACCGGTATGAAATTCAATTATGACTATTGGTATCAGCCTCGCCATAACGTCATGATTTCCAGTGAATGGGGCGCGCCCAACACTGTGTCCAAAGGTTTCAACCCGGCGGAAGTGGCGGCAGGCAAATACGGACGTCAGATTCATTTCTGGGATTGGACAGAACGAAAGATTAAACAGACGATCGATTTGGGTGAATCAGGCCAGATTCCGTTGGAAGTTCGATTCCACCATGACCCCGACAGCGTTCATGGGTTTGTCGGTGCGGCATTGAGCAGCACGATGTGGCATTGGTTCAAGAAAGAAGATAAATGGGAAGCCGAAAAGGTAATTGCGGTGGACTCGATTGAAACCGAAGGTTGGCCGTTTCCCGTACCCGGGCTTATCACCGACCTGGTGTTGTCGATGAATGACAAGTATCTGTATTTTTCCAATTGGCTTCATGGTGATCTGAGACAATACGATGTTAGCGATCCGACGAATCCGAAACTGACAGGCCAACTATGGCTTGGCGGCGTCATCGGAAAAGAAGCAAGCCATATGGATAAAAAACTGGAAGGCGGCCCGCAGATGTTGCAGCTTAGCCTGGACGGCAAAAGACTGTATGTTACCAACTCGCTCTATAGTCCATGGGATAACCAGTTCTATCCAGACATGGCCAAAAAAGGTTCGTACTTGCTTCAAATCGATTGTGATTCCGAAAACGGCGGGATGAAATTGAATGATAAATTCATGGTTGATTTCGGGGCCGAGCCAGGTGGACCAGCAAGGGCGCATGAAATTCGTTTCCCCGGCGGCGATTGTACTTCTGATATCTGGGTATAGTTTCGTCGTCCGACCAGAGTTGCCATGGCCGAAATCAGAAAAATTGGCCGTGGGATAATAGATGGTTCAAGAACGGACAGCACGTGTCCGATCGGTTGATATCGTTGTCCAGCGAAAAAACATCGGAGCCCAGCTCGCCAAAACAATCTAATTTTCTTCGTAGATTGTTTATGGCAAGTCTGGGCATTTTTTTCGTCGGCGTTGCAGCGGTGGGGGTTTTCTTGCCTGGCATTCCAACGGTTGGACCGTTGTTGCTCGCATCGGTGTTTCTGACCAAGAGCAGTCCAGCCTTGGAACGACGACTGATTCGCAACCCGTTTTTCGCCGGCTACCTGCACTACCTTGACGGTACCAAAGAACTTTCGCCCAAAGCAAAATTATCATCCATTGCTTTGATGTGGTTGAGCATTGGCATCAGCTGCGTGGTATTGCATTTTTCGGGGCAGGGCAGATGGTGGCTGCTTTCGATCGTGATTCTAGCCGGGTTGATTGGAACGGTCTTTATTTGGCGATTTGGTCGCAAACCCGCGGAATAGAAGTGAGCGAGCTATCTGATTTCACCGTCTAATTGAAAACCACCATCGACTTTTCGCCCGATGATTTTCAGTTTCGAACCAAAATGATTGTTGATTACGTCTGCTGTTGGCCAGCTAGTTTTATCAACGCCAGAGACGGACTGATTCAAGTCCGCTGCAGCGAAAATGCTACCCAGGAATCCGCCCGGCGCACCATTTCCAAGTTCATTAAAGCGTAGATTCGCCATTTTCCTGAAATCTAACTCGTAGAAAAGACAGGCGTTTCTGGCGGCCAGATTCGGATTGTCACCAGCAGATCGGTTTGAAAGCACCGCTTCAATGGCTTCATAATTTGCAGCCAACCAAAAATGATCTTTGTGAACGGCAACTACGTACGATCGTTTGTTCGGTCCAGTGGCGGTCATTGGCGAAACTGCCCATGCAGCAAAATTAGCCCGTTCGATTTTCTTCACGCTTGGGTCATCGGTATAGAAACGGGTAACCGTTTCGAGCATGTTTGCCATCGAGGTGGTTTTTACAGCCGTAACGAAATGTTGTCTGCCGCCAAGCGAAATCTCGCCAAACATAAGCGGGCCAGTCAATAGAGCCAGGAAATCCTTCTGCATATCCAACTTTGGCCCATCTTCGGCGTTTTTTAGTTCGTCAATGACCACTCGAAAAATACCTTGTTCACCATCTCCGACCACCTGGTCAAACACGGTCGAGAAATTTCTAAGAGCGTTATTCCAATCGATACAAAATTTCCCGCGAGAATTTGTGCCGCCAAAAACATGGGCCAACCTTAATTCGGCCTGATTTGATAGATCTAAAAGTCGCATGCCTTTTTCAAATGGAAAGTCCGCACCGATATAACCTCTTAGTCTGGTCGGTTGAGCATTGCTTTTGAGTGTCCCACATACACCAATACCACTCACTGCCCCCAAACCTTCTTTTTGCAGGACTTCGAAGGCGTTGACTTTTGGTCCATTTGGCTGTCGATTCTGGCTGCGGAACCTGCCAACGGCCACCGGATCATAGAAGGCCCAGAAGGTCGCATCCGGTAAATCTTGCAGCGCTCGTTGTACGCTTTGTGTAAAACCTCGTGTGTTGGATATCATTTTTCCTTGAACACCAAAACGCGCTACTGCCGCTGGTGAGCTGGAAAACACGACATCAGCGTCGAGTTGTTTTGAGGAGACTTGAGCGCCGAACATCTTGTCGAGATCTTGTCGGCATTGTTGTGCAAAGTCTCTATTCTCGCAGCTTATTAGCACACAAACTTCCATTCGATTCCCAACCGGGAGTAAGGAAACAGTGCATTGGTTGCGGCAATATTTTCGTATGATTTTCGCATCCAGAAAGGATTGGATTCCAGGTCGGCGACGTGCGGCTTCGGTAAGCGAAGTGCGAATGGCTTTTACATGGCCATCACGAAAGAATCTGCCAATGGATGTTTCAGGGATTTGTGCGCGCCAAGTTTCGTAATCGGATATTGAAAATACGGCTGTTGCCGAATCCGGAATCAATTGCGAATGTTGTGCGAATGCCAAGCTGGGCGTTAGCAAAAGAAGTACGAACAGTATTCTCATGATGGATAGCGGAAAAAGGTGTTTGCTAGTTTGCCTGAAGCGCCACTGAAAGCACGGAACCTTGTGTGGCAATGTCGGCGATCCTTAGGTTTAGATCTTCAACGAACTGGCTGTTTGGTGTCGGTAATTGTAGCGGAATTGCATCAGGCAAAATTGAATTAAGCCGTTGCCGCATGACAGATCGAAGAACTTTTTGGCGAGCACCTTTGGAAGTGCCGCGGATTTCCAGTTCGCCGTCCCTGACGAGTGACCAATTTTTACCGTTGTTTTGAACTTGATAAACGACTCTTACAACGATTGGGGGTGTCGTGTGGTCCGCTGATTGGAAATTGGAAAATCCGAGGCGGATATCAAGATTGTTACCATAAAATTTGAAATCAGCAGCTCGATCGAGAAAGGTCACCGACCACGGATCGCTGTTCACGTTTGGCTTTTTTTTGTTTTTGTGTTGGAACCACGTTTCCAACTGATACGAACTAACGGTTTGACCACCGAAACGCTCGATCATCCACTGTGTCGCTTGTCCTTCATGCAAAATGACATTGACCGCATTTTGCTTGCTGGGCACCGATTCGTAAAAATAGTTTCCAAAACCGGCTGCCAAATAGATGTTTTGTGAATCGGAGGAAAGTTGCCAATCAAGAAAAGCAAGCGCGGGATGAGTCTGTTGAAACCGGTGCAATTGATGCTGCAGTGATTGATTAAAAGATTGCAAAGTCCGACTGTATTGTTTTGATACTAATTCGCGTGCGAAGCTGTTGGATTGTTTTTTGACGTCTTCGGGGAAACGACGGTAGATTGAACTGGCGAACATCGCGCCCATCGGGACTTTCGACTCAGAACGGTTAAAAGTTTGTGAAGTGTCGGCGCTGATGGTGGGCGCATCAGCGTGGACGCCGTCGAATCCAATGTTAAGGTGATTCTTGATTTTGAAGTTGGTTAGCGAATCCGTATACACCTTTGCTTTCCGATTTTCAGTATGGGTTTCGCCCACAGTCGTACCGAGTGCTTCTAATTGAACCGCAGCGCTACCAAGAGATGGAATGGGATTCAGCTTGAAATTGATTTTCGCCAACGGTCGACTTCTGACTTGACGCTTGCCATGAGGTTCGTCGATACAATTCCACGATCGTGCCAGCCCGTCGGTGAAGAGCAGATCGGGGTCAATGGCGATCACCAGACCTGAAGCGGGAACGGTTGCAGATGAATAAACGTTTTCGTAGCAGTTGCCTTGAAAACAATCTGCCTGAATCACAAGTAAAAACGCCAATACGGCAAACATGTCGTTTTAAAGCTCGTTTGTATTTGGATCGTTAATTTTTTGCGGACGGCTCCGGGCGAAGTTCTGGTTTCGTTTGCGACAACCATCGCTCAGGAAGCGAACGCAATAAAGCTGGAAGGAAAAACAAGTCGCCAACTAGAGCTGCACCTAACATCAAAAACAATAACTGGCCGAATCTCGCGATTGGCATGAAATCGCAAAAGAAGTAAACACAAAAGCCCAAGCCACAAATAACGGATGTGGCTGCGATTGCATGGCCTGATTTCTTTATCGCCAATTGAATTGCATTTTCTCGCGATAAATTTGAATTTACTCCTTTTCGAAACCAATACATGAAGTGAATTGTATCGTCGACTGCAATTCCCATCGCGATGCTGGCAGTCATGATGGCACCAATGTCCAAAGTAGGGTTGAAATAGCCGAATGCTCCGAACGATATCAATACCGGAAACATGTTGGGAAGCATGGCAGTCAGGCCTAAAACCCAACTGCGCAAGGCGATGATCACAACCAGGGAAATGAGTATCGCCGATGTCAATGAACTTTTTAACAATCCTCCACCTAGCCGCTGTGTAATGACAGCCATCCGAGCGCCAAGCCCTGCGTAGCTGATTTTCGTTTCGATCCCTTGGGATTCTGACTGAAATTGAGTGGTAGCCTGGTTAATGGCGGCAAAATAGTCACTCATCGAGACTTTTCCCGAACTGAATGCAAAAGCACTGATGCGCCAAAGCTCGAAATCGGTTTCATCCAACACGTAACCGGTATTCAAGAGTGTTTGGCGCTGGTTTTCCAGTTTTTTATCCAGAATCGCACGTCGCATCGTTTGCCTGGCTCCAGTGCCGGCGTCGTAGGGAACAATAGCTGTCGAGGAAAGTAGCTTCAGCGGTTCGTCCAAGTTTTCCAGTCGTTGCTGAAGAGTATCGATGTAGCCGAGGCATTGGCTTGGCTTGGGTAAATTTTCTTTGGGGAATCTGACTAAGATCTCAAATGGAATTAACGGGCCAATTTTCTGTTCAAACCAATCGGTGTCGGTGTTGATGCGCAGATCGCTTGCAAATTGATCCTTCAATCGGTTAGAAAAACCGAGATGAGTAAATCCGTACGCACCGAAAACGATCAGAAGCAGAAAGACGATCGAGGTTTTGTAACGGAATCCGACTGCAAATCGCTCGTACCAAAGCCAGAACGCAGCCCCTCGGTCTGAATCGTTGGTCGCACCTACGTTAAAAACATGCAGAAACGATGGCAAAAACAGAAATTGGCTGACAAAGGCACATGCCAATCCAATCGCAGATTGTAAGCCGAAACGAAAAACGGGCATCACGTCACTGGTGCACAACGATGCCAAACCAATGCATGTGGTCAATGTTGCCAGAAACGCCGGTTGAAAGGCAACCTTGGCGGCAGTGCCTGCAAGTGACCGATAGTCGGTTTCCTGTTTCTGTTGAATTTCAAAATAGTAGTTGATGAAATGGACGCCGCCAGAAAGCATCATGATCATCCAGAACCCGGGCATGAGCATCAAAACCGGGTCCATCGTCACGTCGCTGAAGTATACCGATACCAGCGCCATGCAAGTTGCCAAAAGCGCGTTTAAGAACAGAGCCAACAATACACGCCATCGCCCGATGCAAAACCAGGCACAGATCAGACTGATCAAAACAGAAAACGGTGTAAACGTTGTCGCGATGTTTGCACCAGACTTGTCCAGCTGGCTCGTATACACGGCGCCGCCGAACAATCGCAAATCGGATTCGTCCAGATTGTCGACCGAGGCAGCGGCGGCATAGAGCTGTTTAATTGCATGAGCCCGTGGAGCAGGAAGACTGGTCGTGAGCGTAGCAATAATGCATGTGGTGCCATCGTCTCCGATCATAATACTTTTAAGCTGATCGTATATTTGTTGACGCGAAAGACCGGGAGACGCTGAATGCATTTTGTTGTATAGATCGTCGAGTGTAAGCACATCGACGAAAACACTTCCAGTCAGACTTTCGTCCTGAAAACCAGCTGGCCATGTCGCCTTGGCGATTACAGCAGCAAACGTTTTCAATCTTGGATCATCTTCAGTGCAATTCGGCCACGAAATTCGTATCACTCGACCCCGGTCATAACCCGCGACCGTTGAGAACTTTTCCATGTCCGCAAGCAGGTGTTTGTCTTGCGGCAACCAGTGCCCCACGTCCAACAAGTAGGCTGACATGTCACCGGGAGTGAGAACTTTTGCTGAGATCAACAAATAGGCAGGTGCCAACAGCAAGTACCCAGACAGAATCAGCGTGGCGCAGCGTCGGTAAAACGCTGGCCAGCGATCGATTGGCGGGTCATTGGATTCGGTAGGCATTTTCTATTTATCGTAAGTATCGAAGGTCAAGTATTGACTAACCCTAAAAGAGCGTCAATCTGTGCCGGTTGCAAAAGACAGGATGAAAGGCTGCAGTTTAGGGCTGCATGCAGAGGTGCACGACTGAGTCAGTCTGGTTAATCGAACGGTCGGATCGAACGGCACAACCGGTAAAGCTTTCCCCGTAATTCTTAGTCGTTCCAGTATTTACGATTTTTCCAACTGCCCGGATTCATCCAGTTAAAGTGGTCGAAACGCCTTAGACGATTGAAAGGGTGCCCAGAAATCAGAATGGACAACCAGGAGTACAAATGATGACGGTCCAAAATTTATTTGCAATTGCAGTCGTATTAATGCTTCCCGCGTTAGCTGCTGCACAACATTATCAAGTGGCGGCGCCCGCTTACCAGCCGACGTTTCAGCCAAGTTACAATCCGACCCCAGTCTCACCAATGCCAACAGCACCTCGGATGCCCTTGCCTTCGGCAGCACCGGCCGGCTATGGCGGCGGCTCGATCGCGGGCAACTTCTGCGATTCAGGTGGATGCGATTCCTATGGCGGAGGCGGCTACATCGGTGCCGGCTACGGCGGTGCGGGTGCCGGCAACTTCTGTGACTCAGGCGGATGCGATTCGTTTGGCGGTGGAATTGGCGGTGGACATTGCGGAGGATTTGATGGTGGAATAGGCGGTGGTGACTGCGGTTCGGCTTCCAGTTGTGGAAGCGGATTTGGTGGCAACACTTATTTTTCCGTTTTCGGTGGTGCATCAGAATTGGATGAACAGAATTCCGTTGGCTTTCAGCGCGATCTAAATATCAACTACGATACTGGATATCTGATTGGTGGTGCGATTGGCCGAAGACTGTTCAGAAACTTGCGTTCTGAATTGGAATACACGTTCCGCAGTCAAGACGCTACGTCCGTTGTATTCAATGGGAATCCTGTCGGCAACGTTGGTGAATTTCAAAACAGCCACTCGGCGATGTTTAATCTTGTTTACGACTTGGTCCTTGGCAATGGAAATTTCGTACCATACATCGGAGTCGGTGCCGGTTTGGCGTTTATTGACTCGCGTGTAACTTACGGAACAGGTGTTGCGTCGCTGGACGGAAATGACAGCTCTGCCGCCTACCAATGGATGGCTGGATTGGCATGGCGTGCACGCCCTAATATGGAAGCGTTCGTCGAGTATCGGTTCTTCGAAGTTATGGATCCAAAGCTCAATCGGTTTGGTGGACCGGGCATCGGGTTTTCGCAGAATCCAAACATCTTGCTGGAATCTGAATACCAGAGCAATGACATCGTCGCTGGTTTGCGATTCAATTTCTAGAAGCCGGTTGGATGTATACTCCTGAAAAAATTGAACGACCCGTAGCTCTTGCTGCGGGTTTTTTTCGTTGGGGTTTTTCCGCTGGTTAAGCCAGGCAAATTTGACTTCGTCGCATCAGGAAGATTTTACAACCAGTAATACACCGATAGCGATGACAGCCAGAAGCGTTCCAATGATTGAACGCCGCGTTGCTTTCTCGCCGAGCCAATACCAGGCAATGGGAATTAACAAAACCGGTGGCAAGGCCATGATCACCGAAGCGATGGCAATTTTAGTGTTGTTGATCGCGATATAGCTTAGCCAGATTCCAATAAACGGGCCTACCAGTGCACCAACGGCGATAAAGAGAGTAGCTTTTAAGTCGGCCAGTTTTCGAACGACGGTGCCTAACTGGCCACGACAAATCGCCCACAACGTCAGTATCACGATCGAATAGAAAATTCGAATTTGTGTTGCCGTCAACGTCGAAAAATCGTCAACCAATGCGTACTTGGTAATAATCAGATTGCCAGTTTGTCCCAAGGCTCCGACCAGCGCGAACATGACTCCCTTGAAATGATTACTCGTCTGTTCTGTTTCACGCGTCTTTGATCCACGATCTTCGGCAACAACATATCCAATCGCGACAATCGCGGCCAGAATGGCCATTCCTTCAACAAAATTTAAGGCTTCACCAAAACAGAGCAGGGCAAAGATCGCGCTGAAAACTGGAACCGTAGACATGACTAACATGGCCAACCGAGGTCCAATCAATAGAAACGAATAGAATAACGCTGCGTCACCGATCACCAAGCCGACAAAGGCGGAGGCGAACAAAACAAGGTGTCGCCATGATTCGACACTCCATTGCGTCGGTTGGCCGGTCGTATAGATCTGGACGATTACGATGAACAGCAGGCCAAAATACAACCGAACCAGGTTCACGCATTCGGCGCCAACTCGATTGCCGCCGAGCGTGAAAAACAATGATGAAAACGCCCAAAATACGGCTGTGCCGATGGCTGCAAATTCGCCGATGTACATGCCCGAAGCCTATCAGGACCATGGTCTGTGGCAATGGGCCGAGGATGGATTGATCGTCAAATGGCGAGATGGCTGACAGTTAATTCAGATTTGGGTCGGTACCGGACGAAATATCGGGCAAGCCTGGAAACATGATTTTGTTCCCGACACGCTCACAAACCGATTTCCACAATGCTTCGGGACTGCCGTAAACGTCACTAGAGGTCGCTTCGGTTACCAACCAGCCACCGTTTTGAACTTCCGCCTCCAATTGTCCCGGTGCCCAGCCCGAATAGCCCGAGAAGACCCTAAATTTGATTCCAGATTTCGCCACGAGTTGGTTCATTCGATCGCTGGTCATCGTCATATAGACTTCATCGATGATCATTTCATCAGACATGCTGAATTGATCGTGCAGAGCGATGATGGGGCCTTCGACAGGTCCGCCGACGTGAACCTTTCCGTCGATGTACACTTCGACATCTGAATCGAGCTTTTGCCACAAATCAGAAATTTCGACGCTGGTTGGTCGGTTCAGCACGACTCCCATTGCTCCTTCGTCGGTGTGGTCCATCATAAAGACGACCGTCCGAAAGAAATTCGAGTCTGGCAATTCGGGGATGGCGACCAGCAGATTTCGGGCAAGTGAATCCATGGCAAATTGTGTCGCTGAAATATTTTCAGAAACAGGCAATTCTAAGCAAAAAAGGCCGTTTTCCGATGCTCGGATTTCCGATAAACTACCGGATTACAAATTTTAGGCGAGTAGAACCATGAAGTCCGATATTCATCCTGAGTACCAGCAGGTCGTATTCAAAGATAAGACCGCTGATTTTGCAATATTGACGCGTTCAACCGTCAAAACCAAAGAAACAATCAAGTGGGAAGACGGCAACGAGTATCCCGTTTATTACGTTGACATCTCCAGTGCTTCTCATCCGTTCTACACTGGCAAGCAACAATTTGTCGACACGATGGGCCGTGTGGAGAAGTTCAAGAAGAAATTTGGTGGCGAATATCAGTCCACGCAAAAGAAAAAGAAGAAGTCCAAAAAGTAAGCATTGGCTTCATTTTGTCAGGCGGCGTTGATTTTTCTACGCCGCTTTTTTCATGTATGCACTGATATCGGGACGAATTAAACCGTTTTATAGTGCGCCCGGTTTCAGTGTGAATCTCTAGATGATTAGCATTGCGTCGCCGTAACTGAAGAAACGATATTCTTCGGCGACTGCTTCGTCATAGGCTCGGCACATTAAAGTATCGCCGCCAAACGCTCTTACCAAAACGATGAGCGTGCTTTTGGGTAAGTGGAAATTGGTAATCAGACCATCGACGAACTGGAATTCATGGCCAGGCCGAATAAATAAGTCCGTTTCGCCTTCCCATGGTTTCAAAACGCCACTGGATCCAGCTGTTTCCAGAACACGGACGCTCGTGGTGCCAACGGCAACTATCCGGCCGCCGTCGTTGCGGCATTCGTTAATGGTATCGATCGCAGATTGTCCGATGGAACAATGTTCACTGTGCATGACGTGGTCATTCAAATCTTCGCAGGACACCGGGCGAAATGTACCGATTCCAACGTGCAACGTTACCGCTGCGATGCGGATGCCACGATCGATCAACTTTTCCAGCAAGGGCTTGGTAAAATGCAAACCAGCCGTTGGCGCTGCAATGGCTCCTTCGTTTTTGGCAAACACAGTCTGATAATTGACCAGATCTGAATCCACCATATTGCCGCCGCGAATATAATGCGGCAATGGCACGCGACCGAGGACATGGATGATTTCTGATAAAGGTCGACCAGCGAGTTCAGCATCTTCCGTTTCATCATGGTCGCATAAAGGCCGGCCGATCCAGAATCCGTTGTCCAATTTTGCCGTCAATACCAGGCGACATCGCGGCTTGCCTTCGCGGTCATTGAGAATTACATGTTCGTCAACGGAAATCTTGCCGCGTGTTTTGGCCAGCATTTTCCACTGTTGACCGTCCGATTCAACGACTAAACCCTGCCAACGGCCACCCGTGCTTTCCCTTTGTCCCACCAATTGTGCTGGCACAACACGGGTGTCGTTTAAAACAAGACAATCACCGGGCAGCAACGAACGACTGATTTCACGAATATGCGAATGCGAGACCGATTTTTGGTTCCGGTCGATGACCATTAAACGAGCATCGCTGCGATTGCGTAGCGGCTCTTGAGCGATCAACTCTTTGGGCAATTCAAAATCATAATTGCTAAGCTGGTCTGACGGTTGGGCTTGGCTTGAATTCAGGTTCATCGTTTGTGCGTTACGAATTGGGAATGTTCGACGTTTCTAACCGAAAATGAAGGCACATAGAATATCGCCTCTATGCTGGCAGTTTTCGCCAGGTGACGAAAAACCGTCTCTTTTCAGATTTTCCAATCCTTAAATTTTCCTCGGAATATCAAAGCCGATTTCACATTCTACCGGGGTTTTTGGGCATTATCAGTCGCATTGACGCATAACCACAATTTCGTAACCTAGTGGAATGTTGTGGGTAGGTTTGGGTGATGGTGGGAATTTGTGTTTTGTACAGGTACTTTTGAGCGAAGTTTGGACGCAAAAGCACGTGTGCTTTTACCAAAATCAGTTAAAAAAATGGTTGATGTTGGACAGGAATTTTACCTGACTCCCGGGCTGGATCAGTGCCTTGAATTGCACAACTTGGAAACAATAGAGAAACGAGCGAAAGAGGCGGAGGTATCCGAAGCAACCACTAGCAACCGGAAGTCTTTTTCACGTTTGTTTTTTGCACAAGCGGAAAAGTGTGAGTTGGATTCGCAGAATCGGGTACGGATCCCGCAGAGGTTGGTGGAGTGGGCGAAGTTGTCGAATCGAATAGTGATTCTTGGCGTTGGCAGCAATTGGGAGATTTGGAACGAAGAAGATTGGCAAGCCTATTACCAGCAACACAAAGCCGGTTTCGATGTGGTTGCTCAAGCCTTGTTGGATGGTGAGATTTCGAAAACAAATCCCGTGGGAAGTACAAATTTGGAGCAAACAAAGCCGGTCACCCCGAAATAGTGCGGAATCCTCCGTATCGCGTACTTTATAGGTGCGATGCCATATCTGGCCACAGAATGACGTTCGCCTATAAGGTGAGCCAATGCATGATGCAAAGGCTTAGCGATCGATGCCTTGCGACAGGCATCAGTGACGATCGATCCTTCAAATACACGAAGTGTTTGGATCGGTCGTCTTTTTATGCGCAACCAGTTCGCTGCGTCGTTTGTTAAATGTGTAGGAATGCCAGCAATTATTACTAACGGTTCTACTTTTGTGTCCCTCGTCGAACTGCGTGCTTCCTGATAAATTCTAACGCTTTAAATTGTCGCTCAAAGCTATGACCGTTCACGTACCCGTACTGCCAAACGAATGTATCGAAGCCCTGCAAATTGAGCCGGGCAAAACGATTGTCGATGGAACGTTTGGCGGGGGCGGACATTCAAAACTGATACTGGAAAAGCTAAATGGATCGGGCCGTTTGATTGGGTTTGATCGTGACCCGATCGCCGTGGAAGCTGCCACCCATTGGTTGCCAGAAAACGCTACGGTTGTTGCTGCAAATTACGCGGATATTCCAGAACACCTGGCAGCGATGGAAATCGAAGGCGTTGATGGAATCTTGCTGGATCTTGGCCTTTCCAGCGATCAACTTGCCGATCACGATCGCGGTTTCAGCTTCCAAAGCAAAGGGCTATTGGATTTACGATTTAATGCTTCAGCCGGTGAGCCAGCATATCGGTTAGTGAATCGGCTTGGCGAAAAACATCTGGCAGATCTGATTTATGAATTTGGTGAAGAGCGGTTCAGCCGTCGGATCGCCCGCAAAGTTTGCGAGCAGCGACATCATGAACCGATCAAAACCGCCAATCAACTTGCCCAACTGGTTCGTAGCGTTGTTCCGAGACAGAAGCAAAAGAATATCGATCCGGCAACGCGTACGTTTCAGGCGCTTCGAATCGCGGTCAATGAAGAGCTGAAATGGTTGAACGTAACCATGCGGCGGTTGCCCGAAATACTGGCCCCTCAAGGGCGTGCTGCGGTGATCAGTTTTCATTCACTGGAAGATCGAATCGTTAAAACTTCGTTTGTCCAGAATGAAAACTTGAACATAATCACCAAACGCCCGCTGATGGCGTCCGAAGAAGAGCTGCTTGAAAATCCTCGTTCACGCAGTGCAAAGTTGCGAGTTGCAGAGCGACGAAAGTAGCTAGAATGCTAGCGTATGGGGCTGAGTGGCGTTTCTGTGGATTTTGGGTTGAGGTATAAGTCAAACTTCAAAATCGCCCCTGATTGCTGCACTTTCGGATCCAAGCATGCGTCCTTCCCACTCACCTATTTTGACACTGGAAACCAAAATCGGATTAGCGGTGGCAATGGTTTTGATTTCAACAGTCGCGATGTGCGCGTGGCTGAAATTTACTAACGAGCACAGTCGCATTCCGCTGCATATTCAAAACGCTCCCATCGCGAAGCACGTGGGTCCAGACTACTATTTGCGTCCACTAGACGATTCGCCAAAGTTGTCGCCAACTCCGCCTGAGCGTCAAACCGTATCGAGTTCCAAACCAAATCATTCAATTAGCTTTTCGCGGCAGAGAGCGCCAGAACAACCGAAGATCGCTCAGCCCAAGATTGCGTCGGTTGCCAGTCCGCCAAACATTTTCAAGCCAAAAGAACAAACGCCCAAATTGACCGTCGCGGCGCCTCCACTAAGACCTAACCTTGTATTGGATGCCCAAACAACACCTGCGCCTGCAATTGCTCCTTCACGAGACCTATCGCATGATTTTGTGGCAACAAAAGCCAAATCAGAAAGTGGTTTACCGTTAAGGGTAGCCAAACAGGAACGCCCTGGAATCGACTCTTCAAAAACCAGTTTTTCAAATACGCTTTTGAATTCTGCGAGAAAATTGAACCAACTAGCTGGCGATTTAATTTCCAAGCCAGCGGCCAATGATCCCGGTGAATTTGGCCAAGTCAGTTTCGAACAAGAGCAGGCAAACGATTTTGCACCTGCCAATACCGTTGATTTGGCGAATGCAAACGAAGAACTACCATCGACTTCAAAACGCGTTTTCATCAACAGCACTGCAAAGGACGATGCTGAATTGAAGCCGCTGGAAGTCACCGATTCAACATCGGATTCGACAACCATTGCGACTCAGCCTGAACTCCAATTCGCTGAGAAAAAAAGTAACCAAATCGAATTCAAATCTGCTGACCAGAAGCAGTACGTCGTTGTCGCTAACGACAGCTTCTGGACCATCGCTCAAGAACAATATGAAGATGGTCGGTACTTCAAAGCGCTTTATGAATTCAACCGCTCTCGCGTTGATGCGTTTGACAAATTGAAACCGGATGACGTTTTAGAAATCCCTGAGCTGTCTCAATTGAAACTGCTTTTCGCTGATCTATGTCCGGTTACGGAAAACGCAGAAATGAATGTTGCGAATTCCAACGCGTATGTGACGCAAGACGGCGATACGCTGTTTGACATTGCTCGACGGGTGACCGGTCAAGCGAGTGATTATCTCGAAATCATTCGGCTTAATCGCAAAGAATTGCCTGCTGACGTAAACCATTTGACTCGTCTTGCTGCTGGAATCAGGTTACAGTTACCCAAGAGGTAATTGGAAGATGATTAAAGTTGTTTCAGGTGGACAAACGGGTGTCGATCGCGTGGCGCTGGATGTCGCGATTGAAACTGGATTGCAGCACGGCGGTTGGTGCCCCTTAGGCAGACGAGCGGAAGATGGCGTCATTCCGGATCGCTACGCACTTACCCAATCCGATTCTCGCAACTATGCGGTTCGAACGCAGCAGAATATCGTGGATTCTGATGGTACGCTGGTGTTCTTCTTTGAAAAAGCGTCCGGCGGTACATCGCTTACGATTGGGTTGGCAAAAAAATTAGGCAAGCCGATTCTGGCGATCGATGTTTCGGGCTGTTTGACCGACTTGCCGGCTCAAATCATCGACTGGATCGGTAAACAGGAAATTTCAGTGCTAAATGTAGCAGGGCCACGGCTGAGTAGTTCCCCTGAATTGCCTGACCGGATCCGTCCTATCCTGAAAGCGGTATTGGAGAGCTTGAAAAGCGTTGGATAATGTCGGCAAAAAGGTTATCCTGCGCATTTGCAAATGACTCTTTCCTGTTCAAAAGTAGCGCCTTGATGATTCGAAATCTGTTTCTAATGGTTTGCCTGGTGGCAACTTGTTCCCAGGGCATTGCCCAGGAAGTTACGACCAAGGTATTTGCATCGAATTTGAAAAACCCTTGGGGCGTCGCCATTCGTCCCGTGATTGGTGAGATTTTCGTTTCTGATACGGGCCGTGGTCGAATCATTCATGTAACACGGGACTCAATCAACGAGATCGTTTCAGAATTCCCAATGGAGGAATTTGAGTTAGATCGAGGTTTAATTTTGGGACCGATGGCGTTAGGATTTCGTGGTCGCAACCGCTTGATTGTTGGTACTGGCGGCGGGCAAGACGGCGAAGATTCGATCAGTGTTTACGATATTGAAAATGTTGAAAACGGTACTTTAAAAGCCAAGGATTTTGAGTACCAGAAGATTCTCGATGCTGATGGCGATCAACCGGCCGAAGGCAATTTTTTTAATATGGTTCGCAGCAAGTATTCGTTGTTTGTCAGCTGCAACGGAGACAAAAAGAAAGGCTGGATCGCTTCGTCGCAATTGCTCGTCAATGATATGGGCGATTTGAAACGCTTGATCCCTACCAACGAAAAGGCAGGAGTACCCTCACCGGGCGGAATTTGTATCAGCCCCGAAAAGCATCTGGTCATTGCTCAAATGGGAACACGGGATACGCCTGGCGATTCGATTTTGACTTTTTATAGCGAAGGCGGCGAACTGTTGGACAAATTCCCAACGGGGCTTAGCGATATCGTAGCGATGGCCTATGGTCCACGAAAAAAACGATTGTATGCGCTCGATTTTAATTGGGCGGAGCCAAAAAAAGGCGGGCTGTACAAATTGGTAGCCGTCGATTCTCAAGAAGGCTGCACGGCGGAGTTAGTTACCTATCTGGACCGGCCAACGGCGATGGCCTTTGACAAAAATGGAAATCTATACGTAACCGTTTGTGGATTCGACGACGAGGAATCGGATGTCGATGAAGAATATTCGGCGCCCGGTAAATGTTTGCTTATCCGCGGTGTAGATTAGCGGTCTGTCCGACCAGAATGGACGGGTCCTTCGCAAAATTTTTCCTATGCTCGCGACAGAAAATCGCCACTGCGTGTGTCGACCTTAATGACTTCGCCTTCTTTTAAATATTCCGGAACCTGAACGATCAGTCCAGTTTCAAGTGTGGCAGGCTTGGTGCGACTGGTGGCCGAATTTCCTTTGACCGCCGGATCGCACTGCGTAATTAACAATTCAACGGCGGCCGGCAATTGGATGCCGACGCAGCCATCGTTGTAGATCAAAGCCAACATGCCTTCCAGACCCTCCTTGATGTACGGCTTTTCATGTTCGAGGTCTGCAAATTCAAGACTGTATTGCTGGTAATCCGTTTGGTCAAGAAAATGCAGGTGCGTCGCATCGGCGTACATAAAATTAACGTTTCGCTTTTGAAAATCCGCATCATCAAGCGAATCGGTGCCCTTTAGCGTAATGTCCAGCTTCTGTTTTGTGACAACGTTTCTGCCACGGAATTTGTACAGCGTTGATGCACCGCGCGCCGAAGGTGACTGGACCGATATTTTTTCGATAATTACCGGTTGGTCCTGATAGACCACTACGCTGCCGGTCTTGAATTCCTTGGCTTGCATATCAAAACAGCGAATTACTTTGAGGGTCCAGGGCGACACCGTCCGCAAGATCGGACAATTTTTCCATCAACAATAACAACCCGCCGGGATCAAGAAATTCGTCCTGCCCACCCGCGTCGACATGCTCAAAATGAAAAATGTCAAATCGAGCGTCGCTGTTACCAAGTGCTGACAGCTTGTTTGAATCATCGCCAGTCAATGTCATGGTTTTGAAATCATCCATCAATTCAGTGATCTGTGTATTGACTTCGTCGCCCTGTACAACGGTTATGTCCATGGCGGAAAAATCGTAAGGGCTAACGAACGTAAGGGATTCGAATTCGCCGTCCTTTTCTGAACTTTTCAGCGTTTCGTAACGCGTACCCAATTCGGCCAAGGTCGATTCGATCTTGTCCAAACTGGGGCGATTCTCTTTGCGAAAAAAGACGAAATAGGTATCGCGATATTGATAGTTGTTATCTTCAAACAGTGACACAAAAGTTCCTTTCAAGTTGGACAACCCAATTCTAAAGGCTGTGAAGCGGATCGACAACACGACGACAAACGTTGGGAAGATATTGTCGTGACTGTTGCACAAGATTGCGTTTATTTGCTATGCTCGCAAACTTTCGAACTGCCGCTCCGGCGAATTCAATGGCTGTATTTTTAATTAAAGATCCACGAGCTGTTTTTATCCACATCCCCAAAACTGGCGGAACGTCGATTCGCCATGGTTTTTTTGAAGGTAATGTTGAAGGCCCCAATCAAGGCTCTATTCCGCCAGAATGGGAACATCTTTTTAAGTTTGCGTTCGTTCGAAACCCGTACGATCGAATTGTGTCAGCATGGAAAATGTTCGCCAGCGGCATGCAGGATTCCGTCTGGGAACACCCCAGCGATGAAGCGGGTATCGAGCTGAAGAGGTTTCTTGAAATCGCCATGGACGAATCTATTCCATTTGACGGTATTCGCGATACGACACCACGAAAAATTCGCCACCATGCAATTCCACAAACCCATCCATTCAATTGTTTGCAGCACGCGGATTTCGTTGGCCGATTTGAAACCCTGGACAAAGATTTCCAAATCGTATGCGAGCGACTAGGAATCTCAAGCGAAGGTTTGCCACATTGGAATCGGACTCAGCGATCAACTAACTTTATGCAGTACTTTGACGACGATACCTTGGCCATTGTAAATAGCTACTTCGCAGACGATTTTGAGCGATTGGGTTATCCGATCAAGCAGTAAGAAGTTGCGGCCCCCTAGTTTACCGTCCAATCGTGATCGATCTTCATCATGCCACGAATCCCGCGACCATCGGTGTTGATCGGCGGCCCGATAATGCGAAATGGAGATTGGCTCAAGAGCCGGTGATAGAAATCGGAGGTCTCAGGCCCGTAAAGCGAAACGTTAAAACTGAAAGATCCAATCAGTAGCGGCAGATTGCGAATGTTCAAGGTGATGACATTTGTACCGCGCCGTAAATCGAGTTGGATGTTTTGATAGGTCGATGATACGGCAGATACGATTCCATTGGTGGGCGAATTCAATGCGACGATTAATCTGGCGTTATTAATGGGCTGCTGGCAATCTAATGTGACTTGCAGTTGTTGCGTGCATCCCGTTTCGAATTCATCCTGTTCGTTGCCAAAGTCATCGAGGAGTTTGACTTGGACGATGCTTGCGTTCTGATTGCGATTGGAATTCGGGTCTTCTTGTTTCTCTTGTGTTTCGCGACGATAATTTACAAGTTCCTCATAAACGGTTCCAGCCGTTTGCACATCGCCATCGTGAACGATTTTTCCGTTCCCAAATACAATGCCGCGCGTTGCGACTCGCTGCAGCATGGAAACGGCGTGCGAAACAAGAATGATCGCAACACCGTTGTCGATCAATTTTTTCAAATGCCCAAAACACTTCATTCTGAACCCAACATCTCCAACGGCCAGAATTTCGTCCATAATCAACAGATTTGGACGTAAGTTAGCGGCAACCGAGAATCCAAGTCGCACTTTCATGCCTGAGCTATAAGTCTTAATTGGGTCGTCGATCACGTGTCCCAGTTCAGCAAAATCGACGATTTCATCGAACACTTTGTCGACATCGCCACGAGTCATCCCCAGAATGGATGCGTTTACGTAAATGTTTTCGCGGCCGGAAAGGACAGGGTTAAAACCTGTGCCTAATTCAATCAACGCACCAATTTTTCCTTTGATTGAAATGTTGCCACGGTTGGGACGGATAAGCCCATTGATCATTTTCAGCATGGTGCTTTTGCCG
The DNA here is from genome assembly GCA_964405425.1 of uncultured Pirellulaceae bacterium. GTDB lineage: Bacteria > Planctomycetota > Planctomycetia > Pirellulales > Pirellulaceae > Mariniblastus. Next base: position 3,608 of record CAYONX010000018.1, on the reverse strand, counting down.
GCTCCGTTGGGGCCGATCATGGCAACGCACTCGCCCTGATTGACTTGGAAATTGGCATTTTCGACGGCGTAGAATTCCCCGCGACGAAGGTCACCGATTTCCCGGTCCTGGCCATGTCCAAGCATTTCCGTTCCTAAATCTCGCACGCCGTACCACATAGCTCGTTTCAAGTTACGGCAATAAATCTTCCAGACGTCGTTGACGTCGATGATTAGCGAAGATGAATTGGTTGGCTGGCCGTGATACACGTCGGACTCATTCGAACGATGGTTGGAATATCTTCTATTGTATTGGAACAGGTATTCCCGTTGGCTGCCGGAACCAAAATGGTGGTTTGCCGGCAAGGATTAAGCCAAACCGATCGTTGCAAGCGTTACAAACGGCCGTGCTGATGCTTGACCATTTGTCGTTGGGCCGGCGATTTTGCCTGCGGAAGCGGGTTCAAAATCTTATGTGACTTCCTGTTCTTCCGGGCACTCGGCAACTGGCTTATGACAAAGTGAGCAGGAAGTGTCACCGTCTTCACCAGTTTTTGCGGCTATGCCGCCGCAAGAGCCCGAGATTGGTTTCTCGTTGAAAATCGCGCCAACGGCCATTCCAAGTATGGCGAGGGAAAATATGATTAGTGCACCAGCAAACGCTGGCCAGATAGACTGCGGCTGCGTTGCTGAATTAGCTTTTGTTTGAATTGGTTGGATCTGCGGGAAATTGTCGCTGGTCACAGACTTGAAATTTGAACTATCGTTGCCCATTCGGTTGGCGATATTCGCATCGAAATCATTGCCCAGACAAAGTTCCATCCCACGCTTTGCGCCCATAACCATGATCGCCGTTGCAATCGCGTCGGCGGTCATACAATCAGCAGCAATCACGCTGCAAGAAGCAGGCGAATCCAAAACGGGTCGACAAGTCGCCGGATTGATCGTGTGTGAAATTCTTTGTCCGTTGTAAATTCGAGTGTTACGATAGTCACCGCTGGTTGCTACGGCGACGTCGCTGATTTCAATCGCGCCGGAAACCGCAAGGGTACAGCCTTCAAATTTCGGCTTCTCGATTCCTATTCGCCACTTTGCGTCCGGTTTGCGACCCGAAGCGTAAACTTCACCTCCGACTTCAACCATGAAGTTTTCGTAACCTTCGGACTTCAGAAGCATTGCAACTTGATCGACCGCAAAACCTTTTGCGATCGCTGATAAATCGATCTGTGTACGAGAATCTGATTTCTGAATCGACGGCGGGTCCGCCTGCAAATTCAACTTGCCGAACCCAACGTAGCTCAACATATCCGCAACTTCGGCATCAGAAGGATACTCGATCTGTTCAGCGTCAGGCCCAAACTTCCAGCGACGTACAGCCGGACCGACGGTGATGTCAAAAGCTCCAGAAGTCAGTTTTGAGATCTCAATTGCCTTTTCAATCACTTTCAGCGTCAACGGATTTACTTCCGTCCACTTTTCCGCATCGGCAGCATTAACGCGGGAAACATCTGAATCCGAAACGTACGTCGACATCAGATCGTTGACGCGATCAAGCTCGGATTGAATACCTTGCTTCAGCTTGACTTCGTCGTCAACTTCATACACGACCACTCGATAGGCGATCGGGCCCATCGTGGTTCCAGTGAATTCAGACTGGGCAACCACCGTTGGCTGGCAAAACAATAATATGCAGCCAGCAAGCAACAGTAAGATTCTACAATTAGGGTTTGCCATCGGCCTTCTTGGTATCCAGCTTGACGCCGTTTAGCAAACCAAACTTTGCCAAATCTGCGAAAGACATCTTTTCTTTCTCTACGACCTTTAAGGCTTCAATGAAATGCACAACCATTTCTTTCTCATATGCCTCAACTGCTTCGTCGCCTTTTGCTTTCGCTTCGTTGAATTTTTTGGATAGGTCTTTGCCCAACAATTGCTTCTCGATCAACTTGCCAAATTCGTTGTGTATCGATTTGTCTTTGTTGTTAGGGTGGCAGGTTTTGCAGGACACTGTCTTCAAACCGTAACGTTTGGCAAATGGTTCTTTGAAAGCATCGTGAGCGTTCACGGAGCTGGAAAGCGTGCAGGCAATGAAAAGTGCAAAAGAAATTCTAAACATCGTGATTTCCGTTTCGTTTGGCTGATAATCAAGTCCGTTTAATGATACGCAACTGATCGCGTTTGGATCAATGAATCTTTACCGATTCGCGAAGGTGTTTGCGGCATTTTTCTGATTGTGTGGAAGATTTGGCTGGTATTGGGTCCAGCTGATGAAAGGGCAGGGCTTGCCGCAGTTTACCCGAATTTGGTTAGCGCACAAAAAAAGCGGCCAAATTGGCCGCCACTCTTGTTTGAACACATCTTAGGTGCTGAACGAAGAACCGCATCCGCAAGTCTTTTTCGCGTTTGGGTTGTGGAACTGGAATCCACTTTGTTCCAGGCCTTCGTAATAATCTACGGTTGTGCCTTCAAGATACAAAGAGCTTTTCTTGTCCACGACCACTGCAACGCCGTGCTGTTCTGATTTGTTGTCGTTGGCTGCGTCGAAATCTTCAGCAATATTCAAGCTGTAATTGAAGCCACTGCAACCACCACCTGCAACGCCGACACGCAAGCATGCGTCTGCGCCAAAATCGCCATCTGTGATGAACTTCTGGACTTGCTGAGCAGCCTTTTCCGTAAGCGTAATACTCATCCCAATCTATCTCCAAAATCTGATTTGATTTAACTTTTGGTTCTTTTACCAAGTTTACTTTAAAGGACGTTCTAAAGGAATCAAAATTACGCCCGTTCGGTAACCGTTTGTATTTTTCGACAATAGCGATGAATTGTCTATAGTAATTCGCGAACTTTGCGGCCCAAATCACTGCTGAATACACGGAAAAATCAAGAAAAAGGAATCCTATGTCGTTTGCCTCCGCCTCCAGATTAAACTTCGAAAATTGTTTTAATTCTGGAGCATAGCGTGCAGACACCCACTCATGTAGCTATCAGCCTTTTTCTGTGGCGCCATTCAGACAATTGGAAGGCGACACTGGCCGTCGTTTCGGGCGCGATTTTGCCCGATCTGAACATGTTTATTTTCTATGCTTATCAGAAAATTATTGGCAGTAGCGAATCAGACATTTGGACAACATTCTATTTCGAGGAACATTGGCAATTGTTTTTTGATTGGTTTAATTCGATACCCATTTTTCTGGCTTTGGCCATGATTGCTTATTGGCGTCGGTGGCGAATCATGTATTTGATCGCGGCCAGTGCCCTGGTGCACGTGCTGTGTGATTTGCCAGTTCACAACGACGACGCACACCGTCATTTTTTACCCATAAGCCATTGGCGATTTATCAGTCCGGTTTCCTACTGGGACCCAAAACATTTTGGATTGGTCGCAGCGAGCATTGAATTCGTAATGGCCGTTGCGATGTGCGGCTACACCGGCTTTGCAAAATTCACCCAATCCATTCGCGTGGCTGGAAAAATCAACTTAAGTTTGTACGTCTTTGCCGGCGTGGCTATCACGTGGTTTCTGCTTTCGCGCTAAACAAATGCAAACCGCTCAAAGAAATTCGAATTTCTTGGAGCTAGTTTCAATTTTGGCAAGTAATATTGTTGACGTTGCCGATTTTCTGGTGG
>CAYONX010000017.1:62281-63689 GCA_964405425.1 uncultured Pirellulaceae bacterium | reverse complement strand
GCCGCCGCCGCGACCACCGCCGCCACCGCCGAAGCCACCGCCGCCGCCGCGACCACCGCCGCCGCCACCGAAGCCACCGCCGCCGCCTCCGATACCGCCACCGACTGGAATTCGGGGGGCAACCAGATCGCCGACGTTGTAGACGTTGGTGACAAAGAAGTCAGGGTCAGTCGCATCGTCCAGCGAGATCAGCGTTAATACTTCGTTACGCACGATGTACGTGGCGTTGTGTTCTTTTAACATCAAACGCAATGCGTTCTTCAACCGGATACCGCGAACGTTAAACGTGATCAACGTATCTTCGGTCAGGCTGTCGTCGCTTGCCGATGGGTCAAGGACGACATTGATGTTGTATGGTGGCTGACGCAATTCTTCCATCACATCTGAAAATGCAACTTCGTCGTAAATAAGATCAGCTTCGGATTGCAGTGCGTTCAAAATTCGTTCGTCACTTTCGTTGCCAGCCAGACGAACATCCGCAAATCTTACACGCTTTCTTACTTTTTCTTCCCATTCAGCTGCATCCGGGTAAATCAATGGTGGATTACCCGTGAACGCGGTTGCAGATTTTTCTGATTCATACAATGTCCCCACGAACGCGATTTCACGCTCACGACGCAGTTTTACGTTTTGTTCGTAGTTCGAAACAATTCCCGCTGAATTGTAAGCCAGTTCAACCGCTGGGTTGGTCGGATGGATTTCACGAGCACGTCGAGTAACGGCTTCAGCCGATGCAAACTGGCCTTCATTCAACAATGATTCGAATCGATTGATCAAACCAGCAAGTTCGATTTCACGATCGACGTATCTGTTGCGAGCGTCTTCAATTTCTGAAGCAATCGCAATGTTCTCTTGTGCACGGGCCAGATTTTCTTCGTATTCAAGTTTGGCTCTGCGAGTGGTCATCAATTGAGCGACCAACCGAGCACGTAGATCGGCTTTAACACCCGAGTCAACGTTAGACACTTGATCAATCACATCAATCATTGATTTCAAACGATCTACTGCGTCGCCAGGAGCGTTTTCAATGACTTCTTCACGAGCCCGTTGCATTTCAACGCGAACTTGAACCTTCAATCGTTCGGATAACATTCGCGTGAAATCGCTTTGGTTGAACAACAAATCGCGACTCTCGCCAGAATTCTCTCGCAACAGTTGATCGATTTCATCAAAACTTCGAGTCGTTGAACCTTCAGGATTGACCAGGCGAATAGCACCGCTGGTCACTGGATCTTCAAGTGTTTGGCCAGGTTGAAGCTGATTTGGAAGTGCGGGTGCAGTTGTGTCTGAGCCTTGAAATATCGAATCAGAACCCTGTGTGGTATCGGATCCAGCGGCAGCTGTATCAGAACCTTGCGTTGTATCAGAACCTCCGGTTGTATCTGAGCCTCCGGTTGTATCTGAGCCT
>CAYONX010000017.1:54625-62181 GCA_964405425.1 uncultured Pirellulaceae bacterium | reverse complement strand
CCTCCGGTTGTATCTGAGCCTTGTGCATCCGATCCTTGCGTTGTGTCTGAGCCTTCGGTCGTATCAGAACCTTCGGTTAAGTCTGAACCTTCCTGCTGCAACAGATCGTCGGCGAAATCGTCCGCACCGGAATCATCGCCGCCAAATGGATCGCTGACTTCATCGCCACCGCCAAATGGATCTTCCACATCATCGCCGCCAAATGGATCATCTCCATCCTGTTGGGCCTTGTTGAGTAAGGCTTCGGCTTCAGAATTGATAGGATCAGCACCTAAAGCTGCTTTGCCCAACGTCTTGGCCGATGCATAATCACCGCGGATCAATGCCTGGGTACCGAGTTGAGCCAGTTGAGTCGATTGGTCCTGCATGGTGCGTGCCATTTCACGCAAACCTTCAGAACCAGTTGTCGGCAAGGCAACACCCGCATTCTTTCGCGAATCGCGAACCAGTTTGGGCAGGAATCCAAAATCTACATTAGATGCTTCGCTTTTGACCGGCCAGTTCATGCTAACGGACTTGCCGTTGATCTCACCTGTCATTTCAAAATTGATTTGTGAATCACGCTGCTTCAGCGTTCCAATCAAAATGGAATCGCGGTCAGTACGCAGCGGAGGAATGTTCGACGGAAATACTTCCACAACTTGCTCTGGCAATTCAAACTTCGTTGGCCAGAAAACCATCGAATGAACCGTTGCCGCCAAGCCTTTTGCGGATTCTGAAATTGCACGTATTTCGTCGGTATCAATAAATACATTACCGCCCGTTTGATTGGCAATCGCAGAAAGCGCTTCGATGTCACGCTCAGGGCCAATGGCAAAGCTAGAAAAAGCAACCTTGTTGCTAACCAGATTGGTTACGATTTCGCGATACTTGCGACTTTTCAGAAATCGGCCGCGGCTGATTCCGTCGCCAATATAGATAGCGTTTTTGTTTCGGCTGGCGTCAGTTGTCATTACAGTTGCAGCGTGCTCAAGCATGCGGGGCATGTCGGTTGCGCCAAGTGGAACTCGCTTGCGTAGCTTGTCCAATGCAACTTTCAATTCGTCGCTGCCAGGCACAACAAAACCGTCCGTCAATTCAACTGGCTCGATATCAACCGCAAGTAGCTTGACACGATCTTCAGCATTCAACTTCGTCAACAGTCGGCGAACCATCACCAACGTGTCTTTGCGATACATGCCAGTCTGACTGGCAGAAGTATCTATATAGATCACGATATCGCTGGGCACTTCTTTCTGGTCGTCGATCTGTGGGCTGATCGAAAGTGCGAAAGATGTTTCGCCGGCAGCATTATCAAAAGTGGCCAGACGTGCGGTCTCGGTCCCGAACTCAAAGATCGAGGTATTTGCTGAAGCACCGCAGGATAGCGATAACGTCAACACGGCGACCGAAAGAACTAGTCGACACGGACTGAACATAGACATATTGAACTCCGAAACTGCTAAATGATGGTAAGAGCTATGGGAATTAGCCCACCTTGCCTGTCTGTTGTAATTAGATTTGCCTAATAAATCATTCTATTTTGACCAGCAAAATACCGCTACCAAAAAACGCTACTTTTGGCAGCCTTCAGCAACCGGATAATCGTCACTTCCAGAACTGGTTAAATTTGCTGCATCATTTTGGACCACAGTGTGCCATTGTGGCGCGACCGAGACCTCTAGAAAATCTACTACGGAATTTCATTCGATATCCAGATTTTCCGCAATATGTGTTGATTACGGGGTAGTTTTCACTTCCAGCATCACTCTGGTCTGGATAATTATGCAAATCGCGTGCCCGCATAGACCAAATCGTGAAGATTTTGTTCTGGCCCATTGAGAGGTTCAGATAATCGCCGCAAACCAAAATAGTTTTGCGAATTTAGAGGAAATTCATCTGAGCGGCGTCTGGATTACGCCTAGTTTGCCCAGTCGCCGGCAATGGCTACCACATTTCAGGTTCAGCCGTAATGACTGAATCGCTGTCTAAGGGGATATGCAAAAATGGATCAAACAACCATTCATCGATCAAGCTGTCGACGACCGCTTCCGCATTGCGACGATTTAGACGTTGAATGATTTTAGTCATGGGTGCCCAACGATATTTCAATTCGTTGGCTACGACTTCGTGCAACTTAATTTCTTGGTCCACACGAATTGCATCCCAATTCTGCACGCTTGGTTCGGTTTGTGATTCCACCTGAATTTGTTTGCTGCAAATTTCGGCCACTTGTTCGGAGTAGATAAATTCCAATTCCCGATATTTGCGGGTCACCCAATTCCAGCCACATTCGATCGAATTGCCGTAAGGCACCAACATTGCTTTTTCGCCGGCGCGATTGTCCGCCGGTTTAATCATGCCCTCGATCAGGTCGCCCGATGCCTGGTTACCGAATGAAACATTCCATTGGTCGCAATCCAGATAGTATTGCCAGTATCGATCAGCGGACATCCATTGGTTGTCGACATGGTTGGCAATGAACACAGTCAGGTCGACGGACGAGTGAGGGTTTTGGATGATCGCCGCCGCAGCTTGTTGGCCGCTGTAAATGCCGGTGGTAATCTGGCGAGCAATGCTGTCCAAAACTTCCCGCTGGCCGATTTGGGTTGGCGGTGCCGGGACCGTTACTTTGGCAGCGTTGGCGTCGATCAACAGACAGCCAGACTGACACGTGTTTTCGAACGCCCATGATTTTTGATGGTCAGCGGCCGATTCCCCGCACAGCAGCAGGGTAATGACAACCAGGCAACTCCAAACCCATCCATTTACGACACTAGTCGCAGCCATAAATCATGCTCCATCGAATATATAAAAACGCAATCAATTGCGGTTGTTTTCATTGTAATTTTCGTCCAATTGAATTCATGACGGTAAGGTAATTGTTGTTGGCTGGGCAATTCACCAATTTTGATACTGTTTTTACGATCTGACAGGGTTGTTAGGTTAAGTCAAGTTTGTCGCTCACAAACTGATTTGCAGATCGACTCTCAGCTGGCGACGCCATCAAATAAGGCGTAATCGATGGACAAGTAAAATTTGACGAACTGTTGGATGCAAATGTCGTAGGGAAAACCGGACCCAACAGATCGAATCAAAAAACTAATGCAGCAATGTTGCCGAAAACGACTTGGAATACCTAAAATTACCAAACCGGACCTCGGACACATATTTCAAATTGAATTGGAATTTAAAGGGAGAAGAAGATGAAGTTGGTTGCTTTCGTATGCGGATTATCAGCTTGCCTGGGAGCCACAATCGGTATCGTCGCCGTTTCAAATATTCCGCTGATCAAGGAAACATCGGCACAGCCTGTTACCTATATGGCCGCGCCCGCCCAGTCAGCACGCCAACAAGTTGAACAGTTCCGTGATCCAGTTGCAGGGCGAAAGAATCTGATCGGTGACGATTTTCTTTCCGCAGAAGAAAAGATCAACGTTGCTGTTTACGAAAAAGTCAATCAGAGCGTGGTTAACATCAGCACCCTTGCCGAGCGAACAGACTTTTTCTTTCGCCTGGAACCGGAAGAAGGTTCAGGCAGCGGTTGGGTTTATGACCGACTGGGGCATATCGTCACCAATCATCACGTGGTTGCTGGCAGCGACGTGATTGAAGTCACGCTGCATGACGGTTCTTCGTACGCGGCACAATTGGTTGGCGCTGATCCTCAGAACGATATCGCAGTATTAAAGATTGCCGCCGACGCAAATCTACTTAAGCCCGTCGATTTGGGAGATTCGTCGATACTGCGCGTTGGCCAAAAAGTATTTGCGATTGGTAATCCATTCGGGCTGGAACGAACAATGACGGTCGGCATTGTGTCCAGCTTGAATCGTACGCTTCGAAGCAAGAGTCGACGCTTGATGAAAAACATCATTCAGTTGGACGCCGCTTTGAACCAGGGGAACTCGGGAGGCCCATTGTTGAACAGCCAAGGTAATCTGGTTGGCATGAATACAGCGATTGCTTCTATAAGCGGTGGAAATTCTGGAGTCGGTTTTGCAGTGCCAGTAAATTCGATTCACAGGGTTGTACCTCAGCTGCTGAAATTTGGACGCGTACAACGAGCATCATTAGGAATCGACATGTACGGAAAGTTGGGAGCTGGTTTGCGGATAGCAAAAGTAGTGCCCGGTGGTGCTGCTGAAAAAGCTGGACTAAAAGGTGTAACGTTGGAGCGAAGGGTCCGGGAAATTCGCGGGATCCAATACGTTCAGGAATCTTTGAATTGGGAAAGTGCTGACCGTATTTTGACCATTGACGGCAAAGCAGTTGAAGACACCGACGACGTCCAATCGATTGTTGATGGCATGGAACCTGGCCAGTCGGTCAACGTCACCATCGTACGTGACGGCAGACAATTGGATGTACCCGTCGTTCTTGATCTGGAACGCTAGGTTAGTGAGGCACCAAAAGCAGGCAACGTTCCCGGCCCAACTTTACTGCACAGCAATTGTCTCAGCTACTACAAATCTTGTCTCGGCGGACGATTTGGCGTCCGCCGAAACAACAGCTAATCACTGGCCCGTTGTATTACTGTTTTGGTTCGTTTCTAACAATTTTGCGCTCTGGCAACAATTTAGTGGCATAATTGCGTGCGATCTTCGCCACCCTTTTAAGATGTTTATCTTTACCGCCAAACAGCTCGTTAGCTTTTTCAACAGCAGATTTCAATTTTCTGGCGGCCTTCTCCTGCTTTTGGTTATTGCTAAGTCGCGCGGCAGCGTTCAACGAATTGGCCACAATTGCGATGGAATAGTTCCTGCGAATGGATTCTGAAGATGTGAATTGAACATCTGACAATTCGACCTTTTGTTTTATCTTCTGGCCATTTATGGCATCGATGTACTGAAGTTTTATAACCCCGTCCAAATCGTTCGATTCCATTTTTCCAATCACGACCTGGGTTGCACCGTGATTCAGATCGTCCAGCTTCAACACCAACTTGTTGCTGTTTGTTTGCTCGCGATGAGACTTGTAGCCATAAACTTTCATTTTACCTTCGACGTTGATCGTTAATTGAACGTTACGAGCTGCGGGCGCAAGTAAACTGTCGACTTCCTTGACGAACGTCTTCTCAATGTCCTTGGCATCAGAGATGAAATGCATAACACCACGTCCTGCATCAGCAATTTCTCTCAGCAATCCATGGTTGAAATCGACACCAAGGCCGATAGTCACCAGCGATATCCCTTTCTGTATGCACTTCAGCGAATGTGCAGCAATTTCCTGTGACTGCGTGACGCCCACGTTAGCATTTCCATCGGTAAGAAAGATAACTCGATTGGTTCGTTCTGGATCGAAGCATTCAAGAGCTTTTTTGTATCCCAACATCAGGCCCGCGTGCAAATTCGTTCCGCCTGCTGCCTTGACGTCTTCAATCGCTGCAAGGATTTTATGGACCTTTGTTTTTTCGGTGGCTGGCAAAATCACCCGCGCTCTATTTTCAAAACCAACGATCGTAACGCGATCATTCTTGCGAAAACGTTCCACAAACCCACGAAGGGATCTTTTCAAGTTCTTGATTTTGACGCCTCCCATTGAACCGCTTTCGTCAATGATCAACACAACATTCAACGGTGGGATTTGATCCGATTCCAAAGCCCTGGGCGTGGTTAAACCGACTTGTAAAACTGACTTGCCCGAATCAAGTTTCATCGCTTGCACATCCAGACGCACGCGATTCTGGCCCTGTGGCAACGGCAAGTCGTGGCGATGGTAATTGATGAATTCTTCGACACGGAAATAGTCAGCAGTTGGCATCACGTAATTTCCGAATTCGTTTAGATACCCGGCCCCCGATCGGGCAACACCCATTGACGAGGATGAGACTCCCCCCTGGCCAAACAGCAACGAACACGGAAACAGGATAAACATCAAACAATGGAATAAGTATTTTGTCTTCATTAAAGTCCTCGTTTTGAAAGCGCGCACTTTTAGCGCAGTTACTGTCGTTTGAAAATTTGAGCCGCAAGGCTCTCGGAATTAGATATGCCGTCAGATCGGCGGTTGTGAATTTTTAATCAATTGCCTCAGAATCCGGATTTTCTTTCAGCAACTTATTCCACGCGTCGAAGACTTTTTGTTGTATTTCCACATTATTTTTCAGGCCATCCAAGCTGGCTAGTACTCGATCGCGCTTTTCCATAAGATTCTTGCGCGACATCAAAATAGATCGTTCTTCAAAGATTTCATTTAAGAGACCCTGCGTTCGATCCAAACGCGCGGTCTTCTCTGCGCGTTCAAGGGCGAGATCCAATGCCATTTCATTAATCCTGTTTGATTGAGAATACTTGCTGGTCGCCTGCTGAATCTTGGCACGTGTAGACAATACGGACAGCTTGGCAGCATAAAGATCCGCCTGAACTGCCGCACCTGTGGTCTTTAGGCGGGCCAATTTATCAGCTTGTGCCGTTTGCATCGCCAATATTTCCTTTAATGGTGTCAGCTCTAACACTTTCGATTCCTGCGCCTTCTTTTCTGAATTTTGATTGAATTTGACTATTGCTTCCCGTTTCGCTTCGATACCAGCCAAATCAATCATCAACTGCACTCGTTGAGTCTGTAGTGTGCGCAGAATTTCTGGATATGCTTCCATGGAAGCATTAAGACTGGACTCTTTCGCTACCATTTCATCTAGTTTCAATTCATAAGCGGCCAAAAACTTCCGCGCTTCCTCCAACTTGGTGATGTTTTTTTGCAATTTAATCTTTTCACGCTCAGCAACCTTTTGTGCATTGAGAATCTGTGATTCGAGGGCCGTTCGTTTCGCCGGAGCCGATTGCGCAAAGCCAGTTGAACCGGAACTGTAAACCATCACCAGAATCACGACCGGAATCATTCGGCACAAGAAACAATGATTTATGTAAAAATTGATTGTTTTCATTTCTTCCTCGTTAATTGGTCAGTTTGTCAGTAATAGGGTTTAGTGGTTTGTCGGTATTGAGTTGACCAGTTTGTAGTCCCGGCTTTAGCCGGAACTTCCGCCTGAAGGCGGTACTACGAACTAATCATTCAAGTTTGACGATCCATTAGTTTTGACTCTTTAAAAACTGTTCAGCTAATTCAGCGCCGCGCGAACCAGGAAAATTGCCAATTACGTTCGTCATATCGAACGCAACCAACTCAGCAGAGCCTCCTTGCGAAATCAATGCCTGATCCCCGATCGCGAAAATCATGGATTGTGTTTCGAATTGCGACAAGTGTTGTGTGTCTTTCATCTCGGCCATCCAAACTCGTTGTTCGGCTTCCGCATATTCACGCTCGGCCAACACAATCTCGACCTGTTTTTCTATATTCAAAATTTCTTCAAGCAACTGGTCCGCTTCAGAGGTATCCATGATCGGCGTACTCGCTGCACTTACCGTTCCGGCTTCGCCGACCTTTCCGGCTAACTTTCCTGCAAACCCGGGTTGCTTGCCCGGTGTCATCCAGTGCCATCCACTGAACGCCATCGCAGCGAGCAAACTAGCCGCAATTGCTAATGAAACCCAAGCCGCTGTTGATGAACGCGAATTTGAAGGCGAACTCGAACTCGTAAGCGAACCAGTTTGAACCAATACGTTTTCAGAATCAGA
>CAYONX010000017.1:50883-54525 GCA_964405425.1 uncultured Pirellulaceae bacterium | reverse complement strand
GCGAACTCGAACTCGTAAGCGAACCAGTTTGAACCAATACGTTTTCAGAATCAGAAATACAAAACAGCGTGTCCTCTAAATCAGCGGGCAGCTCGATGTCTTGCAACAAGGCATCCAGTTGTTGGTCGCTGATTTCGGATTGTGGCTGATTATCAGGTTTCATTTTCAGTTCTTCAAAAGTGTTTCTTATTCAGCAAATGTTTGAATTTTCTTGCTCGTCAAAATCAATTTCAATTTTTCTCGACCTCGGCTTAATCGCGACAGCACTGTGCCACGTGGTATCTGTAAAATCTCGGCAGCCTGATCAACCGTCATGCCTTCCATCGACACCAATAAAACTGGCAGTCGATGTTTTTCATCCAATTCATTAACCGCTTCCTGCACAGCCCTTCGCAATTCCTGTTGCAATTCCTGTCGCCTCGTCGTTTCGGCCGTCCCTATACCTTCGATTTGGTCAGTTGTTGAAATCGCTTTATTTTCCTTGATGACGATTTTGGAATACTGGTTTCTCATGATGGCGAATAGCCAGCTACGAAGCTTGTTTGTGTCTTTAAGCGAATCGATGCTGCGCCACGCATTCAAATACGTCTCTTGAACCAATTCATTGGCTAGCGTTGCGTTGCCGGTCAAGCGAAATGCAACCCGGTAAAGCGAACCCGCGCAAGCTTCTATGCATTGCTCAAACTTTTTTCGCTGGTCCGCTTCGATTGCCATTTAGCTTCTGATTCGGTTGTTTGAAAATGAAGTACTGATTCTGGGGTCTTTGATTCCATGAATCTTCACAATTTTCAGAATTAGCCAAAAATTCAGACAATCTGATGAATTCCTGGCTGCTGCCCGTCGTGAGCAAGAGAAATTTGATATTTCGATCCGCAGGTATTTGTGACCTAAAGCGACAACAAAACCTGCGACAACAAAACCTTTGACAGCAGCTTTAGCCCGGCAAAAGCCAATCGCTAATTCAAGTCAGCAGATTATTAAAGGGGCGAGCTAATCCAATTTTTCAAGCGCGAGCGGGTGGTCCGAATTTGCGTCTTCGACCCGCAATGCAACTTTGCCGTCGATCGCATGCCCAATGACGTCACCGACGATATCGGCCCGCCATCCGCTGGCCAGTTTGGGCACTGGCTTTTTGGGTAATTGGCCTAATCTCCATGCCGCCAGATTTCGAACATCCTGGACAGTGCCAACCAGCGAAGGAGCGATTCGCTGTGTGCGGCAAACCACTCCCAGAATCGTCGACAAAAATTGTCCGACCAGTCCAAGGTTAACACTCTTGCCGCGTTCGAGTCGTTGAGGCAGTTTGTTGTCTGGCAATTCATTGGCCGTTTTAATCGCGTCGGCAATCGCGTCGGTCAACCCCTTCGCGACACGTTTGTCAAAACCTCGTATCGATTTGAAATTCGACGGCCTCGATGAGCCTCGTTTCGCTAATTCAACGAGCAAGTCGTCGGGGATCACTCGCTTGGGTGAACGATCCTTTGATGCTGCAATGGAATCTCGCAAAATCCAGAGCTCACGCAATACAGCTAACGAGCGACGGTTTAGTCTCAACGCGCCACTGATTCGATGCCATTGGGGATCGATTTCCGCGTTCTGCAAATTATCGAGCCAAGTATCAACTTCCTGGTAATACCAGCCATCGCGATCAGCTTTTTGCAGCAATTCGAAAATATTAAAATACAGTTGATGCAAATGTTCAACATCACCGATGGCATAGGCAATTTGATTGTCCGATAGCGGACGACGTTTCCAATCGGTGCGTGTTTCACCTTTGGAAATACTTATGCCGAGCAATTGCGATACGAGATTTCCGTAGGAAGCCGGATAGTCCAAGCCAATAAATCCGCTGGCCAACTGAATATCAAACATTTTTTTTGGACGAGCCTGGCAGCCACGAAAGCAAAACAGGAATTCTTCGCGTGCGGCGTGGACGACGGTAATTTGGTCGCCTGTGGTCAGCAATTTCCAGAACGGCGAAAGTTCGTCGACACTCATTGTGTCAATAATCGCGATCTCAGTGTCGGTCGCGACCTGGATCAGACAAAGCTCGGGACGATATCGATTTTCAGATACAAATTCCGTGTCAAATCCAATGATTTCGCTTTCATACGACCGTTCACAAAATTCCTGCAGCTGACTGTTGTCGGTGATATGCACAAAGGAATCGGAATCTCTCACTTGATGTTTCGCTGTCTTTTTTTGCAGGTTAAAAATGTCTTTAAATTCTTAGTGATAACTTAACGGCTTCTTGGCTGGTTGGATAGTTGGCGGTAATGCTCGGTATGGATTTGGAGGCACATGATCGGACAAAGTTGCTTGTGAGTGTGCGAAATCTGGAAGAAGCCATGGTCGCCGATAAAATCGGAGTCGATGTTCTTGATTTCAAAGAGCCGAGAAACGGAGCCCTCGGTCGAGTCGACGCGGCCACTTTGGCGAATATTTTGAACAACGACGCGTGGCAAAGCTCCTCCAGAATGACGTCGCTTAGTTGCGCACTTGGAGAACTAGGAGACTTGGCCCCACATGAGATCATCGAATATCTGCAAATTGCTGATCCGAATCGCCAACTCAAGTACGTCAAGGTAGGATTGGCCGGTGCGAATGAACTTGCCGATTGGAGAGCGTCGTGGCTGGCGCTGCGAAACGGTTTACCGCCTGATGTGGAATTGGTGGCTGTGGCGTACGCCGATCCCCAAAACTGCTCTTCGCCCCCAATCGATCAAATACTGGAATTGGCGTTCACAGAAAACTGTTCCACAATTTTGATCGATACGTTTTCAAAAAGCGGTGTGGATATAACAAGCCACTGCTCAATGAATAAGTTGCAAGAATATTGTGGTTCTGCCACTTTGGAGGGGGCGGGATTGTGTTTGGCTGGCTCCGTAAATATTAATATTCTGTCACAGCTAATGCAGCTAAAGCCAAGTTATATTGGTATTCGTGGGGCGGCATGCAACAAGCAGGATCGAAGTAATTCAATTTGTGAATCTGCGCTTCGTGATTTCAAAAATGAAATGCAGCACCAACAGCTACGCACACAAAGCCGTTGAAATTTCTGGCCTGAATTTCAGGTTTGCGAATAGTTAATTTTTTGTTTTGGGCAGTAATTCGAAAAAAAGTTGTTTCCAACTTTCCGGAAAGAAAATGCTTGACAATCTTCAAAAGCACTAGATATTGATCTCTGGAGATCGTGAAACAATTTATTGTTTTACGCAAGACTGACAACACGGCCGCAACGCCGTCATTCTTTTTGATCCAGGAAAGGAATACCGTGCGTGATTCTGTTTTAGACGCGATCAAACAAGGTCAATGGGACTTTGAACCAGATGTAGTTGAAGCACAGGAATATGAATCTACTCCTGCACTTCCAGGAAGCTCAGAAAAAATCATGACTCTCGCTGAGCGAGTCACCAGTGGATTGCCGCTCTGGCACCCTAAAGATCGAAGATCTTTTGACGATTCAGAAGAAGCGATGACTTAAAGCCGAAACGAAAAATATCAGTCCTGCGTTTGCTTACGGGCGTGAGGGCGCGTGTTTATCTCGATTGGATCGCTAGATTCCGATGGCTGTTGTCTGCTACGTTTTCACGAATTGATTTTGAGTGATTCGTGGCGGGGTGCCGTCGGTTTCCAAGGATC
>CAYONX010000017.1:44259-50783 GCA_964405425.1 uncultured Pirellulaceae bacterium | reverse complement strand
GATTTGATTAAGCTTGTAGGCTGATGCTGCAATCGCGTTGCAAAATTAAAGATCTGTTTAATCTTCAAGCTATTCAACGGTAACGCTTTTCGCCAGGTTACGTGGCTTATCGACATCACAGCCACGAAGCACGGCAATGTGATACGACAGCAATTGCAACGGAATCACTGAAACGATCGGCTGCAAGAAATCTTCGACTTGCGGAATGTAGACCACGTCGTCAGCGACTTCTGCAATCCGCGTATCGCCTTCAGCGGCAACGGCGATAACCGGGCCACCCCGCGCTTTGATTTCTTCAAGGTTGGACATCACTTTTTCGTAAATGAAACCTTGTGGCATCACAAATACGCTTGGCGTATTGTTTTCAACCAAAGCGATAGGGCCGTGTTTCATTTCGGCGGCTGGGTACCCTTCAGCGTGGATATAGCTGATTTCTTTCAACTTCAAAGCACCTTCCAGTGCCGTCGGGAAATTGTAATGACGGCCAAGGTAAAGGAAGTTGTTACACTGGTAATATTTCTTTGCAATCTCCTGAACCATATCGTTGGTCTTCAAAGCTTGTTCAATGGCATCTGGAACCTCGGCAATTTTGTCAAGCAATCTTCGTCCGGTGTCGTAGCTGACGTAACGAAGTCGACCCAGAAAAACCGCTAACATTACAAGCGCCATGCATTGCGACGTGTAAGCTTTGGTCGATGCGACGCCAATTTCAGGGCCGGCGTGCAGATAAATTCCACCGTCGGCTTCCTGAGCAATCGAGCTGCCGACTACGTTGCAAATCGCCAAAGTCGAGTGCCCTTTTCGCTTCATTTCACGAAGTGCAGCCAGGGTGTCAGCGGTTTCGCCACTTTGCGTGATCGCAAACAAAAGCGTATCCGGGTCCATGGGCGGATTTCGATAACGCAACTCACTGGCGTATTCAACTTCCACCGGGATCTGTGCCATTTCTTCGAGCAGATATTCACCTACTAGTGCTGAATGCCAACTGGTGCCGCAAGCGGTTAACACGATTCGCTTTGTTTTTCTAAGCTGCTGCGGCGTCAGGTTCAAGCCGCCAAATACAGGCGATGCATCGTCTTCACTCAAACGCCCACGCATCGTGTCTCGAACAGATTTTGGTTGTTCAAAAATCTCTTTCAACATGTAATGATCGTAGCCTACAAGATCGACGTCTTGCGATTCGACTTGCAGCTGCTGTACATCGTGAACAATTAGCCCTTGGTCGCGATGCGAAATTTCAAGTGAATTCGCGGTTACACACGCCACTTGATGATCGGCCAGATAAACGATGCGTTCTGTAAATCCGACAAGCGGTGAAGCGTCGCTGGCCACAAAATGTTCATTGTCACCAACGCCGACGACCAAGGGGCTGCCCAATCGTGCTGCGAAAATCGCGTCAGGCCATTGTTTAAAAATGATCGCCAGACCGTATGTGCCTCGCAGCCGCTTGACTGCTTCTTTGATCGCACTCATGCCATCCTGGTGCGACAATACTTTGCCGTTAGTATTGTTGGCCTGCTTCTCGCGAAGAATGTCGGCAATCAAGTGCGCAACGACTTCGGTGTCAGTTTCTGATGTGAAGGTATAGCCCTTGCCCAGTAGTTCCGCGCGAACTTCGGCGAAATTTTCAATGACACCGTTATGCACCAAGGCCAGAAACTCTTCTCCGCCAACATGCGGATGTGCATTCATAAATGTTGCAGCACCGTGGGTCGCCCAGCGAGTATGGCCAATACCGATGCCCGAATTGCTGGGCTTCTTGGCAACTTCGGCGGAAAGTGTTGCAATACGACCGACGGATTTAGTGATTTGGATATTCTGGTTTTCTTCGATAGTCGCAGTACCTGCGCTGTCGTAGCCTCGATACTCAAGTCGCCGCAGCCCTTCGAGCAAAAAATCCTGGGCGATTCGAGGGCCGATATATCCGACAATTCCACACATATTTAAAAGCCTGTAGTGTTGAGGTGGGAGTCGGTTTGCACCGATGATGTCACTTTTTTATTTTTCCAATTTTGAGCTTATAAGAATAAACCCAATAAAGAATAAACCCAATAAGAAAAGAGCCAATCACCCACTCATAAATTCCAATTGATGCAAATTCGCGAGGTAGTTGTTTAGCAACGCGTCTTAAAACATCTGCAAACGCTATTATAACTTTCGAAATATTGCGGTCTAATCCGTTGGGTATTTAGGTTAATTAGGTGGAATTTTCTAGAGATATGACGATCAAATCGGCTGAAATCATCGCGATAGGCGACGAACTCATTTCGGGGCAACGACTGGATACCAATTCGCAATGGATAAGCAGCCGGCTCTCGGATATTGGCATCGAAACCAGTTTTCATTCTTGCGTCGGCGACAGTTTCGAAAATGGTGTACAGGTTTTCCGCCTCGCTGCGCAACGTAGCGATGTGATCGTTTGTACTGGCGGTATCGGTCCGACGAAGGACGATTTGACACGGCAGGTGCTTGCGGCTGTGGCAGGAGTCGAATTGGAATTGAGGCCCGAAATCGAAGATCACATTCGCAACATTTTTGCGAACTACGGTCGTGAGATGCCTGAGAACAATCGCGTTCAGGCTTTCTTTCCGATCGGTTCCAACATCATCCCCAACGCTGAAGGAACAGCTCCAGGGATCGATGTTATCGCTGGCAACTCGCGAATTTTTGCGTTGCCCGGTGTTCCCTATGAAATGAAGGAGATGTGGAACACCTACATTCAGCCTCAACTGCTGGCAAGTGGCACCGCTAAAAACGTGATCAAGCATCATGTGGTCCATTGTTTTGGCGCGGGTGAAAGTCAGATCGAATTGATGTTGGAGGGCATGACCGATCGGGATCACGTTCCTCGCGTTGGAATTACCGCCAGCAAGGCAACGATCTCGATGCGCATTGCAGCTCTGGCAAAAAGTGAAGACGAATGTGATGAACAGATTGCAACTACGGTACGATCGATCGAAGATAAGCTTGGCGAACTTGTGTTTGGAGCTAATGGTCAGGAATTGCAGGACGTCTTGGTAGAATTACTGCGACAAAGAGAGCTTACCGTTTCGATCCTTGATTTTGGATTTGGTGGTGGGGTCGGATTGGCACTGTCCAAAGCCGATACTCGGGCATCTGTATTGCAGGGCGCGGTGGCTAAAACCAGACGCCATTGGCGCGATGAAAACAGCATCGAGGAGACTGCTGCGAAGTTCCGTCAACAGATGAGCACCGATATTGCTGTTGTCGTTTCGCCGGCGGAAAAAGCTGAAGACCAGCGTTTTTATGAAATCGCAATATGCAGCAGCGACGAAACCGTCGTCGTCAACCAAAAATATGCTGGGCATTCTGGATTGATCGAAGATCGCACCGTCAAACAAATCTTGAATCAGGTGCGTTTGTTCTTAATGAAGTAGGCGTCAGGCGAATTCATTCATCCTGTTGCTCTTCATTGTCCCCACGATCAAACGATTCTTGTACCAAGCGACTAATCTTTTTGAATTCAGCCGATTCTGCGGTTTCACACCATTCAAACAGTGTCATTTCGGTGGAAACCAGAACAGCACCAGACGTTTCCATACGCTGCATCGCCGTCATGTAATCCTCTTCGAATCTGGACCCGACGGCATCGATGCAAACGTAAACATCGTAGCCAGCGGACATCAAATCCATAGCGGTCTGCAACACACAGACATGCGTCTCGATGCCAACCAGAACCACGTTGCGAATTTCTTTCGAATCCAGTTGCTTGAACAACGCATCACATTCCCGCGCGCTGAACATCAGCTTTTCAAAAACAGGCACGTTTTCATCGAATTGAGATGACAATTCTTCAGCGGTGCGGCCAAGTCCTTTAGGATATTGTTCGGTCACGAAAACAGGGACGTCCAAAATGTTGGCACCTCGCGTCAAACGAGAAATGTTCCACAACATTTCTTCATTGTCCGCAATATGCGGCAGCAATTTCTGTTGCACGTCGACGACGAGCAACGCTGAATCGTTGCGATTCATCAACAATGGACTGCGAACCGATTTCATAAATCCCACTCTGTATATTTGGAGGCCAAAATGCGCTAGTAAGAATAAGCTCAGATCGATATCAATTCAACGTCTTCGTTGCTGGTTTGCACTGTGGAGCGTTTTCGTGCGGTGCCTCTGGTGTTTTCCATGCGAGCTGATTTGCGCGCAATAGAACTCAAAATCCCTGCCACAATTTAACGAATTCAGTTACAATTTCCGACAACTATGACAAACACGACTACAAAACTGAAACCGCTGAAGATTGGCAATATTGAAATTGGCTTTCCAGTCGTTCAAGCTGCGCTTTCGGGGTATAGCGATTGGCCGATGCGTGTGATTGCAAAGCGGTTGAGTGCACCGTATACGGTTTGCGAAGTCATGTTGGATCAATTTCTGGTCAGCCTGAAAGAACGCAAACGTACAAGTCATTTTCTGCATATATCCGAAGAAGAGCATCCTGTTGGCGGACAATTAATGGGAGCTGAACCGGCTCAATTCGCCGAAGCTTCGTTAAAGCTGGTCGAAGCCGGATTTGACATTATCGATATCAACTTCGGTTGCCCAGTCAAAAAAGTACTGGGGCGTTGCCGAGGAGGTTTTCATCTGGGCCAACCGGATGTCGCTTTGGATATTGTTCAACGTACTCGAGACGCTGTACCAGACGAAATTCCTGTTACCGTCAAAATGCGTCGCGGTATCGATGACACACAAGAAAGCGAAGACAATTTCTTCACAATCCTTGACGGTGCGTTTGATATCGGTATCGCCGGGGTTACCGTTCATGGTCGAACCGTTCAACAGCGTTACATCGGACCCAGTCGCTGGGAATTTCTGAAGAAGGTCAAACAACATATTGGCGATCGTATTCTGCTTGGTAGCGGGGACTTGTTTACGCCAACTGATTGTTTGCAAATGATCGAGGAAACAGGTGTCGACGGGGTTACTGTCGCTCGCGGAGCCATCGGCAACCCGTGGATTTTTCAACAAACGCGAGCTGTTGCGGAAGGAAAACCGCTTCCCGATCCACCACGGTTGCTGGAACAACGGGAAATCATTCGCGAACATTTCCAATTGGCCGCACAAGTCTACCCCGAGACACGTGTCGGTCCGATCATGCGAAAATTTGGAATCAAGTATTCAATCCTGCACCCGGATCACGAACTTGTTCGCAAAGATTTCGTCAAAGTCCGTGACGCTGCACAGTGGGATGCCGTGCTCGACAAATGGTATAGCGAAGATTTACCTGGCGTCCATCCAAACGGCAGAATGCACAAAGCACAAAGTAGTTGTGCGAGCTAATTAAGACCGTTTTATTCCGGCTTGAAGACCTACTTAAACCAGTGCTGGTTCCCGTGCGGCAGGCGCGGCGCTACGCTCAGCAGCCGTTTGGAATAGAAATCGATTTGGGTAGCGACCGTAAAATCTCTTGATCCAATGCCTTCGAGAACTGTCCGGGCAATGTCGCTGCCAGCCAAAGTGGGCTAAATGTCTGTCTTGAATTTTGTCGTTGGAAATTTCCGTAACTATCGCGTCTGTTTTTTTGATCCGAGCAATGTAATCAAGGACCGAAAGTGATACGGCGATCGACGGAAGACTGCAGCCGCTTGTCGAATAAAGGTACTTCAG
Source organism: uncultured Pirellulaceae bacterium (assembly GCA_964405425.1). Taxonomy (GTDB): domain Bacteria; phylum Planctomycetota; class Planctomycetia; order Pirellulales; family Pirellulaceae; genus Mariniblastus. The sequence goes on along the minus strand of CAYONX010000017.1, from coordinate 45,155 downwards.
GGCAAGGAACTTATCATGGAACATCGGTTGATTGTAAAACAGTAATACGCGATCGCTGGCGTTGCTCGCAGCCTGGTTTTCAAGACGAGCCTCAGCCCGACGCACCTGAGTTCGAGTAATCAATTTTGGAAACGGACGTAACCGTACGCTATGAAATTCCTGATCGCGAATTTCGATGATTCCGTAAGCACGCTGCTTCAGAATTTGCGTTTGAGACTCTAGATCATTTACAGTTTGAAATAGATTTCCAAATAATCCCATGTTTCCCACCTGAATAATTCATGCCAATAACTTTATTATCGACTGGCAAATTCAGGAACAAGATTGCCACGCCGATTGTGTGGCTTAAGCCGAACGAATGGGCCATTACGACGGCTCAATGAAAAAAAGCCGGAAGCGCTTGCTTCCGGCTTTTTGCTTGTTAACAACAATTCAATCCAATCAGGACAGAACGTTTGGCAATTCGTTGATTAACGATCTTTGTCGTGGAAGTCCAGGAACCACCAACCGTCATCCCATTCAAGAGAAACCTTACGCCATCCAAGTGGAACTTGTGGGTAAGGATAGAATGGACCGATGTATGGCCATGCCGAAGCTGAGTGTTGCTTAGGATAGCTGACCGCACCATAGTTGGGATGTGCAGCGTATGAAGGCCACGCATAGCCCGGCAATGAAGCAGAATCACCGGAAATTCCTCCACCAGGTCCGCCGCCAAAACCAACACTTGGAACCGGAGCGGCAATCCCGCCACCAATTCCGCCGCCAATTCCACAGCTACCGTCTAAACAACCTTGTGGTTGAGGTGCGGCCGCTCGTGCGAAAGGCAGTGGAGGGCCAGCGACTGGCGTTGGTGCAGGTGGTCCCGCTGCCAATGGTTGTGCGTAAGGTTGTGCGTA
>CAYONX010000017.1:0-44159 GCA_964405425.1 uncultured Pirellulaceae bacterium | reverse complement strand
ATCGGTTCTCATTGCCGTGCGTTGTGGTGGCATCTGCTGGCCAGGCTGCATTTGCATCGGTTGCATTTGCCCTTGTTGCATTGGCTGCATTTGCCTCTGCATCATTTGCTGAGCTTGTACCTGCTGCATTTGAATAGGCTGACGTTGCGCCATGGTATCTGCGCCGTTTACTTCGATATCGTCAACGACTTGCACGACGCCAAGATGTCCAGCCAATTGTGCCGTTCTCAGGATCATCAATTCCTGAGGACGGTTCGAGACGAAGCCCTTAAACCAGACGGTGCCTTGATCGACACGCATGTCGACATTAAAGCCGTAAAGGTTGCCTTGCTGCTTTTCTTGCATCAAGCGAGCTTTGATAAAATCGGCGATCTGTTGATCATCCGCGTTCGCGGCAGCCGGCATTAAAGCAGCAACTGCGAACATGATTCCGAGCATGAGTACTCGCATCTGATCCCTCCTTGAATCAATCAATGGTTGACTTCATTTTCTGAACGCGTCTAACGAGCGGGGCTCGTTCAGAAAATTCCATCCTTCAGAATTGTTGTAACAAAGGCCTCCCATGAGAGAACCCGATCTAATCTTCGACAATCAATGCTGACGAGTGCTACGTTTTTTCGGATTTTGCCAATCTTCACGGGAAATCTTGCGATTCGGATTAGCAAAAACGTCACACGCTAGCGAACGCCTGTGAAGCTTTTCCGGTTAGGGGAAATGGCCGGGTGGCAACCATTAGTTCAGCGGAATTGGCGCTGAAATAATGTGCCGCAGGTTGATTGTAAAATGGGGAACGCTTATTTGTCCTTGGGGGCGATTCCCATCTTGGATCGGTTCGGATAATCCGGTCGTTTAGGAGCTTCATAAGCTCCGTTCTCAAGCTCCTTTAACATCAATTCGATGGCTTCATCGATTTGAGGATCAGCACCGTCCATCATTTTGGCTGGATCATCTATTACTTTGATATCCGGGTCGACGCCATGGCCTTCGATGCCCCAAGTGCCATCTTTTTCGTAATAGGCGAACGACGGAACGGTGACACTGGCATTGTCCAGAAGTGGAGGGCTGCCCGTAATTCCAACTAACCCGCCCCAGGTTCGAGTGCCGATCAGTTTGCCAAGCTTGTTTTGTCGGAACAGAGCGGGGAACATGTCGCCGCCTGAGCCTGCCATGCCGTTGATCAACATGCATTTAGGACCAAAATGAGCGTCCGGTGGCCAGGACCAGTCGCGGCCATCCCGTCGAGCCCAGTAATTGGTGACAGGGCGATTCAATAGCTCGATGAAACGAGTTGGAATTTGCCCGCCGCCGTTCCAACGATCGTCGATGATCAATGCTGCTTTGTTTAATTGTCCGTACAGTTGGCGGACCAGATCGTTTTGTCCTGGCACGCCCGTGTTGACCACATAGATATACCCAACCTTGCCGTCTGATTTTTCGTCAATGTACTTTCGATTCTTTTCGATCCAGCTGCGGAATCGCAAATTGTTGTCGCTGGCGATCGGCTTGTACAAAATTCGTTCATCGTCATCGTCGAGTTCTGCATCGTCGCTTACGGTCAACGAAATAGTTTGCCCGGTCGTCCCTTCCAGGTGCATGTATGGGCTTTCGTCGGTCTTCAATTCGATGCCGTTAATTTCCAGCAAATATTGACCTTCTTTGATTCCCGCTCGCTTCAAAGGATTTCGGGCATCGCTGTCCCATGCAGCTCCTTCGACGAAATTCACCATCTTGTAGCGATCGCCATCGATTTCAAAACGACATCCAAGTTGGCCTACATTTGCTGAAGGACCGTTTTCCAAATCGCCCGGTCGATAGTAGGCATGTCCAACGTTCAATTCTGAAATCATTTCGCGGATAACGAATCCAACATCTCGACGCGACACACAATCTTCGAGCATTTCTTCGTAATGCTTACCGATCGCTTCCCAATCGACGCCATGCATGGTCGGGTCATAAAAGAAATCTCTCTGCAACCGCCACGCTTCCCAGAATATTTGTTTCCATTCTGCTCGCGGATCAACCATGACGTTCATGCCTTTGGTGCTGACCTTGTCCGAGAGTTTCTGGCTAGCGGCAGCGCTGATTACATAGGCAGTGTCGCCTTTCATGACCAGCAGTTTCTTGCCGTCTCCAGAGATATCGAAATTTGCAGTACCAGAAACAACGGTCTTGGCAGCTTTCTTTTCGTCCTTGATATCGAAGATCTTGATTGCGGTCGACCCGTCACCTCCGCGAGATGAGCGAGTTGCAAAGATCAAGTGGTTTTTATCGTTGACCGCAAGCGTTCCAAAATTTCCAGCCGGGATTGGCAACTGAAAGGCACGACGTTCGATGTCTTCAAAGTCGATTTCGACTGGTTTTTCTTGCTTCTTTTTGTCTTTGCCCTTCTTCTTACCTTTTTTGTCCTTTGCATCAGAATCGTCTGAATCATCTTCGGATTCATCATTGTCGGCGTCTGAATCGTCGCTGCTGCGCGTCGCCTCGAATTCGATGTCCTGACCGTCCAGATTTACCGTTCCGGTCATGGATCCGCCGTCGATGGTTGCTGATACGTTTACAACCTGGCCGTCGGCGTCGATGGTCAAATTCAACGACCCATTCGATTTGTCGAAGGCCCCTGTGGTAATGTCACGTTCGCCGCCGGGAGTGGACACGGAACCGGTGACTGTTGTGCCATCGTCGCCTAGTTGCAAATTCATGGTCGCGCCGCGTGCCTCTTGAGGCAATGCATCGCTGAGCAATTCGACTTCCCAAATCCCGGATACCAGATCATCCGAGTCTGAATCCTGATCGTCTGAATCATCATCACTTTTATCTTGTGATTCACCATCGCCGTCATCTGAATCTTCATCGTCGTCGTCGTCCCTCTCGTCTTCATCGGACTCATCTTTATCTTCATCTTCATCGTCGTCGTCGCTCTCATCTTCATCGTCGGATTCTGAGTCCGAATCTTCGTCGTCCTTTTCGTCGTCGTCCTTCCAAGTCTCTTCATCGCTCTTGGGTAGCAACGGATGCTCTATGTCGGCACGCAAAGGCATTGCGAGCAAAACTTGTGTGCCTGAGTAAATAAAAGTTGTCCCAAGATCTTCGTATTTCGGAGAATTAAAAGCGCGGCTACTGGAGAAATAGATGTAGTCGCCTTTCCGGTCGAACGTTGGACTGGAATCCTGAAAGAAACCAGACGTCAATTGTCGCCGACTTGAATCTGCGACGTTGTAAACCCAAATGTGACTCGAAGGTGCACGCTCGTCCGTCGTTTTGGAATACGTCAGCCACTTGGAATCGTGCGACCAGCTGACGTCCATTTGTTGTGATGTCGGATCGGTATCAATTGTTTTGGTGTCTCCCGATTCGACCGTCAACAGAGTTAGCTTGCCGGTTTTGTCTGCGAATGCCATGTGTTTGGAATCCGGTGACCATTGGCCGCCGTAACGATAGCAGTTGCCGTCCTTTGTCAGTTGCCTGGTTTCGCCGCGGCCGTCGGATTGAGTGATATACATTTCGTATTCACCAGTTTGGTCGGATAAATAAGCAATCCAGCGACCGTCAGGACTCCACGACGGAAAACGTTCTGCAGATCCGGCCGAGCGGGTTAAATTGCGAGGCGAACCTTTCTTGGCCGGTGCCGTCCAGATATCGCCACGTCCTTCCAAGGCGATTCGTTTGCCCGTGGAAGAAATGCCGCCCGAGTTAATGAATTCAGCGGCGTCGATTCTTTGACGCCGCAAATTGGGACGGTCTCCTGGAACGGTAACATTGAATGCTTCTGATTCTTCAGAATCCAGGTTCAGCACATACATCGATGGACCGGCGGTGAAAATAATCTCGCCTTCGTTTTTCTTGCCTGGTCCAATGGAAGGCCACTTGATGTCGTCGTCACTGAATTTGGTAACCTGTTTACGTTCACCCGAATTGATATCGAATGACCAGATGTTCAAGCGATGTTCCTGACCGGCATCAGAAAGATAATAAACGGTTTCCCCATGCCACATGGGTATCGAGTCAGTGCCTTCGAAATCGGTTATTTGTTTGGAAGTTTTGTCTTTCAGGTTAAATAGCCAAATGTCGGAAGCCATTCCGCCGCGATATCGTTTCCAGGTTCTGTTGTCACGGCTGTGCGGTGTGTAAGCCAGCCATTTTCCATCTGGACTGATGGCCCCATTGCTGCCGTAGGGTACGGGTAGGGGGCTGGGCAACGGAACATCTTTAGTAATTGTGAACAGCTGGGTGACTCTTCCGAGCCCCGAAAATCCCGCGCTGGAAAAAACGAATCCTTTGCCATCAGTCGTCCAGTCACAAAGCAGTTCAGTTGCCGGGTGATACGTCACTCGTTCTGCAAGCCCGCCACCGGCATCGATTGTGTAGATGTCAGTGCCGCCTTCATAGTTGCCCATAAAAGCGATCGTTTTCCCGTCGGGGCTAAATCGCGGAAATCGTTCTTCACCTTTTGGGCTGGCCAATGGGGATGCTTTCCCGCCATCGCGATCCACGATCCAAATATCATCGGCATAGCAAAACACAATGTGATCAGCGCTGATATCCGGGTAACGCATCATACCAGCGGCCGGTTCGATTTGAGCCTCACAGGTGGCAACGGCAACAAAAAGGCTTGCCAACAGCAAAGTTAACGTGAATAGACGGTTCATTATGGAAATTTCTCGCGGTTGTATGGCAAACGAAATACAATCTACTGCTTCATTAGCTGATTCGATTGTAGGTTAACTGGGCATACACCCATTTACGACCATATGTTTTGAAATTCCCTTCAAAATCAGGAGCCGTGGGAAGCAATTCGCCAGTGATTGAGGTTTCGGATTCTTCCCAATATCGATAGATTTTAAGCTGATGTCATTCGGATTATGCGCAACTGTTATTGAACCTGCCGCAGCCGACCAGAAACGAGAATCATTTTATGAACAAGCCCAAAACTAATTCCCCAGGCGAGCGAAAATTCGAACGAGTTCCTCGGCCTGAGAAAGTCGATGATCAAAGCAAGATCCTTTGGGAATATGTCGGACCGGTAATTCTGTTTCATCTGCTGATCCCGGTGGCATTTTTTGGCTACTTCTTTTCCTGGTGGGGAGTGCTGTTTTTACCCATCGGAAATTACTTATTCACATCGCTTGGTATCGGTGCCGGCTACCATCGCTTGTTGACTCACCAGGGGTTTGATTGCCCGAAGTGGTTTGAGTATACGTTGGCAACATTGGGTGTTTGCAGTTTTCAGGATTCGCCGGCACGATGGGTTTTGGTTCACCGGGTTCATCACCAGCACAGCGATCATCAGCCGGATCCGCATACGCCGCGCGTGAGCGCTTTTTGGGCACATATGGGATGGTTGTTTATTGATAACCGAGAATTAAGTACCGCATCGGCATACGATCGCTACGTCAAAGATATCATCCGCGACCGTTATTATTTTTGGCTGCAGCGCAGCTACAATTGGGTATTAGTTTACTTCGTCCACGCAATCGCGATCACGGTTTTAGGCTTGGTGATTGGATTGGTTGCATCGGGTACGTTTGCAGGTGCGCTGCAAATGAGTGCAAAGTTTTTGATGTGGGGCGTTGTTATGCGAACGATATTCACATGGCATGTCACGTGGGGGATCAATTCAGCGGCTCATATTTGGGGTTACCGCAACTATGAAACACGCGAAGACAGTCAAAACAATTGGCTCTTTGCGCTTCTCACCAACGGCGAAGGCTGGCACAACAACCACCATGCCGACCCACGTTCCGCTCAACACGGTCACAAATGGTGGGAAGTGGATGTCACTTACATTTCATTGAAGCTGTTTGAAAAAATGGGGTTGGTAAAGAATATAGTTGGCCCCAACGACGCGGCGCTGGATCGCAAAGCAGCCGCGTAGCTCGTTCGCATTGAGCTCGATGGAAGGGCCAAGTTAGTTGCTTGCTGAGAGGTGTTGGCTAACCGAAAAATAATGTTGCATTGGTTAATTGGAAAGAGCATCTACGAAACCAGCGACATCCAACAAATTGACCGTGCCGCTGCAATACATGTCGCATTGAAAATCATAAATGCCGCTGTTCAAGCAATCTAGAAATCCAGCAACGTCCAGCAAGTCCACACTTCCATCTTCGTTGACGTCACCTTTGCTGAACAGCGGAATCGCAAAACGCTGATGATTGAAAAAGGTGCCGTAGTACGATTTTGTCGAGAATGACGTATGCAAATAGATCAAGTTGAAATCAGGTTCGGAAAAATCAAACTCGGTTGATTCAGTGAACGTGGGTGATTGACCAACGTACTCGATTCCTGGCAAACGGATTTTTCCAGAAATTCCGCAACATTGTCCAAGGCAAATCAGCGGTTGATTCTCACTGATTAATGAGTCTGGCGAGCCGTCGCATAATGGTTCTGAACAATAATCTGGACCGGCTTGGTATTCAAAACAGTACCTGGCTTCGCCTGCTTCCAAAGCAGCTGCATCCACAAATTCTATGTCAACGGTTTCGTGTAGGAAATTTCCTGTGACCACAGTTGGCGTAACATTTTCAAGATAGAGCGTAAACGTCAACGGTTCTCCGGTTTCATAGACTTCCTGGCACAACAAAAATACGCTGCCGGCTAATCCGTTTACGGTCCCAAAGCTATCGGAAATCGAGTCATCGCCCAATTCGTATTCAACGAGATAGAGGAAATCTGCACCGTCTGTAAAATCGAGGATAAGGTGGATTGTGCCAATGTCACCATCGAAACCGGGCACACTTCCGCCTAACGGATTACTGCCCAAATTGACGAATTGTCCAGAATCAAATTGCGATTGGATTTCATCTGGAAAGTCCTGTGCGACGACAGGAAAAGATACGATAAGCGACGTCAACAAAGCTAAAAGAATTCGTTCCATGGTAAATCCCCAAGAGAAGACGGACTACCAAGTTGCGCAGGAAATTGCAAAATTTTCCTGCTGCAGCGATGTGGGGGGTTGCGAGGCTTGTTAATCATTTCAGCAAAACAAGCATTTCAGTAAAAACGATTCGGAGAATCGAGCTACTTTCAGCTCGCGTCGCGAATGCCTTGCAAGATAGCGTCCACACTCGCCTTCGCATCACCAAACAGCATCGCGCTGTTCTCCAGATAGAAAAGCGGATTGTCGACACCTGAATAGCCGGTACCCATGCTCCGCTTCAAAACTACCGTGTGCTCGGCGTGCCAACATTCAAGAACCGGCATCCCGTAAATCGGACTCGATTCGTCATCCAATGCTCCAGGATTGACGATGTCGTTGGCACCGATGACCAACACAGTTCCCGTCGACTCAAAATCCTCATTGATCTCGTCCATCTCAAGAACGATGTCGTAAGGAACCTTTGCTTCGGCCAATAATACGTTCATGTGCCCAGGCAAACGACCGGCGACCGGATGAATCGCAAAACGCGTGTTGATTCCTTTTTGTTTAAGAGCCTCACAGATTTCTCGTACGCTGTGCTGTGCTTGAGCGACAGCCATTCCGTATCCAGGAACCACGACAACTTCGTCCGATTCCATCAACCATTGTGCTGTTTCTTCGGCACTGGTTGTGTTGTAAGAAAGCTCAACACCGTCGTCAGTTGATTTCGCTGCTGCGCCGCCAGTGCCTTGTCCAAAACCGCCAAGTATCACACTGACGAACGATCGGTTCATAGCCGCACACATGATGTAACTTAAAATGGCTCCGCTGCTGCCGACAAGAGCACCCGTAACAATCAACAGATCGTTGGGCAGCAAGAATCCAATCGCAGCCGCGGCCCAACCGCTGTAGCTGTTTAGCATCGAAACAACGACCGGCATATCGGCACCACCGATCGCCATGATCATGTGCCAACCGAGCACGCCTGAAATGATCGTGACCAGAATCAACGGCAGCGTACCTACTCCCGGCCCCGCCGAGATATACCACAGCAGCAACAATACACAAAAGACAGCCATGCCGATGTTGATCAAGTGCCGGTTTGGAACAATCAATGGCGTGCTATCGATGCGACCATCCAGTTTTCCATACGCGATAACCGATCCAACAAACGTATATCCACCGATCAAAATGCCAAGGAATATTTCAACCTTGTGCACGATATTCGGATCATGGTCCCAGTGGATAAAGTGATTACTTAAGCCGACTAAAACGGCTGCCAGGCCAACAAAGCTGTGCAGAATCGCAACCAATTGCGGCATCTCGGTCATTTCGACCCGCTGTGCAAAATAGATCCCGATCGCGCCGCCACCAGCCAGTGCCAGGATCAAAAAGAAATATCCGCCGAGACCGGCTCCGTCGTGAATCAGTCCGTTTGGACTATGGCTGACTTTAGCCAGTAATTCACTATCCTCGTCTGTCGCATCGTTGTCTTCCGCGTCGTCAATAGTCGATTCAGCGACATGTCCGTCTGCGTTATGCGAGATAATCTTGCCGATCTGGCCACTGAAAAGTGTCGCCACAATGGCAATTGAAATTCCGATGATGCCAAGCCAGTTTCCGCGCCGCGAAGTTTCGTGCTGGCTCAAGCCACTCAAGCTCAAGATAAAGCACACACCGGCAATCAGCCAGGCAATCAATGATACGCTACTTCCATCCATGTCAGTCCTGCTTCCTGAACATCGCAAGCATGCGCTTGGTTACATAAAATCCGCCTGCCACATTGATCATCGCGATCAAAACGGCAATCACAGCCAGAAAGCCGGCTAGAAAACTCGGAAACGATTTGGTCGGCACAATTTGGAGCATGCCGCCAATGATGATGATTCCACTGATCGCATTGGTGACACTCATCAGCGGCGTATGCAAAGCCGGATTCACATTCCAAATCACCTGGTAGCCAATAAAGCAGGCCAAAACAAAGATCATCAAATGCGAAACGAAACCCGATGCGGCTGGAATATTCCCGCCCATCACCAACAGCAACAATACTGCTGCCGCGGCGACAGCGATATAAATTAATGACTTCTGATCGAGGCTCACATCACCAAATTGAAGTGCGGGAGCCGCTGGAGTTGCAGCAGCCGCTTCGACCGCCTGCTTATTGGCAGCCGGTTTTGGGGGCGGTGATGGATCAACAATTTTCGGAGGCGGCCACAATACTTCGCCGGCGTGTGTCACAATCGAACCACGAACTACTTTGTCTTCCAGATCGATCACCAACTGACCATCCTTTTCAGGTGTCATATCGGTCAACAGGTTTACGATATTGTTTGCGTATAGCGTTGAAGATTGGGTCGGTAATCGGCTGGGCAGATCCGAATAACCGATGATCGTCACACCGTGTTCGACGACCTTTTTGCCATGCTGCGTCAATTCGCAATTGCCACCATTTTCGGCTGCCAGATCAACGATCACACTTCCAGGTTTCATGCTGGCGACCATCTCGGCCGTGATTAATTTCGGGGCCGGCTTTCCGGGTATCAAAGCTGTAGTCACGATAATGTCGACTTCTTTAGCCTGTTCTGCGAACAGAGCCATTTCGGCTGCGATAAATTCATCGCTCATGGTTTTGGCGTAACCGCCTTCGCCTTCTCCCGATTCTTCGAATTCCAGTTCAAGGAATTCCGCGCCCATGCTTTTGACTTGGTCTTTTACCGCCAGGCGAGTATCAAACGAGCGAACGATGGCGCCCAAGCTGTTTGCGGTTCCGATAGCCGAAAGACCAGCAACTCCGGCCCCGATGACGAGTACTTTTGCCGGTGGCACTTTTCCTGCCGCTGTTATTTGCCCGGTGAAAAAGCTGCCGAATTCATTGGCCGCTTCGATGATTGCTCGATAGCCAGCGATATTGGCCATGGAGCTAAGTGCATCCATTTTCTGAGCCCGCGAAATCCGAGGCACGCAATCCATCGCCAGCGCAGTGAGCGATTTCTTATTGAATTCTTTGACCAGCGTTTCGTTTTTCGCTGGCCAGACGAAGCTGACGACGCGTGCGTTTTCTTTGGCCTGTGCCAGATCCTTTTTGGCGGGCGGGTCGATTTTTGCGACGATGTCCGATTGGGACCATATGGAAGCGGAATCTTTAACGATCTCAGCTCCAGCTTCCGCATATAAATCGTCAGGAAAACTTGCTGCAGCGCCAGCACCGGATTCGACTGCGACGTCATACCCCAATTTAATCAATCGTTTGACCGATTGGGGAGTTGCAGCGACTCGGTTTTCACCTTTCGCTCCTTCTTTGGGAATGCCGATAATCATCGATGATCCGTTCTGCGTGTTACTCAATCAAGTTCGAAAAAACAGTTGTTCGATCGGTTGTGCGTCTGGCGGCAAGCGAATTGCTGGCCGTCAAAAGCATAATGTTAATTCGACCGTGAACCATCCACAAGCGGGCGATCTTTCTCTTTACGCACGAACTATGTAGTTTGGGTTTCCCTAGAAAGCCGTTTGATTCGCAATGACCGGTCCGCTTGCCGAAGCTGGAAACACGGCTGGGTTGGCTGGGAAATGCGGCTTATTGATATGGCTTTGAACCAGATGTGGCAACCACAATGCACAATCAACGATTTCTTTTAATACTTCCGACTCGAGCGGCTTTTTGATGTGGTAAGCACCGCCAAAATCGTGCTGCCGACGAATCACATCCGGGCCTTGGCCAGAGGATGTGAAAATGATTGGGACGTCGGTGTTGTCCGGCAAACGGTGGACCTCGGCAATTAGATCGTGGCCAGCGTTACAATGCTGAACGGTAACGTCGCATATCAAAAGGTCGAGATCCAGCTTCATCGCTGCCGACATGGCTGAAGAATAACAAACGGCCGAGAAAACTGTGAATTCCAGCTCACTTAGAATTCGAACCGTTTGTGCGAGAGTGCCGGTATCTAAGTCGGCAACCAGAATTGTGGGTTGTGTGATGGCATTCATGGATAGGTGACCCTACGTGGTTCAGTGCCGCCAATCCATCAGCGTTTAAAAATTCGAATCCGTTTTCGAAACGCGTTCAATGCTGTACTAAAAGCAATACGCGTTTGTCTATTTCATCGAACCGCAAGCCGAAAATCTTGCCAAAATTTTCTGACCCGATAATTTCTGATAATCCGAATTAATCAGAACGTTTATCGCTGGTGCGCGATTGGATCGGAAGTGCTGCTTAAACGTGCAAACTAATTGTGCGGCTTCGTGATTTTTCCACGATGGAAACTTTTTCTTCGCGAGCGAGCCAGCCAACGCCCTGCATAACTTTATCGCGAGGCATTTCCAGGTTCTTCACCAGTTGCGCAATTGACATCGAACCATGGTCGGAAAGACAGTGCCAAACGTGGCCCGCAACGTCACCAATCTGGTCAATACAGTCGGTAGCTTGGGTTTGAGAAGACATAATTAGTACACCTGTAAAAGGAAGACTTGGTCGGCTTAAAGCGTGCATCCGCACAGCGAGCCTGTTTTAAATTCACAGAAACTTAGGACACGATTAGGACCCACGCGCGAGAAATCGTTTCAGAATTTACCAGTTTTGTTAAGGGTTTTAACGCATTTGACGAGTTGTAACTGAGGCGAATTCTCGAATAATATGCGTTTTGATACGTTGCGACGACGCAATGTTTCCACCGCAAGCAAAATCGATACCCTACGGTAGGCCCATGACATATTTACGCAGCAGCATTTCGTTTCTGGTAGTTTTTTCGATCGCATTGTTTTCCGCCGATGCGACTTATGCCCAATCCGACAAAAAAGAAGACAGTGATAAATGGTGCTCGTTGTTTGACGGCAAGTCGACGAGCGGCTGGAAGATCAACGAAAACAAAGAATCCTGGTCGATCGTTGATGGCGCACTGGTTTGCAAGGGCGCTCGCAGTCACATTTTTTATGTTGGCGACGAAGCTCCCTTCAAAAATTTCCACTTCAAATGCAAAGTCATGACCAAGCCAAAGGCTAATTCTGGAATCTATTTTCACACGCGTTACCAGGATTCTGGCTGGCCCAAGGGCGGTTACGAAGCTCAAGTAAATAACTCGCAAGGCGACCCCAAGCGAACCGGAAGCTTGTACGCTGTCGTCAATGTCTTAGAAGCACCAGCAAAAGATAACGAGTGGTTCACCCAGGAAATTATCGTTAAGGATCGCAATATCAAGATCATGGTCGACGGAAAGACCTTGGTCGATTTCACTGAAGCCGAAGACAGAGAAGCGGGTAAAGATTTTGAGCGGAAGTTAAGTGAAGGTACTTTCGCGTTTCAATCTCATGATCCCGGCAGCGAAGTTCATTTCAAAGATGTGATGGTCAAGAAACTGGACTGATCCTTATTGCTTTATGTTGATCGTGCGCGTCCATCGATCGGGTTGGCTGCGATTGGAGTTGTGCTTGCCGGGCAGAACCTCAACGGCTTCGTTTGTGTCGCGCGGATTTACAAAAATCGCGGATAGTAACTTTTCGGACTTGTCGATTTGCAAACGATCAAACATTTCAGCGGTCCGAAAGAAGCCGCCGCTGGACCAATAAGTTCTCAAGTTCTTTGCGGTCAACGAAAGCAATAAATTTTGAGTGGCTGCTGCGGCGGCGGCTAGATGTTCTTCATCGATCTGGATTTGTTTCTTGTCGGCGTCGGCGGCCCAGCCAAATTGCGGAAGCCATGTGACTAAAACCAGGCAGCCGCATGCGTTCAACATCGCTGACAATTTGTTGCCCGGTCGAATATCTGAAAACCAATGAGCTAAATTGCGGCCAATTTCGCGGCAATCCGATTGCTGCAGCATATAAAATCGCCACGGCTCGGCTATGTCTTCCACGCAGCGGTCAAAATGAAAAGGTGCAAACCCGCCGTCCGCGATGGCTTGAAGAACCTGCTCTTTCATCTGCTGTTCGTCAGCATGTGGATAAGTGATTTGTTGCCCTTCGCTTGCGAGCACTTTGGACGTTCTACGTGCACGAATCAATTTGGATGCAATTGCGGAATCTTCTTCGCGGAAATTCAAAGCAGCTTGGCTGGGTTGCTCGGTGGATGATTCTGGGCGGTCGGTGTCTTGTGTCACTTTTGGGTTCTTCGTTGGGGGTAGGTAGGATACTCGAAAATATTAATCGGGAATATTAATCCGGCTTACTGAGTAAGTATTTGTAAGTCTACAATATTGGTCTCGTCGAGAGACATTTCGAAAAACCACTCCAAATTTTCCGGATCAAAGATGATTAGCAAACTAAATTCCCGTCCGATGGCGACATGGTGCCTGAGATTGGCATGCATGTTGTTCGTTACCGTCGGATTGATGAACGCTTCCACATACGCTAACGACAATTTGCCCGACGGCGTTGCGAAGGTTACCGAAGTAGAAGGCATTTCTGAATTCAAACTCAGCAATGGTGTGCAGGTTCTTTTGTTCCCCGACGAATCCAAGCCACAGTTTACGATCAATGTAACTGTTCTTGTTGGATCGCGGCACGAGGGTTACGGCGAAACGGGAATGGCGCACCTGCTTGAACACATGTTGTTCAAAGGGACTGACCGATTCGATGATATTCCAGCATTGCTGAAGGAACGTGGCGTTTTGAATATGAACGGCACGACTTCTTACGACCGAACCAATTACTATGAAACGTTGCCAACCAGCGACGAGAACCTGGAATTCGCGATTCAAATGGAATCCGACCGACTGGTGAATTCACTGATCCGAGCCGAAGACCTTGCTTCGGAAATGACGGTTGTCCGCAGCGAATTTGAACGAGGTGAAAACAGCCCACAATCGATTCTGTTCCAGCGAATTATGTCTAACGCTTACGAGTGGCATAACTATGGCAAGACAACGATTGGAAACAAAACGGACATCATGAGGGTTCCCGTTATGAACCTTCGCCAGTTCTATAAAAAGTTCTACCAGCCTGACAATATCATGGTTGTGCTGGCTGGCAAATTCGACAACGAAAAAGGACTCTCGTTGATGGAGAAGTATTTTGGCAAGTTGGAAGCACCCAAACGGGAGTTACCCAAAACCTACACCGAAGAACCCGCACAAGACGGTGAACGAATCGTCGTTTTGCGTCGCGTGGGCGATACTCAGCTTGTCGGTGCCGGATATCACGTGATGTCGGCGGGCAGTGATGAATATGCTGCAGGTCAAGTGCTGGGTACGATCCTGGGAACTGAACCTTCGGGCCCGCTTTACAAAAATTTGATCGAGACCGAATTGGCCTCAAGCTCAAGCGCGATGACGATCGCGGGTCACGACCCTGGAATGATCATTGGGATGGCAGAAGTTAAATCTGGTAAAGACCTTGAGCCGGCCAAACAAGCTCTGCTCGATACGATGGAAAATCTGGACGAAAGCGTGATAACCGACGCTGCTGTAAAACGTGCGGTCACGACCATTTTGAAACGCCGTGATCGCCAATTTGCCAACAGTGAACGGTTCTCGATTAGCTTAAGCGAGTGGCGAGCGTATGGCGATTGGCGGTTGTATTTTCTTCACCGCGACCGCCTGGAAAAAGTCACAAAGGATGACGTTTTGAAAGTGGCGAAAAATTATCTCGTTCGCAGCAATCGAACGATGGGAGTTTTTGAGCCAATGGAAGAGCCAGTGCGTGCCGAATTGCCGTCACGCCCAAATTTGGCCAAATTGCTTGACGGCTATAAGGGACGTGAAAAAATCGCCAGCGGCGAAGCGTTCGAGCCGATTCCTGAATTGATTGAAAGCCGCACCGTTAAAGGCGAATTGGATTCTGGAATCAAGTACGCCTTGTTGCCCAAAAAGACGCGTGGCGAATTAGTCAATCTCAGTATCGAACTCAATTATGGTGACGAAGAGAATTTGAAAGGCAAAGTACAAGCCGCTCAAATGCTGGGGTCCTTGATGTCTCGAGGAACCACTGAACTTGGCTTTCAAGAATTCAAAGACCGGCTGGATGAGTTGAGTACAACCTTGCGTTTTGGTGGAGGCGTGGGCAGCTTGACCGCAACCATGCAATGCAAGCGGGATTCGTTGAGTGAAGCGCTGGGCTTGATGAAGCAGGCTCTGCGAACACCGCTTTTGGATCCTGAACAATTTGATGTCGTTAAACGTCAAATGGCTACGCGTATAGAATCGATGAAGTCGGATCCGCAGGCTTTGGCTGGCAATATTTTCCAACGAAAAATGTCTCCACATGCGGCTGACAATGTTCGTTACATACCAACCATCGAAGAGTCGATCGATCGCATCAATGACTTATCGATCGATCAAGTAAAAGAAGTCCATTCGAAATTCCTTAACGGCCAGCATGGCGTGCTTGCTGCTGTTGGTGACTTCGAAACCGACGCAATCGTCAAAGGCCTGAACGACGTCTTTGCAGATTGGACCACTGAAGCTAATTTCAAACGAATTGATCGCCCAGCGGTTGAAGGAATTGCCGCTGAACGCATTACCGTTGAGACGCCAGATAAAAAGAACGCGATCTTTATTGCTGGTTCAAGTTTTGCCTTGGATGACAAGCATATCGATTACGAACCGCTGCTAGTTGGTGATTACATTCTTGGTGGCGGCCCATTGGCATCGCGTCTTGCAGATCGCGTCCGCAAACAGGACGGCCTGTCCTACGGCGTTGGCTCGACTTTTCGAGCGTCATCGCAGGATCCCAATGGAACGCTGATGCTGTATGCCATCTCCAATCCAGCCAACACCGAAAAGGTCGTTGACGCCGTGGATGAAGAACTCACGCGTTTTCTTGAAAGCGGAGTTACTGGTGAAGAATTGGAGAAGGCAAAGGAGAGTTTTTTGAAGACTCGTCAGGGGCGACGTGCTCAGGATCGTGGCTTGGCCCGAATTCTTTTAAGCAACCTGAAGAACGATCGTACGATGGATTTCCAAAAGGAAAGTGACGAACGTATTTCAGGCCTGGATAAACAAACGGTTGATGAAGCGATCAAGCGCCATTTTCAGAAAGAGAATCTGGTGATCGTCACAGCAGGTGATTTTGCGAACGCGAAGAAGGAAGATGAAGCGGGAGCAAATAAAGAATCTGAAAACAAAGATTCCGAAAACTAAAACTCGTTTGTGCGAAATGATTTAAGGGCGAGTTTTATACTCGCCCTTTTTTCGTGTCCCGTTTTGTAACTCGTTTGGTGTCCCCTTAAGCCGCCCTTGGCGTCTCAATAAGGCTTTCGAAACCATTGCGAAGCAGCATCGGACGCATCTGTCTACGAATGCGTTGGTGTTCTTCGCACGGTTGAAGTGAGCTTGTGTTTGGTTTAATCGTGCTGCAATCTACATTCAGGTAACCGCCAATTTGATGTATGGCCAATTGTGAAAGCGAAAGGTCGCCACGTACAAGTTGTTCGAAAGTGATTTCGAATCCATCGTGGTCAGCAACGAATTGGCGAGCCTGAGCCGTATCTAGGGTGATGTTTTTCAATTCTTGCGTCAACTGATCCTCTTGAAGCTCCGTTGCTTTTGCCCCAATTCTGTTCAACAACAGCTGGACCGCATCCTGGCTATAAATGTGCAGAAATTTGGAGCGACCACACATTGGCTGAGGAGCCAATTGGTAAGCCAGCAAACTGAAATCCAAACGTGCTTGCTTTGAATCGTAAACCACATCGTGCATGCCGGGTTCGGATGATCCGTCGTGCAATTCACCCAAATCGGTAGTATCGAAAAATGGTACCGGTAGCAACTGCCGCAATCCATCCAGAAGAAAGTCGATTTGGCAACCGCTTGGCGACAAAATATAGATCGAATCTGTCATATGTATCAGTCGAATATGTTAATTTCAAAACGTACTCGTAACCAACTGGTTTTCGACTACAATAGCGTCTCTGCAGTTGAACCCCACCAAGCCGTTCGGCTTATTGGTCATATCCAAGCCTTCATATACCGGGTTTACTGCATGCTCATAAGACTAATCAACATGAATGCTGGCTTGCTAGCATTCGACTGAGACACAACTTGAAAGCTAATTATGTCGCGCAACAGCTTGGGGATTCATTCCTCTGAAGTGTTTGAAACGATCGTGGAACAATCTAACGACGCGATTTTGTTATTCACCAGCAACGCACAGCTGTTTTACGCCAATTCAAAAGCCAAAACGATTATCAATCTGCACACGGCACATTTGAACGCGCATGCGTCTGAATTGTTGCCGAAGCTTTTATTTCGACAACTATCGGAATCGAAACCAGGGCAAAGTGAGCAAATTGAATTTCGTTGTGATGACGTGGGCGTTTGCAGCACAGGGATTCAATGGCTGCAATCAAACATCACTCAAATTCAAATCGATAATTCGATGTTCCAGCAGCTGACGTTGAAGGATGTAACCGATTCGAAGCAGAAAGAATCCGTGCTATTGCATCAGGCGACGACGGACGATTTATCCGGCTTAAGTAATCGTCGTCGGTTGCGGAAAGTATTGGATGACAAAACCGAACAAGAGATTTGTGTGGCCATCGTCGATGTCGATCATTTCAAATCGATCAACGATAAATTTGGACATGCCGTTGGCGACAGCGCCATTCGTTTTGTGGCAGCGAAAATGCTGGACCATTTTTCAGATGCGCTG
This sequence comes from uncultured Pirellulaceae bacterium, assembly GCA_964405425.1. Taxonomy (GTDB): domain Bacteria; phylum Planctomycetota; class Planctomycetia; order Pirellulales; family Pirellulaceae; genus Mariniblastus. Next base: position 26,725 of record CAYONX010000017.1, on the reverse strand, counting down.
TGTGTTGCACGTTTGGGCGGTGAAGAATTTGCCGTCGTTTTGGAATCTGGAAACCGCACGGACTTGATCAACCAGGTTGACTCGTTTCGCGAATCCGTTTTAAGCGAGCCCTTCAGCGACAATCAGCATGAAATTACGGTAAGTATCGGGATGGCTTTTTCTGATTCGTGTGGCGCCGACGTTGCCAATCTGTTGAACAATGCTGACAAAGCCCTTTATTCTTCGAAAGATTCAGGACGAAACTGCTTGACTGTTCATCAAGAAGCGTAGACTTTCGTGATCAGTTGTCGTCACTTACAATTGAAGCGTTTTCAAATTCGTTTCGATCTGACGAAGGTTCAGGATGGCCCGCGACAACACCTACTCCGGTCTCAAAATTGCTGAATCTCCAATTCAAGATCGCCCGCGGGAACGATTGTTGAAAGTTGGAGCTGAAAATCTAAGATTGGCGGAACTGTTTGCCATTTTGATTCGTTCGGGGCGTAAAGGAGAGTCGGCCGTTCAAGCGGGCGAAAAGCTGGCGGCTCATTTTCGAAACAAGCTGGACAAAATCTCAGACGCACAGCTGCGCGAGATGAAAGAAATCTCAGTGGTTGTAGCCAATACAGCCTACTGTCAAATCATGGCCGGGATTGAGCTGGGACGCCGAGTTGCGGTTGCCAAGAATTTCTCTGAGCCACCAAGAAGAATATCTGGCAGCCAGGATGCGATTGATTATTGCGAAGAGGTTTTTGCGAGGCTGATCGTCGATTCGCATCGTGAAGAATTTCATATCATTTGTCTGGATACTAAAAATCAGATCATCGACTCGCATCAAATTTCGGTCGGTACACTGGATGCAAGTCTGGTTCATCCGCGTGAAGTATTTCGACCCGCAATCAAGGATGCAGCATCTTCGATCATTCTTGTTCACAATCATCCTTCTGGTGATCCAACGCCCAGTCGCGAAGACCACGCGGTTACAAGACGTTTGGAGGAGTGCGGTAAGACGCTGGGCATTGATGTGCTTGATCACATCGTGCTTGGGGCATTCCGTAGCGTAAGTGTTCAGGAACAACGATAGGCTTTGCGATTTACAGATCGCTTCTCACAGATCGCTTCTTTTGCGCAGACGCCTTAAAAATGTTTAGCGCCAAAGATTATCATCCGCAAATGGATGAGTGGGCGCATCGAAACGTGGTTTGGGCATGGCCTCTAAACACGCGACGGCCATTCGCAAATCTCTTTTGGTTGTGATTTTGATGTTCAAGGGGCTTCCGTTGACAATTGCCACTGGATGCCCTTTTTCTTCCATCAGCTGTGCATCGTCGGTTGGCTTGAAATCGCCAATGTTGGAATAGGCGTCAATCAATAAATCTTTCTCAAATACCTGAGGCGTTTGAGCTTGCCACAGATGGCTGCGATCTTGAGTATTGGTGATGGTCTTTCCGTCCGCCGATTTCTTCAGCGTCGATGTTACGGGCGTTGCCAGAATCGCCGCCCGGTTTTTAACCGCAGCGTTAAATACGGATTCGATATCGTCGTCGCTGACGCAAGGCCGTGCAGCGTCGTGAATTGCGACGTAATCCGACGACGAATCAACTTTCTTGAGTGCGTTTGCAACCGAATCGCAACGTTCAACACCACCGATGACAACGTCGATTCCGAGAACGGCAACGTTGGCGCCGAATTTCGACATAAAATCTTCTTGATCGGCTTTAGCAATAACAATGATGACCTGTTTAACATCATCTCGTTTTTGAAATCGGTCCGCCGAATGCAACCAGACAGCTTTGCGATTCAAGATGGCAAACGGTTTTTTATAGTGGTCGTCCTTGAACCGATTGCTTTTGCCCGCCGCAGCGAGAATGACTGAAAATCTAGGCACTTCTAAACTCCTTGGCAGCCATTTTTCTGAGCGTTTAAATGATCAACAAACTTTCCAGCAACAATCTCATTTTGCGGATTTCGCCAAAATGGTCGATGTCTTCCTGTCGTTGAATATCAACGACCAAGGCCCGATCGTACTTTTGCTTTTGCAACATACTGATCAATTTGCCGTAATCGATGACCCCTTGGCCGATTCGGACCTGCAAATCGTCTTTCGTTGTGTCGCGCAAGTATACCGATTGGACGTACTGAAGCAGGTTATCGTAATTGATTTCGCGATCTTGCCCGAGAATGTAATGACTTGGATCCAGGGCTAGACCAAGGCCTTTAACGTGACCGCAGATCACAGATACGGTATCCGGATCGGCCGACAGGTGGCCATGTTTGCTGCGCATCCCGACACGCACACCATAGCGTTCAGCGATCGCAACCATCGACTTGAACCGTTCAACTTCCTCGTTAAACGGAGTGCCATGCTCGCCTGACTGAACCGTCAGTGTCACAACCTTGGTCGCTTTGGCCAGCTTGCAACAAGTTTCAAAGGTGACCAGATACTCATCACCCGTTTGGTCAATCAACAAATTGTATCCAGCAACACTTAATCGTCTTGTCGAATTGCATCTGGCAATCGCTCCGTCCAGATCTGCAACCACTTGAGACGGTTTTAGATGGTTTCCATTTTCGTCTATGGTGATATCGATACTGGAAAATTCCAGATCGACGATTTTTTCAACACAGTCATCAAATGCCAGTTCTCGAAAGCAATCATTTGAAGCGGCAACAAACACGCGAACTCCTTTGGCGCGAGGCATTTCATAAATTCAGTTAAAAGCTTAAAGATTCACGGGGTTTTGGGCAACACCACAAGCCTTCGGAGCGTAATAATTTAACAAGGAGCGGCAAATACACTGAAAACAAAAAATGGCGTAAAATTAGATGCTCAATCCATTTGCCGAACAAATATCGAACAGGAGATTTCAATGCGTTTGTTAGTAGTTGCCATGGTTCTGGTTTCGCTGTGCGGGAATTTCCAGACTTTGAAATCCCAAGAGCAAGACGCCTCGAGTGCTGAAACCAAAAAGGCAGAATCGAAGACGCCTGTAGAGCTGATTAAAAAGTTTCAGGAAGGATTGACCAACACGAAATTCGTCGGGCAATTTACGATCACCGGCATGGAAGACAAGCCTGCGCGAAAGGAAGAATATACGATCACAAAGGTCAAGAAGCTTGAAAAGGGAGACTGGTGGGAAATCACCGCCCGAATCAAATACGGAGATCACGATTTGACAGTGCCGATGCGGATGGAAGTGAAATGGGCAGATAAAACACCCGTGATCACTGTAGACCGAATGTTCATTCCGGGGTTGGGCACATTCGATTCTCGAGTCCTGTTGCGCAAAGATAAGTACGCTGGTACCTGGGCTCACGACGACGTCGGTGGCCATCTGTTTGGCAAGATTGTGAAGATCGACAGTGATGCCGATTCCGACGAATGATGGCGTGATCGTTTTTGTTGATGCGACACAACAATCCGTTTGGGGCTTTAGGGCCTTGGCGCCGGCGAACCATTTGATCTTGTCAGCTGTCAAATTGATTGGTTTCAATTATTGAGCGAGGAAAAAAATGGGAGTCGATTGGTACCCGTGTCGATTGGACGAAGGGGTGAAGCGAGAATCGCTGGAAGCTGCGATCCGCCTCAGCCATCAGAGTTTTTTACTCGCACAAGACGATCCTAAGCTGGCACCATTTATCGAATCTGTAACGGGCAAAGATGAACCGATAGATCTGGATGACAAGACTGCTGAATGGCCTGACGATCTATTGCTGATGAAGTTCGATTCGCATCGTGTAACGGTCATCTGCAGCAATCCTGTTTTTCCTGCCGAGTGGCGAGTCGATACGTATCGGACGTTTGCCCCGTGGGAATTGCCTGATGTCGTTGCGAAATGGAAACAGCACGCTCACGAAATTCGCAATGGCAAACACCTGGCTTACTTGTTCGAGTGGTTTCTTTACGAATCGACCGTTGAAATCGTCGAAGGGTACAAGCAGCTGAAAGCTTTGGCCGATTCTAGCGAAACGGAGGATGCCAAATGGACGCGGAATCCAGAACTCGTAAAAGTGCGTAGCGAGATTCAAGCGATAGAATGTCCGAAATTGCTCCCGCCGCCAGCTTGGGAACACTGGAGCGATGCATCGAACGAGCCATCTGGCGAAGACGCTCGGGAGCAGGAAATGCTGCATCAATTTCATTCACTCGAAGCACTCAACAGTCGCTGGAATCGTTTCGGACGTAAGCGGATGCAGCCACTGAGCAGTTTTGTCAGTTTCGATTGGAAAGAACAAGATTATTCCAAGCGATCACAAGAATGGTTACAAGAGTTTTTTGTTTGGGTTGATCGCCTGGTTGAACAAGGCTACGGGCTGTTCCGCGATTGCTGAACATCTCGTCTTACCAATGGTGATCGCTTACTTGCTTGATGGGTTCAAAATCGGTCGCCGCTGGTTGGCCCTTTAAAGCCGATGCCAAACGAAAAAAGCCGCAGTCAATACTGCGGCTTTTGTTTGGAATATTCGAATGCGATTAGTCGCGACTCATGAACAATCGCAAGATGTACCAGAACAACAATGCGAGTGAAGAAAACAGCGACAATGCTGCTGCAACGTGTTGATCCGTTCGGTACTGGTGAATGATGTTCGAAGTGTGGTACAGAATGTAGCCACTTGACAGCAAGATCATTGCCCATGTGAACCAGGCACCCAGCATGTTGAATCCACCGATCAGCGAAACCGCCAATGCTGCCATCGCCGCGATTCCGAGTAAATACAAGCCGTATCGCATGAACGAAAAATCGGCCTTGGTTATAAACACGACCGCTGTCAAACCGCCAAAAATCGTGGTGGTCACGACGGCGGCTGACATGATGGAACCTGGTGCAAATTGGTTGGCTATGTGAAGCAACGGAATCATGATGATCGCCTCTGCGACCACGAACAATCCGAGCCCAGCGTACTGCATTCCAACAGATGTGCTGGATCGCGCCCAACTTTCGCTGATATAGCTAACCGCCATGAAGACGCCAAGCACGATGAGCCAGCTGATTTGACTGCCCATCATCGCGCCAGAGATTTGCGCGATTTGGGCTGAGAAAATATTGAACACAATCAATTCGATCATGACAAACGCGAACACGGCGCCGGCAAGATGCAAATAGGTGTTTCGGATGAACGCAACGCGATCGCTTTCCGCCGCAGCGGCAGCGAATGGATCTATTCCGTATTCTGCAGGACTGCTGTATGGATTCTCGTAGCCTTGACTCATAGTTTCTCCTGTGATTTTTATGAAATATGCTGTCGAAAAGTGGTTTGACAGACTTAGATGTCTAACAAAAGGGTATCCCTTGTTGATCAAATCGTCAATCTTTTTGCAAAAGCCTTCGAAAATGAAGAATTATGCCCAGATTTTCGCGATTGAACACTTTGGCCGGATCAAAAACTGTAGTTTCGGCAAATCCTAAACTAAATTGATCCAATCCTGAGCGATGCTGTCGTACAAGGTAATTCCCTTGCGCGTCAAGCGACAAATGTCGCCATCGAAATCAGCTAGTCCCAATCGCGCGTGTTGCTGTAACACTTCGCTGCCAAATTCCGACAAATCAATAGTGGTTTGATTTTGAATGATTTTGACGCTGATGCCGCCGATTTGCCTTAGCCCGAACACCATCAAATCAATGGCTTTTTCAGTCGGGTTCAAATTTTCGGTAATCGTGATCGGTGATTGGTTGGCTTCAAGGCGGTTGAGCCATGTAGTTGTAGAGCGGTGATTGACCCGTCGAATTCCATCAACATAACTAGCGGCACCGGGACCAATCGCGTAATAGTCGTTGCCATTCCAGTAAGCCAGATTGTGTTTGCATTGTTGATCGTCGCGAGCAAAGCTGGATATTTCGTAGTGTTTGTAGCCGGCAGATTCCAGAAACTCGATCGTCGACAAGTACATTTCCAATCGCTGCTCTTCATTGGGAACCACAAGCTGGTGTTGCTGGTGGCGATTCCAAAACGCTGTGCCTTTCTCGATCGTCAATTCGTAAGTGGAAATATGCGCTGGGCCGAGTTCAATGGCCGTTTGCAAATCCTGTTTCCAATTCGGCCATGATTCATCCGACACGGCGAAGATTAAGTCGAACGAAATATTCTTTGTCATTGAAAGCGCTAGTTTTGTTGATCGTTTAATGTCCCAGGCGTTGTGCCCTCGTTCCAGTAACTTTAATTTCGAATCGCTAAAGGACTGGATCCCAAAACTGATTCGATTGATTTCCAGTTCCGCAAACGCATCTCGTTTTTCTTCGTCGAAATCTTCTGGATTGCATTCGATGCTGAATTCGACGTCGTTCGCATCCCAGGAAAAGCGGCTGCGAAGCGTACTGACCAGCCGCTGTAATTGGCTCGGGGAAAGGTGGCTTGGCGTGCCTCCGCCCAGAAATACAGTCGATACGTGCAAGTCGCTTTTTATTTGGTCGACGTCTAATTGGTCGACTTCTATTTGAATCGCGTGCAGGTATCTGTCGATTAGATATTCACGTCCGGCGACCAGTGAAAAATTGCAGTAGCCGCATCGATGACGACAAAACGGAACATGAACATAAAGAGATCGCTCACGTCCGGAGCGATCCGCTTTTCGTTCATCTTTTGTCAAAGCCACAATGCCAACCGCCCGTCCATCATGTCGGGGATTTTCTTTTTGACTTGACGCAGAACCTGTTCGTCGTTGTATCGAGTGCTCAAATGCCCTGCGATCACAAGTTCGTTTTTGAACTTGTCCAAACGATCGACGATGTCGTCCAAATGAATATGGCCATGTTTATGAATCAGGTTGCGACGATGATCGGGAGCGACGAAAGTCAATTCCGTAATCAAAATCTTTGTTTCATAGAACAAGGGATTGTTGTCCAGCCCTGCTGGGGCCGTGTCGCCGGTGTAACCGAGCAACGGAACGCGAATCTCGTTGGTGATTTGTTTACCAGCCAATTTCAAATCTCGAATTTGTTCGCCGGTTAAATCAGCATATTCGGGCTTCAATTTGTTTCGCCGTTGAAATACGACAAACCCCAGACTGTACACCCGGTGCTTGGTTTCCAGCGTTCTGACCACTAATTCACGCGACAATTCATATTCCTGGTCGCGTTCCATTGGGATCAATTCACACGGCAAACGACCGCGATCAAGGCGTTCAAAGCTGCGCAGCATATTGCGAACCGGTTCAACCGCATATTCCGGCAAAAGAATTCGAGGCGGGGCCATTTTCATGAGCCGTCGTCGAGCAACGTACAGTGGCAACGCCGCGATATGATCGAGATGGCAATGCGAAATCAACCAGGTCGGCGTTCCCATAAAGTCCCACGGATGTGCCCCCAAATCAAAACCAATTTTCAATTCAGGGATCCGCCAGTAAGTTTGAACCGCTGCGCGTGAATACCCTTCGATGGTAAGACCATCGTGTTTCATGGAGCGGAATGGGGCGTTGTCGAGCATCTGCAGATCACAAAATGAATAAGAGAACCGTGGATTGACGCGATTGCGATTCTCAAGGTTCGATTCAAGTTGCTCTAATTTGACTATTTCCGCCTTCTACGCAAGTGCGGACCTGTGTGGTGACGAAAAGCGCCGCTAACGATTAAAACTATAGGCGTGTTACATCATTTAACTGGTACAACCAATTCGAGAAAATGGCAAAGAACGTTTTGATTTTGTGTACGGGCAACTCTTGCCGTTCGCAAATGGCGCAGGTCATCTGGCAGAACATCGGTTCGGGTGACTGGATTGCGCAATCCGCTGGCTCAAAACCTTCTGGGTATGTCCACCCAGTGGCAATTGAGATGATTAAAGAACTTGGACTCAGTGCAGACGGACTGATTTCGAAATCGCTGGACGAGATCGATTTGGAAGCAATCGATCTGGCGGTGACGGTTTGTGACAATGCGAAAGACGATTGTCCAATGCTACCGGCCAAAATTGAAACGCTGCATTGGCCGTTTGATGATCCGGCTGATGCTACCGGAAGCGACGAAGAAATTCAGCAAGTGTTTCGTCGGGTACGCGAAGAAATCAGTGACCGAATTGGCAACTACTTAAATTCAACAAAGGATACGTAATGTCTGATGAAGAGCTGAAATTAGACGACGCGACCAGCGCGGACGTTTTGCGGTTGACGGAAATGGCTCTCATAGAAGACATCGGAAGTAGCGATCTGGAAATTGCGATGGATTGCACGACGTTGTCGGTGGTTCCAGATGATGTTGCGGCAAGTGCTACTTTTGTTTCTCGTGAAGAAGGTTGTATGGCCGGTTTAGCCGTCAGCGAATTAGCGGTTAGCAAGTTTGCCAGTGATTTGGAGATGGTAAATCATGTTTCCGATGGGGACAGGATATCGCCGAAGCAGCCGATTGCGACTTTGAGTGGAGAAGCCAGAAAGATTCTGATGATGGAACGGACGTGCTTGAATTTCATGTGCCGGTTGTCGGGGATCGCAAGTTTGGCATCCCGGTTCGTCGACTTGATCGCTGGAACCAATGCAAGGATTCTTGATACGCGAAAAACAACTCCTGGTTGGCGACGGGTAGAAAAGTATGCCGTTGCCTGTGGCGGCGGTCACAATCATCGCATGGGTTTGTACGACGCCATCATGATCAAAGACAATCATATTGCGATGTATGGGAATCATATCGACAACCATGACTTGTCGGTTTCTCAGGCCGTGGAAATGGCAAAAGCCTGGGTGGCCAAAAATAGCGAGCGTTTGCCGCATGGAAAGCAAACGGTTGTCCAGATCGAAGTTGATACTTTGGAACAGTTGCAAATTGCGTTGTCGGCGGCGCCGGATATTGTGCTGCTGGACAACATGTCGACTGATGAGTTGACTCGGGCGGTTGCGATCCGCAATGATGCAGCTCAGGATGTGTTGTTGGAAGCTTCTGGTGGCGTTAACCTGGATTCGGTAGCGAAGATTGCTCAAACGGGCGTCGAACGTATCAGCGTCGGGGCACTGACACACAGTGCGATCAATTTCGATATCGGGCTGGATTGGAAATTGGAACCGCGCTGATGCAATGATTGCCACGCTGAACCAATAACTGCCAAAATCTCGCTGACACAATTATGAATGCTGGAACCAACGAAAAACCCACCGAGCTCGTGCCTTCGATCCGTCTGGATCATTTTCTGCAAGCCTGCGGCGTTGAAACCGGAGGGCAGGCAAAACAGATGATTCAAAACGGAAACGTGCGAGTTAACGGCGAAGTAGAGCTTCGTCGACGAAAGAAACTTCATGAAGGCGATGAAGTTGAATTGGAAGGTGAAGTGTTTGTGGTTGCACCCGCATAATTGGTCTCTTGTTTGAGCGGAGCTTTCTGTTCACCTCAAAATAAAAGGGCGGCAGCGTCTGAGTGAAAGTTGGATTAAATTGGGGAATTCCAACCACTCAAAAGCTACCGCCGCTTCCATAATCAGGGATGCGTTATGGTATGCAAACTACGTTTCCCTGAAACTGGGCCATGCCTCTCTCGGCAAAACCTAAAATCCGCGGCACCCACCTCTACCCCAGGAATAACTGGGTTGGTAATAGCTGGGGCGAAAAGATTGAACGGGAGCAAATCCGCCTCCGCAGCCTCCCGATTGGTAGACCGGGCTGAAGCTTTGTATTGGGGCTGATTGAATTACAGGTTGAGAGAATACCGGTCCGCTCGAAAACGAGGACGGACTTTGTACAACACTTGGTGAGGAAGTTATAACGCCTTGCGATGGCAAGCTTCGGGTCCCTGATCCAAACGATGGCTGGGAAAAGCTTGGTTGGGAAAAACCAGGCTGTGCAAAGCTTGGTTGCGAGATACTTGGCTGGGAAAAACTAGGCTGTGCAAAACTAGGCTGCGACAGCGGTTGAGCGATTCGACTGCCTGAACCGGCCGCCGGCGCAGCTGATGGGAAGCTGGCAGGTGGACCGCCCCGCGATCCGGACTGAGCAAATGTAGGTGCTGTTAGTACAGCAAAACTGGCGATAGCTATCGCAAAAATACCAAGTCGTCTCATCGTAATGGCTCCGAATTAAGTTATTCACATTAACTGTTACTGTTATCATGTCTCAGACGCCGTCGTTGTCGATTCATGACAGAAATTCTTAAATTCGCGCAGATATCTTTCTTTTAAACTCGCTCTAAGGATTTGTTGTGAGATCAACTACAAAAACTAGTGCGTAAGATTCGTTTCGAAGAGCGCGGCAGTCATATTAATCCCGCTGTAAGCGGTACATTAAGACATTTATGGCCAACTTCAGTGCATCGTCGCGTGTGTAGCCTTCACAATGCGATAAAGTTGCGTTCTCAAGAGCGCAACTTAAATCCAGTGGGGAATATACGACAACGTAACGCTCGTTAATCTGAACACCCAGGAATTGCGGGGCGACGGTTCGGTGAGCAAATCCTTCTGGCTTGTCACGATCGGGTTTGGTGATCGTAACCGTTTTGATATTGAATCCGCCAAAGCGATCTGTCCACATCGGATGGTCGGCCGGAATGGGCTCTAGATTCTGTCCAGGCAGAATTTTTGCAATCTGTTGCTCAAACGATTTGTTAAAAACATTGCTGGAGCAAATGGAATCGGCAAAAATGAAGCCACGGTTGCCACCTTTCAAGTAATTTGCCAACACATCAATCTCTTGTTTCTTGAAAAAGAATGGATGGCGGCCGTGCATAAACACAAACGGATAATCCAGCAATTGGTCAGAATTCGGAAGCACCAGTTGCTTTTTTGTGTCAACGGTTAGTCCAAGCTCTCCCGCCCGCCGCAAAATATTTCGCCAGGCATTGGGTGCATCGTCGCTGCCGCCCTTATGAGAAAGTTTGGGTAAAACGAGTGCCCGGTTGTCGAGCACTGAAACGGTAGCACTTGCGATCTGCGGTGAATCCAGCTTGTCACGCAGTTGTCTGCCCGTGGCATAGGAAACGACATTCACGCCCAACTGAGTCGCGTAATCGATTTCCGTTTTCGGCGTACGGGGCAGATTCTCCAATATCGATTTTCGATTCAGTTGCCAATGTCCGCTTAAGCTGCGCGGGCAATAAACGACACTGGTTCTGCAGCAGGCTTGTAAGCCAAGCACGGGCCAATTCGCCTTCGCATTGATTTCAAAATACGAATTCCAGATCGGATGGTCCAAGCTTAAAGCTTGCATTGGAGTTTCAGGAAAAAGTTCCTCCATCAGTGCGCGAAACTTACGGTCGAATTTTACGTTGTCTCCACACCCGTTACCTTGCCCGGCTTCAGCGAAAATGAAATTTCCGTTTTCAATATATTCTTTCAACGCCCGCTTTTGTGCACTCGTTAGATCCAATTGGTCGCGGCCGGAGATAAATAGAACCGGTGTTTCGGCAAGGTCTTGAACGGTAGCGGTTTCTCCGTTGATGGTTTGCCAATTCAATTTTGTATTCCATTGGGATTCCAATTCACGCGTCAAGTAATGGACTCCCCATGGGTGACGGTCCCAATCATTTCCCGGTCCAAATTTGTATTTGCCGATGGCGATCGGGCGTTTGCCTTTTGCCAGAAACAGCAGTGAAAATGAGGTGCTGATGTTGGCGTTGTCTTCACTGAAGCCGCCGGCTCCGACCCATGAGCCATTGGTTTTTTGGATCGCCAATAATTCCTTGGCGCCTTCGCGATACCAGTCGTGGTCACCGATGAAACGCCGGCCCGACAAACGGCCAGCGCGTTCCATGCCGTATAGATAATAGAATTGTGCGAGTCTTCGAACCGATCGGCCAGGTGTCGGATTGCCGCGAACTGCAAATCGCTTGGCCATCCACGCCAAGCCCTTTTCAATCATTTCTGAATTAGCGTTTGGGCGGCAACATGCGACTTCGCCATTTTCAAGAAACTGTTCAGCATCGGCAAGGTTTTCTTCACAAATAATGGTCGATGCAATGCCTGCACAAGTCATGGCGCCGTTAATACGCTTTTGGTTGACGCCGTATCCGAAACCGCCCGTCGAAGAGCGAAAAGATTTACTCCAATAGGCGAGTGCTCGCTGCCAAACCTCTCGATCTACTTCGATGCCAACCTTGCTGGCTTCATGTAGCCCCAGCAAAGCGTATTGGGTATTGGAACCGTCTCCCGATCCGGCATAAGGGTAAGCCCATCCTCCCACAGCCGCGCCCGTTTTAATTTGGTTTTCCTGTAGCCAATTCACGTCCCGCCGCATAATGTCTCGGTACTTTTGGCCTTTTGGATCAGCGCTTGCCAACACCATCAAGCGTAAACCAGCAACGTATGTCGACAAACGCGATTGGGGCAACTCGCTGATTCTTCGGATTGCTTTTTCGAGTTGGTCGTTTTTTGGTGAGACGCCAGCGTTCAGAAGTGCCAACGTTACCAGCGCTGTTACACCTTCCGGGTGGTGGGCCTTATCAGAATTCCGCCAACTTCCGTCGTTGTTTTGTTCGTCAAGCAGAAATTGTTTCGCTCGTTCTATGCTGCTTCTTACCCGCCCGGCCGTCAGATCCTGTGCCGTGGTGGAAGCGGGCGACGTCAGAGTGATGGCAGCGACCAGCACTGTGGCAATCAACCAGTGGATGATCTGGGTGATTGGTGCCTGTTGCGATCGGCGATTGGGGTTGTTGACTGAAAACACACAGGTTTCCTTGTTAAAGTCGTTTGCAAAGAACTATGAAGTTGCCATCATATCGGGCTGTTTTATCGTTAAAGCTGTTGCGACAGTCGAATCGCGTTGCTGACGGATTACCCGATCCATATAATTTGACATAACTGTTCAATTATTCGAATCAATATTGTCTCGGCAATCAATTCGACGATGAATAAACGGATTGTAGCAGGTCGCTGGGAACTTAAGGATTGTGGTATTGGTTAAAATATCGCACAGGCCCAATCCTCGGAAGTTCGTTAATGTGGTATGCGCAAGCGGTTGTCTGATTTAACCCTTAGCTTTCTGTCAAACCGGAGATAGTGTGTCGACAAAGCAACGTAGTCTTGGTGATGTTCTTGCGGAATTCAGTCAACACCGTCAAGTCATGCGCGATGAACTTGGCAAAGTCATTATTGGCCAGGACGAAGTGATTGAGCAATTGTTTGCTGCGATCTTCACTCGCGGGCATTGCCTGCTTGAAGGCGTTCCTGGTTTGGCAAAGACCTTGATGGTCAGCACGATTTCACGCATTTTGGATGTGTCTTTCAAGCGGATTCAATTTACTCCCGACTTGATGCCATCGGATATCACGGGCACCAATGTTCTCGAAGAAGATGAGAATGGGAAGCGGCTGTTCCGTTTTGTCGAAGGGCCAGTGTTTACCAACATTCTTCTGGCTGACGAAATCAACCGCACGCCGCCCAAGACTCAAGCCGCCTTGCTGGAAGCGATGCAGGAGCGCCAGATCACCGTCGGTCGTGAAACCTATGATCTGCCAAAACCCTTTTTCACAATCGCTACCCAGAATCCAATCGAACAGGAAGGAACGTATCCGTTGCCAGAAGCACAACTGGATCGTTTTATGTTCAACATCAAAGTCGGCTATCCAACCGCTGACGAAGAAGAAAAGATTTTGAGTGCGACTGCCAAAGGCGATAAGCCGGAAACCAAAAAGGTGATGTCGGCCAAAGCGATTTTGAATCTGCAGAAGCTGGTCAACAGCGTCGCCGTTACGGACTTTATCGTCAAATACGTTTCGACGCTGGTCAGGGCAACTCGTCCCGCCAATCCTGAGTCACCTGAATTTGTGAAAGAGTTAGTAGATTGGGGGGCAGGTCCGCGTGCGGGGCAGTTTTTGATTTCTGGAGGTAAAGCGATGGCAGCGATGGACGGCAGATTTACCATCGCGATCGAAGATATAAAACGAGTCGCTTTGCCTGTTCTACGCCACCGCATCAGTACCAATTTCCAGGCACAGGCTGAAGGCATGGATAGCGAAACCGTGATCGCTAAACTGCTGCAGGAAATTCCAGAGCCGAACATCGAAAAATTCGAGTCGTAAAAATCACATCCGTATTTGGACGGCGAACCTTCAACGATTAAATGGCAGTCGAAAAGTACTTGAAACCAGAAGTCGTCAATCAGATCAAGCGGCTGGATCTGCGCGCTCAATTTGTTGTCAAGGGTTTTCTGCACGGACTTCATAGCAGCCCGTTTCATGGTTTCAGTGTCGAATTTTCTGAACATAGAAAATACGTTGCAGGCGACGATCCAAAGGATATCGATTGGCAGGTCTACGCAAAGACGGATAAGTACTACGTCAAAAAATTCGAAGCGGAAACCAACATCAGCGGTTATCTGGTGATGGATCTGAGCCGCAGCATGGGTTACACGTATCGGCAGGAGCTTTCCAAGTTTGACTATGCGATTTGTTTAGCGGCGTCGCTGGCGTATTTGATGATTTCACAACAGGATCCGGTTGGCTTAATTACGTTCAATGAAAAAATCCGCGCGAGTTTGCCTCCACGTTCAAAAAGAACGCAACTCGGTAACTTGCTGACTCTGCTTTCGAAACTAAAACCGGAAGGGCAAACGGATTTTCTTCAAAGTGTCAACCAAATCGCGGCAATGTTAAAGACTCGCAGTCTGGTGATGATTTTTTCTGATTTGTTGTGCGACGATGAAGCGACGATGAATGCGCTGTATCGCTTAAGGCATGGCGGGCACGACGTGATCCTGTTTCATATACTTGACGAAGCTGAGGTGGATTTTCCGTTTCGCGGTGCATGTCGTTTAACGGATCCTGAAACCGGGGACGAAGTGAAAATCGACGCGGATGGTTTTCGAAACGAGTACATTGAAGAAGTCAAAAAGTTTCGCAAAAAACTGGCACTCGAATGCAGCAACAGTGGCATTGACTACGTGCCGATCGATACGAGCATGCAGTTTGATAAAGCGCTAATCGAATATTTACACAGTCGTCGGGCGAGGTTTTAGCCGATGGTCTGGGCAAACGCAGCAGTGTTAGGTCTGGGCGGTGCCCTGCTTACGCTTCCAATAATCTTGCATTTCCTGATGCAACCGAAGCCAAAGATCCTTGAGTTTCCGGCATTGCGTTTCATTCAGAAACGTCAGTTCGTTAATCGCAGTCGTGCTCGGCTGAAACATATCGTTTTATTGTTACTGCGTTGTCTGCTGATCTTGTTGATGGCGGCGGCGATGGCAGGCCCGTCGGTTGCTTCTCGCGATTATGGGCAGTGGGTGATTTTTGCCGCGATTTGTGTTTCGCTATTGGTTGTTGCACTGGCGCTGGCGACCGTGTTATTGGCTTCGGAAAAACGAAACGGTTTGCTAGTTGGCGTTTTGTCGGCTTTGTTGATTGGGCATGTTGGCTACGCGGCTTGGGCTGGCATTCAATTAATGAATGCCGAATCGACTCAATTGCTTGGTGATTCGGCTGCACCGGTGACGGCTTTGATTTTGGTGGACACGTCATGTCGCATGGGTTATCAACGAGAGAATAAGACCAATTTGGATCGCGCTAAAGAGATTGGGCGATGGCTGATCGAGCAATTTCCCGCTGACAGCGAAGCATGCGTACTTTCAACAAGAGATGATCCGCCCATTTTCTCTGTCGATTTGGGGGCCGCGAGAAATCGGATCGACAATCTCGAAGTTGAATTTGACAGCGTTTCGATTCCCAAAAGAATGGCAGATGGTTTGAAATTGCTGGACGAAGCGCTTCATGAAAGACGTGAGATCTATGTGGTTTCGGATTTAAGCGCCAAGAGCTGGGAAAGCAATGATTCGAGTTTGTTGAACGAATTGGCCGCGAAACCAGAATATTCGGCCTTTGTAATTGACGTCGGCCAACAATCGACAACCAACACGGCGATATTGCCGCTTGAAATAAACCGTGATTCGCTGGTGCCCGGTGGTGAATTGGAGATTCGAACGGGCGTGGCTCGATCGGGTTCGGCGGTGCAAAGAAGCGTTCGATTTCGACTGGAACGGCCGGATAGTTCTCGGCCCGTGCTGCGAGACCAAAAATTACTGGTTCCTGATAAATTTCATGAGCGATTGAAAACGTATGAATTGAAAGAAGGAGCGAGCGAGTCGCTGACGTTTAAGTTTTCACAGCCGCTGGAATTTGGAACCCATCATGGGACCGTCGAAATCGTTGGCGACGATTCGTTTGAACACGATAATAAGCGATTTTTTACCATCGAAGTTCGCAAGCCACGGCAAGTTTTGATTTTGCACGGGCGCGATGTCACGCCTGATAATTTGAGTGAGGCGATGTTGGATGAAGGCGAAAGCAGCCTGTTTGTGCCCACCATTGCTCAACAGAGCAACATGCCGAGCAACCTGGAAAAATTCGATGCGGTATTTCTGCTGGACCCCGATGCGGGAATTTCGAATACGACTTGGACGGCCCTGAAGAAGTACGTTGAAACAGGGCGCGGGCTGGGAATATTTCTGGGTGCCGGTGCTGCGACTGGATCGTCTCCGCATCCAAGTTTTCAATCGGACGCGGCTCAGATTTTGCTGACCGGGCAATTGAAGCGACAATGGCGACGGCCGGATTCCGATTTGTTCCTGAGTCCTTCCAATCTTGTTCATCCTGTCTTCGCACCGTTTCGCGAAACGGAAACTGCTGTGCCTTGGAATCAATTTCCGGTCTTCATGCATTGGAGCATCGAGTCGGATGATCGTTGGGACACGCTGCCGACGCAAACAGTGTTGCGATTTGGAAACGGCAAGCCAGCGATTATGGAGAGACAAATTGGGGATGGCAGAATTTTAGTGATGACGACACCGATTACTGAATCGGCACAAATGCAAGGCCGCGAGCCATGGAATGCCTTGTTCACTGGATTACATTGGCCCGCATGGTTGTTGGTCAGGCAAATGTCAGAGTACCTTGTGCAAAGTCATGCCAACCGGGTGAATTTGAAAATTGGAGATATCGCTCGCTTAAAAAACGATATACGGAATTATCCAGTCGACTATCGAATGTTCACCCCTAGAACTACTCAGACACCGGCGAAAGTTGGCAGCGTCGATGGAGCTGTCAAATACCGTTTTACGTCCAGCCCCGGACATTACCGGTTGAAAGGTAATTTGAACGAACCGGTCTTGCGAGGCTTTAGCGTAAATATTCCTGACGGCCAAACGGATCTGACGCGTATCGACCCGGCGGACATGGATGCGGTGTTTGGAGCTGACCGGTACCAATTGGCGACTGACAAGAATCAGATTCAGCGCCAACAAGGCACGACGCGACGTGGCCAGGAATTTTATCCAGTTTTGGTTTTGATGGTGCTTGTCGTTTTGGCGGTCGAGTACCTGATGTCCAATCGGTTTTATAGCTAGGGAATATCCTTTGATGGCCAACTGGAGTTTCCAACCGATTGCTTCACCGATGCTGCTGGCGGTAATCGCGGCAATTCTGATAGCGTTACTTTTTCTTGGTCCCGCATTCGGCAAGATTTCTGGTTCTCGTCGCTGGACATTGTCGTTGGTGCGGCTTGGGATTGTGTTGATGGCGCTATTGGCCACGCTTCGGCCAGGTTGTGTTCAACAAATTGAAAGATCCCAATCGGCCACGCTATTGTTTATCGCGGACACTTCGCGCAGCATGGAATTGCCGCATCGGGCAGACGATTCGACTCGCTATGGTGCCATGAAGCAAATGTTACAGGACAGCAAGGCACAGATTGCTGAATTGATTGATGGCGATATTGCGGTCAAATTCTTTGGATTCGATGGTCAGTTATATGATCTGGATTTTGTCGATGGCCAGGTTGTGTTGCCTGAAAAACCAACGGGCAGCGAAACGGATATCGCCAGCAGCCTGTTCAAGTCAGCGATTGATTCTCGTCAAGAACGTTTGATCGGGGTAATGATTGCCAGCGATGGCGTACCTAATGTGTTGGATCCTCAAATTGAATTGTCACAAGCGGCTGAAATTTTGGACGATTTGTCAGTACCGCTGTTTGCGATTCCGTTTGGGTTGCCTGGTGACACGGGGCAGGTGGCTGACGTAGCAGTTTTGAGTTTGCCGGAACAACATCGTATCGCTGTAAAGAATCAATTGAACGTCGAAGCGACCATTTCAGCGCGTGGCTACGCTAATCAGCCCGTCCGTATCGATTTGTATGTCACCGATGCCGCTGGTCAGGAGCAACAGGTCGATTCCGTTCGGTATGTGCCAGACAAATCGTATGTGGAGAAGAAAGTCTTGCTGCGACACACGCCACTGGAAGCCGGACAGTACCGGATGCGGGTGCACGCGGTCGCGGAATCTGGAAATGAATTGGCGTTGCGCAACAACGATTTGCCCTCGTTCTTGAATGTTTACGAGGGAGGTTTGCGAGTACTGTACCTTGACGGTGGATTTGGCTGGACGCAAAGTTTCGTTCGCGATGCTATTGCGTCTTCTGCTCAAGACGTCGAATTGATTGTCTTGCCGATTCCTTCTGATGAGAAAAGTCGCAAGCAATGGCCGTTGGGCGGGCTGGTCACCGATTGGTTTAAAGACCCTACGATCGATGTTTACATTATCGGTGATGTGGATTCGCGGGCACTGCATCATCCTGCCCGGCAAACGCAAAACCTGGAACTGTTGGAGCAGGCGATCGATCGAGGCAAAGGGCTGATCATGCTGGGGGGTGCACATAGTTTTGGTCCCGGCCGATA
The DNA here is from genome assembly GCA_964405425.1 of uncultured Pirellulaceae bacterium. Classification (GTDB taxonomy): domain Bacteria; phylum Planctomycetota; class Planctomycetia; order Pirellulales; family Pirellulaceae; genus Mariniblastus. The sequence goes on along the minus strand of CAYONX010000017.1, from coordinate 8,184 downwards.
TCATTCGACTCCGCTGGACGATATTCTGCCCATTCAAATGAATCTTGACGAGCAACAGGATTTTCCTCCTGCGAAGCTGCGTCGCGATTTGCATATCAATGAACCCGTCAAATTGATTCCGACAGGGGAACATTTTTTGACCCGGATCGGCAGCGAAGTTGATTTCCGAACGGCATGGGAATCGTTGCCGCCACTGGTGGGTGCCAACCGGTTTGTGGATGTTAAAGACAACGCTCAAATTTTGTTAAAAAGCGAAAATGGAAATCCGATCCTGGTTGCTGGGCGATTGGGTGGTCGTGTGTTGGCGTTCGCTGGCGATTCGACTTATCGTTGGGTGATGCATGACCATGAGAATGAATTTAAAAAGTTCTGGCGCCAAATATTGTTGTGGCTGGCGGATCAGGATGGGAGAGAAAAGAACAGCGTCTGGATCGATCTGCCGCAACGAAGGTTTCCGCCAAGTAGCTATATCAGCTTCCAATGCCGTGCCAGTGATACTGAAGGTTCATTGATTACTGGTGCACAATTCAATGCGAATTTAGTGAAACCTGACGGTACGTCGTCCACGATTGCGATTGACGGTGGCAGCCAGAAGGGCGAAATTTTCGAAGACGCATTGCAGCAGCCAGGTGTCTACCAGATAAAGCTTACTGGTACGCATCGCGGAAAAGAGCTGGGCGATTCTTTGTTTGAGTTTGTCGTTTTTGACCGGGATCGAGAGAAAGCGATTTCTTCTGCCGATCCCGATCAAATGGCTCGATTGGCGGCTCAGACGGCAGCGCATGGAGGCAAGGTTGTGTTGCCGGAGCAATTCGGGCAGCAATTGCAGTACTTGAAAGACAATCCTCCAGAGACGATCGAAGTGCCTTTGAAACGGCAATTGGGGCAGGATTTTACCGATGCAGCCGTCTTTCTGGTGTTGTTCGTGCTGTTGCTGGGAATCGAGTGGATTTTGCGCAAAAACTGGGGTCTGGTGTAAGACGTATTCAAATACGCAGAAGCATAAAAATTTTCTTTCTGAATCTGTTACTCGTCTGTAAAAAACCTAGAATGTAATCTGGTTAATTACAAATCACCCTGCAGATAAATTGTGGAGTCTATAGGAATGCAAAAGCTTGCTATTATTTTTTCGTTGATTGTGGTTGCAGGAATGAATACTGCGTTGTTTGCTCAAGATCAAGGTTCTGAAAAGAAGACGGACCAATCGATGGACAAGAAACTGCCGAATATGGAAACGGCCGAAGAGATGACCAAGATGATCATGCTCAAAATGTTTGAGAAGGCCGGGTTGGATGCAGAACAAACCAAAAAGGTGACTTCGATTATTGACGAGTACGTTAGGCCGCTGGTTACTGGGCGACAGGAATTTCAAAGCATTTTGACGAGCGACCAACAGCGAAAGTTGAACAACGCAAAAAAACAGGCTCGCAAAGCAAAGTATTCTGATGACGATGCTGAAAAATACGGATTGAAGAAATTAAAACTGGATGAAGCGACTCAAAAGAAATACCTGGCTACGAAAGCCAAGGTTCTTGAACTTAATGACAAGATGAATAGCGCCATCGGTGCTGTGTTGACTGACGAGCAAAAAGAGAAATTGCCGATCTTTAAAGACCAAATCAAGAAAGAAGATGCGGCGAAAAAAGGCGGTTCAGGAACTAAAGCGGCTGACGCCAAGGGTTCTGAGACCAAAGCTCCAGTAACAAAAGGTTCGGGTAATAAATAGAACAACCGAACTCCAGTAGATTTAGATTTAAAAAACCTCGCCATTTTTTGAGCGAGGTTTTTTTATGTGCAAGATTTGTTCGGCGTACTTTCAATCTTTGACGCGGCGTCGTTGGGGCACTTCGTCGTATTCAGAGCACAAGTCCCGCTTTGCCATTGCGCGGACTTGCGGAGCTTCACTAGCAATTTTTTCCTGAAGTCTGGCGCAGGTGTTCCAGCGTAAAGTAGGATCGGGGTCATCAGCGGGTGCCAATTGCATCGCTGCTTCGTAGCTTTTCATGGCTTGACTGATCCAGCCTTGAATCGCTTGGATCCCTCGACCCTGTTGCAAATTGACTCGTCCCCAGCGTTCGTGAATGATGCCTTGATAATAGGCTTTATGGTAATCGCTTTTTATGTGCGTCAGGGCTTCGTTTGCTTGTTCAAGCGCATGACTCATGCTTTCGGGGAACTGGTCAGTTGCGGCAAGCAGCAAATAGATCCAGGCCTGTTCGTTATCGGCATCGACTGCAACGATGTCGCGACAAATACTTTCCGCTTGAGCCGGTTCGTTTAACAAACGGTAATGTTCGGCTCGTTCTAATGCCTTCTGAACATTGTCTTTCGCAATTGGAATTGGATTAGGCATAATGTCAGTTCCTGTTTGTTTTGGTTAGCTTTTCTTCTTCTTTTTCCCAGTCAGTTGATAAAGCACCATTTGGATCGGATCGTAGTATCGATCCACTACGCGCTCTTTAAGTGGAATAATGGCATTGTCGGTAATCGTTATATGTTCCGGGCAAACTTTTGTACAACATTTAGTGATATTGCAGTAACCAATCCCTTGTGATTTCTTCAGGTCCTCAAGGCGATCTTCTTCATCTAGAGGATGCATTTCGAGTGCTGCGTTGTACACAAAGTATCGTGGACCGATAAATTCTTCGTGTTTGTGATGGTCTCTTAAAACGTGGCAAACATCCTGGCACAGAAAGCATTCTATGCACTTACGAAATTCCTGGACACGTTCAACGTCCTGTTGAAGCATGTTCCATGATCCGTCTTCGTTGTCAGGCTTGCGTGGTTTAAACGGCTTGATCTTTTTCTTGGCACGAAAATTATGTGAGACGTCGGTAACCAGATCCTTCATGATCGGAAACGCTCGCATGGGTTCGATCGTAATCGTTTCGCTCAGATTCAGATCGCTGAGCCGAGTCATGCACATCAGTTTCGGCATCCCGTTTACTTCCGCCGAACACGAACCGCATTTTCCGGCTTTGCAATTCCAGCGAACGGCCAGATCGCCAGCACTTTCAGCTTGAATCTGATGGATCGCGTCGAGCACAACCATGCCTTCTGAAACGTCGGTCGTGTATTCTTCGAATTTGCCGGATTCTTTGTCTCCGCGCCAAACCTTGAAAGTCACCTTAGCCATTACTTGTTATCCTCGATGATCTGTTGCAATTCTTCGGGCAAATCTGGAATAGGTTCCTGAGAAACAACCATGCTGCCGTCGGACCCCTTCCTTAGAATCGTATTAACCTTATCGAATTCTTCTCTTTTTTCCGGGTAATCGTCGCGAGTATGTGCTCCACGGCTTTCTTTACGAACGACCGCCGAACGAGCGACCGCTTCGGCAGAGAGCAACAAGTTTTTCAAGTCCAAAGCCGTATGCCAGCCTGGGTTGTATTGGCGATTGCCAGGAGCGCTGACCGTTGCCGCACGGGTCTTCAGTCCTTCGATACCGGAAATTGCTTCCTGCAATTCGTCTTCCTGCCGAATGATACCGACCTTTTCCTGCATCATGTCCTGTAATTCATATTGAATCTGGTAAGCACCACCGGGAACTTCTGCTCGGCTTGAATCCAGCGGAGCGAGAGCTTCCTCATGCGCCGTGTTTATTTCACTCTCAGGCACATTGGCGTTAGCATTTTCTTTGGCAAAATTGGCCGCGTACTCGCCAGCAAGTTTCCCGAACACAATCAGATCGGACAATGAGTTTCCGCCTAAACGATTCGCGCCGTGCAAACCAGCCGCACATTCGCCAGCGGCAAACAAACCAGGCACCGTTGACATTTGCGATTCGCCATCGACTCGAATCCCGCCCATCACATAGTGTGTGGTTGGGCCGACTTCCATTGGTTCCTTAGTGATGTCGATTCCAGCCAGCTCTTTGAACTGGTGGTACATACTTGGCAGTTTTTTCTTGATGTGTTCGGCGCCGTTGGGGATCTTTTCCTTGATCCATGCAATGTCCAAAAACGCACCGCCATGAGGCGAACCGCGACCTTGTTTAACTTCATTCAAGATGCAACGAGCAACATGGTCACGCGTTAATAGTTCTGGTGGGCGACGGGCGCTGCGATCGGTTTTCGTAACGTATCGCCAGCCTTCTTCCGGGTTATCGGCGGTTGAGCTTTTGTAATTGTCGGGAATGTCGCCGAACATAAATCGCTTGCCGTCACTGTTTTTCAAGATCCCGCCTTCGCCTCGAACACCTTCGGTAACCAGGATCCCTCGGACACTTGGCGGCCAGACCATTCCGGTCGGATGAAATTGCACAAATTCCATGTCCAGCAAATCCGCGCCAGCTTCATAGGCCAGCGAATGTCCGTCTCCCGTGTATTCCCACGAGTTGCTGGTAATCTTGAACGCTCGTCCAATGCCACCGGTGGCCATCACGATCGCTTTTGCTTTGAATAATTTGAATTTGCCAAGTTCGCGGCTGTAGGCGAAAGCGCCGGTGACACGTTCTCCGTCTTTAAGTAATCGGGTAACCGTACATTCCATGTGGACGTCGATGCCCTGATGAATGCCATGGTCCTGTAGCGTACGAATCATCTCAAGGCCGGTGCGATCGCCGACATGAGCCAGGCGCGGGTGAGCGTGTCCGCCAAAGTTTCGCTGCATGATTTTGCCGGTCTTCGTGCGATCGAAAACAGCACCCCAGGCTTCCAGTTCTTTGACTCGATCGGGAGCCTGTTGGGCATGCAACTGGGCCATGCGCCAATTGTTAATGTAGTACCCACCACGCATGGTATCGGCAAAGTGCGTTTTCCAACTATCGCGTTCATCGACGTTGGCAAGCGCGGCAGCCATACCGCCTTCTGCCATTACAGTGTGTGCTTTGCCGAGCAAAGATTTGCAGACCAGGCCCACCGACACGCCATGAGCAGAAGCTTCAATAGCGGATCGCAAACCGGCGCCACCGGCACCAATAATCAAAACGTCATGTTCGATTGTTTCAAATTCCGCCATCAAAAAATCCTAATATCTTGCCAAACGCCCATCGAGCAAAGGCGAACGTAAATGTCTGAAAACGCGACCCATACCAAGCTGCACCATGCCCAAATCATATGCTGCTTGTTTAAGCAACTGACGCAGTCATAGCACTTTGTACGCATTGGCGAGCCAGAGAATTTATCCATGAATCCACCGATCAGGTGCCGCAGCGAATGGCAGCCCAGCGTGTAGCCGCTGAGCAGGAACACATTCAAACACAGTACGAGCGTGCCGATGCCCAGGCCAAAGTTTGTGTATTTTCCGTCGCCATCGTCGTCGAAAAAGAATCCTCGAAACGCATCGAACGCCAAAAAGAACAAGAACAGCAAAGCAAAATATAGAAAATATCGGTGGATGTTTTGCATAATCAGAGGCAAGAAGTTCTCGCCCAGATAATTGGTTCGTGGTTCGCCCACAGCACATGAAGGCGGGTCCGCCCAAAACGCTTTGTAGTAGGCACCACGGTAGTAGTAACATGTGAGTCGAAACCCGGCGGGGAACATCAGAATCAATAGTGCCGGAGAAAACGGAATGAAGCTGGGCCACCAGGATGGTTGAGCTCCAAAGAGACTGTGATGCATATGATCGTGACGCCGAGCCACTTCTTCAGCTGGGGCGTCGGACGCTGCTTCGGTTGCAAACAACGTCGGAGAATAAAAAGGCGAAAGATAATTACCGTGCGTGTAATGATCGTTCTGAAATGCTGCCCAGTTGGCGTAAAGAATAAACGAAAGTAATACAGCAAATACGAACGCCGGCGCTATCCACCACGCGTCTCGACGAAAGGTCTCACCCCAACTTCTTTGCTGCAAACCGGTTGCGTTTTCAGCCATTAACTGCCCATCCCTCAGTGATCTATTCCCTTCATAGTTTGGAAGGATTTTAGCCTATCAAGGCCCAAGACGAAATACGGCGTTGTGGAATCGCGTTAGGAAAAGATAGTAGTTTTCGAAGGCCCCCAGGTTCACAGTTTTCCATTTTGGAAGCTGCGATACATTTACTTGATGTAATGCTGTTGCTGTTTTTGCGACGTCGACGAGATGGCAAAAATCCCATTGAATCCCAGAACTTGCCGATTATTTGCATCGTAGTGGGTTAAGTCAGCCCTGGGTGAAATATTCCGGACCAATGGAGTACGTGATTTGGTCGTGGAGCACTCCGTACGTCCCCGCAATTAATGCGCCGATCAACGTGAACCGAAGCATGATAGGAAGATCACGAATCGGAAAAACTGGAATTAGATATCGCAGAAATGAAAATTGCCCTGCCGACATTCCAATTCCTTAACCTGGCCGTCGCTCGATTAGTTGATCCAATTCCGTTTTTAGCTTCGGCAGAATTTCGTCGTACGGGTAGGCGCCTAACGCTTCGGTGCCACGTTTCAGATTGACGTATTTGGGGCCGCACCATAAGCCCAGATCGGCGTCGTCCGTTTCTCCAGGTCCATTCACCCGGCAGCCCATTACCGCGATCGTAATTTTGTGCTCCGACGCGTAGCTAGTCATCTCTTTGACTTTTTGCGCCAATTCGACAAAGGCCTCGTTCTCGACACGCGAACAACTAGGGCATGAAATGATATTCAACCCGTCGGCGTTTAAGTCGACGACGCTACGTACACGGCCAGCCCGGATGTCGGCGATGATTTCTCGGCCGGACTGAATCTCCAATCCCTTTTCACGATTGGGGACCGTAAGCGAAACTCGCACGGTATCTCCGATTCCACGACCGATCAATTGCTCAAACGCAATTCGTGTTTTAATAATACCATCAGGCGGCATGCCAGCTTCTGTGACCCCCAGGTGCAATGGAACATCGGGACGCAGTTCCGCAAAACGCGTGTTTACGTCGATGACTTTTGCCGGATCCGAATCTTTCAGCGAAACGCAAAATCGATGGAAACCGTTGTCGTCCAAAAACTGACAATGGTCGGTCGCGCTTTCGAGCATTGGGCTGATCGAATCGTGCGGATCGTATTTGTCTTTCTTGGCCGGGTCGACGCTGCCACAATTAACTCCGACCCGAATCGCACAATCGTGTTCAACGGCCGTATTGAAAATCAGTTTTACTTTTTCCTGCCACGGTTTGTCTTTTTCGTGATGATAAAGATGGCCCGGGTTATAGCGGACCTTGTCGACATGCGGCGCGACATCGGTTACCAGTCGATAATTCTCTTGCAGATCGACCGAAAGATTGGCGGTTGTTTGTTTGCGAATTTCGGCCAGTGCTTCGGCGTCTTTTTTGCTGTCGACAGCGATTCGAACGACGTCGGCGCCGGCTTCGTGCATCAGGTTGACCAGTTCGACCGTGGCATCGACGTCAGTGGTTTTTGTTGCTGTCATCGATTGGACAGCGATTTCGTGTCCGTGGCCAATGGTGACGTCGCCAATTTTGACGGATCTTGTTTTGTTGCGTTCGATTTCAGCCACTGTGAATTTCTTTGAATTTGTGCAGGATGAAAGGTAATCAATTTTAGCCGTCGCAACGGATTGCGTGCGACGTCTCCCATCAAGATAAGTGTTCCTACGCTTTTGTGGGAGCTTCAATGTCCCCCAACCATCAATCAACCGTGAAATATCAGCCTTGTTTACATATCGTTTTAAACAATCCGGAAATTCCACAAAACACCGGTGCAATCGGGCGGACTTGTGTAGCCTTACAAGCGAAATTGTGGCTGGTGCGGCCACTGGGATTTCGTATGGACGAAAAGACGGTTCGTCGAGCGGGGCTGGATTATTGGCAACATCTTGAGTGGGAAGCGGTAAAAAACTGGGATACGCTTACCGAAAGACTGCCCAAGCAGCCATTCTGGTATTTCAGTCGCTTTGCTGAGCAAAATTTCCGCAGCGTTGAATATGAATCGGGATGCGTGCTTGTTTTTGGCAGCGAAACCAGTGGGCTTCCCAAATCGATCACGCAACCTAATCTGCACCGGCTGCTACGGATTCCGACGTCTGCTGAAGTCCGGAGTTTGAACCTGGCGTCCTCGGTAGCGGTGGCGGGATACGAGTGTCAGCGGCAGCTGTCAAATCGGGGTTAGACGTCCGCAACGCCGGCGATCACAGGAAAATTTCAAATTGGCCTCGACGGTGAAATGTCGTTCAGTACAATCTGCGACGCGGGGTGGAGCAGCCCGGTAGCTCGCGAGGCTCATAACCTCGAGGTCGTAGGTTCAAATCCTGCCCCCGCAACTCAAACCACAAG
>CAYONX010000016.1:37042-72701 GCA_964405425.1 uncultured Pirellulaceae bacterium | reverse complement strand
AGCGAGTATGCCGCGCAAATGTGCTTTGCTCAATTGCAACGTATCGGCAATTTCGTGAAGCAGTTGTCTTTCGGAAGGATCCACTACGCCATCGGCGATTGCGATCTGGTAGGCCGCTGTGATCAGGATCTCTTTGCCTTTGTCGTTTAGCGTCGGAGCAAATTCGGCAACCAATGCGAGAGGGTCGGAATCACTCTGTTGGACGATCGCAATCTCTTCCCGCAAATCTTCTTCAGTGACTTCGGCACCCGCCAAGTCTTCGAAAATGATTTGCAGTTCTTTGACCTCGCTGTCGTCAATGATGCCGTCGGCCAGCAACATACTGATCATCAGTTGCTTGGCTGCTACCATGAAAATGGCTTCTGCCGTTTGACCCTGTGCGGCAGGATCGTAGTTAAGGATGTCGTGGTGAAAAGTTCCCTGACATTGTTGGCATTCTACATATTCGCCAAGGCTGTTTAGCGGAATGACGGGAATGAAATACAGAGTAAAGAAATTGCGAACCGTCTTATGCCGAAAATCAATATTCGGTCCACAGCTGGGGCAATGGAATTGCCCTTTTTCTTTGGTAAACGTTACGCCCCGCCATCCAAAAATAATCATTTCATCGACTCCAGTGATTTTTCTAATTTGCGGCATCGTTGATTGTAATGGTATGTTTGCGAATGTCCATTAACTTGTGTGCTGCAAGGAAAGCGTAATTCAGAAACAACAAGGTGCAAAATTATTCAGCCTGCTTGTGTTGGCACTGGCGCACAAAAAAGCCGGCTGATTTGAGCCGGCTTTGATAACTGAATGTATTTGAAACAAGTGGTTTGTTTAGCCATCGGTCAACAAATCAACAAATGGGCCAACATCCAATAGATTGTCGGCACCGTCACCGTTGACGTCGGCTTTGAAGTCAAGCGTGTCGTTGGAAACCGCATCTACAAATGGCCCAACGTCTAGCAGATTTACCATGCCGTCACAATTGACGTCGCCAACTATGCCCTTGTCGCCTCCACCACCGGTAGTAATGGCGATGTTGTCCATTGCGAATGCTTCGAAACTGAAGTCAAAAACGATTCGCAATTCCAACGTGCTGCCCGTACCGTTGAGCGCGATAGAGAACGTGTCCATTTCGCCGGTTGCAGAGTCCGACTTGTCCAAAATTGTATTAGGAGCAACTTCACCGGTGTCGGCCAATGTTTTTACCACGCCGGGGTTGTTGGCAGCCAAGCCATTGTGAGTTCCAGCCGTTGAGTCGGTATCTTTGTTGTCACCAAAGAAGTCGATCGTAGGATTGTTTCCGTTGTCCAGATCACGGTACATGAAGCCGCTGCCAACCAGTTCAATTGGCAATAACTCGAAAGCAACTTGAAACGGTCCATCATCAATACTGTATTCAAACAAAATGTCAGCAAACCCAGGAACGCCGTCGAAATTGTCGTCAGACAATTGTCCCATGTCGATGTTCAATGTCAGCGGCTCAGTGCCACCAGATGAGATGTCAAAAGTCCAATTGGCTGTGCAAGGTAATTCATCTGGCTCAAAGAAGCATGTTGTGCTGGTGCAAGTAAAGAAATTGTCTTCAGGGTCTTTCGCTCCACCGAGAATTCCTTCGAAATCGAATTCAAATACGCCGCCAGATACAGGGAACATGCTATCGTCCGCCAAAGTGAACGGTGCGTAGCCAAAATCACTGAAATTGAAAACGCCGTAAGCGACAAACAAAGGGTTTGTACCCGGGTTGGTCATCGACAACGAACTATCGAAACCGGATATCAGATTCAAGGAATTGCTAGTTTCAATTGTACCCGCACCGAAATTGAAACCTGTACCAAAGGCCTGGCTGGCAACAACTGTTTGAGCGTTAGTCATTGAAGCTGGCAATAAAGCCAACATCATCACGACCAAAATAGAAGAAAGTTTTTGAGTCATATTATGTCCTATTTAAGTTGATGTAATTGCACCTGATTGAAGCCGAAATCGGGAGCCGAAATCGGACTTGTTCGCCAGATTCTAGCTGGCTTGTCGACGATCTTCTACCAATTAAATGCGAAATTGATAAAGGAACTTTGGCCCAATGCCTCAGTCCATAGAACGGGTAATAAGCCGCAATTATTAAAACACACGAAGATGAAGTTTTGCTTAAGAAAAACCAGATTCTAGTAAATGGAATTTCTCAATGCTCTCGCGATTGGAGACTACAACCGGCGAAGAATCTCGTAGGTGAATATTCCTGATGAATGCCCATCATTAAATTGAATATTGTACGCGTAATTTCCAACGGGTCGCATCGATAAGATTTCCAGCGGCATCGTTTCCGCGGGGGCGAGCACTTTTAATTCGCCTTTTACGGGCTCATCGACTGCCATTCGTTTTTCCATGCAAGTTGCGCATGGACAGGCGTTACGAATGGTCCGATATCGAAGTTTTTGTTCCACCCCGTCTGACCAACGAATCACGAGTTGATGATCGTCGGCCTTTTCAAGTGAAATGGGTTGAAGTTCTGACATGGCTCAGCCTGTTTCAAACGGTTGCGGTGACCAGGCTTTCGATCGTTTCCATCATTCGCCCGATTTCCGATGGAGTGTTGTAGTGAACCAGTCCGATCCGAACCATGCCTTCGGGTTCCAGTCCCAAAGTTTCTGTGAATTCCAGCGCGTAATAGTTTCCATGCCAGACATAAATTCCTTTTTCGGCAAGCTGCTCGGCCAGTTTTGTTGTGAGGATTTTGTCGTGAGTGATAGAAATCGTTGGGAATCGCTCGCTGAGTCGATCGGTATCGGTGATGCCGTAAATTTTGATACCAGGTATTTGCGACAGGCCTTCGATCAGCTGTTTTGAAAGTTGTTGTTCGTAGTGGGTGATTCCTTCAAATGCAGCCTCCAACGACTGGCGGCGCGAAGCATTTTTGTTGCCAGATAAATCCTGACCAATTTCTGCCAGGTAATCGATACATGCCAAAACGCCAACGATGGATTCGTGGGATTGAGTGCCGGTCATCCACTTGCCGGGCACTGCGTCGCCAGCCGGCCGTACGCCGTACGCATCGATCGACTGCAGCAAGTTTTTTCGCCCCCACAGAATCCCGGTGTGTGGTCCGAAGAATTTGTAAGCCGAACAGGCCAGAAAATCACAGCCCCATTCTTTAACATCGATCAGACCGTGCGGTCCATAATGAACGGCATCCAGATAGACCAAAGCACCATGCTTGTGCGCCGATTCACAAATCTGTTTTACAGGATTGATGCCGCCGGTTGCATTGGAAGCGCAGCCAACAGCGATCAATTTTGTTTTGTCGTTAATCTTTGAGTTAAGCGCTTCGAGATCGAGAGTGAAATCGTCGTGGTTGAATGGCACTTTGTGCAGGGTTGCACCAGCGTCTTGCGCGGCCAGGATCCAGGGCGAAACATTAGCGTCATGATCAAGCTGCGTCACAATAATCTCGTCGCCAGGCGACCATGTTTTCGCGATTGCCCGCGAAAACGCAAACGTCAGCGAAGTCATGTTCTGTCCAAAAATGATTTCATCGGGATCATCGGCACCCACAAAATCCGCACACGCTTGATGTGCTTCATGCAACCAGCGATCGCTTTGCAGGCTGGTTTGAAAAAGTCCACCATGGTTGGCGTTACAGCCAAGCAGATATTCGCTGATCGCGTCTACGACCGTAACGGGAACTTGAGTTCCTGCCGGGCCATCAAAGAAAACGACTGGCGTTTCGTTTTCTTTGCGGAACAGGGCAGGGAATTGTTTGCGATATTTTTCAGCATGTTCGGTAGTAAATACATTCATCGTTTGTCTATGAACCTTTTGCCTTTCAAGTCAAAACGGGGCAGCGAGCCAATGGGGACACAGGTTACATCGACTCTGAGCCCAAGTCGAACCTGTAGCTCCTTGACCACGCGGTCGGGTTTTTCCAGTCGGTCCTCGATTTCGATCATTAGCTGATCCATTTGTCCGTCTTTGACAGCCGTCATGCGGTATTCAACGACTTCAGGAAAGCTTCTGAGTATTTGTTCGATGGACGACGGAAAAATATTGACCCCACGCACAATCATCATGTCATCGGCTCGGCCCAGTACGCCGCCGGTCAGCAATACAAATTGACAATCCTGATCATCGTTCCAGGTCGGTCTTACCAAGTCCCCGGTGCGGTAGCGAATGATCGGGCTGCCGTAGCGACCGAGGTTGGTTAAAACCAATTCGGAAAGTTCTCCTTCTCCCGCTGGCCCGCTATGTTCGATCGAGAGAAATTCAGCGATGAATTCAGCTTCGTTGATGTACATTCCTCTGGCGGCCGGGTCCGCGAATCCCCAGGGACCGACTTCACTTGCACCCGCATGATCATAGACTTTCGCTTGCCAGATCGTTTCGATTTGATTTTTTATTTCAGGAATCGATCCACCTGGTTCGCCCGCGACGATGATTTTTTCGATCGAGAGGTTACCGACGGTGATTTGGTTTTCGGTGGCGACTTCGGCAAGATGCAGTGCGTAGCTGGGCGTACAAAATATTACGTTGGCATCTGATGATTGAATCAATTCGATTCGTGAAAGCGTTGACAGGCCTCCCGATGGAATGCACAGTGCTCCACGCGCGACGGCGGCATCAAATGCACTCCAGAAACCAATGAATGGTCCGAAGCTGAACGCCATCAGCAGCGTGTCGGACGATTGGATGTCAGCAGAATCCAAAACGAATTGCCAGGTATTAATCCACCATTGCCAGTCTTCTGCCGTATCGAGTACGACCAGTGGTTTACCTTGGGTTCCGCTTGTACGATGGAAGCGGCAATATTGCGATCGATCGAAGGTCAGGTTTTCGGCGAAGTTACCGTGGCCGCTTTGGGATGCCAATTGGTCCTTGAATGTGAAGGGCAGCTTGGTAATTTCCTCCAGCGAACCAAATTGAAAGTCGCTGGGCAAATTCGCTTGCTCACAATGCCGGCGATAAAAATCGTTGTCCGGCAGAATTTTTGTGAACAGCTGGTTCAGTCGTTTGAGTTGATGGGCCGCCAGGATATCGGGCGGCATCAAAGTCAGCTGTTTTCGCTGTTCAAATGAATTGGAAATTTCGGACGCATTCATGCCTTTGAATCATAAGCCCTGCGACCTTCGGCGTAAATTGGATTGAGCGATGCCTTTTGCAGCACAACATATTCGAACCGCGAGATTGCATTTGCAAAAGGCGGATCCGGTGATGAAAAAGATCATTAAGTCGGTGGGCCCATTTACTGCTAAAACCCGGCGCGACCGGTTTTTGACACTGGTTCAGTCCATTGTCTCACAGCAAATTTCTGGTGCGGCGGCAAGCACGATTCTTGGGCGTTTAAAAGATGCGATGAAGCCAGAGGGCATTACGCCAGCAACCATTTTGGCCCACGATGTTGACCAGCTTCGAGAACTTGGCGTTTCAAGGCAGAAGGCGACCTATATGTTGGACCTGGCTTCGAATGTGGACGCCGGCAACGTTGATCTGAAGGCGATCAGTCGCAAAGACGATGTAGGCGTGATCGAAGAATTGACTCAGATTAAAGGTATCGGAGTCTGGACGGCGCAGATGTTCATGATGTTTTCGTTGGGCCGATTGGATGTGTTTCCTGATGGAGATTTAGGTATCCAGAACGCGATCAAAAACAGCTATCCAATCAAAGGCGATTTGACGGTGGCTAAAATGAAGAAGATCGCCAAGCCCTGGCATCCTTACGCGACGATCGCCAGTTGGTACTTGTGGCGCAGCCTGGAGATTGAGTAAATGTCATTTCGAGTATCGAACCGCAATCTGTAATGCATTGGATTTTGCAGTGCGGACGATTTTTCGTGGTTGCTTAGCTGTTGCAGGGCTGCGAAAAATCCTATCATCGATGAATGGAATCATCACCAAACAGATCGGAACTTGGTGCTTTCGGGTTGCCAGGCAAATATGTAGCGAGCCAGGAAATCTTTCAACAAGAAACGGACCTGATTTTTTCTGCGCATTGGAATTGCGTGGGTCATGTTTCGTCACTTGGCAATTCAGGGCTGATGCCGATTGAATTCGAAGGCCAAAAGTTGCTGGTTGCCTTGGATGGAGCCAACGTAAGAGTCTTTCGCAATTTTTGCCGACATCGTGGCAGCCAATTGGTCACGCCGGAGAATTGCCAGTCGCTGGGTCAGAGAATTCAGTGCCCGTATCACGCATGGACTTATCAGCGAGATGGGAAACTGGTCGCGGCGCCGAATATGGAAGACGTCGAAGGTTTTAACGCAGACGATTTTGGGTTGATCGAAGTGCCCAGCGAAGTAGTCGGCGGATTTATCTGGATCCATTTGAGTGTGCCAGAATCGGCAAAGCTGACGGCGCAGCAATTTCTGGCGCCTATTGCAAATCAGTTCAAAGGTTGGTCGATGGATGAATTGGTTGTGGTCAAGTCAATTTGTTACCAGGTCAACGCGAACTGGAAACTGATATTCCAGAATTACAATGAATGTTATCACTGTCCAACCGTTCATCCGATTCTTAATCGACTAACTCCCTATAAAGATGCCGACAACGAGGTCCTGGCTGGGCCGATTCTGGGTGGCCCAATGCAGTTATCAAACGGCACGGAAACGATGTCGATGGACGGCGCGTTGGTTGGTGAGCCTTTGCCCAATTTGTCTGACCGGCAGCGGAGAGAAGTAAACTATTACACGGTTTTTCCGTCGATGTTTTTGAGTACCCATCCTGATTATGTTTTGGTGCATCGGATCAAGCGGTTATCGATGAACACAACCAGCGTTGTTTGCGATTTCCTTTTCCACGGCGACGTTGTACGGGAAGGTTTTGATCCGTCACGAGCGGTTGAATTCTGGGATATGACGAATCGACAAGACTGGGAAGTTTGTGAACTGGCCCAGGCGGGGATGCAGGATCCTGGCTACACGCCCGGACCGTACTCAAATTTAGAAAGTGTTGTGGCGGCTTTTGATGCGCACTATCTTGCGTCGTTAGAACTCAGAACGCAGAACGTCACGAGCGTCGAGCGTGAGTGACGGTCGTTAAAACTTCTTGCGCAATTCAACACGGGTACCGAAATCGTCATCGTCGCCTCGGAAGAAACCGTACATGGCGTCGGTGCGGAAGATCCAACTGTTAGACAGCGGCAATTGGTATCGCATGCCGACACCGTATTGGTCACCGGCTAAATCAGAATCGTCATTGCGAAAAACGGCGGCCGTTTCAAGAATCAATTGTTGACTGAAATCTTGCGCCAATAAATTCAATCCGACCGCGTAACCAAATGTGTCTTGAGCGCGGGCGTCCAGGGTTGGGTAGCCCGTCAAGCCATCACTTTCAAACAGAATGCCCGTGTTGACCAGTTCCTGATCGCCGGCAAAAGATTGTGGGGTATCAAAACCGGCAAAGAAATTGAAGTACGGAATGACCGTATAAGGATTGCGCGTGATCAGTGAATTTTCGGATAGCAGCAAAACTCCATCAGCCGTTTGATCTCCAAACGCGACGTCCTGGCCCGTGTTGGCAATCACACGAGACGAATGTGAAATGAATCGCCCAAAGCGGCGCGTGAATGCCAGGCCGATATTGTGGTAGCTGCGATCGCGATCGCTGCGGTCTTCCAGGAATGCATAGTCGATTTCAAAGTAGCCGTTTAACGCCTCGATGAATGCGAACGCTGCATAGGCCTTGGCGGCACTGTTGTCGCCTTCGAAAGCATCACTGTCAATTTGGTCGTAAACGTATGCAAACGTGATGTCAAAATTGCTGATGTTCAGCAGCGGGCTGTTGCGAGCCGGGGCGGTAAAAAATATGCCTTCCAGTGCATCGTTGATCCAGATCCCGTTCTGGATGAAAATCGGCGTTAGTCCAGCTGCAAACGGCAAATCAAACGGCAGCGTTTCACCGATGAATCCTCCAGTAATCGCTCCGAGATCGCCTTCGAGATAACCAAAGTCGAAATCAAAGTCGCCTTCGAATTCAAATCGATCGTCGTCAAGCAGCCAACGCGTGTTACCACCGCCATTGTCAAATGGCGAAACGCCCCAAACGATCCTCTCGGTGCCCGTAACAAACAGGCTCCAGAATGTATTTAATTCCCATGCGATTTGTGACGTGTTGTCACCGTTGACGGTGTTGGATGCGTAGGCGGTTCGGTGATCACCAAAAACGATGAGCTGTGGGTTGACATTGTTGTGTTTGCCAAGGAACGATTTGCCAGGCGAAAGTTGACCGAGCTGATACCACGGTTGTCCCAGTTCTAACAGCGGTCGTTGATTGGCGTTGAGTTGTTTCCCTTGGTAGACCTGTTGGTTCAGGTATGGATTGTAGGGCAGGTTTGAATCGATTGGATCTGGAGAGAAATCATCCAGGATCGTTTCGGTTTGTACAACGCAGCGATCGAAGGTTGGTGTTTCTGATTTCCACCGATCTCCAATCTTGGGTTGGCCAGCCAAGTGGTATTCGGTGGTGCCCTGAGTGCTTTTCGAAGGGCCTTGAGCGGCTGGCGCGGCGATGGGTTGGGCCAGCGCAACGTTACGATGACGATCCGATTCGTCCGCCGGCTCATCGGTGGTCAAAAAGTCCGTCGCCGATTGATCCCAGTTGTTCGTTGAGTTGGTATTGGTATCCAGCTGGCCCGGTGGCAACGGTTCCGGTTCTTCCAGAAGAATCCGAGATTGCGACTCGATTGGCTCAACGGCTGCTTCAGTTTCTTCGAATAATCCTTCAACCAAACCGCCGATCAATTCGTCGGTGTCCGATGGATCGTTGAATTGGGAAGGGGTGTTGAGCGTGTCTGGATTGGAGGAGTTGTTATTTTGGTTGAGTCTTGGATTTGAAAAAAAAAAACGATTGGGAACCGCATTTCTTTTGAAGACGTCAGGCGAAACGGCGTTAGGGTTAACGTATGGATTTTCGATGCGGTAGCTTGGTTCTGTGCCTGGGATAATGCCGTTTTGAAAGTAGCCATCGACTGGTTGGGTAGGGCGAACCGCTGGTTCATTCTCTTTTGGAAGATTTCCGACGATGTTGAAGTTTGCTTTTACGTCAGGAATGAACTGGTTATCACTATTGCTGGCGAATCGATTTGGAACGCGTTGATGCGATGCTTCCGATGCCATGTATCTAACGTTGGGGACGTCGGATTCAAACCCCTGCGATTGGAATTCATGGCGGTCAACAAATTTGTTTCGTACGACCATGTCTTCGGCAAACTGTGTGAATGTCGATGGTGATGATTCGTTTATCAGCGTTTCGTTGGTGAGCGTTTCGTTTATCGGTGTTTCGTCTATAGGTGTTGTTGACGTGGTCGTATCGGTCGCAAATGCATCGGGATTTGGCTCTTCAAATGTGCCATTTGTTTGCTCATCGTCAAAAATATCGAGGAAATTGGATTCCGGGTTTGGCGGATTCAGGTCAACAAACGTTGGAGGCGGATCAGTGGCCGGTTCATCTTGATTTACGAGTTCCGCCGAGGTGAAAGCGGCCGAGCTTGCTGCGTCGGTTTCTGGAAAGGATGCGGGTTTGCTTTGATCAGTCGAACGAAACATGAGCGCAAAGCCGATCAGCAACAAGACCGCTGCGGCGGTTGCTGCGAAGATTCGCTTTTTTGAAGTGCGCTCGGCCATCTGTTTACTGTTTGACCTCAAAAGTTACGCTGTAGGTGTGGAAATCACAGATCCATTCATTCATCATCCGCTCCATTTCCGGAGTGGAATCGCAATATCGCATGAAGTAAATCGGTTCGGCACGGCTGCGCATTCGAATGCTTAAACGATAGGTGCCCGGCGTTTGGATCAGGCGTTTTGGAACACTGAACCTTGCGTTTCTTGAGCCGGTAGCCGGTATGGAATGTCCTTCCATGCGAATGGTTGGCGGATGGTTGATAACGGTTGTGGCTTGTGCAGCTGGTCGAATGAACGGCAGCTGATCGGCATCAACGGGAATCGGCAGCAGCATTTCGCGATCGGTTCCTTTGACGTTTGTTGTGAGAAACTTGGTTTGCAGATTGAACAGTTGTTTGTCCAGCGGAAGGTTTCGATTCTGGACATCGTAGGAATGGATGTCGCAAACGTCACCATTGGAATCGGTATGACCAGTTTCCCAGATTCGTCGCCCTGCTGGATCAATTAGGACAACATTCATCCAGACTTGCGGTTGTGCGCCCAGTGAACCGCTGGGCATGTTGTGGCCCGTGCTGATGTTGGTCAGGCAGTAGTAGAAGTTAAGTGTTTTGCCGATTCGAGGAGGATGAATAAAGAACGGGCCATCCAATTTCGAACCGTTCTCCATCAATTGACGTCGAATATCTTTTTTGTATTCCAGTTTTTTGATGTTCAGATCTACAATTTCCCGTGCGTCATAGCGATCATCAATGTTCTGCCATGCTTCGGGGAACATGTGTTCTGCGTTTTTGGGCAACGCGTCTTCAAATTCATCGGTGCCCCAGCCACTTCGCCAATCGAATTCGAGCCAGTCGTTGAATTTCCAGCGGTCCGCTTCTTTGTTAAACGGCCAAACGCCTGGATGTGCTATCGAATAACCGGGACCATAGAACGCGTGGTTAGAATGTTTGCGTTCGGGTTCGACAACTCTCTCACCCACAACGGCAGCAGGTCCAACGCTGTATCCTGAATCGACGCCTGGAACTTTGCCCATATGGCAATCCTGGCAACTCACACCTTCACGATAGGCGGGTGAAGCGCGGTATTGATCCCACACCACTTCCAACTTTATGCCTGGCTGGACAGCGACTTGATGGCAAGACATACAGAAAGTTGATTTTGATAGCTCTTCGAACTGGATAGAGCGTCGATGAATTGCTTGTCCGGGCGACTTGGATTCGGGCGACGTCTTGGTTTTGAAATACTGGTTGTACTTTGTTGCGATTTCGACACCCTTGCCGTCACCAGCACCGTAAACCGGGTCGTAAATGTCGCCAGGTTCAATGCGCCTTGCACCGTGTACTTTGGTGTACGGAGTTTTAACGCGATGGCATGCGACACAGGTTACGCCTTCGCGAAACACCTTTGGCCCATCCCATATTGCTTGATCGCGTCGCAGGCCCATTGTCGTTGCAACGGGTGCATGGCAGCGCAAGCAAAAATATCCAATCGTGCCCGATGACAATTTGTTGATTGTGTTTTCAAAGCGATGGAACATCGGCGAGACGGCGGCATAGGCGTGGCTTGAAATCGCCCATTCTTCGTAGATCTGTTTGTGGCAAGTGGCGCATTGATCGGCCGACGGAAACGCAGTTCTGGAAAAAACTTCGAAATGCGGGTCTTTACCGTCTTTGTTAGCCGGTGCGTTGTAGCTGGCTGATGCGTTGGCATGTGGATTGATCATCTTCATGTCCGGCGCTTCGTAGTTGACCAGTTTGGCGACCGCTTGCTGATGATCGGATAGTTCGTCTTCGCGCCAGATTCCACGCTCTTTGCCGTGGGTTTCGGCTAGGTCGGATTGGTCAAGGCCGGGAAGTTCTGATTGGCAGACGCCTGGAAGGTCTTGGATGGTCTTCAGATCTTTGTCTGAAAGTTTGAAGCGTTGTTTGAGCAGGTTTTTTCGAGGAACGATTTTCTTGTGGAAATCGTCCAGTGTTGGCAGCTTGAGCCGGCGACGTGGCTTTTTTTCCTGGTGTGCGGCAGAAGCTTGCGTTTGTGATTGATGGTTGATGGTTTGGGCAACGGTGCGCGTACCTGAAGCGCATGCGATTAGCACAAAAGCGAAAACGCTTAGTGTGATTGTTAAATTCTGCCTACAACGTAGAATCGTCATTGTCGCTGTATCAGGTAAATTTGGTGTAGATTGCCCATATTGCAGTTAGATCGGTGGCCTAATCGACAATCTTTAGCTAATCGGAATCGCTAGCAGCCAAATATTGGGCCTTTGGAATCTGGGGGATCGAGGTAATTCAAAAAGTGTTGGAAGCGGATGAAGATTACGTGCTGGAACGTCGAATTTCCTTGAAATCTCTCATCTTTAGCCCTTGTGGGAAGCGGAAATAAATCCGTATACTGATGGGCTTTACTGAATTTGGAATTATGGGAAAGAAGGGCTGCAATGAAGGTCCGCGCCAGCGTCAAACGAATTTGCGAAAATTGTAAAGTTGTCCGAAGAAAAGGGCGTGTTTACGTGATTTGTTCCAACCCGCGCCATAAGCAGCGTCAAGGTTAACAATTCGCGGTTAAACAATCGTTTCCAGATCCAGATCACATGCTATGGACATTCATGGCATTAATTAAACCAGGCGGTCGAAAGACAGGCAGAAATTTACCGGAGTTTTTGAATGCCACGTTTGTTGGGTGTTGATATTCCAAATGATCGCAAGACGGTCATTTCTCTGACGTACCTATTTGGTGTTGGTCAGAAAACTGCGCGGGACTTGTGCAATAAAGCGGCTGTCGAAGAAGACAAGCGTGCTCGCGATTTAACGGATGAAGAAATCAGTCGGATCACGATGATTCTTGAACGCGATTACATCGTTGAAGGACCGTTGCGTCGTCAAGTTCAACAAAACATTAATCGCTTGCGTGACATCAAATCGTATCGTGGGATTCGGCATCGAGTTGGATTGCCGGTTCGTGGTCAAAGAACAAAAACAAATGCCCGCACTCGCAAAGGTCCGAAGAAGACTGTTGCTGGTAAGAAGGGTGTCAAGGATCTGCGTTAGTCGAAACGATTGCTTGAATTTGATTTCGGTCGAATTTTGATTTCGATTTGCGTCCATCCATAAATGATTCATAGAACAGTGGAGTAACCACACAGTGGCAAAAACCAAGAAAAAACGAGTGCGTCGTAATGTGACCCATGGCGTAGCCCATGTTAACGCAACGTTTAACAATACAACGGTAACGATTACCGACACCAAAGGCGAAACTTTGTGTTGGGCCAGCGCAGGGACTTGTGGCTTTAAAGGTAGCCGTAAAAGTACGCCGTTTGCTGGTCAGATGGCTTCCCAGCAATGTGCTGAAAAGGCCATTAAATTCGGCATGAAAGAAGTAGATGTTCGTGTAAAAGGGCCCGGCAGCGGTCGTGAAAGTGCGATAACTGCGCTACAGGCGGCTGGGCTGAACATCAAGTCGATTGAAGATTGTACGCCTATCCCACATAACGGTTGTCGACCTCGCAAGAAGCGACGTGTCTGATCGATTCGTTTGATTGAAGCTTTATTTGTTCACTAAATTCACTTGCCGCACCCTGTGGCGACAGTATCACGGAGCTAGCTGATTATGCATATTCGATGGCGTGGTTTGGAGTTGCCAAGTGTCGTTGATTACGATCGGGAAACACTAACACCGACTTACGGAAAGTTCACTGCCGAACCATTTGAACGTGGTTTTGGCACGACCGTAGGCAATGCGCTTCGGCGAATTTTATTGTCCAGTCTGGAAGGTAGTGCGATTACCCAGATCAAGATTCGCGGCGCTAACCATGAATTTTCTTCGATTGAAGGGATCATGGAAGACGTTACCGATATCGTCTTGAACGTGAAATCTCTGGTTGTCAAAAACTTCTCAGAAGACAACATGAAAGTTATCACCGTTGAAAAGAATACCGCGGGTCCGATTACCGGAGCGGATATTCAAACCAGTGGTGATGTCGAAATCATTAATAAAGAACATGTTCTTTGCACTTTGACCGCTGATGTTCCATTCATGATGGAAATGGTGGTTGAAAACGGACGCGGTTATATTCCTGCTTCCGAGCAAAACGGCCGCGAGCAGGAAATTGGAATTATTCCCGTCGATGCGGTTTACAGTCCTGTGACTCGAGTTCGCTATCTGGTTGACGAAACTCGTGTCGGTCAAAAAACAAACTACGACAAGCTTGCTTTGGAGATTTGGACCAACGGTTCGATTTCTCCAAACATGGCACTTGTTGAAGCCGCGAAGATTTTGCGGAAGCACCTCAATCCGTTTGTTCAATATTCGGAATTGGGTGCGGCGGTCCATTCACAACCTCGTTCAGCCGGTGGATTGGATGCTGCTTTGGAAGCCAAATTGAATCGTACGGTAAACGAGTTGCGTTTATCTGTTCGGGCAGCCAATTGTATGGATGCTGGAGCGATCATGAACGTACGCGATCTTGTTCAACGGACTGAAGACGATCTGATGGAAATTCGAAACTTCGGCGAGACAACGCTGGTGGAAATTCGCCAGGTACTCGACGAGATGGGGCTGCATTTGGGAATGAAGGTGCCGCAAGCTCCTGTTATTAACTAGAAAGTAATAATGCTCGAAGACGGGCAATTGGTGAAGAATCATGAGACATAAAAGACGCGGTCGCCATCTTGGTCGTACTTCCAGTCACAGAAAAGCTCTGCTGAGAAATCTTGCATGTAGCCTGTTTTTGACAGAACGTGATCCAGATTTCTATACAGGAATGTTCCAGTCCGATGGCAAGACAGAAGTTAAGCCGCCCAAACATCGCGGTCGAATCGTAACGACGATTCATAAGGCCAAGGAAGTTCGTCCGCTGGTCGAAAGATGTATAACGATTGCCAAGAAAGCGATTCCTCACATTGAAAAAGCTGAAGAATTTGCGACGTCCGAAGATCGCAATTCCGATGCCTGGAGCAAGTGGCGAAAAAGTGATAATTGGCAGAAATGGGCTGACGCACGTGCACCGGTCGTTAACGCTCGCCGGCGTGTCTTTTCCATGCTTCGTGACAAGGAAGCGGTTGAGATTCTGTTCGAAGAAATAGCGCCGCGATTCCTGGATCGCACCGGTGGTTACACCCGTGTCATGCGTTTGGCTAAGCCGCGATTGGGTGATGCCGGAGTTCAGGCAATTCTTGAACTCGTTGGACAAAACGACAAGGTCAAGCAAACCGCAAGCAAGCCAGTCTTTGAGTCTGAAGAGAAAGTAGAAGATACATCCAAGGCAGAGGAAACTGCCAAGGACGAAGAAGAGTAAAATCTTCTACAGCGAATAAATACACCCGGCTATATCGCCGGGTTTTTTTGTGCCGTATGCCTTGCAGCGCTAAGCACTTAGTCACTTAGTCACTTGGCCTGGTTTGACCCATTTGCCGTTTAGCAGTCGGGTCGATTCCAGGTCGAAATCCAGGGCTTCCTCGAGCTTGAGCAGCCCTGGCCGTTGGATTTTGAATCGGTCGTCTATCGATTGCGACGAGTCGCGGATTTTGAAGTTGGGTTCGAGGCTTTTCAATTCCACTTGAAGCAGTGATTTCAAATTGCTGTTGTCGACTTGCCGAGATGAAAGAATCGCTCTCGCCAGTTCCGAAACTTGCTGGGAAAGCTCCACCTTTGTTTCTAACTGCTCAAAGAGCTTGGCCGCAGAAGGAAATTCTTCCTGCCGCAGCAATCGGACTAGCCGTCGTACATCTTCCGGATTCTGTTTTGTGGTGGAACCCAAGGTTTGTTTTGGGGCAACAAGTTCCGGGCTTCCATAAACCAATCCGATTCTTGCAAACAATTGTTCTTCTTCGGTTGAGTTTGCCAGTTTTGCCAAATTGCGGCAGGCGCTGTCGATGAGTTGTATTGAACCAGCGCGCAAATTTCCATGGTAAACAACAAGCAAAAATAATCGCTTGGCGATTTGTTTGCAGGCAATGTCGTTCGGGATGCCTGCCAAATCTTCAGCCGCGTTGCGCACGGAATCAAGATTCGAGAAATCAAGATTGGCAAGCTGTTTTTGATCAATGGTTCTTGTCAGTGATTGAAAGTTGTTGCGTTCGAATCTTTGGATTTGGAATTCCGCATTTGCTCGATTGCAGACGGCAAATTGAACGGAGTCGCGATCCTGTTGATTTTCGATGATTAGGCCAAAGATTTTCTGCGCGGATTTGGTAATCAGCAGGTCCCCATGACAAACTTCGATGCTGCAGATCGATAGGAAAAGCGCAAACAAAAAATTGAATATGATTCGCATTCTAAAATCCTGCCGAAATATACTGTAGCCGGTTTTGAAAACCTTGTTTCAAAAGGTTGAGTAACCGGATTTCACTTTCAAGCAGCGCATGGGCGGTGCTAATGTTTGTGCTTTGGTTTGCTGAATCAGGCGTTATGTCTTGTTGTTGGCCAATGAATTCGGCGACCAAATGATTCGCTAAAGTCCATTTGTTAATAGATGACGATTCTCTCTGAATCAAACGGACATGATTTTTGAGCCACGGTCTACTGTCATTCAAAGCCTTTGCCAACTCCATTTCCCAATCTGGATTGGTTGATTCCTGAATTCCAGGTTTGCGAAGACTGGAAATTCGGTTCCGGAAATTGATGGAGTAAAAAGAATCGAATGCGGACCACATTAGGTGTTCGGGTGAATTGGCATTTTTTGTAGTCAACGATTTGTGACAATCTTTTGCAATTGCATGCTGAATCTGCTTTCGCCAATCCTGTTCCGTGGCGTCGTTGGCTGAGGTATCAACTTGTAAGCGATTCATGATATTAGAAATTTCGGTTGGTGCTTTGGACGTGCGTTGGAGTCGATCAGCGATTGCTAATTTGAAACGTTCCCAACGGCGAAAATCAGGTAGGGCTCTTTCAACGGCAAGTGATTCCTGTGGCGAAAGTGGCGACAGAATGTAATCAGCAAGTTCCGTGGCCTGATCCTGTTGCAAGCTTTCAAAGTGTTTTGATTGTTCGCGAATTTTGTCGATTGCTCCGAGCCGGCGGAACATTTGGTTGGCGTCGCGATCGCGTAGCTTTGCAAACGCCTCATTCATTTTCCGGCGCTGTGAGGGTGTCGGATCGAGTGGTGAGGGGAAGTTGGATCGGGAGAGTTTTTGCGAATTGGGCTCTTTGTTGCGTAAGAAGTCCGGTGTCGCGCGTTGGTTTAAAACGGATAACAAGTCAGCGTTTATTTCAGAAATCGCCAGGATAAGCTCGGGTAACTGGTTGGCAGGGAGTCTGCCCAAGGAGCGATCTACATCTATTCCAAGCCTTTGAAGTCGAATGGACAGTTTCTGTAGTCGTGGCTGAAGGATTTGGCAGCATTGTTCTTGTTGTTCGAGATTTTCAATGGCGCCATAGCGATTGAATCGCTTAAGTTTTTCATAGATCGCCTGACCGCCTGTTGATGGTAAATTCAATCGTTTCGCAAGATTGTTGGCAAGGAATCCGCGCAGCGAAGCGGGGCTTTTTGGGTCCACGGCTATACGTGTCCATGTTTTCACGTTGGAAGCGTTGGAAAAGTCGATCGACTTTTTTATGGATTGTTTGATGGTGTTCCATTGAATTGGATCAGCTGCAATTACCATTTGGCAAGTTCTTAAACGTAACTCGTTAATCTCCGGGCTGTCGCCTGTTGAAAGCTGTTCAAGTTCGCCAAGGCTCGCAGCTGTTGATTTCGGTTTTGTTGTGCTTGCCTGCAATGAATGTGCCCAGATTTGCAAGGCGAGTGAATGACGAAGTTTCTGGCGAAGCTGCGGGTTTGTAAGATCTGTATTTGGGTTACCCGTGAAAGATCTTACTTGACCCGCCATTGCGTTTCGTCGATTCAAGTTTTGAGGCTGTTCGCCGTCAGGGTATTGGGCAAGTTTTACCGATAAATCGATTGCCCGTTTAGCCCGTCGTATTGAGCCTGGAGTCAATGCATCGTAGTTGTTGAAGTTCACTAAGGATGCCAGGCGATTGGCAATAGAATTTGCTGATGACGTATCCGGCTGATGGTAAAAAGCGTCAGCAAGAAAATCGTCAAGATTTGTTGACTGCGATTTATTGACGGCTGAATCTACAACGTTGGTATACCAATTTTCTGTTGTCGATTGAGAATCTGAAGAAATGCCCGAAGCCGAATCCAAATCGCGTTTGAGCGAACTAGAAAAGGTGCTGGCGGAGCGAACCATCTGATCGGTCCACCATTGGGGGTGGGTCAATTCAGGGCTATCGGATTCGGTCTCGGTTGTGGCGCTATTGGTTTTGTTTGATTCCAGCCACGACGCCCAATCGATTTTTTGAGCGAACCAGCCGATGGCAACAATTGACAATACGCTGGTGGCGTAAAATGTATAACGTTTGGCTTTAGCCGCGCGCTGGCGTCGTCGATTCTTCAGCGTTAAGGCGCTGATTTGATTCTCAGTTTTCTCCGCCGGGATTCCCCACTTTTCACCAATTTCGCCAAGGCGATTGATTTCGGATTGGTCGAGTGTCAGACGTTTCCCGACTGAATCTTCTATCAGATTTTGAACGGACTGTTGGGCGTCGGAATGCGAAATGATTCCAATATTGTTCTGCTCAGCCGTTTTCTGAATCAGTTGGTGTGCCCGGATCGGAGGGATTTGATATTTGTTTTCCGCAACTTCGGCGAGTCGTTTTTCGTATCGAATAGAAAGTACATCACCTTTGAATTTTTGCAGCTCTTTGGAGATGCGATCGACAAAGGTTTGCTCGTACCGATTTAGTCCAAGGGAGTTTCCCGGGTCTTTGAGTTGTTCGATGGCATCGTGGAAAGTCCGGTCGGATAGTCCAAGTTCACTGGCAATTTTTTTGAGCTTCTCGCGGCTGGAATCGGTCAATCCTTTATCTGCCGCGATAACGGCAACCGCTTGCCGCAAGAAGGAACGCAGGAACGGGTCAGGACTGACGCCGGCCGTGTTTCGATTCTGACTTTTCTTTGCTGCTGCCACAGATGATCTGGTTACTCTTTTTTCAAGTTGTCCTGTGATAGTTCTTTAGCCAATTTGGCGAAATTTGTTTGCCATTGGTCAGGCACTTCGTCGGTCAGTGCCAGCGTTTGCTCAATAATTTGTCGAGACAATTCTACATCGGATTGGGCAAGGATTTTTGCGATCGAATATTTTGCTTCCAGCCAGATAGAATCTCCCGTTTTGGTGCCCGCGGCTAATTTGCGCCAAATTGTAAGAGCATCCGATGGGTCTTTCGAAGCGGTGGCAATTCGGGCGGCGCTAAGCAGATAGGGTTGGCGATTGGGGAATACAGCTACGAGTTGGTCATTGATCCGACTGGCTTTTTCGTAATTCCCTACTCGGATCAGTAACTCGACAAACCGATGTGCGGCAACGCGGGCGTTTGTTGACGATTGGATCATTGAGGTGTCGGTGCCAAGTTCGTCGGTCAACTTCTGATAGATTTGGATATCCCGATCGATTGCTGCGCCAATATCTTCGGATCGTCTGGCTAGAAAACCAAGTGCGGCGATGCGATGAGGTTTCGTTGGCGAATTGTCTATAATCCAGTCGGCAAGACGATCGGCCGATTCGAAGTGTCTCTGTCGGTTGGCAAAACGAAATTGATGGTACTTGTACTCAGCTTCGATTTTTGGATTTGCAGATTCTTGTTGAGCCACGATCGTTTTGTATTGCGCAAAAAGATCCTGGATGGTTTGCTCGTTTTCACCGCGCGAGATGCTCGCGTCGATCAAATAGGACATCGCTTTTGTTCGTCGTTCGATCGAAGTGCGTGGGTCTTCGATAAGCAGGGTGGCGGTTGACTTTAATTTATCGAACCGCTTGGCTTCCATGGGCGAGTTCTGTTGCGAAAGGGTTCGCCATTGATTGAAATTATTGGTTGCTTTTTCGAAAACCGCCTCAAGGTAGAAGCGGTTTTGTGGCTCGATGGAATCGAGCAGGGCGTTGGCTTGATCGGCGCGCATTAGCTTTGATTCCAACAAGAGTTTTTCAAATTGAACGCGGTTGGAGAATCTGGAATTTGGGAACCTGGAATCCAGCTTGTTTAGAATTGCCAATGCAGCGGGGATTTGTGCTTTTTGCCGGCGGCTCAACCCCACAAGGATTCTCGAGCGTAGCCAGGTCGCGGATTCAGCCAATAGGATATGGGCGTTTTCGCAAACGTCATCATCCAGCAAATTTAATGCGGATTTGAAATTCTGAATTTTGTATTCTGCCAGGGCCAACAAATACTTAATCTGAGCTTGGTCTGTGAATTCAGCGTCTGCCTCAGCCAGTTGAAGCGCCTTTTCAAGTTGGTCACGGGCCAATTGATTCATTTGCGGCTCATCGTCGGCTTGCTGCAAACCCATCGCTGCCTGGAGCCAAAGATCACTTGCATTTGCGTCTTCGAATTCGAACTTGTGATTTTTCGTAATTGAAATAAGTGATTCAAAATCGAGTTCTTTTAGCATGCCCATGAATCCGACACGCTGCAGCAATTTGGCGGTTTTTAATTTTGTTTGATTTGAAGCGAATGATTCCGCAACGATTCCGGCGTTGGTAATGCTTTTGAAGTATTTTCGTTTTTCAGGTCGGTCAAGCGATTGTAAATCGATTTGAGAATTCAATTCTAAAAGCAATGGCCAGTTGCGAGCGAATGCCAGAGCATTGAGTCGCCAAAGGTTGGCTTCGAAACTGGCGTCCTGTTTCTGAAGTTCGTTGAAGCAGAAGTTGGCGGGTTCATGTTCTTGTCTGGCTGTGTATATAAGTCCAAGCCCCAAAACGGCGCGACGACTGAATACTCCTTCTATTTCCAGCCACTTGGAGCCAACTTTTTCGATTGTGGCAACATGTTCGATGTGAAGCGATTGGTAGAAATTCTGATGTGCCCTTTGAAGTATATTTGCGTCAGCTGGTGGCGTGATAATTGCCAAAAAATAATTTGCCCATCCGGACAGAAAATCCAGATGTGCGATCCGACTTTCGACTTCGTTGATTCGATTGGCTTGGTCGGTCGAATTGCTTGCCAATGGTAATGTGGAAAGCAGCTCCTCGCGAATGTTGGTTTGTTGGCGTCGTTGGGTTTCCAGGTCTTTTTCTAATTTCTTGAACGAATCGGAAAGCGGATCGGCATCCTGTGTGGCCGCACCGTCTTGCCACCATTGCAAAAATCTGGATTCTGACCAAAGGAAATCCGAATGACTCGTTGCGATTTGAAGTTGAGGTGAATTGAGTTGTGGGAAATCGGTTAACAGCGATTTTGATTTTTTGATCAATCGCGGGATGTCGTCACGGTCGGACGGATTTAACAGCTGTTTTCGATATCGCTTGACAAGCTCAGTAGCAATCCCCAATCGCTTTGCTGCATCGGTTTGACGGGAGTACTCGTTCTCGGTTTGAATCAACGAAAGGCGTTGCAGATTGTTCCGTTGTAGAAATTTCTTAAGGTTTTGATTGGTGTCTTGTGAATGGGCGGGAGCAGTGAACCATTGCGAGATGAGCAGACACCAGAATAGTGCAGAGACGAAACTGCAATAGACGAGTGAGCATTTTGGAGTCGCGCCAGCTTTTTGCGTATTGCCGGCGCTGCACATTTCATTTCGCTGGCAAGTAGGAAACATTCTCGAAGCCGTTGGATTTTAGCAGCCCAATGATTTGAGCGACTGATTCGAAAGGGACATTTTTTGCTACCCGGACAAAGCCGCCTTCGGATTTGTTGGGGAATGTGGAGATGATCTGGGATAACTGGCTTTGATCTGAAGTCTTAACGGCGCCCATTTGGAACAGCACGGTGTTGCCGACGGTGTAGATTTCGACGACGGCCGGTTCAAGGTCATTGAATTGCAGCCCGGCATCGGTTTGTTCGACTGCGATACTGCTGAGTAGTTGTTTTTCAGGTTCGATAAAGGTTGTAGTTACCAGGAAAAAAATTAGCAGCAAAAATACAACGTCAATCATGCTGGTCATTGATATGGTCAGCGGCGGATTCTGAAAACAGTGAAGTTGATTGCTCAATCGCATAGCTGGTTGGACCTAACTTTCTGATACGGCAATTTTGACGAACTTGATTCCCACCGACGACAGTTCTTCGATGATTCGATTGACATGGTCGGATGCACAGCTTCTATCGCATCGTAATTCCAAATTGATTTTACTGGTGTCACCACCGAGCTGCTGGATTTTTTTTTGCAGAATCTGAATGGTTCTTGTCAGTGAATAGCGATTTC
The DNA here is from genome assembly GCA_964405425.1 of uncultured Pirellulaceae bacterium. GTDB lineage: Bacteria > Planctomycetota > Planctomycetia > Pirellulales > Pirellulaceae > Mariniblastus. Next base: position 50,912 of record CAYONX010000016.1, on the reverse strand, counting down.
CGGAAATGATTATTTCGCCGTCCGCACGGATATTCATCGTCACCGAAGCGGGAGCTTCGCTGCTGGCAGCGGCGCTGACAGAGGGCAGGTTAACGGGGTGATCAACGACGCGGGTGATTTGTGATACGGTCATGAAAAAAATGATCAGCAAAAATACGATATCGATCATGGGTGTGATGTTAAATGTCACGCCGTGGTTTCGTTTGGTGCGAGTCAATTTCATGGATGACTAGACCTTTTTTTGTCGCTTGCGGCCCAGCGGCATCATCAGTCTTTCGATTCGTTTGCCGGCTTCGGATACGATGGAATCGATCTTGTTTCGAAAGTAGCTGAACGCAACCATACTGGGAATCGCGACAACCAATCCCAGCAACGTCGTAATTAGTGCCTGACCGATTCCGCCGGCAAGTTCCTGCGGCCGCGCCATGCCTTCGAGCGTTGAAATCGTTGTGAACGCGTCGATCATGCCCAGCACCGTGCCGGTCAAGCCAAGCATCGGGGCGATTGATCCGATTACGTGTAAGATTTCCGTACGGCGATAGAGCTTACCGGTTTGATCTTCGCCGGCTTCTTCTACTGCCGATCGATATTCAGCGAATCCAAACTCGCTGCTTTGGTAGCGGTTCAGGCCTGCGAGAATGACTTCCGTTGCCAGTGAGTAATTGGCTTTCTGATGACACAGATTGATGGCTTGTTTTATTTCGCCGTGAACAATCTGCCTTTCCAGTTCATCGAGCAATTCGGCTGGCATCAATCGTTTGCGTGTAATCGTCATCCCAAATTCGGCGATAAAATACAGACTGACCAATGACAGGAGAATGATCAGGCAAACGATTACGATTCCGAATTTGTTGCCGCCAAAAACCATGTGGAAAATAGTGGGCGGTTGGCCTGCGTTTTTGCTGTCAAAAAAGTCGGCTTCTTCGTCGACGGATGTTGTGGCGGCGGCTGGATCGTCACTGGTTTGATACGGCGCAACCGGTTCGGCGGCGCTGATGGTAAAAGACGTCGCCAGGAGTATTAAGAAAAAGAGATTCACAATAGCTATTTTACCTTTGTCGGTTTCAGCCCCAGACGTCCATGATAAGTGTTTTTGTAGTCTGCAAGAAGTTTGGATTGGACGATTTGAGCTTCGTCGAAACGATTTTCTTTTTTGAGAATTTCTTGCGCCCGGTACAAGGCGGCTGCGGATAGTTCGGGAAGCTGACGGGAATAATTGGCTGGGATATACAACAAGTCCAAAACAGCATCGTCTATTTCATCATTTCGGATGGATTGGCGATTGCCAAGTGCGAAATTGGCGGCTGCACGCATCGAGCCTGATAAATCGCGGTATTTACTTAGAAGCTGAGCCGTTTCGGGCTTCGAATTCTGCAGAGTTTTGATAATCAGAAAAGACGTTTGGGCGATATCGCTTTTACGTTGTGCAAGAGCTTGCAAATGATCGTCGGGCGATTCGAGCATGGTAACGGCCATGGAGCACTCATAAATCAACTGACCGTCGGTAAGTTTGCTAACATTTGAATTTGGGATTTGGAATAGTGTTTGTTTAACGGCGGCTTTATCGAACCAAATAGGAACCAGATTTTCCGCAAAGCCGTTTCGCGCATCGATGGGTTCCAAAACAGATTCATCGAGCACGTTGCGTAACTGTGGGAATTTTCTAAGCAGCTTACAGGCTTGAAACAGCGGCAGCGTCGATTGGGCTCTTTGGCCGCTGGCCAGACGTCCGAAGTAACACGACATTGCGACAATGAACTTGTGGCGAGCGTTGGATTGGTTGGTTGGGGAATCGTTTAAATTTGAAAAAAATGTTTCGGGGATCGTTTTGAGGGATTCGAAGTCACCGATGTCCAGGCGATGTCGCATGCGGAACAATGGTCGGCCGACAGTCTCTAATAATTGATCAAATTGTTGTTGTCTTGTTCCAGACAATTTACCGGAAACCACTTGATCCCAATAAACTTTTTCTCCTTTTACTGTTTGGATCACGAAATCGTCGAATTTCAATTTGCTGGTTGTTACGACCTTCAATTCACGCAGAACAATTGATTCGTCAGCGTTTGCATTGCATGGCAGCAAATTAAAGGCACAAAATAACCAGAACGTTTTGGTTATGCGCTGAATCAGTACTTGTTGTAATTTCCGTTTTTGTTTCATTGCCAAATTGCTTTAGTGTTCGACTTCACAGGCGAATTCAATTAACTCTTGAAAATCACCTGGATCGAGCGAGTCAGCGAATTCAAATCCGCTCTTTGAAAATGAAAAATCTTTAAGCATGTGATGCAAGATGAAACCGGCCTGACACAGTTGCCGAAAACCGTCAAGGAACAGGATTGTTTGCCTTGGGTTAGTCTTGTCGCGAAACAACAGACGAGAATTGGAATCGATTTCGACACAGACTGCCAGGAAGCGTTCGGAAGTTTCGAACGCATTTTTGTCACCTCGGATATCGAACATTCCAGTTTGGCGAGCGGCGGCTGCAAGGGCTTTTGCCTCGGCGGACAATTCAGTGTTCTTGGCTTCACCGGTAATAGCTTGCCCACAAAGTCGAGCGTAGGCTGCGATCGTTGGCAGGCCGTCGGATAGCTCATTGAGCAAAGTCGCGCTCTGTGTTTCGGAAAGATTGCGTAATAACATCTGACGAAGTACTTTAGGTTTTGATTCGTGACACTTGGTCTGTGGATTCTATTATTCTGTTTTTTTGAAATCGTGGGAACACTTAAGGCCTGTGGAGCGTCAAATGCACTGGTACGAATAACTATTTCACGGATACCCAATAAAGGAATTGCCCAAAAAAAGCCCCAGCTGTTCTGAGCTGGGGCTTTTGCTTTTTAGTTTTCGATGTGACTAGCCGAACAATTTGCCCATGGCCATTTTGGCAATGTCGCCCATGTCAAAGTCGCCGTCGCCATCCTGGTCAAGCATTCGCCCGATCAAGCTACCGCCGCTTGATTGTTCAACGGCTTGCTTTTCACCGCCAAGAAAACCCATCAGGTCGCCAACTCCCAGGCCTTCGGATTTTTGTTTTTTACCAAGTGCTCCCATTACCATGGGTGCCAACATTTTCATTAGTTGGCTGGATGCCCCAGAGCTGATTCCCGAAGCCTGGCTTACGCCTTGTTGCACACGATCTTGTCGACCGCCAAGAATGTGACCAAGGATGCCAGCACCGCTGCGTGGCTCGTCGTATTTTTTCTGGCCAAGGAAGTCGCCAAGGTTGTCAAGGATGCTGCCGTCATGGCTGTCCTTTTCAATTGCGTTCATGATGCCTTGAGCGCCTTGTTCGTCGGATCCGTTTCGTGAGATCGCACCAATGAGCATTGGCAATGCAGCACTGAGCGCGCTTTTAGTTGAATCTTCATCAGCACCGATTTCTTTGCTGATCATGGACAGGTTGTCGCCGCCAAGTTGGCCGGCGAGCATTTCAAGTAAAGATGACATGGATAACCCTTTCAAAAGTATATTTGAGTCGACGGATAGATCCGGCGACATATGGAACTGGATTCTCAGAAATTGAGTCGCAAAAGTTTACCAAATTGCTCAGCGATATCAAAATTCCAAATTCACACCCTGATTCGTACTGGATTTCGCCGACCAAATCGATATCGATTGGCGGCAGCGGGTTTTATGGACACTTCAGCCGGACGGACATTCGTTCAGATAACCGCGTCAAACCAGTTCGATTGTATCACCACGCGCAGGGATAGTCGCTTTGGCAATTCCGTTTTCAAGCAGCAATTTTTTGAACGGTTCGGCACCATCCATCTCACAATGGACCAGCGCGACGTTTTTCAAGTCGCCGATTTTGTTCATTTCGATGGCCCATTCCAACAACTGTTGCTGGTCGGCATGTCCGCTGCTGCTTTGCAATTTGCAAACCTTGGCATTCATCTCGTACGGCTCGCCGTAAATTTTGATGATGTCTTTTGATTTGTCCAGAATAATGCGGCCAAGCGTATGGGGGGCCTGGTAGCCGGTGAACATAATGGTTGTGTTGGGCTTTGTGATATTGTGTTTCAGGTGGTGCAGGATTCGACCGCCTTCACACATTCCCGATGCGCTGATGATGATACAAGGTTCATCGGATTGGTTGAGTAGTTTTGATTCTTTGGCATCACGGATATAAGTGAGGCTGTCAAATGCCAATGGATCTTCATCCTCTTCACTGAGCATTTGTTCGATCGTTTCGTCGTCGTAACATTCGACGTGATCGCGAAAGACACTTGTGGCGTTGACCGCAAGCGGGCTGTCGACAAAGACTTTCATGGCAGGCAATTCGCCTGATTCCCATAGCAAGTTCAATCGATAAACAATTTCCTGTGTGCGTCCGATTGAGAACGCGGGAATGATCAGCTTGCCGCCACTTTCATAAGTCGATTTAGCGGCGTCCAGTAAAGTGGCTTTGGCATCACCGCCTTTTTCGTGGTTGCGGTTGCCGTAGGTCGCTTCCATGATGATATAGTTGGCGCCATCGACGGTTTCCGGGTTTTTTAAAATTGGCATTTCGCTACGACCGATGTCACCACTGAAAACCAGTTTGACGGGGTCGCGGTCGGCTTCCTGTAGATTCAGTTCGACGATCGCGGCGCCAAGCATATGACCAGCGACGTGGAACTTGCATTGCGCTCCATCCACTGGCGAAAATTCGAATCCGTATTCGACGGTGCGAAATTGACGAATCGTTTGAACCGCATCTTCTTGAGAATACAGCGGTTCGAAAAGCGTTTGATTCTTCTTCTTTCGTTTCTTGTTGACGTATTTGACGTCGTATTTTTGAATTTTTGCGCTGTCGAGCAAAAGGTAAACTGCCAAATCGCGAGTCGCCGACGTTGAATAAATAGGACCCTTGTAGCCGCTGGCGATCAACGACGGAAGGTTGCCGCTGTGATCAATATGTCCATGTGAAAGAATGACCGCATCGATTTCAGATCCCTTAAACGGAATCTCTCGATTGCGTTTGAAGGCTTCTTTCCGTTTGCCCTGGTACATTCCACAATCGAGCAGCAATTTTTTTCCGCCGACGTGCACCAAGTGCATAGAGCCAGTCACGGTTTGGGCAGCGCCCCAGAATTCGAGTTTCATATTTGTTACCAGTGATGGCAGATTGATTTATTGCAATGAACTTGCGGCTTTTACGACTTGACTCTTTCGACGTAATCGCCGGTTCTCGTGTCGATGCGAATGACGTCGCCCATGTTGATGAAAATGGGGGTCAAAAATTCGCCGCCAGTTTCAACTTTGACCGGTTTGGTCACGTTGGTTGACGTATCGCCTTTAGCGCCCGGCTCACAATATTCAACTTTCAATTCAACGTGATTGGGTGGGGAAAGGATAATTGGATTGTCGTTAAAGAAAGTCATCTGGCATTCCATGCCGTCCTTCAGGTATTTCCAGTTTTCATCCACTTGATCGGCGGTCATCTCATATTGTTCGAAGGTTTGCGTGTGCATGAAAACAAACGTCTCACCTTGTTTGTAAAGAAATTGAACGTTGACGTCGTTAACATCGGCTTCATCCAATGTGTCACCACCCTTGTAGGTTTTCTGAAGTGTGGTGCCGCGGACCAAATTTTTCAGCCTGCATTTGTAGAGTGCATTTCCTTTGCCCGGTTTGACGAAATTCATTTCGGTCATCACGTAGGGTTCGCCGTCGATGCTGACCTTCAAGCCTTTTCTGAAATCGCTGGTTTTGTAAGCCACGGTGGAAATTCCTTATGAACAATGATGTTTTGGGTTATTTATCAGTAGTAAAGTGGTCGTGGTCGTGAATTGTGGCGTTTGACGCTACAATTTTCGGTTGTCACCACTGTAATGGTACTAATCAAAAGATGCAGATTTTAACGGATTCAGCGAAGTTTGTCCGCGCCGGTAATTCCGACTGGCAGCAGCAAATGAAGTTGGCGGTCCGCAGGCCTGAACAGCTGCTGAGCCTTTTGGAATTGCCTGAAAATACGAGGATCTGTGATGCTCAATCCAGTGGGCCGTTTCCGCTGTTTGTGCCGCTTCCATTTTTGAGCCGGATGCAGAAGGGCAATCCCAGCGATCCTCTGCTGCGTCAAGTTTTGCCAATCCCCGACGAGTCGGACGAGGTAGCTGGGTTTTCAGCCGATCCTTTGCAGGAATCAGAGTATGTGCTTCAGCCGGGGTTGCTGAAAAAATACAACCAGCGGGCACTGCTGATCGTTAATGGCAGTTGTGCCGTGCATTGCCGATACTGTTTCCGGCGGCATTTCCCCTATTCAGATTCGATACAGAATGACCAGCGCTTGCGGGATTCAATGGAGCAATTAGCGGCCGATTCATCGATCGAGGAGGTGATTCTTTCTGGCGGTGATCCTTTGACGATGGTCGATGCCAGGTTGGAGCAGATGTTGGAACAAATTCAGCAGATCGATCATGTGACGCGACTGCGAATTCATACACGATTACCAATCGTCATTCCTCAACGCGTGACGCAAGCGTTCTTGGGTATGTTAGAAAATTCGCGGCTGGATACGATTGTGGTTGTTCATTGCAACCATGGCAACGAATTAGATTCAGAAGTTCAAGCTGCTTGTCGCGCACTGGGCCAGGTATGCAACGGACTGCTCAATCAATCTGTCTTGTTAAGAGGCGTCAACGACAGCGTAGAAGATTTGTCGGAGCTAAGCGAAAAACTGGTTCGTTGTGGTGTTACTCCGTATTATTTGCATCAGCTGGATGATGTGTCGGGTGCCGCCCATTTTCATGTTCCAGTTGAGCGTGGTGTCGAATTGATACGATTGCTTCGCGAATCCACGTCTGGGTACATGGTTCCACGCTATGTGAAAGAAATTCCTGGCCAGCCAAACAAAACGGTTTTGGCTTGATTGATGCGCGTTTTGCCGGGACTGGATATTCGCACGACAGTTCTTACAATCGGTCAAGTTTTAACGGGCTTGCTTGATTTGGAAAAAGGAAATCGATGAAAGTTCTGGTGGTTGGCAGCGGTGGTCGAGAGCACGCGCTTGCATGGAAAATTTCTCAAAGCAATCGTGTTGATCGTGTTTTCGTAGCACCTGGAAATGCAGGCACGGCGATAGACGCTGAAAACGTTGACATAGCGGCAGACGATATTGCCGGACTGATTCAATTTGCCAAACAGAACGATGTCGCGTTTACGGTCGTCGGTCCGGAAGCCCCGCTGTGCGCTGGCATTACGGATGCGTTTGACAAAGAAAAGCTGCGTGTATTTGGGCCTGCAAAGTCGGCGGCTCAATTGGAAGGCAGCAAAGTGTTTTGCAAGAAGATCCTTCGATCCGCTGATGTACCCACTGCTGACTTTTTTGAATTTAACACCGCCGAAGCAGCTGAGCGATTCATTAATGAACGCTACGGCGAAACGCCTGAAGATGTTCCGTTGGTCGTCAAGGCCGATGGATTGGCTGCGGGCAAAGGTGCAATCGTTTGTGGGACGCGGGATGAAGCGTTGCTTGCGATCGAGAGAATTGCCCGGTCTCGTGAATTTGGCGATGCGGGTAATAAGCTCATCATTGAAGATCGACTCATTGGGCAGGAAGCCAGTATTCTGGCGATTACCGACGGCAAAACGATTCTGACTTTACCGCCCGCGCAGGATCACAAGCGAGCGCATGATGGTGACTCGGGACCGAACACCGGTGGGATGGGTGCCTATTGCCCGACACCGGCGATCGATGACGCGATGTTGCGGTGGGTGGAAGAAAACGTTCTGGTCCCTACGGTGCATATGATGAAGCGATCTCGCAATCCGTTTCGCGGTATCTTGTACGCAGGTTTGATGCTGACGGGGCAGGGGGTCAAGGTTCTGGAATACAACGTGCGGTTTGGCGACCCCGAATGCCAGCCACTGTTGATGCGATTGCAGTCAGACATTGTTGACGTGATGGAAGCAACCATTGACCGGTCGCTGGATAAAATAGAATCTTTAGAATGGGATCCGCGCCCAAGTGTTTGCGTGGTTATGGCTTCAGAGGGGTATCCGGACAGCTATCAGAAAGGGCACGTGATTCGAGGCTTGGACGAAGCGGCCAAGGTGGAAGATGTGAAAGTCTTCCACGCCGGGACGTCAATGAAAGGCGGCGACGTTGTGAATTCTGGTGGGCGTGTGCTTGGTGTGACCGCTATCGGCGATTCAATCGCGGCAGCGAAATTGCAGGCCTATCGTGCCGTGAAGTGCATTCGCTGGGAAGGCGCCTGGTGCCGCAAAGATATTTCAGACAAAGCGATTACTTTGAATATCTAATCAGATGTTCAGTCCGGATTGAATGCGCTTTTTCAACGAATCGAAGTGCCGTGACTTGTCAATGCTGTGATTTACGTTTCATCCAAGTCGCGATACTGGAGTAAGTCAAATTGAAAACGCGCTCCCTTTCCTGATTCTGAAATCACCTCGAAACGGCTGTCGTGGTGCTCGACAATCCCTTTGCAAATCGCCAGACCCAGTCCCGCTCCTCCGCTTGGAGAGTCTCCAAGCTGTTTGAATGGTTCGAAGATATGATCGATGTCGTTTGCGGAAATCCCACAACCGTTGTCTTGAACAAAAACGCGAATTTGACGGGTGTCTGGTAATTCAGCAAAGCCAATATGTATTTCCTGCCCTTGTTGCGAGGCGTGAATTGCATTGGAAATTAATTGTATCAGCACTTGCGCTAGTCGATCGACGTCAGCCGTAACTTTAAAGGGTTGGTCGGGTTTGAAAAAAGTGAGTTGAACTTGTGAGTTTTCTGCGAGTAGTCGAGTTTTTTCGTCAACGGAACTGATGAGCTCATCCAGGCTCACCGGGCGGAAATTGAACTCGATCTGGTTGAGGTTTAGATTTTCGTAGTCGAGAATTTCGTCAACCAGCTGAACAAGGCGTTCACAATTCCTGGAAGCGATAGAAATGATGTGATCGACTTCTGCGATATCCAGCGGATTTAGCTCTGGGGCGTCCAGCATGGAAAGCGAAATGTGAACGGCTGTCAGTGGCGTTCGTAATTCATGGCTGACGACAGAAATCAGTTTGTTTTTTAATCGCTCACGCTTTGTTTGCAAACGGTTGGCGTGCATAATGTGATTGGTTGTATCCAGCAACGGGCGCAAGTCGTCTACCATTTGTTCACTGTAACTTTTTCCGTTTGCCAACCCGATCATGCCGATCAGAATATCGTCCCGTATCAGGGGCAAGCCGACAAATTGCGATAGAGCAGGATGATCACCCGGGATGTCATCCGAAGTAGTGTCGTTTTCGGTATCTAGTGAGATAAATGCTTTGCCAGATTCAAGGGTTTGACCAAGAAGCGAGTTCAATGGCTTAGAATCCGTTCGGTGTTGAGTGGTTTCCAGCGTTGGATTTTTGTTGTTTTCGTTCCCTGCGATACTGGATTGTACAACCAATTCGATGAGGGGGCTCTTATCGTTGCGAACGACACGAGCGACGAAGCCATATTCGCTTTGAGTGATCGACAAGAGCGATTCAAGCAGCTCCATGAATATTTCAGATTCGGGCGTGCTGTCTACCAGCCTTTCAACCAAGCGATTTGCTGCTTGAAAAAGCTGTTTTGAATCTATGCTCGCCATGTGACCTTCTGATCTAGTTGTTGCTCGACGGAGATTGAAAATTCTTCCTGAAATCGTTCAGAGGTTGAGCAAAGACTTTGTATCTTGTCACAATCAAGTTGATGATTCAGATGCGCGCGGTGCATCCTGTCATACGGCTTGCGCATATTGTTGAATGAAAGACATTAAGCGGCCCGTTGAACCGACTTGAAATCCTGATAGACATTCAAAAGCACATCCGATTCCAACAGGCTTTGTTGGAAGTATTCGCCGGTCAGTTTTTTGCGTGTTTCGCATTCCATCAGATACTCGTGGGTTTCTCTGATCAAGCCGAAATCCATGACCTTGTTGGCTGCTTCGCTCAAAGTATCGTAATACAGTGGGTAGTCCGGCCCCAAATATTCTTCAACAGGTGCGATGCGGTTGACCAATAGCGGTGTCCCGCGTGCGATGCATTCGATCACTGAATTATTGGCGCTCGAGTCATACAGATTCAGGAACACAATATTGTTGGACAGTAGTTGATCGTATTGGTCGTTTGGCAGGAATTTCAGGACTTCGACAGAATCGTACATCGATTCATGTAGTTCGCCGTTGGCCATCAGCTGTTGTTTTTCTTTATTGAAAAGCTGTTTCAAATAATCCTGTTCCGAAGGACGCAGCATTGTTTTCTGGTAGCTGGTTTCGGGGAGTTGGTGGATCGCGTGAAGTTTACGCAACCACCATCCTAATTGAACGATTCGTTTGTTGCGGTTAGCTTCGAATTCGTGCCAGTCCCACAATCTGTCCGGAAATTCGGTTGGGTGTACCAGGTGGTCGACGGGGAAATCGAACTTGGGCTGCAAATAGTCTCGATGATATTTCGACAGGGTGAAAAGCCCGCGACAGTGCGGCAAACTTTCCTGCCATGCACTCGTTTTGAAGATGGCTTGATTGGATTGGTCGTACTGAAACCATGCTGGCACAAACGGAGGTACATGAATGAATCCGATCCATGGCCGCAAGTGAGGTTTCACACCTTCAGGTGACCAGCAGAATGAACGCTCGATGAATGTATCCAGGTAAACCGAATCCGGCGTGTGCAAGTCAGCCAGTGAATTGACTGCAAATGCCCATCCGCTGCGATGGTTACCATAGAACGCGCTGATTTGATTGCCTAAATCGACGCCGTGACTTCGAACTTTCGCACGAAGCTTGTTCTTGTGGCGAGAACTGTAATTGGGTGCTTTCAATTTATGCCAGGATGGCTTGACACGATTGTAGGTCCGTATCAGTTTTCGGTACGCCCGCGCCTTGCGGTCGATTTGGGAAATTGGATAGTCGGACAGCTTTCGCAGTTGCGAGAGAATGTGTTCGTATTGATTGAGTTTCTGGTTTTGAATCTGAAGATCGGCTCTTAACGAATCAATGGCAATGATGTGACATTTTTGTTGCTCGTTGAGAGTTTGTTCTTGAACGGAAGATTGAGTTTCGATCAATTGCGATTTTTCTTCGGCTGCGTTTCTGGTTTCGACAGCCAATTTCAATTCGGAATGTAGCTGGTCGACTTTTTGTCGGTTCTCAAGCAATTCCACTTCATAGTCGGCAAGAATAGAGGTCAGTTGTTGAATCTGTCCCCTTTCGTCGGTCAGGTTTTCACGAAGTGAACCAACAATCAACTGGTGTTGAGCCCGTAGCTCTTCCAGTGCCAATGAATCCTGTCTGGTGTCTTCGAGTTGCGCGTTGGCGTTGGACAATTCTTCGGACAGTTGTTCGAATTCCATGTCTCGTACTTCGAGCATGTCGGCCAATTGCTCGATCTGTTCATTGGCTGCCAAAACACTCAGTGAATCGGCTTCCGTTTTTTCATTCGCGGTATGTAGCTGTAGCTTCAGTCCAGCCACTGCAGACATATGCTCTGAAACCTCTGCCTGTAATTGCTCAACAAGTTGATTGGATGATTCACCTTTTTGGCTCAGCAGCGATTGAATCTCTGCGCATTTGATCTCTGATTTTCCGAGGTCCTGCTGTGATTCAATCAAGGCTTCGTTTGAAAGGGAAAGTTCCTTTTTAATTTCCTCGTTCTGATGCCGCAGTTCATCTTCTCGGTGTTCACGTTGGATTTGGAGCTGGGATAACTCGGTTCTGAGCTGGTTAAGTTCCTGGTTGCTGCGCTGAATTTCGATGCCTCGATTGTCAAGTTGTTGTTTCAGCGAAGCTACTTCCCAGTCCCGTTCAAGAGCCGTTTTTGGGTTCTCAAGCTCTTGGATATGGCTCTCGAGATTTGCGATTTTCTCTTTCAGTTTTGTGTTCTGTTTTAGTTTTGAGGCAAGTTGTGATGACGCGTAATGGGAGCAATAGGTTTGGTGGTTTTGTTCGCGTTTGATCAAGAAAGGGGTCGTGATGTATTTTTCTTTGATCGAGTTTAGCATTGACGTAATGTCGAAGTCGAAAATGCCGGCCATTTTTTCAGCGTACTGATAGAGCTGGTCCTCGAGGTGAAGGTATTCTTCGACGAAGAGATTATTATTGTTGCTTTGGGTCGGGCCGACGCTTTCTTCGGAATGGCTTACGTAAATGTCCTGAAATCGCGTTTCTGTGAAGTCGCAAATTTGCCTGACAACTTTCTCACGTTGAGTCACGAATTGTTCGTGAAGGACCGGCAACACATTGTCTGAATTGTTCGCAATCGTTGTTATGGCCTGCTGCACCATGGTTTGCCAATACTGCGATTCGCGTTGGACTTTGTTGTTGGTTTTCGAAAACGCTTGCCCATGCTTAAGCTGACGCGCTTCATTGACAAAACGGTTGTAGTCACTGCTGTGAAACTCGCCCCCATAGAGCGAAAACATGTTGATCGAAGAATTGATTACATCCAGCGGGTTTCTGAATACGGCGATGATTTTTACGTCAGGCAAAAGTTGCCGAATTAGTTCCAGCCTTCCGCAAGCGCGAATCATCTTGACCACGCTGTTCTCTTTCTGACGCGTTGGATTCCAGAGTCCAGACAACCAGTTCCGGCTCTCGATGGACATGTTCGAATCCGATTCGCAAAACAACGGGATATTCAGGTGGTGGTGAATCCCGGTTGGCGATATCGACTCAACATTCTTAAAGAGCGAGCCTATTTCCGAATACGGGCGATTAAACGTGTCACGGTTCCAGAGGAATGGTTCGTAAACGTATTCCGTATTGCCTTGTTGTTGATCTTCGAAAATCTGCTGTAGCAAACAGTAGATAGAAGTCGTGCCAGATCTTCCGACACCAGCAATTAATATTTTTTGAGAAGCTTTAGAATGAGACAATTTTACATCCATGCGATTGAATCATTGAAATTTCAAACGTTCGCCATCTAAATCCATGATGGCAAGCGGTTATTGGTCGGCAAGAATGACAAATTTTCAAGAGCGGCAGAATAGCAATTGTTCAAAATTGAAAAATCTACAATGCTGTCAGATGAAAGTATCCCAATCGTCGTCAATTACTTTCTATGTTTGTTCGGGCAAGTGGGCCAAGATCAAATCCCACGTCCGCTGAATTCTCTTAACGTAGCCATTGCAAGCATTTCTCGATAATAGTCTTCGGATTCCAGTGGAATGGCTACCAGATCGTTGAGCGTTGGCTTGTTCCAGAATTCCGGATCGTATTTCAGTCCAGCGATGTCGTAAAGCACGTATTCCATCGAATCAAAGAACTGGTTGAATTCGGATTCTTCATATCCGTAGCTGGCAGCGGGGAAAGAATTGATTCTGCCACATTCAAACGCAACAACGGGCCGGTCGTTTTCCAGAATTCGGGTTGCGCCTTTGAGGATATAGAAGTCCGCTCCTTCAGCATCTGTTTTGATGAAACTCAAGCGTTGAGATTCTGGGATCATGTCGTCCATTTTTTCGACTTCGACAGCAATTTTCTGGATGTCATGACCATTGTGCGAAGTTCGTTCTCGCAATCCACTTAATCCAGGTTCATCTTCGACGACAAGGAATTCCGCGTTGCCAGATTCATGAGACAGTGCCAGGCGGCGTAGATTGATTTGATTCTGGAGTCCACGACTGCCGATTTCCTGATGTAGTGCATTGTGCAGCTTTGGAATCGGCTCAAACGCATAGACAGTACCGTTATTTCCGACGGCTTCGGCCATTGGAAAAGTGTGCCTGCCTTTATGTGCACCTACGTCGACGACTCGGTCTCCCGGTTCGATACAGAGGCCGTAAAAATGTTGTAAGACGTTTTCGAAATGACGATTGTCGCAAGATTCAAGAGCTCGCAACAAGCTTTCTTTAGCGGCAATTCGATTGTGCCGCCTGGACTTGGGCTTGGTTTTGGGCTCGGTCTTGGCTTTGGGCTCGGTC
>CAYONX010000016.1:20058-36942 GCA_964405425.1 uncultured Pirellulaceae bacterium | reverse complement strand
GTGCCGCCTGGACTTGGGCTTGGTTTTGGGCTCGGTCTTGGCTTTGGGCTCGGTCTTGGCTTTGGGCTCGGTCATTGTCATCGTCATGCCGTCGGTTCCAGCAAGCGTGCTGCGGACAGGATCTTGCGGCTGTAAAAAAGAAGGAGATGAATCAGGTTCGGTGACTTGGTAACCGAAGCGTTCCAGGTGGCTGAAAAGTCGTGTTTGCAGTTGTCGACAGTCTTCTACGCTCAAAGAATTAGCGACCCCATTGGCGATGTCACTTGAAATGTCTTGCTCGGTTGATTTTTTCCAATCTTCCCATTCAAGATTTTGTTGTTTGTTGAATCGACGGTAGTCTTCGAGCAATTCAGCAGAGAATGGGATTTCCAGGAATCGACAGATCGCTGAGATTTGTTCCTGTTGGTCCTGGACGACATCTTCAAACCGAACGTAGTGGATTTTTTCCGGGTTGTTGTCGAAGAATTGATCGACACTGTTGATCGTTGTCAGCCACCGGTCAGCGTGGCGATCGATTGGCCAGCTGGATTCGTTGTTCCAGATGAAATGTTTGCGACGCGAAAGAATGGCTCGTTGTGGATCGCGGACGACGAAAATGAATTTCGCGTCGGGGTAAAAGCGATGGATGACTTCTAGATGTTCGGCGTGGTCAGGAGTTTTTTCCATCCAGCGAGCATCACGAATCTGCTCGGTTGAAAGGTTTTTGGAAAGTTGGTCGTAGACCAGCGCCTCAAACATCATCTTGGGTGACAGTTGTTTTTCCGACGCGGTGTTTCGGAGATATTGTTTGCATTGAGGTGACAGGTTTAGCTTTTCATTCAGAAACACCATGGATTTTTCAAGGCTGTCATTGTCGACCACGTCGCCCGCAACCTGGATCAAACTGCGGACGATCGAAAAGAAATGTGTCTCCGGGAAAATGGCTGGTGTCAATTGAGTGGCGACAAGCGATTGCAACAACGTTGTGCCTGATCGCGGGTGACCGACTACAAAAACAGGGTCCTGCCTCAGGGCAAGGTCCTGGTGCTCGCTCCAGTTAGAGCTGTAGCGATGTTGTTGTGGCAAAACGGAAAAATCTACCTTGGCTGGTTCGGCTGGTGATTCAGCGGTGGTTTGTGATGATGTGTCCATGGTTGTTTCTGCTTTTACAGTTTGATCCTCGCGTTTGGGTCGAGTGCTGTCGGGGTCCAGCGTCTTGAGATGGAATTCCTGATAACTTTGCTCAAGCAACGGATGCTTGTCGCACAAGTTTTGATGGTGCAAATGAGCCATCAATTTTGAAACTTGTTCTTCGTTGTGTTCGTCGAAATCGATGTTCTTGGTTGATTTCCAGCTGCGGTCATCACCCAAGTGAAACGTAAGGTGGCCGTCTTTGATGATTTTTGGTTGGTTGGCAAATGCCAGCAAATTGCAAATTAAAACCCGACCAATCCAGTTTGCGCCAATGCAGGCATCGAACAACTGAAATTGTTCGTATTGTTTGCGGCTGAAAACGAAACAGTCAAATCCAGGGTGGACTTCGCCAGCCTGACAGTAGTAATGATCAAGGGGTTGGTTGCCGGAATCGCATTTGTCGATGGTTCGGCGATTGATTACCAGAGCGTCGTTGTCACGCAACGATTTGGCCACGGCCGAGTAAAAGTAC
Organism: uncultured Pirellulaceae bacterium; assembly: GCA_964405425.1. GTDB lineage: Bacteria > Planctomycetota > Planctomycetia > Pirellulales > Pirellulaceae > Mariniblastus. The sequence continues at coordinate 35,297 of CAYONX010000016.1, read as the reverse complement.
GGCATTGGGCTGATGTCGACGTTGGAATAGATAAAGTATTCGGCGTCTGAATTTTTGACAGCGGCATCCAGAATATCTCGGATCAGCGGTAGCTTGCGCTGGTTGCTGAAAGCGCCAACATCCATGACGCTGCGCTGGAGCTGCGGCAATGTTTTGAAACGATCAGGGAAAATTACAGTGTCTTCTTCGTAACCAATCACCATCAGTTCGACATCGACTTGATCAATTGCAAAACGTTTGGCTGCGAACATGGTTCGAAACGTCACAGGTTGCGCAACAAAAAGGTCAGAGCTTTCCCCGACGGCAACTGGGTTGACGATATGGCCGATTTTCATAATCAGATACTCACGTTGTAGCTTTTCTTCAAATAATCACGGCAACTGTCTTCCCACAGTAGTCGTTGAAAGTAGTAATCGTTGATTTCCTGAGTCGTTTTCATTCGGCGATCGGAAACCAGTTTCCACCGTTCGACAGTTCGCATGACGGAATTTATGTCCGAGTATCCACCGCGCTGGTAGGTGTTGACGACGATGCCGGCGTTACGAAATGACTTTCCTGATTGATGTGCCCAGATTACAAATTCGGAATCAGCCACAATGTTGAATTGTTCGATGAACGGATGTTCAATAAGCACGCTGCGTCGCGTGAACAGGCTATTGTGGTTGAAGATCATTGCCTGCCACAAGAAGTCAATGTCTTTGGCGGGGACATGTTCTTCTGTCCGGTCTTCGGAAATAAAGATCGTGTCGCCGTAGATCAGATCGGCATCGATTTGTTGCTGGGCAAAGATTTCTTCCACGACATTTGGGTTGTGAAACTGGTCGCCAGCGTTCATGAAAATCGCCCAGCTTCCACAGCACATTCGGACGCCCTTGTTCATCGCGTCATAGATGCCGTCGTCCTTTTCGCTTTTCCAAACCAGATTTTTATGGGAAAGTGTTTCAAGCCAGGGCTTGGTTTGATCGGTTGAATCGCCATCGACGATCACATGCTCAAGGTTGCGATAGACTTGGTTTTGAATGGACTCGGTTGTTTTCTGGAGTGCCTCAAAGTCATTCCGCGTCACGGTGATGACTGAGATTCTTGGGTACGCCATATGTTTATTTCCGCAACAGTAACTACCTTTTTGAATCTTATGATTTAGTCGAAAAAGTGATTCGGCAAAACAGCGGATCGTCCAGACGAATGCTAGCAATCAGCTGTGTCGCCCTGTTGAGCCAAATCATATTGACCTGTTATCTGTAAGTGGTTCTGATTATTTTGTATTACAAACTCCAAAATCAATGGACATGTATGGATGCAGTAGCAAGCTCGCCCCAGCTCGAGGTTGAATTAAAGAAGCGATTTTCAGCCTACCAATGCAAAAATTTGGCAGGCATCTCGGTTGCTGAATTTGAAGGCGTTTTGAACGAGAAGATTGGTCGAATTGACTCCAACGTTGAGGGCTATGGAAAGCATGAACTTCAGCAACAAAGAGACCTTTCGATCAAATATCACTGGGGCCACAATCACGACTTTGGGGACTTTCAATTGCCAGGTCGGATGGGCGACCGGCATTTTGAGCTCATGGCGGAATTCATTGAGAATTTTCCAGTCGATTTAGCGACTTTTGAAAATAGTGACGTTTTTGATATTGGCTGTTGGACTGGCGGGACGACGCTTTTGTTGCATTCGTTAGGTAGTCGGATTCTGGCGATCGAAGAAGTTCGTAAATATGCCCAAACCGTAAATTTTCTCGTTGAAAGTTTTGGGATTAAAGACAAAGTCAAATGCGAATCTAAATCTTTGTACAACTGCAATGACCCGGCGTTTGAAAATCGATTCGATGTTGCGTATTTTCCAGGGGTTATCTATCACTTGTCCGATCCGGTGTTGGCGCTGCGAATCTTGTTCAATTCGCTAAAAACGGACGGTGAAATACTTGTTGAAAGCGCCGGGATAGGATCGGACGAACCCGTTTGCCGTTTTGAAGGCAATTATGTTTTTCGAAATGGATGTCGGGAAGAATTGAATCGCGGTGGTTGGAACTGGTTTTTGCCTTCGGCATCCGCATTGGAACGCATGCTGATCGAAGCTGGTTTTGATGCAGTGCAAACATTTTTTAAATCGGATACCAACCGAGTTTATGGTTACGGCAAGAAAACGCGATATGTGGGTATCTGTAAAGCAGGTTTTTCAGTTCCAGAGATTTTGTAAAACAGAAATATGTTAGTAAGCCACCGCAAGAAATTCATTTTTACCAAGACCCTTAAAACGGCAGGCACTTCCGTCGAGGTCTATTTCGAAAAATACTGTTTCCCTGAAGATCACGATTGGGAAATGGAGCATGCTCGTGAACAATACGTTAGCGAGACTGGGATCGTCGGCTTTCGCGGTGTAGATCCCGGAGACTCGGAATATGTCCACCACATGCCCGCCCTGCAATTGAAGCAAAAATTAGGCGACGAAATCTGGGATAGCTACTTCAAGTTCAGTGTGATTAGAAATCCGTTCGATCGATTGATTTCTGCATTTTATCACTTTGAAGTCTCACGCAATATCGAAAAGTATCAGGGTAGCGAACTGGATTATGTGGCGTTGTTTCGTCAATGGTTGCAAACTGGAAAAATGCCTGTTGATCGCAGTGTGTACATGATTCAAGGAGAAGTCTGTGTCGATTTTCTGATTCGATACGAGAATCTTTTAGATGATTTAAAGGCCGTTTGCGAGAAGTTGGATGTTCCTTTTGTCGATTCTGAAATCCCTCGCCTGAAAACCAATACAAGAAAGAACAATATACCTATCGCCGAGTACTACGATTCTGAATCGATTGATTTCGTCGAGCAGAAATTTGGTTTGGAAATTCGTGAATTTGGGTACGAAAAGCCGAATTCCAAGCAAGCCGCTTGAGCGAATCGTTATTGGAAGGAAGTGGAAGGAAGCTAAAAACATTGATTTGGGACGCATGATATCGTAAAATCTTAGAGTCATTACGAATTGCAATGACATAAAAGCGTGAAACAAGGAAACACAAATGATAAAGAAATTGAGTTTACTTTTTTCAGTTGCCCTGATTGTTTCGATGGGGTGTGATACTGGTCAGCAAGTTTCTCAGCAATCCGTTGAGAGCACTCCAGCATCCACATCTTCTGAGCATGCGGCAGTTGAATTTACCAGTGCGGCGTTTGAAGCTGACGTGCTGAATAATTCCAAGGTTGTGCTGGTTGATTGCTGGGCTCCATGGTGACCGCCTTGTGTTCAGTTGGGTCCAACTATCGATGAATTGGCAAGTGAATACGACGGCAAGGCTGTTATCGGCAAATTGAATGTTGATGATGCGGGTGAAGTCGCTCAACAATATAAAGTGTCAGGTATTCCAGCTCTGTTGTTTTTTAAAGATGGCAAAGAAGTCGATCGCCTGGTCGGCGGTCAAAGCAAATCTGCTATCGCAGCAAAATTGGACGAGCTGATTGGCGGCTAGTTCGAACAAGAATTCAAAATCAAAAAAGCCCCGCCGTTTGGCGGGGCTTTTTTATTTGCTACAAAATATAGCGTTTACTATTTCTTCTCTTCTTCGTGGAACTTGGGCTCTTTGCCTTCGTAAGCACGATACAAATCGAAGATTGTCTTTTTCAGCGTCTTTGCCGTTTCTGGATCGGCGTCTTGTTTGCACTTCATTGCCGCAACCATCACGGCATGGGCGGCGGCCAGTTGTTTGTGGTAGTTTTCTTTGTCCGCCTTGATCCGTTGAGTCAGGAAATACTGGGCCACGATGTGTTGCGTATTGGTCGCGTGATTTTCTTTGGTGGTGACCCAGCGAGCGGCTTGATTGACGCTTTTGTTGATCTGACCGCCAGCCATCGCTGCTTGAGTTATTTCTGAGATACTGTCGATCGATTTTGCGATCGTCGCTGTGTCTTCGAGCATCATTTCAAATCGCATCTGATCCGCATAAATTCCACATGGAACTTCGCAATGCGGAATTGGTGCTGGAGCCTTCTTTGGCGAAGTTGTAGGCTCGTGGGCGTCGACACTGGCAGCAAAAACGGCGGCTAGAATTAAGGGCAACACAAACAGGCTTGTTTTCTTCATGGATCGATTCTCGTTGATATTATTCTGGTTTAAGAAATTAAATTGGAACGCAGTTTACCACTGGCCAATCGGCAAATCCAGCGCCAGAATCATCTGCAACCAACAACCGTGTTAAATTTCAGCATCGATCATTGCCTGCAGTTGTGACTGTAGGTAGGCAACCAGTGCCGCTAGATTCGCCAATCGTTCTCCCGAACGGCCTGGGAAAATGGGCGTTGGGATGCCTTGTTGATTGGCGATCAGAAAATCACGCAATGTCTTGTACTCACGTTCAGGATCATAGTTCACAGATTGTAGTGAAATGGCGTTGTCATCTACATGTGCTCCGGCGGCCCGTAATAGCCGGAGTGCACCGGCGTTGTACACGACCAAAATATCGTTCGGATTCAAGAACGAACGCCACCGTGATTCAAACTCATCGATAGAAACAGCGTCCGTGAAGTCTGATTGATGCAGCTTGAAGTAATCCAGTAGTTCCTGCTTGACTGGGCTATTGGTTTGAATTGAGCACTTGAAAGTCTCGTTTGTGGCTGGCCGCTGTGCGACCCACAGGGCAGGCAGGCGGAAAAATTTCCTCGGTGACCCGCGTTCGATGGGTTCCGCTTCGCCATACGCAATGACCAGGTTTTTGCCTTGCGTGAGTAAACTTCGTGGAATGTTAAGCGTAGGTTTTCGCGGAACGATTCCAGCTTCGTACTTTGCATTGGGATGTGCCAATTGACGGTCGACCATGGTTTCAAAAACGCCAAGCAATTCATCGAGGCATTTAGTTTGCGGCTCTAGAATGCGCAAAGCCATTACGGTGGCCTCGATCGTAGAGAGCGAAATGTCGTCCGGTTCAAGTCGAATTCGATACTGACCGGGCTGCTTAGGACATAGTTTGAAATGTCTGAGCGATTGTGCAGCTGGCCATTTTCTGTACATGCGTTTGGCCTGGTTCCAGGTACCGTCCAGCAGCAATAACCGCTTGGGCCGTTGATCATGTGCAAGAGACTCTAATTCGATGGCATCAGCGCCCGGAAACAGGATTCCAGTTTCAGAGTTCAAAATCTGGCTGTGCGAGTGGAAATTTTCGGCATAATCCACAATCAGCTTGGAATTTGTTAGCGATTTACTGACAATTCGGGCCGTGTTGAACGGATGGGAGCGCTCACGAATATGTTGGGCGATTATGACTTCTGTTTGGTTGTTAATAGCTGGGATTAAGTCGCAATAGCAATATCGTTTGGGGCGCCGACAATTAAAGCATTCGTCACGGGCGCGATTTTGCGCGAGTCCATTAGTTGGGCGAATTCGTTTTCGACGGCGGTGAATCATTGATTGATATTTAAATTGTTGTAAAACGAAATCTCAAACTAGTCTTATTATTGCATAATCCAAGCCCGTCACCATGAAACGCATCTTGCCCGTTATTTTCGTCTTGTTCTTTTTTGCATTTTTCACTGAGTCCAGTGCATTGGCTCAAAGTCGTTCTGGTCAACCGGGCTGGGCTCCTAATGTTATAAAGCGAGGAGCTGAACGAGCAATCAGCAGAAAGACACCGATCCAGCATCGCCCTTATCGGCCGATGCATATTTACGGGAACACGGTTCGCCGCATCTATTACCGCAGCACGCCCCGCCAGCGGCCAAGAATAGTCAAGGCTTCAGGACGCGCGTCTTCTTTGCGATAGGCTGAGCTGACGTTGCGTTGTGTGAGGCCATGTCAATTTAACGACAGCCGGATTGTCATACAGCATTGCTTCGAATTCTGTGCCCGCGACAGCCTGAGCCAGTTCATCGAAATTTTCGACCACCGAAGCAAGGTTATCTGGAGTCGCTTTTTGATACAGTGACTTGACCATACTATCAGGGGCGGCACCCAAAAATTCAAACGCGCGTTGAGACTGGCCAACTTCATCGGCCAGCAGGTCTTCGTAGTCAATTCGCAAGACGTTTAGCGGATCTGTTTGCTGTTGCAGTTTCTTCACGTCTTCAAAGAATGTATTCTCTTCTTCTTTGAAATGGCGAGCGAGTCCCAAAACTCGTTTGACATCAACTTTCAACTTAGTGTCAAGCTGAGCTTTATTCGCATTGCGGTGCAAGTTGCATGCTCCTGCAGCTGCTTTAATGCGCAGCATATTGAAACGAGAGATCACTTGTTTGAGAATGTTTTTTCGATGCAGTACAATGATCCTCAATTCGCTTGATAATCGCCGCAGTTCATCACAAACTTCAGGGTACATATCGACTTGAATTGGAAATTTAAGCTTGTAGCCACAGGCGTTGCGGTTCAACGAATAGATGAAGTACAAGTGTTTGACGATCTGTTCGGTAGACGGGCGGTCAACCGGTTTTAAATTTCGATCCCGGTTTTTGATGCGACGAATGAACGTATTACCACGAAATTGAAACTCGTTTGGATCATCCGAAGCGGGGATGTTGACTGGAGCGGAATGAAAGAAGTCTTCGCCGCGACACGCGATGTCGGGATGATTGTTCAGAATCGTTTGCAAGTGACTGGATCCCGACCGTTCCCGAAACCAAATGATAAATGGGTTTCGACAGCGTTTGCCCTTCAGTTCTTCGATTGATTTTTCGCCTTGGTTGGCTGAACAAGAAGCCATGCTTCACCTCGGTGGGAACTGGATCGGTCGTGCCAAATTTGGAATTTTCGGCGGAATCATAGTGATTTACTTTCATGGTGGCCAGCTGGATCATCAACAAGTAGTCAATCCGAACGTTAGAAAAAATCTCAATCGCTATGTCTGCTGGCAAAAAGTGTGTCCGCCCGGCAAATCAGGGCTTTTTGCGTAAACTGATGGGTGAAAAATGCGGCTCAGGACGTATTTGGCAGTAAATTTGGCCAAACATTGGTCTGCAGGGGATTTTTTCGAAAATCTCGGTGCGAATTCCTCGAATTTCAATCGTCTCTAAAGATTGAACGGATTCAGTTTGCCAATGCAAACCATGTCATTTGAAGATGCCTGGCAATGGAAAAAATAGATCAAGCCAAAATAATTAATTAGGGGTTAGTCCTGTGAAAAAGTTTTTGACCGCAACCTGTTTGTTTTTTGCTTCGTTGTTTGGAGCAGGCGAGATATTCGCCCAACAGGAAAACGATATCGAAGAAGTCGCTGAAGCGATTGAAGCAATCGCTGAAAAATTCAGCGATAAGGCTGACAAGTTTGGCAAGCAGATCGAAGTTGTTCTTGATGAAAACTCGGATGAGCTCGAAGAATGGGCTGAAAAGTATGAATCCCAATGGGAAGATTGGGCTGAAGACCTGGAAGAGCGATTTGAATCGTGGGCCGAGCATCAAGAAGGTATTTGGGAAGAGTGGGCTCAAGAGTACAGTCATCGATGGGAATCATGGGCGGAAGATTTGGACGAAGGCGAGTGGGAGCCTGAAAAAGTAAATCGATTGATTCGTCGAAACCTGAAGATGCTTGGTGACATGCCGCTGGGTGACCTTGTCGAAGGGGTTATCAAAGAAGGGACTCGTGGCTTTGAATCGGCACCTTGGGAAAGCCTGTCTGAGATTCAGAACATTCTGCAGGATTCGATAGAGCGAGCGGTTAATGAAACTGAAGCACGACTCGAGAGATCTAAATTGCTAGAAGCCAAGAGCAGAGCCAGGGAATCAGAAGATGATTTAGAGGCCGAGATCGACTACATATTGCCTGTGGCCGAAAATCAACGCGAAGGAGTTCGTGCAAAAGAAAAAGCTCTGGCCGTCAAGGCTGAAGGAATGCTTGAAAAGCTGGGTGAGAAAATGGCCGCTGGCAAAGCTACCAAAAAGGACGTTGCCGAATTGATGAAGTTGATCGATTTGCAGAACCAGCAACGGAAGAAAGCTGAATTCGAGAAGGCCAAAAAGAGATCTAAAACGGAAACGCTGAAGCGCAAATCAGATTCTCGAATCAAAAACCGAGAACGCGAGCAACGTGCACGTGTGGAGAACGCTCGACGTGAAGCAGAAAAGCGACTTTCTGATTCATTACAACGTGTTCGCGAACGTGAAGAATCACGCAACGACGATCGAGAAGGCACTCGACGGGCACGTTTAGTTGAGGTATTGAAATCTCTGCAACGTGAAGAGGATAAAATCAAGCAAAAGAACCAAGAGCTTGAGGATCTGAGAAAAGAGATTCAAAGGCTTCGTAAGGATGTTGAATCCTTAAATAAAGGCGGCGGCAAATAGTAGCCACATACATTCCACTTCCGGCCCGCAATTCGCGGGCTTTTTTTGTTTGCGGGTTCCTTCGTGCGTTGGCTGGCAAACAGTATGGGGGGTTCGACGAGAACCGGTGTGCGAATAAATTCGTATTGCTAAATGACTGATTTGCTTTCCTAAATAGCCCTCGTTGGGACGCCGTCTGGACCTTAAGATGTTGGGCTCGATTTGTTCTTGACCCAATTTTTCTTCCTAACCCAATACTTGCAGGATATTCGTTGTTAGTCGGCCCCGTATTTACTCGTGAAGCGGTCGTTGCGCCGCGTCGGCCTCGGCATTATGTCATGCGGACGGTTTACGGTGTCGGGCTGCTATTGCTGATTTGTACGGCATGGATGGTGCTCAACGGTACACAGGTTGTACGCAACGTCGGGGACATGGCCAGATTCGGTACAATTCTGTTTCAGATTTTGGCTCCGCTGCAGCTGGCGATCATGTTGTTTCTTTCGGCTATCCAGTCGGCCAGTAACATCGCGGTTGAAAAAGACAAGCAAACGTTGATCCTGTTGTTGATGAGTCGGTTGACCAACAGCGAACTGGTGCTGGGAAAGCTATTTTCAAGTTTGTTGAATATCGGCGTGATGCTGATGACCAGTTTGCCGATTTTCATGCTGATCGTTTTGTTTGGCGGTACATCGTTTGAACAGGTCGGTTGGACGTACGCGGTAACGGTGCTGACTGCGATTGCTGCTGGTAGCCTGGGAGCTATGGTTGCTTTCTGGCGTGATAAGACGTTTCAAACTCTGGCGCTGGTCGCGTTGGCGATTGTTTTTTGGCTGGGAATTGCTGAAGCGATCGGTTTTTTGAACGTTGGATTGCTTGGTTATTCAGGCGTTGAAATTGCCACGGCGATGAATCCGGTTCGTGCCGTCGTTGCGGCCAGCCATCCAACGGTTTCCGATCTTTGGCCGCGTACTGTTTTGCCATTCTTGATTTTTTCCAGCACGTTGACGTTGGCATTGTGCAGTGTTGCCATCGTGCGTGTCCGCAAATGGAATCCGAGCCGGGACATTCGTGTTGGTCAACAGGAATCGATCGCGGACGATGTTGACGTGTTTACAGGCAAGGTTGACGAGACGACCGCTGCCGCTGCCGTTGCTGGAAAAGAAAAGCATATCGACGATCGAGCGCGTGTCGTAGGGCGAAACAGCCGTCGCGTCTGGGACAATCCGGTATTGTGGCGGGAAGCGTGCACGTGGGCGTATGGGCGTAAGGTTGTTTTTATTCGGATTGCGTACTGGTTGCTGACGGCGTTTGTTTTCCTTTCGCTTTACAATCTTGTGGATTCCGGCGAAGCGTTGCGTACGACGTCGCAGACTTCTGTAAATATCGGTGTGACGACGCGGCCGTTGGCTCCATTCATGCTTGTCAGTCTGGTGATGATCAATGCGTTGGCAGTGACTTCGATTACCAATGAACGTGACGGGCGAGCCCTTGATTTGCTGCGGGTGACAGATTTAACGCCAAAGGAATTTTTGTTTGGAAAATTGTTTGGCGTGCTTTACGTTTCGCTTGATCTGGTATTGCTGCCCATTGCGATGGCAATTTACGTTTGGTACAGCGAAGTACTGGGGACAGAAAATCTGGTCTACCTGGTTCTGGGATGGTTAACGTTGGTCGGTTTTGTCCTGGTGTTGGGCCTGCATACCGGAATGTCTTATGCGAACAGTCGGCAGGCGATTGCGGTCAGCCTGGGAACCGTTTTCTTTCTGTTCCTTGGAATTGTGACCGCGATGTTGATGATGGTTTCTTTTACCGGCAACGTCGAAGCACAATTGGCCCCGTTTCTGGCGTGTATCGTGGGAGGCGCGATAGGATTGTATATTGCACTGGGGTGGAACACGCCTTCTTCGGCTTTGGCCATGGCGGCCATGTTGTTGCCGATTGCAATGTTCTATTCCATTACAAGCTATTTGATAGGAAACTATATGTCAGTGATTGTGGTCGTCGTATTTACCTATGGCTTTGCAGTCACTGCGATGGTGGTTCCTCGCTTAAGCGAATTCTTGATTTCGATGGGTCGTTCCAAAATGAATGAGAATGAGTGAGTTAGTTTCACTTGCTCCATGGCTGATCACGATGATGGTGTTGGTCGGTTGTTCCTGTTTTTTTTCTGCCAGCGAAGCGGCGCTGTTTTGCTTGCGGCCCAGTGATCGTCGTTCACTAAAGAATGGTTCTGGCAGCGAACAAGCGGCTTATCAGATGTTGCGAGATCCGGACAGGCTTTTGTCAGCGGTTCTGTTTTGGAACCTGGTCATCAACATAACGTATTTTGCCATCAGTTCGGTCGTTGCTATTCGAATCGATCGGTTAGAATCTTTCGGGCAGGGCAGTGCCTATGCTTTTGGCGCGGGATCGCTGTTGGCTGTGATTTTCTTTAGCGAGATGTTGCCCAAGAGTTTCGCCGTGCTGCAGCCGCTACGATTGACTCAGATTTTGAGTTTGCCGCTTTCTTTTTTCGTGCGGGTTCTTGATCCGCTGATGCCGCTGTTGCGAGGTTTTAATCTGGTAACCCGACGCTTGCTGTTTCCGACTTTTGAAAACGAACCGTATTTGGGGATCGAGGATCTGGAACGGGCAATTGAAATCAGCGGTGCTGAAGGGGGTGCCGATAACGAAACGGCAATCATTCGCCAGGAGCAGGCGGTGTTACAGAACATTGTTCAACTTTCCAGTATCCGCATCGATGAATGGATGCGACCACGAACCCAGTTTGTGAATTTTCGACCGCCGGTACAGTTGGAACATTTGCAGGGGAAAGTGCCTGCCAGCGGCTACTTGTTGATTACTGAGGAGGACAGCGAGGAGATCGAGAAAGCAATCCGATTGGACAATCACTTTCATCTTCCCAGCGAGAACCTTGAGCGACTTTCAGAACCGGTTTTGTATCTGCCTTGGTGTTCGACGGTTGCGGACGCTTTGGAGAAGATGTCGCACCGTGAACGTGAAGTGACCGTTGTGTTAAACGAATATGGCGAAACGATTGGCATTTTGACGATCGAAGATATTTTGGAAACGGTTTTTAATTATTCGCCAAGTCGCAGTAAAAGGATTCTGGATAAAAACCCAATCCACAAAATCACCGATAGGAAATGGGTCATTGCCGGGATGATGAGTCTGAGTTATTTAACGCGGGAATTAGATGATGAAATCGAACACCTTGAACCGATTCCCAATACGCACAGCGTAACGGTAGCGGGAGTTATCCAGGAGGAAATGCAGCGGCTCGCAGAAACCGGTGATGCCTGTGATTTTGGGCCATTTCGATTTGAAGTAATCGAAATTGAACACCGCGGAAACATGCTGGTCGAATTGACGCTGCGAAACCAAAAGGAGGCGCAAAGTTGATCTATTTAATATTGATACTGTTTGCGTTGGGTGTTTTTCTAAGCGCTTTTTTCAGTGGTAGCGAAACGGGGTTTTATCGCGCCAGTCGGGTTCGGTTTGTCATGGACGGAATCGATGGTGATTGGTTTTCCCGGAATATGGTGTGGCTATTCAACAATCCAACATTGTTTGTCGCTACGACGTTAGTTGGCAACAATGTTTCCAACTACATGGTATCGATGTCGATCGTTCTGGGTGTTGGAATTCTCTTTCCCATGCACGGCAGTGCTGAAATTATCGCTCCAATCGTGATGGCTCCAGCGTTATTCGTTTATGGTGAGCTGCTGCCCAAGAGTATGTTTTTTATGGCGCCCAATTCGATGCTGCGAACGGCGTCCCCTTTGTTCCAGATTTTTACGATTTTGTTTGCTCCGGTTTCGGCCGTGCTTTGGAGCTTGGCTAGATTGCTGGAGAAAATGTTGGGGCAATCGCCTGAGAAGGTTCGCCTGGCTTTGGCGAAGCATGAGTTACAGGACGTGTTGGCGGAAGGTCAGGAAGTTGGCCTGCTGCATCCGTCACAGAGACTGCTCAGTCAGAACTTCTTTCTGGTTGCTTCCAATCCGGTTGGCGACGTTTGTACGCCGCTGTCGCGTGCAAAGTCACTTGCCGCTGACACAAGCAGGGAGCAATTATTGAAGTTTGCCAAACGAAACGAACTTTCGGAAATCACGCTGTTCGAAGGCGATCGCCTGCAACCGATTGGTTATGTGCGAACCGTGGATCTGTTGGTTCGGACGAAAAAGCAATACAAGATAGTCGCCTCACCGTTTTTTCGCATCAAGAACAGTGAGTTGTTTGGGGAGGCGTTATTGCAAATGCAAGCCAACCGCGAAACGGTTGCGTTGATCGTGTCAGAATCGAACGTGCCGCTTGGAGTGCTGAATATCAACCAGCTGACCGACCCGTTGTTAAAAGGCCCGTTGGGTTCGCTGCGGCGCTGAAATCGGAATAGCGAAAAATTACTTGCTGTATCCGATGGATTTCATGATCGTCAGCAATTCTTCGTAATTGATGAACCGCCGACGGTGCATCAATTTATACTGATCGACCGCGCTACCAAGTTCAGCTGCTTCTTCACTGTATTCAGACATTGAATTGGTGAATTGGCGACGTTCGAAGCCTTGTGATTGTCGTTGGTTAGTTGGATCGCGACGATCCGCAAAGGATTCTCCTACTGCGTTGATTGGTGCAATGGAATCCGATGGTGGGTTTTGATTTGAAGTCATATTTTTCCCTGTCTAACGATAAGCCTTGTTAGTAATTTCGCCCAAAAACGCTTTGCATGTTCATTGAAATCGTGTGGCTGAATCCAGATGGCTCTTCAAGGATAGCCCGTCGTAACGATCGGCAAAACTTGATTAACGATTCGGATTGTCGTGATTAACGCACGTATTCGTTTGTGAGCACATCCAGTGCTGCAATTCGTTCCTTACCGCTGCCAAGTTCCGCCAGCTCGCTCTCGAATATGGTTGTATTGGGGTACTTCTGCTGAGCGACGACAAGCGTGTTTCGGGCGGTTTCAAATTGTCCGACTGCGATTTGAGCTTGGGCCAGTTGCAGATGAGCGTGAGCCGAAGCATCATCGCGGTTGACTGCCAGTTTCAATTTATCGATGGCTTGCGCGGGTTGTTTAAGTTGCATTAGCAGGTGGCTGGAAAGCATAAGCGCCTGTTCGGGCTGTGTGGCTTCGGGGATCTGCGCCAGCATTTGTTCGACGGTGGAAAGTGCGCGAAGCGGGCGACCAAGCAATTGTTGCAATTCGGCAATCTTCAGTTGGATTTCCGGAGAGTTGTTTTTTAGACTTAGAGCCCGCTGGTAATCGTTGAGTGCATCGGTCAGATTGCCTTTCGCAATTTTCGTTTCGGCGTTCAGCACCCACGCTGTGTGAAGCTGACGGTCTGTGGCGAGTGCTTTTCTGGCGTATTGTTGAGCAGGAATTTGTTGGCCACTGGCAAGGTATAGGTTGCCGATTTTTACCAGGATACTGGCATCTTGCTGCGAAATTTCAGAAGCTTTCAGCAGTTCGGCGATCGCTTCAGATGTTTTGCCTTGTTGCAAATAATTTTCGGCCAGGTGTTCTCGAAGGATTGGATCGGCCGGTCGTGATTCGGCGGCCTTCGCGAGTAGCTCTTGTGCCTGGAGATGTTCCCCTTGGTGATAGGCTTGCAGTCCGCCTTGTAGCCAATTGCTTGATTGAGCCAGGTCCGCGTTTGAACAACTCCATGGACAACGACATCCAGAACTGGCAAGAACGAGAATGATCAGCAAAAAGCCAAGCAATCGCCTTGGGAATCTGGTTTCAGTGTTTGGAATTGGCTGACAGAAAATCAAATTGTTCTCAAGTTGTATGCGCAAAAACAGAGCGTATCGTGCGGACTCTAGCAGGACGAAAACGCCCTATCTATATCGGTTTGATTAGACCTACCAGATGATCCGATTTTCCCGACAATGAAATCTTTAACACGTCCGTAAACTAATCCACGCTAGCAAATCCGATGACTGCTGTTTTTGAGAATGAAGAACTTCAATTCATGTACCCTGAGAATTGGAAGCTGGTACAGAGCGGTGACACGGACGACTTTGTTGAAATTTCATTGGAATCACCCGCAGGCGGGATTTGGTCAGTCAGTGTGTTCAATGATGGGTCGTCTACCGGTGATTTGCTGGAATCGTGTGCGGCGGCGCTGAGTGAACAGTATGAGGATTTCGAGCGAAATGATTTTATGGGCGAGGTCGGTGGTATTCAGGCGATCGGTTTCGACTCGCATTTTTATTGCCTGGACTTCCTGGTGACGGCTCAGGTGCGGGCGTTTGAGTTAAATGGGCACACGGTGAATGTCTTTTGCCAGGCGGAGAGTCGCGAATTTGACAAAAGCCAAGAGGTTTTCAATGCGATTACCCAGAGTTTGTTACAGGGTTTGAAGTAGATGAGCGGAAATCGCATCGCCGCGATGGCGCTTTCTGTTTTGCTGCTTGCGCTGTTGGGTGTGTCGATTTTTAATGGAGTGGGTGATCTTCGAGTTCTGGTTTTGCTTGGTATAGGCGCGGTGTTGGGCCTTGTTTACGCCGTTTCCGGCGAGCTACCGGAATGGATTATCAGGTACAGCGGTGGCAAAATTACTGCTGACGACGATTCTGCGAATATTTCACCCAGAACCTACTTGCCCATTTTGTTGGGTGTGGTTGTGTTAGCGATTGTCATTTGCGTTGTTGTGCTTTGGTGACGCGATTTGTTGGAATGTAGTCGATGGGAATAAAGTACCAGCAGAATTTGTAATTTGTACATATTGCCAGGTTGTTGGGTAGCGAATGTGCGAATCAGGGTAAGTTGGAGGGCTGGTTTTCGGGCATTGAAAAGCATTTTCGTTTTGGCACGCGATCTGCTTTACTTCAAATCAACTATCCAAGTGACACCGAAGTCCTCCGTGGATCTTAGGCACTCGATCGCGACATTCGCGAATTTACCGAAACGTCAGCCAACCTGACAGCCAGTTTTTCACGGACAGTAAAGGGCACCTGCAAAGTCGGCACCCGTGTAGAGAATCCTGTTATTTTGAGATTCGTTT
>CAYONX010000016.1:0-19958 GCA_964405425.1 uncultured Pirellulaceae bacterium | reverse complement strand
GGCACCTGCAAAGTCGGCACCCGTGTAGAGAATCCTGTTATTTTGAGATTCGTTTCAGGATCAAATCCAGATTTTCATTGATGGAATTGAACCAGCCTGATTCTCGTTTGTTAAACAAAACTTGTTCGTTTAAGCCACCCGTTGTAAGACACTCGTCACTCATCTCCTTTAACTGTTGCAGGTCCTTGTCGACCGTAGTCGCGGCAAGGGCATGCAGCATGTTAGACGCGTAGGAAGCCGAGTTTGCCGACGAGACTCCGTTTTCGTTTAACCAGCTCGAAATTTTCGCGACCAGTTCAAAATAGGTCGCCATCATGGCACTTGCCGTAGCACATGCTGAAAGCTCTTTTTCTTCGCCTAAAGGAACGGCTGAACCGATTTCGTTCAGTAAAGCTTCAACGGATTGGTTGGGAGGAAAGATCGGAATCGGACCAAGTCCCATTTCCACCGGCGGCAAAGGAACGATCCGCATGGAATTCTGGCAACCCGTCAATTCCCTAAGCGTATTGACTGGCATCCCGGCGACCAGGCTGATGATGGTTGATTGGGGATCGAATTCGATTTCTTCAAGAACGCTGCGAGCTTGTTCGGGCAGCACGGCGATAAAGTTCCAGTCCGATTGGTCGGCAATTTCCTGATTCGAATCGACGACTTCGATATTAGGATAGAGTTCTTTCAGGCGATTGGATCGTTGAGCGTTTCGGCGTGAGATTCTGATACTCGAATCTTTCACCAGTTGGCTGCCGGAACTCAGTAAGCCGACGATCAATGCTTCAGCGATTGCGCCAGTGCCAACGAAGCCAATGTTAAATTCAGTTTGCATGTTGCGTGCTATTGGAGAATAGTTGGTGCATCGGGACATCGACTGCGCATTTTCAGCGAATTGCGAGAACCTGAACGCATCTAATTCAGAACAATTGCTGGATTAGGGAAAACCCCAACCTGGTTATTCAGGTAATCGGCAAACCATAATGGCATCATGAACGCCTGGCATCCATTCGGTGTCGGATACTATCACTACAGGGTCACCGGACTTTGCGTCGCTGTTCTGTTTTGCCCATTGTCCAACGTAATCTCGCAACGAACTGGTAGCATCTTTTGGTAGCAAAATGGGGATGATTCCCCAGTACAGGCACATTCGTTTCAGGACTTGATCGTCATCGGTGAAGCAAACGGTTTTGATATAGTCGCGCTGTTTTGATTTCAATCGTGCGGTACCGCCGGTCGAGCTGGCAATGAATACGATTTCCGCTTGCAGTCGTTTGGCGATTTGAGCGGCACCAAAGACGATCGATTCGGAAACCAGGTCGTGTGGAAGATCTTCCAGCAGCGACATTCGAGACTCGCGACCTTTGAGCATTTCTTCGGTTTCGAGCATGATCTTTTGCATCATCGCGACGGCATCGACCGGGTAATCGCCGATAGCTGTTTCGCCCGACAGCATGCACGCGTCGGCGCCGTCAAGGATTGCGTTGGCCACATCGCTGGCCTCTGCACGCGTCGGTTGTTTTGAAGTGTGCATACTTTCAAGCATTTGAGTAGCGACGATGACTGGCTTGCGATAGGTAGAGCAGATCCGAATGATTTGTTTTTGAGCGAGCGGAGTTTTCTCGATCGCGATTTCGACACCCAAGTCGCCACGAGCGACCATAATCGCGTCGGTTGCCTTGACGATCTCTTCCAGGTTTTCGAGCGCTTCCTGTTTTTCAATTTTTGCAACGACGCCGGCACTGGAGTTATGGTCCAGTAACAGGCTTTTCAAATCGCGGATCTCGTCGGCGTTGCGAACAAAACTTAAACTGACAAATTGAACGTCCTGTGACGCGGCCCAAATCGCGTTGTCTTTGTCTTTTTCACCTAATGCCGGAATACTAAGTTGTGTGCCGGGCAAGTTTACACCTTGGCGGCTACGGATGGTGCCGCCGTCGATAACCGTGCAGACGGCTTTTTCTTTTTCGATTTCGGTGACTTGCAAGCGCGAAAGTCCGTCGGCCAGCACGATGGCATCGCCGACTTTTAGTTCGTCCAAAAGTGGATCGTAGGTGCAAGTCAGATCCGTTGCATTTTTTGATTCGGTGCCGCGAACAAAATTTACGGTCTGGCCGTTTTCGATGGTCAATGGATCGGGGTTAAGTTGGCCGAGGCGAATCTTGGGTCCGGCCAGGTCAATTAATATGCCAGAAGGTCTATCGAGCTTTTTGTTGGCGGCTCGAATGTTCTTGATTGCGGTTTCGTGATCGCTGCGAGAACCGTGGGCCATATTCAATCGAAAAATGTCGACGCCGGTTTCGATCAGCTTGATCAGCATTTCTTCAGAATTGCTGGCCGGGCCGACCGTTGCTATGGTTTTCGTCCGAGTTATTTGTTTCAAATTCATGGCATCCAAACCAATTGACCAATTCAGGTATAATTAAGTGCTAGTGACCGCACGATTTTAGAACAATCGGCAAATTGGAACAGCAGCCATAAAACCCTTTGTAATTTTGTTAATGAAGATTTTGATCGATGGTTACAACCTGATTTTTGAATGTGGGCTGCATGGTCGCCGAATTAATGCAGAATCGCTGGCTCGAGCGCGAGAATTGATGTTGATTCGAATCCGTGACGCGTTTTCCGCTTCTGAACAAGCTCAGATTGTGGTTGTATTTGATGCTAAAAAACTTCCATTGTCCAATCAGCAGGAACAAGAGTGCAGTGGTGCGGTCAAAGTTTTGTACTCGATTGAATTCGAAGATGCAGACGAAATGATCGAATCCCTGATTGCGGGCCATTCAGCACCGAAACAGTTGCTGATTGTGTCAAGTGATCATCGGTTGCAGCGTGCAGCACAAAAACGGCGTGCACAATTCATTGACACCGGCGATTGGTTCGATCAAATAACGCATCGATCGCAGGGGCCTGCGAACTGCGAAGCCGAACAGGCTGATTCGAAAACGGAAGCAGGTTTGTTGTCGGACAGTGAGCTTGAGCAATTCAAAAAGGACGTCGACGATCAGATTTCGGGTTTCCAGCGTCGCGACAAAAAGCGGGATTGGTGATTCCTGTCACCCCCACTGTATTTTTAGGCCGCATGAGCAAACCATTGCTTTTGCGGCTTTTTCTTTGCTTTGGGTTGAGTATGGATTCCAACTAGGGCACAAAATGGCCTGAACTGGGACAAGACTTGAGACTGGCCGTCACTACTTGATGGATGAACGCTGTGACTCTCCTTTGACGCAATCAAGTTAAATAGGTTGGGCGCTATGCCCCAAAGTTAACTAGCTGGAACGTGGTGAGTTGGAGCAACCAATTCCTGGCCAGGAAGTTCCGAGGATTGAGATCCTGCTGTCTATCCGTAAAAATTTCACCGCGCATCAAATCAAAACTACGGCCGAACCATTGGCGAAGTTTCTCGACAATACCAGCCGCGGCCAAGAGGCACTGGGCGTGATCGACCTGGCCATTAAAAACGCTAATGAACAGGTTCCAGTTGATTTACCTAACTCCCAAGATTGGAAAAATCACAGGAGCAGGTTGCAAGAATTAAAAGTAGCGATTTCGACTTCGAGACAGTAGCCTCGATCAGAAGTGTCTTGCTACTCTCCAATTGAGCTATATGTCTGAGAGCATCTTTGACAACAACTCTTTCATGAACTTGGCGGCAACCATCGCCGTGATTTCATTGATGTCCCGCTTCGGGTTGTATTCCACGATATCGGCACCAATGACAGGGACTTCAAGGTCCTGAATCACATTCACAACGTCTCTTACAGTCAGACCGCCCGGCTCGTAATGACTGATGCCTGGCACTAATCCAGGTTCAAAAACGTCGAGATCAAGTGTGATGTAAACAGGGCCATCGACTTCAATCAATGTTTCAGAAAAATCTTTGGCGTTAACAACCTGAACGTCATATTTATCAATCTGTTTGCGTTGTTGTTCATTGATCGTCCTGACTCCCACCTGCAGATGGCTGTTCACAATGCCATCTTCATGGGCGCGAGTAAACTGACACGCGTGTGAATACCGCTTTCCATCAAACTCTTCATACAAATCACTGTGCGCATCAAATTGCAGAACGTTGATCTTGCCATGCTTCGATGCGTACCCCTTTAAGATTGGATACGTGATTGAATGGTCACCTCCAAGGGACAGAACTTTGGCACCTTCCATAGCTTGATTGCGAATCGCCGCCTCAATCTGGTCGCGAGCGTTTTGACCTGACCCCAGATCAAGATCGCCCAGGTCACGAATTTCCGGATGTTCGCCAACGTCTATCTCTGATTCCGCATAGGTGTTGCTGGAATCCGATTTAAATGCATTGCGAATGATTGGCGGGGCATGCGATGCGCCTTTCAAGAAAGAAGATTCATCGTCATAGGGCATACCAATTATCGAGATCATAGAATTCTCAATTGCACGGGCTCTGAAACACGCCAGTCACACCTTACACCACGAACGAGTTCTTAGGCAACGGCTACCTGAAATTTGATTCGCTTTTGATTTAGCTTTTAAAAACGCGCATGATTTGGATTCGGATGTAAACTAGGCGACGACGAGTCACAGCCATGCTTGGTCCATTGGCCGATAATGGTGGTCCAACGATGACTCATGCACTGCTCGCTGGCAGCTCGGCGATCAACGCAGGCGATCCTGACGCGGTTGCCGGCGAGGACGGCGTTCCCGAGTTCGATCAAAGAGGCCTGCCCCGTGTCGCAGTCAACGGCATTGACATCGGTGCGGTGGAACTGCAATTCCTGCTGGGCGACCTGAACCGTGACGGTGTGGTGAATTTGCTCGATGTTGACCCATTCATTGACTTGATTTCCGAGGGAAATTTCCAGGTAGAAGGGGACGTTAATCAGGATGGCGTTGTCAATCTGCTCGACGTCGAGCCGTTTATTGATTTGCTTTCTGGAGTATAGAAATCGGTTGTCGCAACCAATTTTTTCAAAGCGTTTCGAAATGGCCGGTTTAAACCGGCCATTTTTTTGATTACGGTGGAACAGAAACCGAACGCTAACGCGTGCCGGCTGATCGCGTAGCGGCTGATCAGTCTAAAACGTTTGTCTGAATGAGTTTGCGAATTTCGGACCGATGGATTCCAATCCTCCCCCCAAAACTGGTTTTTTGGGCATATTCATGTCCAATTTAGCGGAAATGTCTTATGTCTGGCGGCGAATAGCTAAACTGTCAATCAACGCCTGCCCGTAATGATCAATAGTTGTTCGTCCTTTTCCTGATTCTTTCCACCCAATGCAACTCAAAAAGACTTTTTCCGGATTCATGCTTATCGCTTTGGCAGCGGTCGCTGGAGTTGCGCTTCTGTATTTGCCAAACTGGATTATTTCCAATTACGAAACGGCTCGCAGTCTGGGCTCAGTTGCCGGTTGGGTTTACCTGATCGTGGTAGGTACTGGAGGTTTGCTGCTGTTCGGTAGTCTGGGGTGGACGGTTTGGAAGTTGTGGGGTGCTTCGATAATGAAGAATCGTCGCCGGGTTCGGCGCAACCGCAATCCTAGCGAGCTAAGTGATGCACAAAAGGCCGCCGAACTAAATGAAAACCTGGAACAAGTCGCGAATCTGCAATCGCGTACTTCGGAAATCAGTTCGCAGTCTGGTCAGCAGCTTGCCGATCAACTGGAGCCGATTGTTCAGGAGATTGAATACAAGCGTAAGTCGCAGTTGCTCGAGCTGGTGGCCTTTGGCACGATATCCAGCGGTAAGTCTTCGGTGTTGAATTTACTGGCCGGCAACGACGTGTTTGCGACCGACGCTCGCGGCGGAACGACTGTTACTCGAAATGAAATTCCCTGGCCGGGGATGGATAAGGTGACACTGGTAGACACGCCGGGGCTTGGCGAGGTTGACGGAGAAAAGCACATTGTTGTCTCAGCTGAAAGCGCTAAAGATGCAGACCTGGTTTTGCTGGTTGTCGATGGTCCGTTGCGCGATAGCGAATTCAAGCTGTTGCAAAAACTTGGCGGCATGGAAAAAAGAATCATCATTTGTTTGAATAAAACGGACTGGTACAGCGAAGACGACCGCAACAAGTTGATTGGGCAGATCGATCGGCAAACGGACGGGATTGTTCGCGACCAGGACATCGTAGCGATTCAGGCCCAATCGGGCTCTCGTGTGCGAAAACGAGTGATGACCGATGGCAGCGTTATCGACGAAACGGTTGATATTCCTGCCAATATAGAACCGCTGGCCGATCGAATGCTTGCGATTTTAAAGCAAGACGGAAAAGAATTGTTGATGGCAAATTTGTTGCTGCAATCGCGAGGTCTGGTGGAAAAAGCCCGTAACCGAGTAAAAGATTCGCTGGATCAAAAAGCCTGGTCGATCGTCGACAAGTACATGTGGGGTGCGGGTGGCATTGCGGCCATTAATCCATTCCCTGTGATCGATCTGGTCGCTGGAAGCGCGATATCTACAAAGATGATTCTGGATTTGGCTGAGGTGTATCAGCAAAAAGTCGATTTGGAAACAGCTTCGCAGTGGTTGTCGGAAATGGGAAAGAACTTGATTGGATTTCTCGGTGCACAAGGGGCGACGGTTGCGGTAACAAGTGTGGTGGCATCGTTGATTAAGTCGATACCGTTTGCCGGTACGGTTGCAGGTGGTGCGTTGCAGGGGGCTGTTCAAGCGTTGATAACGAAATGGATCGGTGCGACGTTTATCGAGTACTTCCGCAACGAAATGAACGCTCCCGAAGGCGGGCTCGCCAGTTTAGCACGTCGGCAATGGGAAGCTGTGACGACGGTTGATGAAATTAGAAAGTTGGTGCAGGCCGCACGAGAAAAGATTTCCGCTTAGTCGCGAGTTTTTCGCTCGATGACCCACAATACAAACGCAATAACAGCAGTGAAGATAAAAATAAGAGGACCAAGAATGATGCCAATATGCGGCTGGGTGCGAGCGGATAGGTTTAGTCCGACATAACAAGTCAGATATATTGCGCTGCAGCCGCTGGGGGCTAGATACTCCAGCAGTTGCCCCATCGTCAATCGCCTGTCGCCATGATCGGCTGGCCCGCTGGCGAATCGGAAGAAAATAAGAGCGAATGAAATTCCGATGGCCAATAACGAAATGAATGTAAACAAAGCGTTGATAGTAGATCCAGAAGAGAAGTTGGCAGTGATGAAAAATAAAAAAGATGAGGTTATGCCAAGAATTCCCGTCAACACCCATGAAGAAGTGGTGCCAGTGCGCAACTTCAGTTTGAATCCGAGAAACACAATTGCCAAAAAACACAGCGATGCCAGCAGGAAGCAATGTGCAATCGATTCGGAGCCGAACAATTGAGAAATGGTTCCAAACAAAAATGAAATCCAGATAAAGATGACGAATAGATCGCTGATCTTCAGGTTCCACTTCACGTTTATTGGCGCCTTGTTGAAAATGGTTTAAGCAAAATCAAAAGTTTTTAAATGGCCGATTCAAAATCAGAACCGCGAAATCCGTCAAGCGACGCCCAGTACCAGCAGGCGATCGACTCGGTGCAGTCTACGTTGACGAAATTGCGAGGTTGCA
This sequence comes from uncultured Pirellulaceae bacterium, assembly GCA_964405425.1. Taxonomy (GTDB): domain Bacteria; phylum Planctomycetota; class Planctomycetia; order Pirellulales; family Pirellulaceae; genus Mariniblastus. The sequence goes on along the minus strand of CAYONX010000016.1, from coordinate 12,440 downwards.
ATCCTGCTGAACAGGAAAAACTGCAGACGGATATCACACAGCTTAACGATATGTACCAGAAAATCACTCAGGGACGTGTCGAGATTGTGATTTTCGGTGAAATCAGCACTGGTAAATCGGCGATGATCAATGCGCTGATCGGTAAACAGGTTGCAGAAGTTGATGTTCAAGGTGGCTGGACCAAGCAGGTTTGGGGGACCGCGTGGGATGGATCGGGGCACGTGATTCCCGGCCTCGAAAAATCAGAAATCGTGCTGGTGGATACGCCAGGCATCAATGAAGTTGGCGGGTTGGACAAGGCTGAATTGGCAGAAACGACTGCGCGCAAGGCTGATTTGATATTGTTTGTGACCGATTCAGATTTGAATGATACCGAGTATTCGGCGCTGTTGACTTTGGCTGCCGTGCAAAAACCAATCATTCTGGTTTTCAATAAGCGAGATCTGTACAGCAAAGAAGATTTGGAATCGCTGTTGGCTTTGATAGGTAAGCGCGTCAGCGGGATCATTCCTGCAAACCACATTGTTACGACCACGGCGGATCCGCGAAAAGTGGAATATGTCGTCGAGCAAGAGGACGGATCGACCATCGAACAATGGCGTAAGCCGGAAGTGGATGTCGGTGAATTAAAAGGTTTGATTCTGGAGACCCTTGAACACGAAGGCCTTGGGTTAATCGCACTCAATGCAGCGCTTTATGCGGCAGACAAGAGCGACAAAATTGCGACGATCCGCGTGAAGATGCGTAATTCGCAAGCGGATCAAGTGATTTGGACCAGTGCGGCGACCAAGGCGGTTGTTGTTGCGTTCGCACCGGGCATCGTCGATGTGATCAGTGGCGTTGCGATTGATGCGTTGATGCTGGTGACACTTTCGAAAGTTTATGGTTTGAATTTTTCAATGGCTCAAGCGCGGGATTTGTCGAAAGCAATTGCGAAAGCCGCGGGTGTATTTGCGCTAGGTGAATTGACTTCGTGGGGCGCAAGTGCGATCAAGGCGTTAACGGTTTCTTTGGCGACGGCAGTTACAGCAATTCCGCAGGGTGCAGCGGCGGGATTCAGTTCCTACATCATTGGCCAGGCCGCCAAACGATATTTCGAACAAGGTGGTTCATGGGGAAATGATTCGGCGAAGGCGGTTGTTGCAGATATCCTGGAAAATACGGATAAGGATTCGGTGCTCGGTCACTTGAAGGACGAAATTCGCAAGAAGTTGGATTGGAATCGACACGCGGAATCGTAGTTTTGTTGGGAGGCTTTGTGGTTGGCAGCGAAGATGTTAGATTTTCGCTGCTATGAATGATCAGTCACCAAATTCAAAATCTGTTTTATTTGTTTGTCTTGGCAACATTTGTCGGTCGCCGACGGGCGAAGCTGTGTTGCAACACTTGGTCGATGAACAAAATTTAGCGGACCGTATTAAAATTGACTCTGCCGGTACCGCTGGATACCACATTGGCAAGCGTGCGGACGATCGAATGCGGGACCATGCATCGCGGCGCGGATTTGATTTGCAGAGCCGTGCGAGGCAATTGATGGCTGCTGATATGGAGAAGTTCGATTTAGTGATTGCGATGGATCGTGAAAACTATCAAAACATCGAACGAATCCATGACCGGCCGACGGCTGAGTTGAAAATGCTGAGTGATTTTCTGGGCGACGATTGGCCTCACGATGTTCCGGATCCGTACTATGGTGGTGCGGACGGTTTTGAATATGTGCTCGATATGATCGAAGCGGCTTGCCCGGAAATTGTCAAACACATGTTGGCTGGTGAGGCATCGTGAACGGCGGTGTCTATTCGGCGATCCAACGGTCCATCGAAGACGCGACCGGTGCGGAGGCGAGAATTGATTCGCGATCTTCGGCAAGTGGCGGTTGCATTAACCATGCCGAGGTGATTGAGCTAGTCGATGGACGACGGTTCTTTATTAAAACAAATTCTCAGTGCCCAGCAGACATGTTTCAGCGGGAAGCTCAGGGACTGGCGGCACTGGTTGGGACTCGGGCGATTCGAGTGCCGGAGGTGTTTGGGTTGGGTGAGCAGAGTGGGACGCTTTTTTTGATTTTGGAAGTCATCGAATCAGGCCAGAAATCCAAATCGTTTTTCGAAACTCTGGGTGAGCAACTTGCGAATATGCATCGAACCAGCTGCGAACGTCATGCTGAGGGTTATGGTTGGGAGGATGACAATTATCTTGGCAGTACCGTCCAGAAAAATTCATGGTGTGACAAGTGGCTGGAATTCTGGAAAGAACACCGGTTGGGTTTTCAGTTCGAGCTGGCAAGGAAGAACGGCCACGCAGACAGTCGGTTTAATTCGCTGGCCGACAAATTGATGGACAAGTTAGATGGGTTGCTGGTTTGTGATGAGCCACCGGCGCTGATTCACGGGGATCTTTGGAATGGTAACTACATGGTTGGTACTGATGGAGAACCGGTGCTGATTGATCCGGCGGTCTATTTTGCAGACCGGGAAGCGGAATTTGGAATGACGACATTGTTCGGTGGATTTGATGGTCGGTTTTACGATGCCTACAACGCGGCGTGGCCATTGGCGGATGGTTCGGAAGATCGAATCGCTGTCTATCGGCTGTATCATTTGTTGAATCATCTAAATCTTTTTGGTGCTTCTTATAGGCAAGACTGCGTTTCCATTATGCAAAGGTTTGCATAGTTTTTGCGGGCGCTTCGTAAACGGCGGGTAACTGACCGTGGTCCTGAATTTGGGCATTGAAACATCTATCGCATTGGGGAAAATATCTGCTGTTGAATACATATGAACTTCTCCGCTAGATCCACCAATGAATACTTTTGCAAGAATATTTGTGTCGCTTTCTTTTGTATTGCCGGTCAGCTTTTCTGCGGCCCAGGATATTGCCAAGCCCGGAAATTCGATTCGCATTGCGACTTACAATGTTGCTCTGAATCGCAAGAAAAAGGGAGAGTTGGTGAAGGAGCTTGAGGGTGGAGAATCTTCGCAAGCCAAAGCGGTGGCGAAGGTGATTCAGATTGTTCGTCCGGACGTGCTGTTGATTAACGAATTGGATTACGCGGACGGCAAGTCGGCCAAGTTGATGCTGGAGAAGTATTTGTCGGTGCCGCAAGGTGATCAAAAAGCGATGGAGTATAAGTATCATTTTGCCGGGCCCGTGAATACCGGCGTCGATAGTGGATTGGACTATGACAACAACGGGAAAATGGGTGAGCCAAATGATGCGCTTGGGTTTGGCTATTTTCCCGGTCAATATGCAATGGCCGTTTACTCTGTTTTTAGTATCGAAACCGAAGACGTACGCACGTTCCAGAATTTTTTGTGGAAAGATATGCCGGGCGCGGTGATTCCGATCAAGAAAGATGGCAAGAACTATTACAGCGAAGACGCAATGGCGAAATTTCGTTTGTCATCCAAAAGCCATTGGGATTTGCCAATCAAGATTGGAGAAAAGAATTTACATTTTCTGGTCTGCCATCCAACACCACCAGTCTTTGATGGTCCGGAAGACAAAAATGGTTGCCGCAACCACGATGAAATTCGATTGTGGTCGGATTATGTTTCAGGAAAGGCCGAATATTTGTATGACGACGCGGGTAAGAAGGGCGGTTTAAAAGCGGGCGAACATTTTGTTGTTGCAGGTGATTTGAATGCGGATCCAGTCGACGGGGATTCTCGTGATGGAGCGATAAATTTGTTGCTCAATAGTGAAATGGTCAACGCGGCGGTTGCACCAAAGTCGACCGGTGGCAAGCACTGGGCGGATACACAGGGTGGTGCAAACGCAAAACATAAAGGTGATCCGGCGATGGACACCGCTGATTTCAATGATAAACGGGTCGGAAATATGCGAATCGATTACGTGGTGCCATCCAAATCGCTGAAGATAATTAATAGTGGGGTCTTTTGGCCAAAACCGGATGAGCCAGGTGAAGCGGAAGTCAAGCGTTCGGATCATCGACTGGTTTGGATTGACATTGAGAAGTAGGCGTTATGGGCTTCAGTGACGATTACGAATACGGACAGGAATACGAAACCGAATACGATGACGAACCGTTTGAATCGGATTTAGACGATTCGATCTTGTGTTCGCAATGTCGCAATCTGATATATGAGGATTCGCCACGCTGTCCTTATTGCGGTGAATATGTCCGTTCTGATACAAGCTGGTTGTCACAGCGACCGGGTTGGTTGCAGGCGCTTTGGATTGTCGTTGTTGGTATTTTGATTGTGCAATTGATTGGTTGGTGTTTTTAGTGAGCCAGTGTTCTGTTGGTTCATAACTGTGTTGCGGCGCATCAGCGCATAGGACGCGTCGATTGGGATATATGGATACACTCGCCAAAATCTATTTAATAGCCGTTGCGTTTGCGAGCGTGATTACGTTTGTGGCTTTTGGGTGGGACAAGCGAAGGGCGGTGGTGGGTGGCGGTCGTGTTCCCGAAAAGATTTTGCACATGTTGGCTCTATTTGGTGGCTGGCCGGGTGCGCTGTTAGGTCAACAATTTTTTCGACATAAAACGATCAAGTTCAGCTTTCGATTATTGCTTTGGTTTGTTGTTGTTTTGCATCTTGCTTTGATTGCCGGATGGATTTACTTTCGATGGTCCTGACGGGCTGGAGTTAACTGGAGCCAACTGGAACTAACGAAAGTCTCTTGATTTGGTTTGTAGGTCGTTGAGCCGTTCTGACAGATCTTCCAGTCTGTTGACGACCACGTGGATGACTCCACTTTTCTTTTCGAGTTTGCCGTGAGCGATCCAGGCGGGGCTGCGGCGTGCGATTTTATAGTATCGTTCCCAGATCTTTTGCTTGACGACAAGATTGGCGACTCCGGTTTCGTCTTCGAGTGTAACAAAGGTTATTCCTTTGGCGGTGGCTGGGCGTTGCCGCATGATGACCAGGCCGGCGACGCGAAGATGTTGGTTGTCGCGTTTGTTTTCCAGTTCGCCAGTTGGTGTGATTGTAAGTTTATCCAAATGTTCGCGGTGAAATGAAATGGGGTGGGCTTTGAGCGATAGCCCGACCGCTTGATAGTCTTCGACGACTTGTTGATCGAGTGGCATTTCGGGAAGTCCGGATATCAAATCGTCTTCGGCGCTGAGCGTATCGAAAAGTGGTTGTTCCAGTGGTTTTTGTTCCTGAGCCAACGCTTGCCAGAGTGCGCTGCGGCGGTCCTGATTGACGCTGTGAAAGGCATCGGCCTGGCTGAGTTTGGCAACGATTTTGCTGCCCAATTTAGTACGCCGAGTGAAATCGGCGACGCTGGTAAAAGGGCCGTCGATGCGAGCGTTCATGATGGTGACGGCGTGGTTTTCACGAAAGCCACTGACCATGCGCAAGCCAAGGCGAAGTTTCCCGTTTTCAATCAGGCAATCCCAATCGCTATCGTTGACGTCGACGGGTAACACTTCAACATTGTGTTTTTTTGCGCAGGCGATTAGTTGTGCGGGTGCATAGAATCCCATGGGCTGGCTGTTGAGCAGTCCGGCGGTGAAGACGGCGGGGTAGTAGTGTTTCAACCAGGCCGATACGTAAACGAGTTTGGCGAAACTGGCGGCGTGTGATTCTGGGAAGCCGTATTCGCCGAAGCCACGGATTTGTCGAAAGACTTGTTGAGCAAATTCGTCGCTGAGTCCTTTCTTACGCATGCCGGTCATCAATTTGTGTTGAAATTTTTCAATGACTCCCGTTTTTCGCCAGGCTCCCATTGCTCGCCGCAACTGATCCGCTTCGCCGGGAGTGAAGCCAGCCGCAACGACGGCCAGCTTCATTGCTTGTTCCTGGAAAATGGGAACGCCAAGAGTGCGATGCAAGACCGTTTTGATTTCTTCGCTGGGGTAAACGGTTTCTTCTTCGCCATTGCGACGACGCAGGTACGGGTGCACCATGTTTCCCTGGATCGGGCCGGGACGCATGATGGCAACTTCGATGACCAGATCGTACCAGCAACGCGGTTTGAGTCGCGGCAGCATGCTCATTTGTCCGCGACTTTCGATCTGAAAAACGCCCACCGTATCGGCTTTGCAGATCATGTCGTAAACGTTGGGATCTTCTTTGGGGACCGTTGCCAGAGTTAATGGGCGATCCCAATGTTTTTCAATCATCTGAAAACATTTGCGAATTGCGGTGAGCATTCCCAGACACAAACAATCGACTTTCAGCAGCCCAAGTTCTTCGAGATCGTTTTTGTCCCACTGGATCACGGTTCGATCATCCATTGAGGCGTTTTCGACGGGGACCAGCTCGTCGAGTCGGCCTTGAGTGATGACCATGCCGCCAACGTGTTGTGACAGATGGCGTGGAAACGAAATGAGTTCGTTGACCAGATAATGCATTTGCTGGCCGATTTGTGATTCGGGATCGATGCCGACGTCCTGCATACGCTGGGCGAGGTTTTCATCAGACGAATAACCTTCGACATGTTTGGCCAATGCGTCGATCCGATCGAGCGAAAGGCCTAACGCTTTGCCAACGTCACGAACGGCACTGCGGACGCGATAGGTAACGACGGTGGCAGCAAGCCCAGCACGTTCTCGTCCGTATTTTTCGTACAAATATTGCAGTACTTCTTCACGGCGTTCATGCTCGAAATCAACATCGATGTCGGGTGCTTCGTCACGTTCTTTACTGACAAATCTCTCGAACAGCAAATCGGTCGTGTCAGGATCGACGGAAGTAACTCCCAGGCAATAGCAAACGGCCGAATTGGCAGCTGAACCTCGGCCCTGGCACAGTATGCCTTGAGAACGAGCGAAGCGAACCAGATCCCAAACGGTCAGAAAGTAGGCTTCGTATTGCAGTTCATCGATCAGTTTTAGTTCATGATCGATTTGCGTTTGAACTTTTTCCGGCACGCCGTTGGGGTAGCGGGTGTGACTGCCTTTTGTGGTCAGGGCTTGCAGATATTGAGCTGGAGTTTGGCCGTCGGGTGCAAGTTCTTCTGGATATTCATATTTAAGTTGGCTTAAGCAAAATGAACACCGGTCAGTAATTTCCTGGGTGCGTTCAATTGCACCGGGCATCGATTGGAAGGCTGATTGGCGATTGTGGGTTGTTTGCAGATGTCGCCCGGCATTTGGCATCAACAAATCGCCGGCTTGAGCGACAGTGGTTTTGTGTTTGGTCGCAGTCAAAACGTCGTGCAATGGCAGCCGGGCAGGGCAGTGGTAAAGCACATCGCCGGCGGCGACCAGCGGTATGTCTGATTTTTTGGATGCCCGCTTTAATTGTTCGATTCGCCAATCGTCATCAACGCCGCTGTATAGTTCGGACAGAAGATACGCTCGATCACCAAACAATTCGCGATAGATGTCGATGTTGGTGTCTGGTTGTTTTTTGGCGAACCACTCGTAACTGGCATGTGTTTCGTCAATGTGCAAGGTGCGGTCGCGATCACCACCGATGGTGGGGATGACACCGGCAAGAAGGCCAGCGTGATGTTTGGCGATATCATCAAAGCAGAGCCAGCATTCGCCCTTGGGAGCGCGACGGCGGCCAACGGTTAGCAGGCGGGTGAGTCGAGCATAAGAATTTCGGTCGGTGGCCCACAGCACAACGGGGGGAGCGTCGTTGAGGATGATTTCGGCACCGATGATAAGTTTTATGGTTGCGTGCGGATGGGTGGCTGCTGAAGATTTTGTTTCTTCTGCGATTCGTTTGTTAGCGTCGCGGATAGCGGAGTAGGCTCTAACGATGCCGGCCAGTGTGTTTTCGTCGGTGATCGCTAGTGCTGAATAGCCAAGTTCAATTGCACGATCGACCAGTTCATCCGCATGCGAGGCGCCCGTCAAAAACGAATAGTTCGATTTGCAATGAAGTTCGCTGTAAAGAGCTTCTTTTGAGTTCTGATGTCGTGCATTGCTGGATTTTTGCATGGCTCAAAACTCTCCTTGCAAAAACCACACACAGCGTCGCAGGTCGTGATAGATCCAGAATTGTTGATGGGATTGCGTTTCGACACGCCAGTAATCACGGCGTGTGGTGCGTCCTCGCCACCAGCCCGTTTCGATTCGTTCGGGCCCCCAATGGTTGATGATCGGATGGCGGGTTTGAGCAAGGGTGATTGATGCTGGCGGGGTTGGCTGTGCAGGTTGTGAAGTCGAAGCCGTTTGCAGCTCAATGGCAGGACGGAACATTTTGAACGGTCGAGCGAGTTTGTGTGAGTGCTGGTAGATTTTTTGGGAGTTGGCTGTGCGTCTGGGGCCGCGGCTGTAAGGATTCACAAGTGGTTTAAGCTGATAGGCATGTTCGGGTTGAGCACCGGAAACCATCGCCGGGTAAACCACGTTCTCTCGTCCAAGCCGGCCGGAAAGTCGATTGATGAGTTGAGCGAGTGCTTGTTTATCCAGACGTGGGTTTTCATCAAACAATTTTCGTTGTCGGTGCTCGATTAAAATGCCTGAAGTTACCGTGACGGTGATTTCCTGGATGGCGATCGGTTGGCCGTCGAGTTTAACGAACGTGCTTTTGGATTTGCTTTTGCTTTTGGGTTTCTTGAAGGGATTCAGTATTTGTTCCAATTGCATTTGTGCCAGTTGTACAACGTGTTCAGCGGTTGCAGTGGGTTGGAACAAGCTGACGTAAAGCTTCAGCGGCAATTTGCTGTCTTGACAATACAATCGAATCGTCCACTGCAATGCTCCTTGTTGGAGGGCTTTCATTTGACGACAAATGTTTTCGATCAGCCGATTCAAAATGACTTCGATAGTTTCTTTGTGGCTGGTTGGGTGATCGAGAAGTTGCTGAGCGTAGAATTCCGGTTGAGGTTGGCGAGCGATAATGGGTTCGCCTGTTGTACCGATCATTTGATCGATGCGAGTATGTATTTCGTTTCCAAAGCGAGCCGATAGATCTTTGCGTGGCAGGCGAAGCAGTTGGTCGATCGTTCGGATGCCAAGCTGGTGAAGCGTTTTAGTTATCCAGGCAGAAAGTCTGAGTGTGGTGACGGGAAGGGAATGAAAGGAAGTTTTTGAATGTGAAATATAGATTGCCGAATGGGTTGTGTTTGCGTCGCCGGTTTTGCCTTGGTCATTCGGCATTCCGTATTGGGCAAACCCTTGGGATTGCCCGAGCGTTTGAGCGATGGCTACTTTGGCCAAATAGCCTTGTTCGCTACAGAAATCCAATACACTTTGTGCCAAATCGATTTCGCTGCCAAACAGCGGAGCCAGTCCGGTTACATCCAGAAAGATGCAATCGGGTTGTGGGTTATCGTTCTGCAGGCCGATGATGGGGCTGAAGCTGTCCAGATCATCAGCCAGTTTTTCGATGGCATACAGATTTGCGGCTGGATCATGAGGCAGAATGTGAAACGGTCGCTCGCTGGTGGTTGGGTTTTCTAAAGAGGTTGATCTCCTGGAAGCATTCGTTGCTCCACGCCAGAGCAATGATTTGGCTTCGGACATTGGCATATCGATTTGTACGCCGTCACGCTGTGCAAGTGGTGATGCAGCGGCGACCAATTGTCCGCGACGAGAGTCTTTGCGAAACAGAACCAACCGTTTGCGTTTAAGCTCGGGCCGCTCGACGACGAGTCTTTGGATTGGCCAATTCGGCAGCCAGAGGCAGAGAATACGCGGCTGTGTTTTTTCTTGTTGCATGTTCACGCTGTACTTGTTGCACGTTTCCTGTGATGGTGTTGATTTTCAGGTCGATGTGTTTGCCGGTGACTGCTCCTCGGCAACGAACCAGCGATGCTCGTATGTGCCGCGTGTCCCCAAATCGTTTCTGGTTTGCCAATGGTCGAAGTTGCCATTGAATTTCTGCCCATGAAGGCGCTGAAGGTTTTGATTGGTTTTTGACAAACATGCCGCAGCAACCGCTGGATTCGGCGGAAAGTTGGAATCGACGTTGCCAGTGATTGGCTTGCGTGGTTGTTTCGAATTCAGGCAATTGTCCCCAGACAGCGGCGACGGCATTGCAGCGAAGTGATTGATCGATGGCCCAAAGGAAATCGTTTGCTTGAGTCTTTTGTGTTCCGCGTTTCAAAATGATCAAGTTGGATAGATGGATTCCGATAGCGTGGGCTGCGGGTGGATAGAAATGGCCATGTGGATCGACGATGACCAATGCACCGCCGTCGTTGGCGGCATTGCCAGCGGCTGTCAGCGAAAACAGTTCGGCAGCGCTGCCTGGTTCGGCAAACCATTCGATAATTGTGCCCCGGTTGTAGCCATTTGAGGGCAGTAGTTTGTCGATGGCTTCGCAGCCACTGGAAATGACGGTTCCGTCGTCGTTGCGGCTGCAAGTTTCGGTGCGGCGGATCTTGCCCCGAAGCTTTTGGATGGTTTGCAGTTTTTCAGTAGAAATTTGAAGTTTTGACATCCTGTTTTCCTCCATGCTTCAAATTTCGCAGCCGCAAACGACACCTTTGGTCAATCTTCGGACAATTGTGTCAGGAAAATTGAATTAGTGTACAGAAATACATTTATGCGGATTTTGGCTGCTTTATGAGCAAAAACAGAGGCGCGGGGATGGGGAAAAGATGTTCATTGCTGCGCCGCAACGTTGATCTGCCAGCTGCAAGTGCAAGGAATCGATGCGGGATCAATCCGCGTGCAAATCCAAAGGCAATTTACGGCCTGTCGATTTATGACCAGTCAATTTGTGGCCATTTTTAGGCAGATTGCTGATTAACGAGCGTTAAAACGCTCGGGGTAGATGACGATTTCGATACGTCGATTGGGGCTGATATTGCCGGCGTTACCAGCCGCGTGGCGTGGGCGGTTGCTGCCCATTCCCATTGTGAAAAGTTGCGCCTGTGGCAGGCCAAGTTGAACCAGTTGATTGAAAACGGCCAGCGCTTGGGTGGCTGTCAGGCTATGGTGTGTGTCGTTGGGAGAGCTCAGCGGAGTGCCATCCCAATGCGCTTCAATTCCCACGATCTGATCGGGGAAGTAGTTTCGAATGGTGGTGACAATGTTTCGAACCGTATTTTGTTGTTCCGGTCGGAATCGGTAGGTGCCCGGTTGGAACAATACATCCGATGGAAATTCGACTCGGATCACATCGCCGTCCATCCGTGCTTGTCCGCCGGCGATTTGTATGTTGGATAATTTTTGCAGCAAGCTATTGTTGGCTCGCACGGTTGCTCCACCGATCAATTGGGTGGGCGCACCGCCGGTGGTACTGGCAAACTGTTCTCTCGACTCAAGCTCCTGGTTGCTTTGCAGAACCTGGGCTAATTGCTGTTCGAATTGTTGTCTCTCGAGCTGCATCTGTTGCAATTGCGAATTGTTGTCGGCCAATTGCTGTTTGATTTGATTGTTGTAGTCGCTGGCGACCTGCAGCTTTTGTTTCAAATTGGCAATTTCGGTGACCAGTTGCTGGTTGTCTGAATCAAAACCGCCCAGCCGGCTGTTAAGCGTTTGAATTTCCTGGGAAAGTTGAGAGTATTCCTCGAATTCTTGCTGTGTATTGGCTTGGATTTGCCGGGTGTTATTGGTGTCGCGGCGACCAAAAATCGAAGTGTTATTGGAAGCGACGCGCGGTCGATTGAAGATCCCGCCTTGCCCAAAGCCAAAATTGGATTGGTTTCCGGCATTCCCGGCAATCGGTTGACGACAGCCAGTGGCAAGCAACGCTAAAATAGTGAGACTGATGAACCAGCGATTCATGACTGGTGATTCTGTAAAAACGGGGGCGAATTTGAAGCGAAGGTTAGCAATCAAAATCGACGGCGTAAACACCAGTGAGCTTCATACATGTGCTAGCTATCGATGAGCAAATCAGGAAATTGACTGACGGCTATCATGAGAACAATAATAGGAATTATGTACTTGTTTATTTTACCGATTCTTTTGTTCGCTCAGGTTGATGGAGCAGCACAAATTCGTGATATCAGCCATTCTGACGGTGCCTTAGTAATCTACAACGAAAACTGGCAACTTTGGCATCAGAGGCAGCCTGTTACAAAAGCAACTGAAACAGAAGGATATCCCAATCTTATTTTTGTGTTGTGGGACGATGGTAAAGTGATTTGGTCCGAAGACGAAGTCACCGGAGGCCCACCTTACTTTACTGGGAATGTCAAACCCAACACGATCGATAAAGTAATCGCGAAATTAAAAGAGCGGAGTAGTTTTTGGGCGGATGATGTTCAATTAGATCGATTCAATCCCCATGCTTATTGTACAGCGACCAGAATTATCGAAGACGATAAGACATCAACAACCATTAGATATGATTTAGAGTTGCGGGACTTGTTAGAGTCCGGTGATGTTCGGCAAAATGCCAAGGCCACAATAGGAAGATCAAAGGACGAGTTGTTGTTTGAAAATAGTTGGCTTTGGCTTCGACTTCAGGCACACAGAATACTCCCATCAGAATTCAAAATAGCCGATGGCCATTTAGAGTTGAATCACGGAGAAATTCGATGGGAGGGAAGAGAACTAAAGATTCAGGGTAATACAGGTAATTAATAAGCAGCGTTTTTGCAAGCATGCC
>CAYONX010000015.1:0-72927 GCA_964405425.1 uncultured Pirellulaceae bacterium | reverse complement strand
ATGACTTCACATTTTGCAGATGGGCGTGAGCGCGTAGCCATGTGCGGCTAGGGGGTTTATGAAACACAGAGGTACTGAGATCACAGAGGAAACAACAGCAGATTTCTCAGTGTCCTCTGTGACTCTGTGTTTTGATATATTGCACTAATCATTACCGTACCCATTCACGATTCGACTCACACCATCTACCACTCGTTCTTCATGAAAGTTTATCAACAATCCAAAACGCAAATTCAGCAGCCGCAAATGAGACAAGACCTGTGCTTTGTCGACCGGGTGGATCGTCGATTTTGCCTTGAGTTCGACAACGACTTGATCGTTGACAACCAAGTCTGCTCGAAAGCCACATTCCAGTTTGACATCGTCGTAAATGACTGGAACTGGCTTTTCTTCGACGACCTTAAAACCACGCCTGCGTAGTTCGTACGCCAAACAGATGCGATAGGCCGACTCCAACAATCCCGGCCCCAATCGCTTGTGGACTTCGATTGCGGCACCAATTATCGCTTCGGTCAATTGGTTCACGTCACTCATCTCTACCTCCGAATCCAGCTAATTAAGTGATCCTTAACTACAGAATTGAAACACAGAGGCACAGAGATCACAGAGGAAACAACAGCAGATTTCTCAGTGTCCTCTGTGCCTCTGTGTTTTGAAATGCACTAATCGTTCCCGCACCCATTTACGATTGGACTCAATATCGGGATGCGGATCAGCAATGGCTTCCCAAAGGGTTGTACGATAAGTTGAAACGCCAAGCTGGAAAATCAAGCGAGTTGCACCAGACTTGCACCAGCTTCCGCTTCACGCCGTTTTACCCAATCTTGATTGGCGAGGACGGCTTTTTCTTCCATGGCTTTGTCAACCAATTCGTAATGCACATTGCGCTGACGCGGCTGGAATCCAATTTCAACAATCGAATCCCGGATCTGATCCAACGTCAAATAATGCACCGTGCCCGCTTCGGCAACCACATTCTCTTCGATCATCAAGCTGCCCATGTCGTTGGCACCATACACCAACGACAATTGCCCCATTTTCAATCCCTGAGTAACCCAGCTGGATTGCATGTTGTCAAAATTATTCAAATACAAACGCGACACGGCCAACATCTTCAAATACTCGTAAGATCCAGACGGCAATACATCAGACATTTGCGTGTTGTCTGGCTGGAAGGTCCAACAAATAAAAGCCGTAAACCCACCCGTTTCATCCTGAAGACATCGCAATCGCTCCAGGTGTTCAATACGCTCGGCCAACGTTTCAACATGACCAAACATCATCGTCGCACTGCTGCGCCCACCCAATTTGTGCCACACTCGCATTACGTCCAGCCAATCATCGGTCATCACTTTGCCGCGCGTAATTTCGCTACGAACGCGATCAACAAGTATTTCAGCTCCGCCGCCTGGCAAACTGCCAAGACCCGCTGCTTTCAAACGCGTCAGGACTTCTTCCAAGGTCATGTTGTTGACTTTGGTGAAGTGGTAAATTTCCGGCGGACTGAACCCGTGTACATTCACCATCGGAAAACGGTTCTTGATATCGTGCAGCAACTCTTCATACCATTCGATCTTGAACTTCGGATGCAATCCGCCCTGCATCAAAATCTGATCGCCGCCTAATTCAACCGTCTCTTCAATCTTGGCAAGCAGTTCTTCGCGCGGCAGCACATAACCTTCGTCACTTTTGGGACCACGATAGAACGCACAAAAATCGCAAACCGCCGTACAGATATTTGTATAATTTATATTGCGATCAATATTGTACGTCCGGTAATTCTCCGGATGCTTCTTGATCGTCACTGCATTGGCCGCAGCACCTAACGTCGCCAGATCATTTGACTTCAGTAGCTCCAAGCCTTCTTCTGCAGTCAATCGCTCACCAGCGACCGCTTTATCCAGTAATTTTGCAATCATAGAACTGTAGTGACAAATCCTGGCCAATTAATGAAAGTTGTTTGGCATATCCAAAGAATTGAGACAGGCCCATTTTTTCGCGCGTGCCAAGCGTAAAGTGTAACTGTTTTTCCAAGTAATCGCGACATTCAGACGAACTTAAACCGTACGCTTGAGAAGCACTTGCGCTTATCGAATCGAGATTCTTCAAGCCTTCGTCGCGTGCGTGCGACAATGCCTCGTCCAACAATCCAAGATCCGTACCCGGCAATGCTGCCCAAACCGCAAATACAAACGGCAACTCGGTCCAGCGATTCCAAAACTCACCCAAATCTATCTCAACGCAAAACGGCAAATCATCATCGCTCAATGAATTCATCGCTCGGTCACCGATTACCAGAGCCGCATCCGCATTCGTTTCCCGCCATGATTCTTCGATCGGCAACGGGCAAAACACCGGCTGGTTGTTGAATCGTTGCTGCAAAATGACTTTCGTCAACGCAACGCTCGTGCGTGAACCTTCATCAAGCGCCAGCGATCGAATCGAATCTGGCTGAACTTTACTGAACAGCTTCACACTTCGAACCGGACCTCGGCAAGCAATACATGCATCGGAAACGATGGTGTAAATCGGGTTGGTGATCGCTTCAATCACGGGTACCAAAGCAACATCCAATTCACGCTGAGCCAGTCGATCCGCCAATCGACTTGGCAAATCGAAAACCACTTCGAATCGATCATCGCTTTCCTGCAAACCGTACACCAATGGCTTGGTGTTCAGGTACGAAACAGCGCCTATGCGAAATCGATTCATATATGAGTTCTTGAGAAAATTAGCAGCCGAAAAAACAACCTGAGCGGAATAGTTTAAAACAACGAAAATTGCAGTCCAAGTCGAAAACCATCCATGGAATAACCGTTTTCGACTGGTTCTCGATAACTGGACGGAATTCTGGCATGCTTGGGTCCACTTGGGCAATCCGTGGAATCTATTCCCGCTGGGGTAGGCAAACGACTTGTATCAGATTTTTGCCAGTTAGCGGATATGGCATGTCGATCCTATATTCTGAATGTGCGTCCTTATTACATCTAAAAACGCAGTAAACCATGAGAATTTTTGCCACGATCATCATCTCGATTTTGTTGTTGCCGCAATGCGGATTCGCACAAGACGATTGTGAAAGCTGTAGCGAAGGGCTTGGAGCTGGATCCCAGTACGCTCCTGACGACCCATGGACGAGAGGACGGTGGTGGTTGCGACAAACTGGCCACTTTGGCAAGTTCTACAATTGTGATTGTGAAGAAAAGAAACGATGTTCGCCTTACATTTGCTGGAAGAAATCTGACAGTCCTTTCACTGGGGGCAGATTTTTCCAAAGCCTCAAATGCGATTGGCTCAGCATGAAACAGCGAATCATTGACGGGTCGGAATGTTGTGGCGGTAAGCGATGCCGCAAACAACCTGGAAAATCGTGTCACTGTGGTTCATGCGAGTAATCGGATCGAGGAACCACTCACAATCGGTTCTCTTTGGACCACCGCTAACGCTTGCTCAGCTGTGCCCAGCGTTACCGGATAATCGGCAAACTAATCCAGACGCTTGATAAATATGTTGCGGAATTTGACCGGCGAATTATGACCGGCGAATCCAAAATGTCCTTTTGTTCGCTCTTTGCCTGGATGCTTTCGATCAGCCAAATAGTCGGTAACTTTGCTCAAATCGCAATCAAGAATGATGCTTCCGTTTAATTCAACCTTAATCGTTGAACCACGCACAATCACTTCTTGAAAATTCCATTGCCCCGTCTCGCGCAAATACCCGCGCGTCGCTGCACACATTCCATAGGCAGAACCATGAAACTGTCGTGGATCCAAGTCACCAGGATAATCTTCACCCAGAATCTGTAATTCACACATCCCAACATACGCTGTATCCCCTTCGCCGGGGTACCTGATCGCCAATCCGTTGTTGCCCTTGGGTGGTAAGGCAAATTCGAACCGAACGTGAAAATCGCCATACTCTTGTTTTGTAAAAAGGTTGCCGCCCGAATCGGGTTTACACTGCACATAACCATCTTTGATCAAATAGTTGTCGACCGCGCCTGCCCAGCCATCAAAATTTTCACCATTGAAAATCGACTCAAGACCTTCTTTATTTTTTGCAGCAAGGATCTTGTTCGCGGCATCTGAATCCAGTTCACGAACCTTGATATTTCTCCAACGAATTTCGCCGCCATGCGTTTGCAACTGGATCGGCCCAGACTTCACAATCGGCAATTTTCGGTCCCAATAATTTTCCATGATGGCATGATCAACGACCAGTTTCCCATTCAGATACACCGTTGTGCGAGAGCCAACCTGGATGATCCGCATTGAGTTCCACTCGCCAAATGGATGGTCCGCCAATTCCAAAGGATCTTTGCCGGGTCGTCCCTTTGAATTATTCCACAAACCGCCCGAACCTTTGTCAGCACCGATATCCCATTTGCCGCCGGCTTCCGTAAAATCCCAGATCTGAACCTGCGGTGTCGCTTTCAAATAGACACCGCTATCGGCGTTGGCGACTGTTTTATATTCGAGCATCAATTCAAAATCAGAAAACTCGCGCTCGCTGGTCAAAAATGGTCCCGCCCCATCATTGACGATTTCATCACCTTCTACGGTCCAGTGTTTGACCGTATCGGCAACCGCTTGCTCTTTTAGTGCGGCCAATTCGTCAGCGCCCATCGCACTCATCTTACGCGGGTCGAGCGTTTTCATTCCGTACCAACCACTCAAATCCTTACCGTTAAACAAGGACTCGAATTCCGATTGCTGCTGTGCGACCGCAAACGAATTACTCAAAACAATGACTGTAATGCAATACGCAAAGATAGCTTTCATACCGACTCCAACCGATTTATGTGAAGCCGTTATGGTAGCTTGTTCCCGACTTCCAGCCAATCAAGCAGGGCCATTTTTTCATGCAAACGCGAAAGCGGTAGGCATTGTTGAATTCCAATCGAAGTCCCAGAATCTAACCTCCACGAACTTTCTCACCGCAAAACCCTTTTACAATGCTCAATACCGTCGCTGCTAATCTCGAATCTCGACCGTCGATTGTCTTTCGCGATTCACGGTCAACTTGGTAACATCCGGCCGAGAATAATGGCCAACAGGATCGAAGTTCTGTCGTTCTTGAAAAACTCTCTCAACATCGATCGTGCAATAGATAAGATCTTCGCGATCAATCACTGGCTCCAAAACCCACTCGCCATCTGGACCTGCAATACAAGAACCTCCGTTGGCCAAAACGTCCGGAGCATTCTGCATGATTCTGTCTCGATGCGGGGTATCGTTTGGAAAATCGTTTTTCGTCATCATCGAAGAAACGGAAACCACATAGCTTCTTGATTCGCGCGCGATGAATCGAGTAATGTCTTTGGTGTTGTTTAAGCTACCGGGCCAAACAGCGATGTGTAAATTTTCGCCTTGGCCGTAAAGAGCCGTTCGCGGCAGTGGCATCCAGTTTTCCCAGCAATTCAAACCACCCACGGTAAACGCCTTCAGCGGATGCACCTGCAAACCATTGCCGTCTCCCGGTGCCCACGTCAAACGTTCATCATACGTCGGTTGCAATTTGCGATGCACCGATTTTATTTCGCCTTTTTCGTTAATATACACCAGGCTGCAGTACAAGCTGTGACCGCCACGATCGGCGGCACGTTCAATGATGCCCAGATAGATCGCCAGATTGTGTTGCTTCGCAAGCTGGCAAATGCCATCAAGATCCCCAGCTTCAATCTGGATCGCGTTGCTGGTGTAATGCCCGTGCAGTTCTTTGTTGACGGTCGTATCCCAGGCTGCACCATCGGTCAGTGCCAACCAAAACGGATACCCCGGCACAAGGCCTTCGCCAAAAACGATCAAGTTTGCACCTTCCGATGCAGCGTTCGAAATGGTCGACTCGACCTTCTCCAAAGTTGCCTGCTTGTTCAACCAAACCGGAGAGATTTGTGCCAAGGCGACTTTTAACTCGTTTTCTTTCATGAACCAACTCAAGCAGCTTTAAAGTGTTGTAGGTCGTTAACGTCAGCAACCTATGCTCTGTGAACTTTTAACACAGAACGTTGCTAACGCAATCCATAAACACTGTCGCTCACGCTGCAATTTTCGCTTGGCGGCGTTTTGTATTGGAGTCGACTTGTTTTTTGTCGAAATACAGCTTGCTGATTCGTCGTGCGCGAACAAAGGGTTGCTGAGTGCGAAAATGTGCGTCCGAATTGGCCCAATTTTCAGCCTGGATAGTCAAATCCGTTGTCAAACTCTGAATTTTCAATCGAGCTGTCTCCAGCTCGTCGCGTTTCATCTTTCTGGGCAAATAAATTTTCGGCCCAAAGATAATTCGTGCTCTGGAGAACGGTCGCGGGATAGCGAAACGGTCCCAGGTTTTCAATCTCCATGGATTTTCAAAGCCACCACCAACACAAACGATCGGCATTTGCAGAATCGATGCCAAATAGATTGGGCCCAGTGCCATTTCACGACGCGGACCACGTGGACCGTCTGGCGTGAAAGTAATGCTGCTGAATTCTCCATGCTTTTTCAACTCACGAATCGCTTGAGTACCACCGCGCGAAGTACTACCGCGAACGATATTCATTCCCAGTGCACCGGCCGTTTGGTTAACCCATTCGCCATCACGATGTTTGCTGCACAGAACCGTTAATGGCACGTGCCCCCAACGCGGCAAAATCAATCCGATGTATTCATGCCAAAACGAAAAGATACAATGCTCGTGGTATTCGGGCCGAGCTGGATCAACGCTTCGATCATAGTGACAGATCTTCAGGTCCAACACATGATCAAGGAATTTGGGGAAGACGACCGACCCAAGCCGCCCAACAATTTTCTGAAGCCTAGTAGCGTTTTCTGACAAGCTGTGGTTCCTTCCACAATCCATAGAACAATGATCCGCATCCATTTGATTACGGAAATTTAACCAGAACGGTCGAATTTACCAATGCCAAGTCTTCCTGGTCAGCCGCTAATGTCCAGCATATCACCAGGCACAACGCTATCACTTGAATCCACACTATCGGATCCACGATCATTCTGTGAAAACGACAACTGCTGGCCCGAATCGCTATCGGTTGTTTCCAAAGTGTCGTGAATAGCGTCGCTGCGCGCCGCCAAATTGTGCGGCTTTGATCGCTTACCAATCTTGTGATTGTTGAGCATCATTCCAGTCGCGGCAGAGATTCGATTGGGTTGGTTGGTGGTCACTATCTTCGCAACCCTCCTATGGCTGGTCGATTGGCCTGATTGTTTTCGATATTGCCCGCACCAATCAGTGCACGCAACGAATCGTCCAGCCCTGGCAACACTTTCCGTGTCGTTTGCAAATTGTTCAGCGGTCCACCGATGTTGATCCACATGATTCGTTGGCTACCAGCACGGTACAGTTCGCTGATCAGCGGAATGTAGAATCGATTGCGGCCAACCACTGAGTAAAAATTGATATCGGCATGTCGCAGCAATTCCAGATAGCCGTTTCCAATTAAACTGATTGCATCGCCGATCAATTCAATGCGATTGAGCTTAAGTTGATTTCCCTTAACCGAAAAATCGACGTTACTGGAATCGAACGCTGTTCTATTAACTTCCTTGATGGAAAGGATCTTTAACAACGACAAGACAACTGGCAATTGATGAATTTTTGCGTTGCGCAAGTGAATATTGCCTTGTCCGTTGTAAGTGTGCGGCTCGTTGGCGTTACCGCCTAATTTCAGAAAGGCGTAACCGTCGCCAGACAATTCCCTCAATTCCGGTGCCAATTCCAAAGCCAGATCGTCCAGCTGAGCCTTTTCAATCACCGTCTGTAATCGAAATGGATATCTGCCCTCGTGCGCGATCCTGCCATCAAAACTGACTTTCCCGTTGAACATCTGGCCTACCAGCGACGGCGCTTCTGAATCCCCGCCTCTGGCGAATTTACCAGCCAACGTTTGATAGTTGTCGATCCAGATCGGCCCCTGAATACTCGTGATCTGCATTCCATAAACCGTCAACGAATCGACCAGAATTTCACCTGAACATTCGTGTTTGTCATTTTGACTGGAGCCTCTCAAGCGAACCGAACCAAATATATTTTCCAACGGCAAGCCCATCAACATTTTGCTCTGGTCCATGTCCAGACGAACATCCCAGCCCACATCAACCTGTTCAGAATGTTCCTGGTGATTGACCAATTGGATTGAATTGGAACCTGAATCCATCATCTCATTGTCGCCGGCAAACGTCAGCGCGCCACTTAAGTTCAACAGCCCTTCGAATTCGAGTTGGCGAATGGCGTCAGACAATTCGGTTGGCAATGCAAACAGCAATTCATCATCAAGGCCAACTTGTAGCGCCGAAAGATCATTCAAATTCACCGACCAATCGAGATCGGAATATTGCCCAGTGACGCTGAATCCGACAGATGATCTGTCGTGGTTTCCTACGATGTTGTTAGCTCGTATGACACCGCCACCGATCTCCACACTTCCATTTAGATTGTCGATGCGGTAGGGAAACCAGGTTGGAAAAATGCTGATGCTTCCAGCCGATCCACGTTGGCTTTGATTACCCAGATTTGCGAAAATTCGAATATCGGCAAAGGGTCTGCCAGGTGGAAGTTCCAAATCGACGCGGCCAGATGCAATTTTGCCTTGCGGCCGAAAACCATCCCAAATCCCCTGCATCGCCGGGGTCAATGAGTGTCGAAGGTGCTGATCAAGTTCGATAGATTCACAATTAAAAACCAATTGTAAACCGGCACGCGGATTCCAACTGCCATTGCAAACCGCAGTCCCGCTACTGCTTCGGCCGACCACATTCTCGAACGTAATTTCATCGTCAGTCACACGGGCGCTGCCGCTAACCTCCTGCATCGGGTAATCGAACTTACGGTGCCTCACACTGGCATCATGCAAAAGAATACGGATGTCTCGTTTCAGCGTTGCCGAACCAGGAGTAAGTTTTTCGACCACGCCATGACCGCTGACGAAACCACTTGCCCTGAAATCGCGAACTGCTTTTTCCAACACTGGATAATTCTGTAGCGAGGCAATCAATTTTTCATCGATTGGCAAACGGCCATCGGTTCCAAAACTGCTTCGGAAGGTCGATCGTTTACCGGGGTTATTCACGCGCCCCGACAGCTTAAGCAATTGCCCTTGTTCGAATCCTTGAAAATCAAAGTCCACCGTCTCATTAACCCAATTGAAGTTGCCGACGCAATGATCAACTTGGTAGGGGAACTTGTAGAATGAAAACGACATGTCAGTGATTTGTGTGGATATTTTTTTCCGCCCTTCCGAATCGAACGCAAATTGCAAATCAAACAAACCACTCGGCGAAAATTCTTTGCATGCTTTTTCAAATTTCTGCGGAACGATCGCACGCACACGTTCATTGAAATTAAACTGCTCAATCGAACCCGACGTCGTCCAGGAAGATCGTCGCGCCAACCCAATTTGCTCGTACTTCAGGTCGAATTTACTATTTTCAAAATTTCCAAACAGTTGATTGATTTTGAAACCACGATTGCTGACTTGAAAATCGATCGATGCGTTGCGGACGTTTCCAGGAATTTGATTGTTGTTAATCGAAACATCAATTGCTCTTCCGCGCAGCGCAAACTGAGGTTCTTTTTGATCGAAATTCCCAGAAGCGATTCCCTTTAATGCTGCTTTGCCCACCAATCCTGAAAGGTAAGCTTGGCCGGATTGCGGCGGCAAGGGCAGGGCGTTTACGAATTCATCGTTCAGTGAAACGAAAAATCTATTGAGTTCAGCATTCCACTTCTTTTGTGCGAAATCGATTTTGCCTCGCAGTTCCAATTGCGGCACAAGATCATTTTCGGCTTGAAGCTGAAATTCAATAACCTGACCCTCATCTGAATTCACAGGATTGATGTCAGCGCTTAAATTGCGAAACGTCATTTCCTTCTTGAGTGTCGTGGAGCGAACAAGAATCGCCGAATTTCTGATCCGGACCGGGGCTGGTTCGTCGGATTGCGGCAGACGATCGCCAATGGATTTCAATCTGCGCTTGAATTCGTCGTCAAATTCTCGCTGGTCGACGAACAATTTCAGTCCATCGATATCGATGGCAGTCGGAACAATTTTGGTGGTTACCAAATCTCCAATCTGGTTCGGAAATCGAATTAAAACAGACCGGGCCGCGCACAATTTCCCATTTTGCGTTTGATACAAGTCGACGATTTCAAAATCACGCAACTCAAGGCCAACTCCGGAAACGAAATTCGCTTCGCCGATGGAGGCTCTCAAACCGCTGTCTTCAAATGCTTCCACCAATTTATCGTTGGCAAATTGAGTCGCATAGTCGTCGACGTTTGCGAGCACGTACATACCGATGGCCGCTGCCGCTAAAGCAGTAATCACTACGCCATTGATAATCGTGCTCATTGAGAACATTTACTTCGCAGCTTCCTGCCAGCGACAAATCGAATCCAATCCATTGGATCAAGCAAAATCAATTTTTACGGGATTTTTCACATGCAGGCTATGCAAACTTCATGGCGAAAAGTGCATGCATCGCAATGCTAGCCGTCGTTTTTGCGAGAGAATGGCGGAGTCGATTCAACGATCAATTTATCTCCAATTCTCGAGAGCGTTACATTTCCAGGAAGCTGAAGCGAAGCAGGAGGATTAGGATCCATTATCAATTGCGAGACTTGACGCCACTTGTGTCGAGTCATTTCGCGTTCGGGCAATTCCATTCTTTTCCACAGCAAACGGACCAATTGGGAAACAATAATCGAGTGTTGCGAACTCCAGCCATCCAATTCGACCGATGCCTTGCCATCTCTAGAAGAAACAGATTTTTCGAATATTGGCTCGGCGATACTGTCTAAGAATTGCTGGATTTCGGCAGCTTGATCGCCAAGTCGTAAAATGGCATCCTCGCTTTGCGGTCCAAATCTGTGTCTAACCGCCGGCAGGATTTCATTGCGCAGATAGTTTCGTGTGTATACAGATTCAAGATTAGAATCATCCTGACAAAACGGTTGGTCAAAATCGACCAGCAGTTTTTGCAGTTCGCATTTGCGAATGTCCAACAAAGGTCGAACAAACGAAATATCTCCATCGGTTCGGATTCGAGGCACTCCGGTCAAACCCGACAATCCAGTGCCGCGAAATATTCTGAACAAAATGGTTTCGAGTTGATCGTCGGCATGATGGGCGGTGACAACGTAGCGTGCTCCAAACTTCTGAGCGGTCTGGACAAACGAATCGTAACGAAACTCTCGAAGTTGATTTTCCGACGGACCTTCGTTGTTAGATGCGTCTTGAAAATTCGTCGTCGCATACTGGCAATTTAGTTGCCGAGCCAATTGTTGCACAAAATCTGCTTCGGCAGCGCACGCATCTCTGGTGTTATGATTGCAATACAGAGCGATCGATTCACCGCTGCCACCGGTTCGTTTCCTGAGCAATTGCAGACAATGCAGCAGGGCGACGCTATCACATCCACCTGAAACAGCGACGATCAATTTTGCGTCGCACCATTGATTTTCCGGCCACGCACTGGAAATCCTGTCTAATAAATTGTTAGCCAAATCGGATTGACCGGTTTTTAACATATTAAGAACACGGTAGTTGGTAGGGATCGACGGCTGAATGTTGCGTTTTTATACCGCTCTGTTACGATTAGAGGTGGAAGCGACGACAATATTTGTCATAGCTTTCGTTTTGGCAATATTGAATCGAATGGTAACTTTCGAATCGACACACGCCGGAATAATGCAAACAGATTAGACGCAAACAGATTAGTAGTAGTTTAATTCCCAGGTCCAAGCTAAATGATGATGGGATATCTTTATATCATATTGAGTATGCTTTGTCGTTTTGACTGGTTTCAAAGCGCTCTAGGATCGCTTAAACGTCGGCAAGTAATTAGTTTGCCGGCTTCGAAGCGACATAGCGCGATGCAATCGCATACCTTTTGGATTCCCATTGCAGGTTGGTATACCGTTTGGACTTCTGGAAATCTTGAGGACGATTCGCATTTTAGAATTGTGCGGATTGAACGTGGTTTACCACAAAAGCGGCCGCAACCGTTTGAACCAACTACAAGAAACTAACGTTCCGGGTGCAGCCTGATGGCTGCGCTCCGCATTCTGTTTGGGCAATCGCTGATTGCTGTTCTGGCGAATCGATGGTGCTGTTCGCTAATAAAAATACAGGAGCGATCGAATGGAGTGGCTAACTGGCGGTGCCGTCGGCCTGATCCTGGGAACGGGGCTATGGCTGCTTTTCTCGTACATTCTTCAGCGTGACGCAAAATCAAAAGCGAACGCAATCCTTGAAGATGCTAAACGAGATATTGAAGGTAGATTTAAAGAAGCCGACTTGAAAATCAAAGAACGCGAGCTTGAGAGCAAGGCAAAATCAGAACGCGAAAGCAACGCACATCGTGAAAAGCAACTTGAGCGTGAACGAAAGATCGACAAGCGTGAAACCGGCGTGAATCAGCGAGCCGATGACATGCAAAAACAGGAACGCATCATCGAGTCGATGCAAAATCGCTTGAAAGTCAAATTGGAAAACGCAATTCAGCGTGAAAAAGACCTTGTCGACATCTTTGACAAACAACGAAAAAAATTGCACGAGTTGACCGGGCTCAGCAAAGAGCAGGCGACCAAGCGATTGCTGAAACTTCTTGAAGACGAACTTGAGGACGAAGTTGGCGGCCGCATTTTGAAACACGAACGCAAGATCCAGGAGCTTTGTGAACAAAAAAGCCGCGAGATCTTACTCGCGACGACGCAGCGTTTTGCAGCTTCACAAACGGCCGACTCGACCACCAGTGCAATTGACATCCCCAATGACGAGATGAAAGGTCGTATCATCGGTCGAGAGGGACGAAACATTCGTTCATTTGAAAAGGAAACCGGGATCGATGTGATCATCGACGACACACCGGGTGTCGTGATCGTCAGCGGTTTCGATCCGGTTCGCCGTGAAGTAGCGAAAATCGCGTTGGAGAAGCTGATTTCTGATGGACGTATTCACCCGACACGAATTGAAGAAGTCGTTAAAGATACGCAGAAGGAAGTCGACGATTTGATCTGGAAAAAAGGCGTTGAAGCCTGTGAAGAAACCAACGTGCTGGGGTTGCACGATCGAGTCATTGAATTGCTGGGGCGCTTGCATTTCCGAACCAGCTATAGCCAAAACGTTCTGCGTCACAGCATCGAAGTCTGCTTCTTGTCCGGCATGGTCGCCGAAATGATGGGTTTGGATTCAGCACTTGCGCGTCGCTGTGGGCTGTTGCACGATATTGGGAAAGCTGCGGATCATGAAATGGAAGGCGGCCATCCAAAAATCGGTGCTGACATTCTTAAACGTCATGGCGAAGGCGAAGAAGTCGTTCATGCGGCATTTGGTCACCATGATGAAATTTTGGTCGAGCATCCTTACACGGTTGTCGTTGCAACTGGCGATGCATGTAGCGCTTCTCGACCTGGAGCACGTCGCGATTCGCTCGATCGCTACATCAAGCGGATGGAAGAACTGGAAACGATTGCGTTGGAATTCAAAGGCGTGCAACACGCGTTCGCGGTTCAAGCCGGTCGCGAAGTGCGGGTGATTGCCAGTGCAAAAGACACCGACGATTCCAAAGCTGCAAAAATTTGTCGGGATATCGCCGAAGCCTACGAAGAAAATCTTACGTATCCCGGTGAAGTCAAAGTAACCGTCATTCGGGAATCCAGATTTTCCGAATTGGCAAAATAACAATCAACAGAAAAAAGAAGCCTAATTGTGCGGATACTTTTCATTGGTGACGTCGTTGGAAGAAGCGGCGTCAACATGGTACTTCAAACCATTCCTGGAATCAGACGCCAGGAATCGATTGATGCGATCATTGTGAATGCTGAAAATGCAGACGGCGGAACAGGGCTGACGCCGGGCATCTATCGAAAACTGATTAAAGCGGGTGTCGACTGTATCACGCTTGGCGATCATATCTATAAAAAGAAGGACATCATCAAGATCCTCGAATCTGAATCCAATATCGTCAAACCTGGCAATTACCCTGACGATGCTCCGGGAAAAACATGGACTCAAATAAAAACCGAAACGGGGCATGAAGTTGCCGTGTTCAGCCTGATGGGTCGAGTGTTTATGAAACCGACTGATTGTCCATTCAAAGCCGCTGAAAAGATTCTGGCTGAGATTCCTGAATCGATCAAAATTCGCTTTTGCGATTTTCATGCCGAAGCGACCAGCGACAAACAACTGATGGGCCGATTTCTTGATGGTAAAGTTTCGGCTTGCTGCGGCACACATACTCACGTTGCGACTGCAGACGAGCAATTGCTGCCCGGTGGCACCGCGTTTCAGTGTGATGTTGGCATGACTGGACCACACAACAGCATCCTGGGCCGGAATATCGAGAAAGTTATGGAAGCAACCATCACTTTTCGGCCACTGCCTTTTTCAGTCGCCCACGGTGATATCAGGCTAAACGGCGCCTTGATCAACGTCGACAGCAAGACTGGTAAAGCCGAAAGCATTAAACGTTTTTCGCTAAATGAAAAACAGGCTAAGCAGTACCAAGAGAGCGACGATTAGCGGGTGAACTGTCATAACAGAACGTGCTATCACTGATTGCTGGCCTTGTACGTAATTCGTTACGTCTCTAATCTTCGCGGCAAATATGTGCCAGGAATTCATGGAAGGCTAACGAGCCAGCGAATATGAAAAACTCTTTGTCCAAAAACTTGCTGCTTTGTTTTTCGGTCGCATTTGCGCTGACTTTTACCGGTTGTGGTGCACTGGCACAGTTCATGTATGTGGTAAAAGGACACGACATTCCCGCCGAATTCTCTGAATTTGAAAACAGTCGGGTTGCGGTTGTGGCTTCAACCGATTCATCGTCGTTCGGCCCGGATCCATTGTCGGACAAAATCGAAAAATACATTTCTGTCAAACTGGCCGGCAACGTCGATGATATCGAAATTGTTTCGGATCGAGAGATAAAGAACTGGATCGACATCAATGGCTGGGACGAAACCCAATTGCAGGATTTGGGGCAGGGAGTCAATGCTGACTATGTTTTGTCAGTTACCGTTGACGACTATTCGATTCGCGAAGGTGCAACGATTTACAAAGGTCGCTCCGAAGTAACCGTCAATGTTGTTGAAACGGCGACTGGAAAAACCACGCTGACCTCTGGGCCTGATTTTATGGAGTACCCGGAAAACGGTCGGCCAGCGATCCAAACGGATGATCGCAAGTTTGAAGCATTCTATCTGGCATGGTTGACAGAACGCATCGCCAGAAAATTCTATAAGCACGATGCAAACATCGATGTTGCCGATGATGCGGCTTTCGGCGGTTAGGCCCCAACGATTCTCAACGTTTCAGCCGCGATTTTGCAGCTCAACGAATCTACAACTTTGGTACCGGCCTTAATTTTTTCGGAACCCGGTTTTCTTGCGGCTTCGGATTACGACGTTGACCATTACCGTTGTTCATTCGTGGCTGGCGTGGCTTGGGTGGCTCTGTGAAAGTCTCCCTCCATTTCCAGCCGATGGGTATCGACAACTCACGTTTGGCCAACAACGCCCAGGGAGTTTCCGGATGTTCCTTGACAACACGGCTCAAATAATCCTTTGCCTGTTTCGCCAGCTTCTCGTTCAAGCTGCCCGTATCTTTCAGATTGTCAGCAGCTCGCAATTCCCAGGTGTTGTTTTTTGGGTCTTCAAATTCTAACTTCGTTTTGCTGAGCGCTAACATTTCGTTGTAAGACTTTGAACGCAATCTAGCCGCAATCACACGCCCCATCGCCAAATCGTACCCTGCCTTCCAACGCAACGAAGCTTCTCTTTCACGATCCTTCTCGCCTTCTTTCAAAACTCGATAAAGCCGATCGAGACGAGGTTGCAATACTGCCGAAGCCTGTTGAGCCTCATTAACCGAACGTACGAATTGAGCTTCGTTAAATTTTGGAAAGCGAAATCTTGGTGGCTTAAGCTGTTGCGTTTGCGGAACAGCGGCCGCTTCAAGCAAAGACGACCGCGCCTGATTCTCCCTGGCACGACGCCGATACTCTGACAGCGAAACGTAATCGGGCCGATATCGCTTCATCACTTGTGGATCAAAGAAATATTGCAAGACCGATGAATAAACTTCAGTCTCACGAAAACTAACTCGACCTCGACGTCGGTTCGGATGCACCGCAAAATAGGCACCGCCAGTCGCATAACAAAGTCGTGTCAGGTTAAATGGCCCGAATCCAGAATCTATCATTTCCAGGTCTCTGAAATTACCTCTGGCATTGAAATCCAATTGCAAGCGTTCAGGCATCAACGATTCGGGCCCCTGTGAAACAAGAGCGACTTGTGGCCGCTGGTCAAACTCAGGATCTGGATCCACCCATTTGACCCGTGTCTCCAATCGACCGAATGGGGCTGGAACACCGATACAGTACACCGGCATGGAATATTTCCCACACGCCTTGATGGCTTTATCGGCCAGGTCACTATCGTCCCCGGCTTCATCCGAAATGATGACCAGCATTACATTTCGTTTCTTCTTTCCCGTTGATCGAATCACTTTGCTGTAATCGTTAAGGTCTTTGACACATCGCAGCACTGCAGTAAACACATTCTCGATCCCGCTTTCATCGCGTTGCACGTCCTTAATAGCCGCCTTAATTTTGTCGACGTCGTCGGTCGGTTCCTTCAAGGCTGGGGATACGTTTTTTCCAAACGCGTAAACATGTGTCAGCAACGGTTTATCTTCATTCTTTTCGAACGCAGCGACTTCCGCGTCCTGTAACAGATTCAACTCACGATAGATCCGATCGATCCGACTTTCAATTTCAGATCGTTGACGCGTCAAACTTGCGGATTGATCAAACAGCCAGACAATCATCGTTTCGTTATCTTCTAACGATCGCAGAATTTCCTGCGTCAATCGATCAACGGCGCCAGAAGCACCCGTGGCTACATTACCTGCCGAACCGGTCGTGTTAACTGCCGACAAAATGTTCGAAGTACTTAACGAATTGGATTCGGCCATAAATTCGCCAACGTCGTCGAAAGTGATTTCGGGGGCAATTTCTGGTGGAGAGGCCAACTCCATGATTGGAGTTTCTGTTTCGGAAATGATTTCGAGTTGGACATCAGCGTCGTTACTCAGCCGCTCAATATCAATTTCGTCAAATTCAACTTCCGGTGCCAATGGCTGTTCATCGAGAACAATGTCCTCGTTTTGCTCGCCCACAAAAACTACATCTCTGCGAAAATCCACGTTGGGTAAAATCAGTCTCGCCAGCAGCGCCAGCAAGATAACCTGGACGCACAAGCTAATGGCCCAGAAAGGAACGTCACCGTCAAACGGCGTATCAAAACGCCCCGTGCGGATTTGCCACCATCGTCGAATTGTCTTTAAGCAGGAATTGATCATTGAAGCCCGTAATACCCTTGAATTCTATTTTTGTCTGAACCCCATAGGCGGGCAAGCCGATTCGACAAGAATGGCAATCTGGACTCAATTTTTTCAGTTGTCACGGCGATTCTCAAATATATTCCAAAATACCGACGTCAACGGTAATGTCGTGGCCAACTTTTCACGTCAAAACAGAAACGAGTTTGACCCGATTTTGAAGACGACTTAAGATTCATAAGGAACACTACTTCAGCAATATTTGATAAAGATAATGATTCAAATTTCATCTTACCGCAAACTTATCGGCATCTTCCTGATCATTTCAATATGCTCCTGTTTTCAAACGGGACCATTGGCCGCCCAAAATACGGCTACCGACAAACGCCAGAAAAAGAAAAAGCTTCCACCACCCGAGCGCGTTCTGCTGGAATCCAAAGACGGAGTTGAGCTGCGTGCGGACTGGTTTGCAGGTGTGGATGGCAAAGAGACGATGCCAATTATCCTGGTTCACGATTGGGATGGCGAACGAAGGGATCTAAAGGCGTTTGCGGAAAAGGTGCGGAAAGAGCTTTCGGCAGCCGTCATCGTTCCGGATCTAAGAGGCCACGGGGAAAGCACGTTCGTCAAAGGCAGTGAAAAAGAGCTTGATCGAAAACGGTTCAAGAAAACACAGATGCTGACGATGGCAGAAGACATCGATTCATGCCGTAGATTTCTGCAAAAGAAGAATGATCTAGGCGAATTAAATCTCGATTTATTGACCGTGGTCGTGAGCGGTAAAAATTGCGTCCATGCCGTCAACTGGTGCATTTCAGACTGGAGTTGGGAACCGATCGGCGGAATTAAACAGGGACAAAACGTGAAAGCGCTGGTCATGGTATCCCCTCGAAAAAAATTCAAATCCATGTCGATCACTGCTGGCCTGAAAACGCCCTTGTTTACCAGGCGAGCGGGTGCGCTGCCCGTGCTTGTCGTGTGGGGTGAAGACGACGAAATATCGAACAAGGACGGAACAACGATCCATGACGGCTTGAAAAAATCCCGCCGAGAGCCGACCGAATACGAAAGCGCCAACGAACGGAATAAGAAACAAACCGTTTACCAAATGGTCTTGCCAACAGACGCAGTCGGCACCGACTTGATAAATGAAAAATCAAACAAAATGCTAAGCGCAACAAAAGCGTTTTTCGAACTTACCGTGCTTGCCAGGAAAGACGATTACGCATGGCAAAGTCGATCCGATAAATAGTTTGTTCTTTGAGCGTCAAGCAAGATCGCGGTCTTCAAACAGCGCCAAAGCCAACAACATCGCTATTGAAGAATACAACGCACAATACATCACCGCCCAGCCAACATACGGCAAAGGCACATGCGCGTTGGTATTAATCGCAGCCTGAACATCAAAATGATTCAGCACCGGAAATATGATCGCGATCAAATTTCCAAATGCGACCACTATTTCAAATTCGCTGGCCGACGACTGAACAATCAATGGCGTCAAATGCCCAAGAACGTAGATTGCAAAACAGATCAGGAAATTCGCAAGGATTCCCATCCTGGTCGAAATCGCCACACTAATGGCCACAAAAATCAACACTTCCAAAAAGACCAGAAAGATGGCCGGTATCAAACCGATTCCATGTTGAAATGCTGTCTGCCATTCGATCAATCCTTGCGTCGATTCCTTGCCATCATAAATCGGCTTGTAGGAAGTCCAGGCAATAAACCAGACTCCCAGCAGCACAAACAACAAACCAATCGTTAAACCGATGCCGGAAAACTTGCCAATAATAAATTGCCGACGTCCAACCGGTTTTGACAATACCGTCAATGCAGTACGCCCATCAATCTCTTCAGCAACCGATTTACTGGCGGCCCAAACCGCTAGAAAGATCGCCAATACACGAATCAATGTCAGCCCCGAATCCTTGTACATTTTGATGTCTTCACCAAAAGTGTTATACGGAATCCAGATCGAAAACATGATGAAGAAAACACCAGCCAGCAACACGACCAGGAACAACGGTTGGTTGACTTCAGTTTTGAACGTAGAAAACGCGACCGCAAACGTCTTGGGAAACAGAACGGCACTGGCCCAATAAACGATCGCTGACAGAAACACAAACATCGCTGCCCAGGGAATGATCCAAACTTCCTGGTTCACGGGAACCGTAGCGTATCCAAGCTTCAATTGGGCCGGCCCGTTCCCCGTATTGACCACATACAATTTGTCGATTTTTCCATTGGGAATACGGCCTTCACCATCCTGACGCCGAGGAAACAATTGAATCTTTTCAGATGCAGCAACACTGTAAACCTGGCTCGGCAAGACCGCTTTTGAAATTGGCTGAGCTGCCATTTCCAGCGGTTGATCGGTAAGGATAGTGACCAGCTGAACTTCTTCCCCATAAAAAGAGACGTCGATTTCCGTACCACCAACTTTATTTTCGGTCGGTTGAATCTCTGCTTCAACGCGTCCGACACCAGTCATTGGGATACGTGACGCCGAATTCAACAGCACATAGGGTTCATCAACAAACTTTATTATTCCAAATCCATCGGACATCGCCAGCAAATAGCCAACCACAGCGAACACGATCATAAAGAGACAGACCGCGTTTTTCCAAAACAGAAAGCCCTCAAATTGCAGATCAAATATCTCGCGAAACCCTGACGGTGTACAAAATCTCAATGCGCCGAAACCAATCAACAAACACACCGGAACCAGGAACGCCAAAAAAAGCGGCAAATCGGTGAGTGCCTGTTCGTCCAATTTGGTTTCGTGAAACGCCCACAAGTAAGCAAGGATTCCAAAGCCGATATAAACGACGCTAAGAATCGCGCCAAAAATGTACTTCGATTTGCCATTGGCCATCGAATTGATGCCAGGAATCCTGGAACAGATCCAAAGCTTCAGCAACGACAATAAGATCAGAATAAAACCAGCTGATATTCCTAGCGAAAGCAACCAAATAGGAGTTAGCCAGTTGGTGACTGCAGGACTCTGGGCCAATAACTCAAGCGACATAGGGCAAATCAGCCGAATAAAGCGGCTGCAAAGCTGGATTTTTTGAAATTGAAATTCGGATCGAGCATTCAGCTGTTTCGAAAAAACGCCTGCCCACTTCGATTTACGACCATTATGGATTTTCTGTTCGATTCTTCAAAGGGTCTAAATCGCGAACGCAGAAAGTGTTAGGATCATCGCCAGTTGAAATCGGCGTAACCAGTCGGGTCAAAGAAATGCCGCGACAAAATAAGAAGATGCGCGAAAGAAAGCTCGGCGCAAAATAAAACCCCATCGCTTACTTGCGCAAGTGATGGGGCCGGAACAGAGAAGAGGCCGAATATATATATGGAATCCACCACGCAAACAGCGGGTTCACATGATGCGAATCCGCCTAAATATTAACCGAAATTTATCAAAAGTCCAAATAATTCAGTAACGTTTGGCACACTTCGCGACCACACCAACCGCACCAAAATTGAGACGATATGTCAGCTCCATCAACCGAAAACGATGAAAAAAGTCAACAAATGCAGCGTTTTTTGGATGTCGCCCAGAAGGCTGCCATTGAAGCCGGTGAGCATCTGCTTAAACGACTGGGTCAAGCCAAGGTTACAGAAAAAAAACCGGGTGATTTCGTCACGCAGGCGGACTTTGAGTCTCAACAAATTATCCACGATTTAATCAAGGCAAATTATCCGGATCACAGCTTTCTGGGGGAGGAGGGTGAGGCTGCGGATCAAATCCGCACAAGCGACTATCAATGGATCGTCGATCCCATTGATGGGACCAACAATTTCATCCACCAACTACCGTCTTTTTGCATCTCCATTGGCTTGCGTTTTAGCCAGGAAATGATTGTCGGATGCGTCCACGACCCGGTGCTAAAGGAAACTTATACAGCCATAAAAGGGCAGGGGGCTTTTCTCAACGGCCAGCAAATCCACCCCCGCCAATCGGCCCAAATGAAAGGCTCGATTGTGATTTGCAGCCTTCCACGCGACCTGAACCGAGAATCTCACGAATTAATTCGACTAGTTCAGGTTTTGTGTGACTCAGAAACGACACTTAGGCGGCTCGGGTCGGCGGCTTTAAACTTGTGCTATGTCGCGTCCGGCCGAGCCGATTCGTATTGGTCTTCGTTTGCCAAGATCTGGGATATCGCGGCGGGGTATTTGATTTTGCATGAGGCTGGTGGATTGATGACCGATCTAAAGGGCGATTCGATCGATTGGGAAGACATCCGGTTTGTGGCTTCCAGCAACACTGAATTCAATGACCAGATGATTTCGCTTTTGACTGTCGAATCAACTTAGTCAAACGGCTCAGTAAAAACGACTTAGTCAAACAACTTGCGAAGTGAAAATGCCGTGAAAGGCAAAAAGATGATTACGGGAATCCAGGCCGCAAGCGCTGCGGGTTGGATAACGTTGTAGCTGCCAAGTGACGTCGTCGCCGCGGATGAAACTTCTATCAACACAATCAGCAGCATACACATGGCTGCCCCGACAAATATTCCTCGATTCGGATCGCTAATCACCAGCGGCAACCCAATCAATACCAAGGTCAATTCAAGCACCGGTTTTAGTATTCGATTGTGAATGGCGACCTGATCGCCTAACCCAAATCGACGACTGGGTTTTTTCAAAGCCTTCGTCATTTCGGTGACGCTGCTATATTTGAAAAGATTGTCTCCGTAAGCCATTTCCTGTACGTCCAAATTGCATGCAACAAACAACGCTTTGTCTGGCACCCAATCGTAATCAACTGGTGTAAAAACGACCGTCCGCGAATTCATTTGGATACTTGGTGACGTCAGAATTCTTTTCGGTTCTGTAATGCCCGTCAGTAACACTCCACTGGGAGCGCCCGTTTGTGGATCCTGATCTTGAATCTTGCCAAGTTGAGCACGGATGTCGATAAATTCTGAACTCAAATATCGCGGCAGCGTCAGATGAATTGCAGTAACCGTTGCTTCATCGATGATCAGCTTGTCGCCTTTGATCAGAATTCCGGTTTCCAGATCCTTTTGATGATGCATCGAAACGGTACCGGTTGTGGTCCAGTTCGTAAGACTTTTGACCAGCATGGCTTTGTATTTCGGGATATACGATTCACGACATAGTGCTGCCAAGCCAATAACGACGATGGCCGCAATAATCAAAGGCCGCACCAGTCGAGCTTTCGTGATCCCAGCCGCCTCGGCGGCAGTCGATTCGCGTTTTCGCTGCATCAATGCGATCGAAAATACGCTCGCCACCAGAACCAGGATCCCAGCGGTTCGATTAAAGAAGTCCAATACACGTGGGCCGTAATAATCAAAGACCAGACTTTCCGTTCCACCATTGGTCCCTGAAATCAGCACCACTTCATCAAGGTTGGTGAAAACATTGATGACAACAAACAAGCCCGCCATGCTCAAGAAGCAGACGAGAAAGATCTTGAAGAATTGAAACAGCAAGTAACGATCAACAATGGTCATTGGTAAGCGATTTTTCTGAGCGAAGTAGGTCGCTTATTTTAGCAAGTCGCACTAAATTCCCCGACATCAATCGAGTCGGCATATTGGCAGTGTTTGAAGCAAACTGCCACATTGATCGTTCACTTATATTGCCAATCAGAGCAAATTGTGCTGGCATCGCCTTCTAAACGAGCCGCTTTGCCAATTGCCGTCACGCTAATGACCAGCCAGTTGCCTTCTAGCTTTTAGCCTTTTCCAAGCTTCACAGTTTGGCTCAAAACAATATCAATTCTGAGAATCGGCTTACACCGATACCAATCGCCCAACAACTTGTTTATAAACAGCTTGGTTGGAATTTCCGTCGTCCGTCCTACTCCCTAACGCTTCTCCAACGTGTCCAGAATCAGTCTAAAAGAAAAACTGATCTCATTTGTATTCCAAAGCACTTGTTGCTTTTGCGAGGAGCCGATCAGCGAAGACAAACCGAATCTAATCGCCTGCGCTAATTGCTATGAGCAGACGATTGGTGATTTGCTGGACCGTTGCTACTTTTGCTGCGCCCCGACGACATTTGAGAATCCGTTTGGCAGCCGTTGTCGGATTTGCCGGAATTGGACGACTCGGTTCGAACGAGCGCTCGCCATGGGACATTATTCCAAACGCATCAAGTCAACGATCCTGGACATCAAACGCGACAGTAACGACGTTAAGGCATTCCAAGTCGGTCAGTTGCTGGGACAGATCTGTGAAAAACTTGACTTGCCCGATACTATTGATTGCGTGGTTCCAGTGCCGTCGCATTGGAAGCGAAGACTGGGGCGACGCGGGTTGCATGTTGCCGATGTGATGGCAGAAGGGTTTTGTCGTTCGACGAGCTTGC
This sequence comes from uncultured Pirellulaceae bacterium, assembly GCA_964405425.1. Taxonomy (GTDB): domain Bacteria; phylum Planctomycetota; class Planctomycetia; order Pirellulales; family Pirellulaceae; genus Mariniblastus. The sequence continues at coordinate 49,235 of CAYONX010000015.1, read as the reverse complement.
CGAAGCATTCGCTACTTAAATGTTGCCGATTTACCAAAAAACAGGCAAAGTTGCGTCCAAACGGGCGAATCAAGAACGTTCGTGGTGCGTTCGCTGTTGCAGACGGAAAATCGGTTCAGGATATGCAGATTCTGTTGCTCGACGACGTCATGACGACTGGAGCGACCGTTTCTGAGTGCGTCAGGGTACTTTTGGACGCTGGAGCATCGAAGGTTTTTGTGGCAGTTGCCGCTCGAGCCACAGGAATAAGCTAAATTTCGTAGTAGTTTGAAACCGTCAGTTTGTGTTTCACTAAGAATACAGTTTGTCAGTTGTTACAATTTCGAGATGACAGAGCAAAGCGACATTACGCCTGAAGAGAATGTGCAGCAGCAGAGCGCCGGGAAACCGAAACTCAGTTGGTTTGCCCGCTCGTTCAGACCTTTCCGAACAGCAACGCTGCGCGGTTTGGCTGTGATACTGCCTCCATTGCTTACGATCATCTTTTTCATCTGGGCTTGGAATGTGATCGAAAGCTATATGATCACACCAGTCGAATCGACGCTGACTCGCAGCATCGCCTACTACATCCAACACATCGAAGATAATTCGGACGTCAAGCAGAAACTGGCCGCTGGCGAGTATACGATGCAAGCGGCTAACGTCGTAAACAATGACGGCCGGGTTCTTGGCCAAATCGAAAGCGGCCAATGGATTCCAATCAACGTGATTGAGTCTGCGCTGGCGAATTCTGGCGAATCGGCATTGGTTAGTGCCTCTGATTACTACACGCAACATGTAAAGAACCGGCACCTTCAACGGCATCTTTTCATTCCAGCTTTTCTGGCATTGTTTCTGGCGGTTTTGTATTTGCTTGGAAAATTATTGGCAGCTGGACTTGGCCGGTTCATTTTGCATAACCTGGAAACGATGATTACCCAGTTGCCGATTATTCGAAATGTATATTCGTCAGTTAAACAGGTGACGGATTTCGCACTTAATGAAAACGAAATGACTTTCAATCGAATTGTCGCGGTGGAATATCCTCGTCGTGGCATTTGGTCGATGGGTTTCGTTACCGGTGATGGCATGATGGATATCAGAGACGCTGCCGGCGAGCCGATCCTGACCGTCTTGATGCCCACCAGTCCAATGCCGGCAACTGGATTCACAATTTCGATTCCCAAAAGTGAAACGATCGACTTGAATATTACGATCGATCAAGCGGTTCAGTTTTGTGTAAGTTGCGGAGTCGTGGTTCCGGACCACCAACAAAACAAAAACACCATCGAAGGCGAAGTTCGAAATCGATTCCGCCAAATCTCTCAGCAACAAGCCAACGGACAGGACGCACCCGATGATTCTGCTGACCCTAAACCCACAGCGCCAACAAACGAAAGCTAGTCGTTACCAGTTGGCGAGTTTTTAAAGGCGGAAGACGGATCTGCAAGGTGGAAGACGGGACACAGACTCGCACAATGATCGCGGGCACAATTGAATAAACGCCATAGCGCTGGCCTTATACTTCTATCCGACTAAGTTTCTGCTACATTTGCGATTTTGCAAATTCTCACGCCGCCGTTCATTTCAACATGTCCGCAAAAATCCGACTTGGTACACGAGGCAGCAAACTGGCGCTGGCCCAAAGCAATGGCATCGCCGATCAATTGAAAGATCACGGTCACGCCGTCGAATTGATCATTTTGAAGACCACGGGCGATGAAGTAACGGGCCCATTGACGAACGTTGGTGGAGATGGCGTTTTCACAAAACGGTTGCAGACAGCGTTGTTGGAAAACGAAATTGATCTGGCCGTTCACAGCCTCAAAGATCTACCCACTGACGAATTCCCCGGTCTTAAAATTGGTGCGGTTCCCAAACGTGAAGACACGCGCGATGCGGTACTTCTCCCCACCTCCGCCCCAAAGATTTCATCGCTGAATGACTTGGCAAAGCAGGCTCGAATTGGAACCGGCAGCGTACGCCGCAAAGCACAATTGTTGCACGTTCGACCAGATTTGATCATTCAAGACATTCGCGGCAACGTTGATACTCGCCTGGACAAACTCGACGAAGGCCAATTCGACGCGATTGTACTGGCATGTGCTGGCCTGAACCGACTGGGCTTAGCAGACAGAATTTCACTGACTTGTGAAGTTGAACAAATGGCCCCGGCGGTTGGACAAGGCGCATTGGGTTTGGAAATCAGAGACAATGATGCAGCGACTGAAGCTGCGATCGCTGCACTAAATGACGATGAATCATACGCCAGCGCGATCGCCGAACGTACGATGCTGAACAAACTTTGTGCGGGATGCCTGGCCCCCGTTGGTTCCATCACGACACTCAATCAACAGCAACTCACACTCACTGGAATCGTACTTTCCAAAGACGGAAAGACACGAATCCATGCCGAATCCTCAGCCGCCATCGATCAGGCTGTCGAATTAGGCAAAACGGTCGCCAACGAGCTCAAATCAAAAGGTGCCTCAGAATTGATCGGGTAGGTTACACTGCGGACACCTTTTGCCGGTCATTAGTTGCAATCGCCAGCCAAGTCAAATGGCAACGAATCTTCAGTACAGATTCTCATTCTCACGGCTCATTCGCTCTGTATGAAAATAGTCTGTTTGCTAGAATTTAATTGCAACAGTGCAACAGCAACTTTCTTTTTTTGCCCGAGCAACCGCCCATGTCAATCGCACAAAGTCAACTTGCCGAAATTGCGTCCAAGCACGGAGTAAACTTTGACGACGTACAAACTTTGACTCGCCAACAACGACGTGACAAGTTAGCCGATATTTTAGCACGCGATGATGTACCGTTTCCAATTCAGCCCGAGCGACGAGAAAAATACCTGGCTGATTTTGATAACGATGTTCCGTTTGCCGTCGGTGCGCTTAGCGATACAACGGTGGATCTTGGCGAATATGCGAATTCGCAGAATTACGAACAGTATTCGACCGAGGAACATTTAAGTTGGGCCTGCTTGATTGCAGATCAACAAAACACCAAGCGGGAATTCGCATGTCGCGAATATTTGGAAGGCGAAGAGACTTTTGAGATCGGTGATTTCGTAATCCCTGATTACTACTTGCTCAACGCGCGCATCTACCAACAAACGCAGTGGCAATTGGCTACGGTAAACATGATCATCCCGGCTGAACTTTTTTTCACGTGCCACAGCCGAAGATTTTTCCCTGTGACGACGTTCATGCGTCCGCTCGAAACCGATTATCTGGAAGAACCTGATATCGGCCATGATGTTGCCGGTCACGTTGCAACTTTTACGATTCCTGCCGTTGCCGATGTAATGAAGCATCATGGGGATGCTCGCGATTTGATTTACGGTGAGCGAAATGAAAAACTTGAACGAGCGACCAGCGAAGAAGAAGCTCAACAAATCCGCGATTGGGCGGATGAGTTGTTGTTGTATTCAGGTCGAATCTACTGGTTCACGGTCGAATTTGGCCTGGTTCTTCAAGATGGAAAAGTCCGGGACTTTGGTGCAGGCATTCTTTCATCTCCCGGCGAGACGATCTACAGCATCACTAGTCCCGAATCCAATCGAGTACTCATCGATCCATCCAATGACGGCGATCTGCTGCGATTGGCGACGACGGATTACTTGATCAGCGAGTATCAAAAAACCTATTTCATCATGGAAAGCTTTGATCAACTGGAATCGATCACTCCACAGCGAATCCTGGCGGCCAGTAAATTGGCAATGGAATTGCCGCATTACACATGGCGCGAAATCGTGCCGGGCGACCAGACGATCAACGTCGGCTCCATCGTCACTTCACCAAACGAAAAATATTTCCGTCTGATGGCAGGTGCCCCAATCGATGAATGTTTAACCCGAACCGCGATTCGCAATTTGCGAATGTACGCCAACGGATTCGACACCGACAAATTAAAAGCCTTCAAGGCCATGCCACCGGAGATACCAAACGAGGCCATCGAGTATTTCCGCGCCGCAGAAGCATCCGGCAAAATCACCGAGATCGAACAAAGCTTGGGCCCAGAAGTAGCGGAAGAGAATTAGAGCGTTAGAGCTAACCGCCAAACAACAGACACACGCAGAGCTTGCATAAAGAAAGCATGGCCGCAAACGGGGTGGCAGCGCTCGGCTTCTATCCTGCTGAACCGTCCTGAGAAGGCGGTGGCTTGAGATGCTTCAAGCTTTCTGGATGAACATCAGGAAAATCTTCGTCAACGCTCTGCGACTGGGAAGCTGAATCTTCTTCCGGGTCATCGTAATCGTGGACGATACGTATGGATTGGCCGTCTTGGGTGGCATCCACCTTTGGCTTGGGCTGCGTCTTGCCAAAGAATCGCCCTAAAGGACTGGCAAGGATCGCTGGCAGCAAAATCAAATCGCCAATCAGCGCCGCTGCCAACAAGATCAGCATCATGATGCCGAATCGTTGAGTCGGTGTGAATGTGCTTAACGCAAACGCGCTCAAACCAAAACCGCCAATCAACGTCGTTTGAGTCATCGCCGTTGCAACGCGCTTGTATGCAGTACGAATGGCGTCGAATCTTTCCTGCCCAGCAGCCAAAGCCTTCCGGTACCAATTCAAAAAGTGAATGGTATCGTCGACCGCTACGCCCATGGCAACACTCGCTGTCATCATCGAACCAATGTCGACGGAAATTTTCATCAATCCCATCGCACCAAAAACCATCACAATTGGGAAAACATTGGGGACCATCGATATCAATCCGCCCGGAACGTTCAAAGCGTTGCCAGGCGACAATCGTTCACGCCAATTTCGAAGCAGGATCATCATCACGAACGAAATCAACACAAACGCCAGTGCAATACTGTTGGTTAAACTGACCAGCAGTTGGTTTTGAGCTTTGTAAACGATTGGGATGATGCCAGTGTAAATCGTACCGATATCCAGATCTTCGTCCGCCTTCATTCGTTGCATCGCCGTGCGATATCCAGGCAGCACTTGGTTGTCCGCATCGATCTTGAAATGATGATCGCGGCAATCGATGAACGAAGTCGCTTCCTTTTTGATCAAATCAACATCAAACAACGGATTGTTTTCGATCAGCACAACACAATCATAGGACCGTACGAGTTTTGCAAACGAATCGGTCGTGATTTTCGCGACGTCGACAACCGTTGGATCAACCCATTTGTATCGTTTTTCAGCGTAGGGCGGTTTCGGCTTCTTCTTGTCTCGATTAGAGAATCCGCGATTTTCAAGCAGATCGCGAAGCGTATCCGAAAAGATGTAGGTCTGATCAACTGCTTCCATGACTTTGTCGAGTGAAGTCACGCGTTGAGGATTTTCGGCAGCGATCCGGTCCGGGTTACGACCAAGGACCAGTACTTTTCCTTTTATCAAAGACTCTTTGTGCAGCTGCTCCTGCAGGCTCTTCAAAATTACCGTACGATATTCATAGGCCTTCATCACCGGCTCAACGACCGTCTTCAAATTGACAACGAAATCGCCGTAGTCAACATCGTTAAGCGCTTCCAATCGCAAACTGATTCGCCACATTTCGCGACCGGCAAGATCCGGATTGGAATTATCGGCAAGTGCTTCGATCGGGTCTTTATTGGAAATGGCTGCGACGGCCAGAAAATCTTCTTCCAACATCGCCTGGCGTTTGTCAGCAACTTGAGTTTCAAAAAGCTTTCGCGGGCTGGCAAGCGAACCGATACTGGTTCCCGGATCCAGTGAATCCAAAGATTCGATTGGCGCAAACACGTCCGTTGACATGCCCGGACCAACGATGTCGAGTCCAGTCGGGCCAAAAAACTTCTCCAAGTTAATTCGAACACGGTGCGAAAGTTCCATCCGCTCAAGCATGGAATACTTCAAATCATATTCCATCTCGTTGTATACAAATTCAAACGGCTCGTCGGATTCTATGTCAGCGGCATCCGCTTCAGCCTGCGCCCGTTTTTTCTCTAGCCATTGTTCCTTTTGTGCATTTTCGGCAACGCCGACCACGATCTCCATCGGCACCAGCTTGCCAAGCCGGCCTTCCAACCAACGATAGTCTTTCAGAATTTTTGCCTGGTTATCAAACAGTTTAAGCAAATGGACGGAAGTCTTTACTTGCGTCAATCCGAAAGCGAACACGCCCATCAAAATCAAAGACGCAATGACGACTGCAGCGTTATTCCGCAGCACCCATTCGCCGATACTCATCCAGAAATTAGTGACCATATCGGACACTCTGGATGGATTCGGGCCATCATCTTCGCGGCGATTGTAGCCAGGCGGCCAAATGGTCAATGCAGATGGCAGGTAGCTGAAGAGAATGGCAATCGTACCGACGACTGCAATTGCAGAGAACAATCCAAACTTTTGAATCGGTACTAAATTACTTGTGTACAGCGATATCAAACCGATCGCTGTCGTGAATGCTGCTAATGTGCAAGGGAACCAACCGTATTTTACGGCGTATTCGGCAGCGAGTTTTGGACCATGGTCGTTGCATGCGTCGCGATAGTAATTGACGACGTGGACAGCACCCGAAAGGCCCAGTACATAAACCAATGACGGCATCGACATCAAAATGGCATCGAGAGTGCTTCCGCCAAACCAAACGTATCCCAATCCGGAAATCGCAGACATCCCGCCGACAAAGAACACCATAAACGTCAATCGGATACTGCGAAAACTCACATACGCCAATCCCAAGCCAATGAACATCGAAAGATTGACCAGACGCAACAAAGTGATCGTACCTTCTTCGTCGATCGCAACGTTGTCCGCGGGCGGACCACCGATGTGTAAATTCTCTGCTGAAATCCCGCATTCGCCGGTAGCAAGTTCAAGGATTCGTCCGCGAGGTTTGCCAAGTAGGGGTCGCCCAACGACACGTCCCAATTCTTCTGCGACGGGCTGATTGATCGTTACAATAATGCAAGTTTGACGCGGGGGTGCATCCAACTCTATCGCTTCCCACATCCGATACCAAAGCTCAAGCTTGGTATCCAGGTCGGCTCGACGCAGCTTGTCGAAACTGTCGTCAAATTGTTCTTTTAATTCGTACTCAATAAACTGGTCGAATCGTTCCCGGAACAAATCAGACGACGTCAGCTGCGTTTGAAGCTGTTCATCGACGTGCTGCAACAGAGATTCGTAAGTCCATCGAAACGTCGGCTCGGGAGTCGGGCCAAACATCGTTCCGGTCAACAATTGATGCGTCTTGATCCGCGTATCAAATGCTGTTTTGTCATCTTCATCAAACAGGCCGATGTTGCGCGTCCCATTCTCGCCAGCCATTTTGTCGAAAATGTCTGGACCAGTCGTAATAGACTTGAAGGGTCGAGCACACAGCTTTTGTGGGTCAGCATAGAATTCGTTTTCAATTCCGTTGGCATCGTCAGGCGGCTCGCCGAAGGAATCGACATATTCGCCATCGGCAATATTGCGACCGCCGTTGGCGCCCTTTTCAATGGAAAGTCGGATGCCATCAAGAATGTTGTTCTTGCCATTCCATCGATACAGGTGGCCTTGGCGATTGATGAAATACCATTGACCGTTCGAACCCTGCAGCCAACGCTCGCGTTTTTCGCCCCATGTTTCTTTATAGTCGCCGGTGAACATCAAACCGAGCTCATCACCTTTTTGATGCGCCCTTAATTCTTCTTCGTTGCGGTTCTGGCGAAGCACTTCTTCGTATTCAAGTGATTCCTCACGCAACTTGCGCACAAAATTGGTAAAGACCTGATTGCCAGGCCGACACCACGGGCCACTGACAATAACGAACTGATCGCCGACAAAGTACTTTCGAAACTCGGCAAGATCTTGCGTTTCTTCATAATCGCCAGGCAACCAATCGGCGACATTGTTCTTCATGCTGTCGACTGCCATTCGTGCCCCGCGACCCGCAAAGGGCATCAGGAAACAAACGGCGCACAGAATCAGCATGGCATAAGTGCCAAAAACCGGGAATCGTTTTGAGAAAAACGGTTTCACTTGGGTTTTGTACCGTGGTAAAAGGTGGCTCGCCTGAATAAATCGCAGGCATTGAGCGTCCGCGCAGAAGGCAGCCTTATCAGTGCCCGCCGTCACGCATTATGCTATCAGAAATCCACCCAAAGGTTACTGATGACGGTGCCAAAAGTCCATGGCAAAGATACCCAGTTTAACGCAATGCCAGCTTGGTTGCTGGTAAGCTTAAACAATTGTAACGATATCGACGAACTGGGAAGCGGCGTCGATAAGCTGCGATCTTTTCCCATCGCTGGCCGCGTCAACCGCATAAGAAATTGCACCGATGATTATCGAGAAAAGACAAATCAGTGTCGGGATCAAAAGTGCACGTCCCATAATGAATCCGAAGATGATGCAATACAGGCCGCCAGAAAGCAGACACGCCAAGCCATGAATTGGTTTTGCTCGAAAACCGACGATGGTAATCCAAATGGCACAAAAGATATAAATCGCTATCGAACCAAACATACTGATTCGCGGTGTGTTAATCGTTTCGCCAATCCTATCCATAATCAGAATCGTTCCGACGCCAAGCCCGGTTAGCACCAAAGCAACGACCAGGCAAACCACGGCAAGAAAGATTGAATCGGCACCATCACCGAAATTCTGGTCCTCGGCCGAAACCGGTGATTCATCAATTTCCTGTTCCGCTCGGGCGATCATCTTTTCAGCGTCAGACATACCGGCATCGACAATGGTGCCTTCTTCGGCATAGGTCGTCGTTTCCAATTGTTTACCGGTTTCATTGTTGAAACCGCATTCAATACAGACGATCGCCATCGCAGATAATGGTGCAGCACAATTGTTGCAAACCGGACCTTTGGGCGTCGATTCAACGCCGGCGTCATCCAGCAAGTCCAACATTGGGTTGTGTTTGGGCACTGCGGCAGCCGGAGCGAGACTGTACGAGTCTTTTTCGGCGGCAACTGGCTTTGCCGCTGCTGCTTTAATCGTAAACGGCTTTTTACACTTGGGACATTTTACCCTTTTGCCGACAAGTTCATCCTTCACCTTAAATTTGGCGGGACACGAATCACATTTGGCGGTAATCGGCATGGCTGAATTTCAGACGAAAAGGCTGTTGGATGGAGACCGCCAAGCGAAATGCGATTTGGCGAGGCGGTCAAAAGAAAATTACTGTCCTAGATCTATTTTGTTCCGGCATGTTGATTTAGCAACCTCATTCGAGGTAATGAATTAGGCTATTTGGCGAATTTAATCGCGGATTTGTCCGACATTTGGTGTTGGGCAACATCTGGCCCTAATCAGATTCGCAGCTTATGCCATATTGTCACGATCAAGAGCGGCATTTGGATACCAGGGATTTATTTTCAGATACTTTGGCCACGCACCACACTGAAAGACTCAATCGGATCGGCTAAGCTTCTTGTGCTGGAATCCCAAGTTTCGTCTGATCCAGCTAACTTTTGTCGAAACGATAGACGTAAATGGATGAGTCAAGTACTTTTACCGGCATTGGCGCGCCACTTGCTTTTAAGGGCCGTCTGAAAATGTTATGCGCCAAATTGTCAGGCTATCTGTGTGTCAGCTGACACCCCGAGAGCAGGCGACAATTGAAAATAACGAACCAAAAATCAGAGATTTCAGGAGAATAGAAAATGGCAGTTACGGCGAAAAAGCCCAAGAAATCAAAGCCAGCTGTAAAGTTGCAGCCACTTGGCGATCGTATCGTTGTACAGCGGGACATTACCGAATCGACAACTGTCGGTGGTATTTACCTACCTGAAAACGCCAAGGACAAGCCATTGCGCGGTACGATCATCGCTATTGGTGACGGGCGCCTGGTTGCCGACGGCTCACGCGTTGCGTTGCAAGTCAAAGTTGGTGATCGCGTTTTGTTCACTTCTTACGCCCCTAACGAAATCCAGTTCGGCGACGATGAATTGCTTCTAATGCGTGAAGAAGACGTTCTGGCCGTTATTGAATAGTCTCACAAAACAAAAACCACCTGAATCCAGGAGTATATAACGATGGCAAAGATGATTGCATTTGAACAGGAAGCACGCGAAGCGATTCGCCGCGGTGTTTCCAAATTGGCAAGAGCCGTAAAAGTGACTTTGGGTCCGAAAGGCCGTAACGTCATCCTTCAGAAGAGCTTTGGCTCGCCAACGGTTACTAAAGACGGTGTTAGCGTTGCCAAGGAAATCGAACTTGAAGACACCTACGAAAACATGGGTGCTCAAATGGTTCGCGAAGTCGCCAGCAAGACCAGCGACGTGGCCGGTGACGGAACCACAACCGCGACCGTTATGGCAGAAGCGATTTTCAACGAAGGCCTCAAAGCCGTTACCGCAGGCGTTAACCCAATCCTGATGAAGCAGGGAATCGAAAACGCTGTTTCTACGGTTACCGACAAGCTTGCCAGCATGTCGATCAAAATCAAGAACAAAGAAGAGATGGCTAACGTCGCTTCAATCGCTGCCAACAACGACAAAGAAATCGGCGAACTGCTTTCCGATGCAATGGAAAAAGTTGGCAAAGACGGCGTGATCACTGTCGATGAAGGCAAAAGCCTGCAGACAGAAGTCGAATGGGTCGAAGGTATGCAGTTCGATCGTGGCTACTTGTCGCCTTACTTTGTCTCCGATTCCACATCGATGGAATGCGTGATGGAAGACGCGTTCGTTTTGGTTTTCGAAAAGAAAATCACGAACATCAAAGACATGCTTCCTGTGCTTGAGCAAATTGTTCAGCAAAGCAAGCCACTTTTGATTATCGCTGAAGACGTCGAAGGCGAAGCGTTGGCAACTTTGGTCATCAATCGTTTGCGTGGAACTTTCAACTGTTGTGCGGTTAAAGCTCCTGGTTACGGCGATCGCCGCAAAGCAATGCTTGAAGACATCGCGATCCTGACTGGCGGAACGGCTGTGTTCGAAGCTTTGGGTATGAAGCTTGAATCACTTCCGATCACTGACCTTGGTCGTGCCAAGAAGATTATCATCGACAAAGACAACACCACGATCATCGAAGGTGCTGGTAAGAGCGCGGACATCAAAGGTCGTATCGATCAAATCCGCCGCGAAATTGAAAATTCAACCAGTGATTACGATCGTGAGAAACTGGAAGAGCGTTTGGCCAAATTGGCTGGCGGCGTTGCCAAAGTCAACGTTGGTGCTGCTACTGAAAGCGAAATGAAAGAAAAGAAAGCTCGCGTCGAAGATGCTTTGCACGCAACTCGTGCAGCTGTCGATGATGGGATTCTTCCTGGTGGCGGCGTTGCTTTGCTACGTGCTGCTGGCACAGTTAAAGTTCCAGAAGACATTACAGATGACGAAAAAACCGGTTTCAACATCGTGCTTCGCGCTTGCCGCTCTCCATTGCACATGATCGCGTCTAACGCTGGTCAAGACGGTGGAATCGTTTGCGAAAAAGTTCTCGATGGCAAAGGAAACTTTGGCTACAACGCCCTGACTGACGAATTCGAAGACCTCGTAAAATCAGGCGTTATTGATCCAGCCAAAGTAACCAAAACCGCTCTCTCAAACGCGGCCAGTGTTGCAACCTTGCTTTTGACCAGCGATGCGTTGGTTGCTGAATTGCCGAAAGACGGTAAAGGCAGCAAGGGCCACGGTGGCGATTACGACATGTATTAATCGGTACTGTCCAAAGTACAACCTGCGAACTTAATACGCAGTTTTCATATAGCATCGCCGAGTTTTCGGCGATGTTTTTTTGTTTCAAACCATACCGTTTTTTTGACGTCGCAATTCAAATTCTATAATTGCGTTGGCAATTAACTGAACTGTGGAGACTGCATGAATCCAGCCAATCTACCTTTGTGGCTTACTGAAGACGTTACCTGGCCTGTGCTTTGGGGAATCCTTGTCATCGCAATTTTCGGCGTCACCTGGTTTATTACCCAGCGAATGACACCGCTGCTGATTGCATTGGCATGTGGCTTATTGTTGATCGGAGCGGTTGTCATTGAGTCGCAAGTAGTTACCGATCGCGAATTTCTAGTGAATTCCGTCTATCAGATGGCTGATGCAGTGCGGAAAAATGATGCCGATGGGGTAGCATCCTTTATCAGCGATGAATTGCCCGTTCTAAAGGACCGGATTCATCGTGAGAAAAAATTGTTTCACGTCGACAGCTGTAGCGTTATTGGATTTCGCAATGTCGAATTGTTGCCCGATGATAGATCGGCCACAGCAGCAAACGTTGCGTTCTCGGTATTTGGGTCCGGCACCTATACAAGTCGTAGTCTTCCTTACACTGGAGCTTTGGCCGTCAGTTTGAAATTCAAGAAGATTAAGGGCGAGTGGTCGATTTCTGAATTCGCCTACGCTCCGTCCAATGCGCCCGACAAGCTAAGAACCTATTCGTCAAAATCCTCAGACTGAGCCTAACAGCGAACATTCAGCGCACATTATGAATCATAACGGCGCATTTTCGCCAAGATTTCTACTTTGAATCAGGCCGTAAGTGTTTATATTATTGTCGTCTTGAATGGCTGATTACGGCCAAACGCACAGTTTTTTTGAAACGTACTCGCATGAGTCAAATGACGGATATAAACATCGAAGATTTCATTAGGGATATTCCTGATTTCCCCAAGCCAGGAATCGTCTTTAAGGATATCACTCCGTTGTTAGCCAGCGGTGAAGCCCTAAAGGCTACGATTCAAAAAATGGCGGACGAATTTCGGGGCAAAGACATTGATGTGATTGCAGCTGCAGAAGCTCGCGGATTTTTATTCGCCGCTCCGCTCGCAATCGAACTTGGCATTGGAATGGTTCCCATTCGCAAGCCCGGCAAATTGCCATACAAGAAGCGTTCTTACAGTTATGAACTGGAATACGGTACCGATACGTTGGAAATGCATATCGATGGTATCGACGCTGGTCAAAACGTTCTGGTCGTTGACGATTTGCTTGCGACCGGTGGCACGGTAGAAGCGTGCTGCAAAATGATTGAACAGTGCGAAGCCAACATCGTCGCCTGTGCATTCCTGATCGAACTTGGATTCCTTAACGGGGCCGACAAGTTAAAACATCACGACGTCTTCAGCTTGATCAAATACTGATCAAAGCTTCTAACCAAGACGTCAATTCGAATCATCCCGCTCAACAACATGAGCATTCTGTACGCATACATTTCTCACTAACTTGAATTCACATCCAAAATGTCTGAACAATTAATCGTAGTAAAAGTCGGAGGCAGCGAAGGGATCGATTACCCAGCGGTATGTCGTGACATCGCCGAACTGATCCGCGACGGTCAGCGCTTGATTCTGGTCCATGGTGGCTCCAGCCAAACCAACGAAGTCGCAACAGCACTGGGCCATCCTCCTCAATTTTTAACGTCGCCATCGGGCTACACCAGCCGCATGTCCGACAAAAAGACCCTGGAAATCTTCAAGATGGTTTACTGCGGTCAAATGAACAAAATGATTGTCGAACAATTGCAGGCACTCGGCGTCAATGCGGTTGGGCTTTCTGGCATCGACGGCGGCATGTGGCGAGGCAAGCGAAAGAAAGCGATTCATGCAGTCGACGAAAATGGCAAGAAACGAGTCATACGCAATAACTACACCGGCCGGGTCCAGGAAATCAACACGGGCCTATTGAACATGCTGCTCGACGGTGGCTATTTGCCCGTGCTGACACCGCCAGCGATCAGCGACGAAGGCGAAGCGATCAATGTAGATGGTGATCGAGCTGCAGCCGAAACAGCCAAAGCACTTTCCGCGACCGACTTAATCATCCTTTCGAATATCCCCGGAGTCCTTACCGACTTTCCAAATGAATCCAGCTTGCTCAAGTCCGTTACGATCGACGAAATCGAAGACGTTGCTCAAACTCATGCTCAAGGACGAATGCGAATCAAGCTCTTAGGCAGCAAAGAAGCGATCGAAGGCGGCGTCGGTCGTGTTATCCTTGGCGACGCCCGCGTCGAAAACCCAATTCAATTCGCCCTTGCCGGAAATGGCACCGTAATCACCGCCGGCTCAAGCGTCACCGCAGGGAACACGCCATGACTGACCACATCCAAATCGAAAATCAATTCACAAGCGGCGTTTACGGCAAACGAGAATATTGTTTTGTCAAAGGGCAGGGGACAACGTTGTGGGACAACGAAGGCCGGAAGTATCTCGATTTCGGGACCGGAATCTCTGTTGCCAACCTCGGTCATTGCCATCCGAAACTGGTCACCGCAATCCAGCAGCAAGCGGCGACCTTGATGACGGCTCCCGAACTTGGCTACAACGATCAACGCGCTCAACTACTATCGCAACTGGCCAGTGTAACCCCCGATGGCATCAACCGATTCTTTCTGTGCAACTCCGGCACCGAAGCGGTAGAAGGCTGCATCAAGTTCGCACATTACGCCACTGGCAGATCCAATTTTGTCGCCACCATGCGAGGCTTTCACGGACGTACGATTGGGTCGTTGGCTGCCACCCACAACAAGAAATATCGTGAGCCGTTCGCGGCATTAACGCCAACCTTCACCCACGTCCCCTATAACAATGTCGACAAACTGGCGAGCGCGGTTAACGACCAAACCGCGGCGGTTATCATCGAACTTGTACAAGGCGAAGGCGGCGTGCGTGCTGCCAAACAGGATTTCGTTACCGCTGCAAGAAAAATTTGTGACGATAATGGAGCGAAGCTGATCATCGACGAAGTCCAAACGGGATTCGGACGAACCGGCAAAATGTTTGCCTGTGAGCATTTCGATGCAAAACCGGACTTACTGGCGTTGGGCAAAGCCATCGCTGGCGGAGTTCCAATGGGCGCAATCGGCATTGGCGACTCAGTCGGCCAGCTCAAGCCTGGCCTGCACGGCAGTACCTTTGGCGGAAATCCTTTGGCTTGTGCTGCAGCGCTTGCAAATCTGGAAATATTGCATGACGAAGATTTGATCGCGAACTCTGCGACTGCCGGTGCGTATTTCATCGATCGGCTTCGCCAAATCGAGTCATCTGAAATTCGGGAAGTCCGCGGCATCGGATTGATGATCGGTGTTGAAATGAAATCCCGAGTTGCTCCGATCCTTGGCAAAATGATGGAAGCCGGGTTTCTGGTGCTTAACGCCGGGCCAACCGTTGTCCGCTTTCTGCCACCGCTAAACGTAACCACCGAACAAATCGACGCAGTTGTGGAATGTTTTTCCAATTGTGTCCAACAAATACAGGATATGCAAACCGCATAGCAAAGGAAAACCAATCATGAGTTCAGTTCTGGAAAACACCATGAACACGGAAGTCGAATTCGACAGCGTCAGCTTTTTGCGCGATCTCGTTGCGATCCAAAGTTACAGCGGCAAAGAAGAAAACGCTGCGGGCTATATCGTTTCAACGATGCAGGAAATCGGCTTCAACAAATCGTTTGTCGATCAGGCTGGCAACGCGGTCGGAATGCGACTCAATCCCAATGCTGACGGCAAAATCGACCGGCATATTGTGTTGCTGGGGCATATGGATACGGTCAAGGGTGAAATCGATGTTCGATTTGAAGATGGAAAACTTTATGGGCGAGGCAGCGTGGATGCAAAAGGACCATTGGCGACATTTGTTGCTGCAACGGCCAGCGCGAACTTGCGTCCCGGTACTCAAATTACTGTGATCGGGGCGGTTGAGGAAGAATCTTCGACGAGCAAAGGCGCGCGTTTCGCCGCTGAACAATACGCTCCGGACTTTTGTGTCATCGGTGAACCGTCTGGCTGGGACGGCGTTACAATCGGCTACAAGGGCATCATTCAGATCAACTACTTGCTCGAACGCCCGATGGGACACGCGTCTGGACTGCAAAGTGATGTTCCCGAACACGCGATCGAGTTTTGGAATACGATCAAAAACTATGTCAACGAATTTAATGATGGGCGTGAAAAGCTGTTCGATCAATTGATCCCCGCCATTCGAGACTTCAATTTCTATTCAGACGGATTGCAGGACCGCGTCAAGCTTCACGCCTCGATTCGTCTGCCCGTAGGATTTGATTGCGAAACATTTACTCACTGGATTCACAGCATTGATGACGAAGCTTACGTTCGTGCCTATGGTTACGAAGTCGCCTATCGCAGCGGGCGCAGCAACGAACTGGCTCGAACTTTCAACAAAGTCCTGCGTCAACAAGACCAGCAGCCCAAGTTCAAGGTCAAGACAGGAACCTGCGACATGAACGTTGTCGGTCCAAAATGGAACTGCCCGATCGTTGCCTATGGCCCCGGAGACAGTTCGCTGGACCACACGCCAAACGAACATATCATCGTCGATGAGTACATCAAAGCGATCGATGTTATGCGTCAAGTCGTTGAGCAACTTTAACCAACGACACGGTTGAGCGTCGAGCCAAAACGCCAAACGCTAAACGTTAAGGATCCTTCGGGATCCTTTTTTTCTATCGGTCGGTGGCGAATGTCATTCGACCACACAGACGCAAATGGGCGCGGGCACGAGTACCGATTTGTGCTGAAGATACTTCAAACGGTTTGAACTGGAATCGACGGAGAACAAAGTTAACGAATTCGAATCACTACCCGCGGCGATCAACAACTTCCCATTGGCGATAAAGTTAAAATTACGTGGCCAACTTCCCCGAATCGGCTCAACTTGAACACGAGTCAGATTTTTGGATGCAGCATCAAATGTAAATACGCTTAACGAATCATGGCCGCGATTGGCGGTGACAACCATCTTGCCGCTGTTGTGAATTCGAATTTCTGAGGCACTGTTGAAGGAGTTTTGTTTTTTTTCGGCATCATTCAAGGCTTCGACGGTGTGCAGTTTCGTCATCGCACCACTTGCAGCGTCGTAAGAAAACGTTGTGACCGCAAGCGAAAACTCATTCAACACAAAAGCAAATTTGCCGCTGGGGTGAAATTTCATGTGCCGCGGTCCGCCACCAGGTTCAACGTCGACGGAACCTGCCGATTCAAGTTTCTGATTTTCGACATCGATCCGATAAGCGATCAATTGGTCCAAACCAAGGTCCGGAACGAATGCAAATCGATTGTCGGGACTAACGGCAACGTAATGCGGGTGCGGCGAATTCTGGCGTTTGCCAACAATCCTCGAACCGCCTTCGTGTTCAAACAATTGGCTGCGTGGTCCAAGGTGCCCATCTTCATCAATCGGGAATACGGCGATCGAACCACCTCCGTATTGGGCACTCATGAGAATTCGCCCCGTCTTGTCAGTTGTTATGAAGCAGGATCCACCATCGCCAATTTCCTGGTGCTGGATCGGTTTCGATTGGTCACTTCCGTCAAAGGATACAACAACGTGTTTGCCATCGATTTTGCCAGTCGCGTACATCATCGTTGACGGCGAACTGGCCACCCACCCAGCGTTTTCCAACTTGTGAACCAAACGTGGACGAGAAATCGACTTCTCGTTATCGGATAACTTTGCGAAGTAAATCCCCTTATCCATCCCAATTCGATTACCCGCCGTCCCGAGCCAGATCCCGGCATTTGATTGCCCTACTGCCAGCGAGCCGGCAGAAAATAATGGCAGAAAAAACGCGGCAATGGCCAGAACGTTGGCGAAATCGGGTAGTTTAACTTCGGGGTCTTGCATAACGGGCTCCAAGCCTTGTTTCGGGCTGCTGATTCGGCCAAGATTGTTGATGATTCTGGATTGCGGCACTGTGTCCAATCCTAAGTCCGCAATCTGGTGTCTTGAACTAGGCCGTTTTGCGTGAACAGGGTATAGAACGTACAAATTAACTGGAAATGATTTTACCAAAATAATATTCTTCGGAGACAACGATGAAATATAATCGCCGCATTTTTTTAGCCATAACCATCGCCTGTCTGGCGATGATTCTGTGTTCAACTGATCTTATGGCCCAAGGACGAGCCGGTGGCGGTGGTAATCGCAATGCAGTTGGCGGACAGGGAATTGCACGACGTAACTCTGCACCAACCACGCAACTGCTGCGTCGTGATGACGTTCGCAAAGAACTTGAACTGACCGATGAACAGCTTGCTTCGCTGAGCGATCTCAGACAAAACCGCGGCGGCATCGATCGTGAAAAATTACGTGAAGAATTAGAAAACCTGTCGCCGGAAGAGCGACGCGAACGAATGTTGGAAATACGAAAGGAACGTGAAGAAAATTCCGAGAAGCAACTTTCCGAAATCCTGCTCCCATTCCAGGTCGAACGCCTGCAACAAATCTCTAATCAGATGTTAGCCCGCGGTGGCAGCAATGCACTGTTAAACGGACCCATTGCTGAAAAATTGAATATCACCGACGAGCAAAAAGAGAAAATTCGTGAAAAAGCAGAAAAGCTTCAAAAAGAGCTCACCGAAAAAATCACGAAGCTGCGCGAAAAAATGCAAGAAGAATTATTGGCGGAACTCGATTCATCTCAACGTAAAGAATTCGAAGAAATGATGGGCGATAAATTCGAATTCGCAAACAATGCGCGAGGGCCTGGTGGAGCAGATCGAACTGAAGGCGGTCGAAGCCGTGGCGAAAGAGGAAGCCGTGGTGAAAGAGGCGGACGTGGCGATAGAGGAGGCCGTGGCGATAGAGGAGGCCGTGGCCGAGGCGAACGTCCTTCTCGCGACGACAACTAGATTGAATTTTACCCTAACTGGATTCGCCAGAATTCAGGTCGTTCAACAAATACCGACGTCTGGCGACTCCGGCTACAAGCTTTCATCCTAATTTTTTCAATCTAAACGAACCACTAGTCCAGCCAATCACACATCAAGCCGCGTATTTTATTCGATACGCGGCTTTTTTCGTTGCGGTGCCCAAAGCCAGGCACTAGGAAGCTCTGAATAGGGCTAAGGCTGTCGATAAGTAAAGAAATTACGTTTGGGTAAACCAATGGGGCAAGTGCCCGTTTTTAAGCGCAAAAAAGAAGGGTTCCCGCTCGCCGCTACAGGAACCCTTCGGTAATTGGCTGTCCAAACACGGATAAATCCTAGTTTGGAGACCCACAGCCATTGTTAGGCATCGACGCGATGTGACGGCATCTTTAAATGGCAGAAGAATACGGTACCATCTCCTATAACTGTAAAAGTCCATCGGCGTGGACTTCGCGACCCAAAATCGCGACCAGATTAACGAAATTTTGGTTACAAATATTTGATCGGGAATACTTTGACTCAAGACAACACGGCCAAACTTGCCTTGGAAGACGGTTCTGTTTTTGTTGGGAATTCTTTTGGCGCTTCAGGAACAACATTCGGTGAAGTCGTCTTCAATACCTCTATGACGGGGTACCAGGAAATTGTTACTGACCCTAGCTACTGTGGCCAAATTGTTACCATGACCTACCCGGAAATTGGAAACTACGGAGTCAACGAAGAAGATGTTGAAAGCAAAAAACCGTATCTGTCTGGGTTTGTCGTTCGAAACTTAAGTCCAATTGCAAGTAATTTCCGCTCTTCTGGCACACTGTCGGATTATTTGCAGCGTCACAACGTAATCGGGATTGCCAATATCGACACCCGAGCGCTGGTTCGCCGAATTCGCAGCTTGGGCGCCATGAAAGGTGCTATTTCAACCGAAGTCCTGGACGACGAAAAGCTGATTCAAATGGCCAAGGACAGTGAAAGCCTGGTCGGGCAAGACATGGTGAAAAAAGTGTTACCAGAAGGAACCTTCGACTGGGACTCGACGTTAAGCAATTGGTGGGACATGCGTGGTGCTGTTTCCAATGCCGAAACCGAAAATCGCGCACACATCGTCGCATTGGACTTTGGCATGAAATGGAATATCGCTCGCCATTTGTATTCACAAGGTTTTAAAGTGACGGTGCTGCCCGGCACCGCGACTGCTGAAGAAGTCCTCAAACTTTCTCCTGCCGGAGTCTTTTTGTCCAACGGCCCTGGCGATCCAGAACCATTGAGCTATGCGATCAAGACGATAGCAGATTTACTGGGGAAAGTTCCTGTCTTTGGCATCTGCCTGGGCCATCAACTGTTTGCACTGGCGTGCGGAGCAAAAACCTTCAAGATGAAATTTGGCCACCGTGGTGCCAACCAACCCGTCATGAACGAAGAAACTAAGCAGGTAGAAATCACGTCTCAGAACCACGGCTTTGCGGTCAGCGATGACGATCTGCCAGACGAATTGATCGTGACTCATCGGAATTTGAACGATAACACAATCGCTGGTCTCCGCCATCGAGAATTCCCCGCGTTCAGCGTTCAATACCACCCGGAAGCTTCAGCCGGACCACACGACAGCCAGTATCTTTTCGGGCAATTCCGCGAAATGATTGGCGGCGAGACGGCTAATTCCGCCGGCTAGGTTTCTCAGCACCATGAAATCAGTATGTTTCAAAGATATCGGCAAAGTCGAATGCATAGATTTACCGGATCCACAAATCGTCGATCCATCAGACGTTATCATCAAAACATCTTTGGCGGGCCTTTGCGGCAGTGATCTACACCCGTTTTTTGGCCGCGAAACGGGTTTGGATATCGACACCGTAATGGGGCATGAAGTCGTTGGAGAAATCGTAGCTGCTGGGAAAGAAGTTAGCGATTTCAAGGTTGGCGATCACGTTTACGCTCCCTTTTCAACGAACTGTGGGAATTGCTATTACTGCCAAAACCACTTGCCGTCGCGCTGCGTCGCGGGGCAACTTTTCGGCTGGCTGCAAAATGGCACTGGATTGAATGGGTGTCAAAGTGAATTCGTCCGTGTGCCACTTGCTGACGGCACGCTAATGAAAAAACCGGATAGCTTAAGCGACGTTGCCGCTCTGCTTTTGGGAGACAACTTCAGCACAGGTTTTTATTGTGCGGAAATGGCAGACGTTAAACCAAGCGGCACATATGCCGTCGTCGGTTGTGGTACCGTCGGATTGCTTTGTATCGTTGCCGCCAAATCGATGGGAGCTGAACAGATTTTTGCGTTGGATCCAGTTGTCACGCGGCGACAGCAGGCCGAATCCTTGGGGGCGATAGCTTTCGATTCCAGCGATGCTGCCGTGGCAGAAATTTTGCAACGAACGCACGGCCGGGGAGTAGACGGAGTGATGGAGCTGGTCGGAATTCCTGCAGCACAGGAGTTAGCCTACAAATTGATTCGGCCTGGAGGCATCATGTCGGTCATCGGCTGTCACTGTACGCCCAATTTCGCCTTTAGCCCAGTCGATGCGTATGACAAAAATTTGACCTACAAAACGGGTCGCTGCCCGGCACGATATTACATGAGTAAATTGACCGACCGAGTTGCAAACGGAGAATTCAACATTGACTCATTTGTCACCCATCATTATGCCGCTGACGATTGTGTAGAAGCCTACGATGTTTTTTCAAATCGCAAAGACAGTTGCTTGAAAGCTGTTTTCGACTTTCGGTAACCCTGCTTGCTAACTCATCTTCTTCCAAATCTCATCCAGCACCTCCGCAGCACCCAACGAAAGCTTCACGTCCACGACGTCTGACAACGTTGTTTCCGCAGGATTAATTTCAACCGTAAAGACGCCCGTTTGTTTCGCGTATACAACTGGTTGGACGATGTAAGGAAAATAACTGGACGTTCCAATCGAAATCACCACGTCATACACCGTTCGCATCTCGCGATCCAGAATCTCGATCGCTTCCGTTGGCAATGCTTCTTCAAACAACACAACCATCGGCCGCATCATTTCCTCACATTTCGGGCACATCGGTGGGATCGAAAGGCCCTCGAAATTTTCCCGCGCGATTTCAAACTTACATCCCAAACATTGAAGCCGATGCATGTTGCCATGGATTTCGATGACGTTCTCCGAACCGGCTGCAGTATGGAATCCGTCAATATTCTGAGTCAAAATCCAGAAGCGTTCGAAATGCTTTTCCATTTCGGCCAGCACTTCATGGCCGCGATTGAATTTGGCACCGCGGGTACTTTCCTCGATTTGCCCTAGATACTTCCAGGTCACTTTTGGATTGCTGCGGAACATCGGCCCAGACAAAGCCTGTTCGATCGGCATTCCGTCTTCAGTATCTTTGTTTTCGTACAGACCGCCAACACCGCGGTACGTCGGTAAGCCTGAATCCGCCGACATCCCCGCACCGGTAATTACAAAAACGTTCGTGGCCGACTTGAGTTCGTTGACCACTCGATCAATTTCGGAACTGTAAGATTGCATTGGCATCTTCGTTTTATCTTAAAAAGCAAATAACCAACAAAGATGATAATTTATGAACGTTCAAAAAGTAACTGACCTGACGATTTGGTCAACCAACGTTCTTTGACGCATTTATTTTCGGCTTACACGCTCAACCCATCCACCAAATTGCTACGACCATGACATGAAAAAAGGCACCCAACTTTTGGGTGCCATGTACTTAGAATTATTGAACCAATTTGTCGGCGCTAGTTCATCGGCGCCTTCGGCTTATCAAACCCAACGTCAACACGCTTACCAGGCAAGCGGATCCGGGTTCTGGAATTGCGCTGAATTGAACCGTCAAAGTTGGGACGTTCGAGCCGTTGGTCCGGCTATTAAATCGTTTGGCGGTTGCCGCCACCGTTTCGTCACCGATTCCGATCCAGCCGTAATTGGAAATACTTCCGTCCAACCAACCTTGCACATCATCAATCAAACCAGCGCCAGACCAGCTGTATGCGCCCGTTGTCGAAACAGTCGTTGTCGCACTGGCGTCGGCAATAAAATCCCCGCCTTGCGTCGTCCAAAGCTGATCATCGAAAAAAGTATGGTTCCAAGTGGCGTCACCCGTTGCCGCCGCAGTCCCGCCACCTTCACCACCACCAGGGTTAGAATCCGGCGATTCGCCCCATGCAGATGTTAGTCGATGGAAACTGACGTCGACATCGTCAGGTGAAGAAACCTGAGATGCGAACAAATCAAACGTGACACCGGTAATTACCGAACCTGCCGGAATCGCCGACAAATCAAACTGAATCAAACCCCGACGCGGCGAGGCACCACCGTTTTGTCCGGCAAAGAAAAATTCACCACCACCGTTGCTGTTCCCGACGTTGTCTTGATATATCGTACTGTCCTGGATCGGATTCAGGACAACGGTGTCAGCGTGTAAGCTTCCCGCCAACAATCCAAAAACAATCACAATAATTCCATATATTCGCATCGGCAAAGCCTTCAAATAAAACAAGGATGGTAGTCTCAAACTCCAGTATAGTCAGGCAAACCAAAGCGCGCACTATTTTTGCTTTTTTAGCGAAAATGTGGGCTTACTGGACAAGCGAACTAAAACCAGACTTTGCAGCCTGGTTTGGCTCGGATTCCTACGCGCCCGATTCGCCTTGAGCAAATCTGGCGACCGTTTCGTTAAACTTCTTCTTACCAACTTCAACGACGCGGCGAATCTCTTTTGTGTTCGCTTCACTCTCTTTGCGAAGTTCAGCAATCATTTCCAGTGACTCGACCTGGAAACTTGAGATCGCATCGACCAGTTTTTGAACCGAGTCAGCAGTAATCGTCGAACCATAGCCAGCCTTAATAGCCGCACGTTCAAGTTCCCGACCAAGTTCGGCAACATCTTCCAGGCCTTTGTTCACGCCTTCCTTCATCGCTTCGGTTGCCTGAGTCGCTTCGTGCAAACCGTGCTGGGAAGTGTAAACGGTGCCAAGAATGGTGAACACGTGCTCATTGGTCGTAAAGAACGTAACTGCGCGACGGAAAACGCGGTCCTTGACATCATGAGTCTGTTTCAGCTTGACAATCAAGGTTTCCCCGACGTCATAACCAATAGACAGATTCTCAGCAATATCCTTCAACAACTGGTACGTCTGATCTTCTTCTTCGAATTTGTGCCGAGCTTCATCACGCGCCAATTCCAAGCGAGATTTTTCGCCTTCATCTGTGCCTTTGTATTCATCGACTTTAGTTTGTGCAGCAGCCAATGCTTCGCGAGCCGCATCCAAAACCGGCATGTGCTTCATCAACAAATCGCGCGACAGTACTTCCGATTCTTTTAACGCGAATCGAAAATCAATGTAGCCGTCCATGATGTCGTCTTCACGATCCAGCTGTTCCTTTGTGTCTTTGGATACGCTGCGATAAGTTTCTGCGATCACCTCGAATCGATCCGAAGGCGTCCCACGACGCATGTTCATCCAATAATTCTGAATCTTTTCGCCGAAGCTGATCTTTCCGTCATCCAACTGACTGATCAACGCCTTCGAATCTTCACGAATCGAATCGAATTGCTGTGTAATATCGAGGTAACGATTTCCAACCGAAATGTTCTCGACGTTTTCTCGCACCATCTTGTTAAACACGCTCATGTGCTCGATCACTTTAGCGATCGCAAGCACTTTGGCTTCATCGACGTGCTTAACTTGATCGAGCAGACGAAGCATTTCCGCCGAATTGTCTTCGCCTTTGGACAAACCAAATTTATCGAGCACCTGGACTGCTTTATCCAGATATTTTTGCAACGAACCAGAGTTGGCTCCCTGAGATTCTTGTTGAGTTTCAACTGCGGCTGCTTCGGACATGTCAGAATAACTCCTGAAAATTTTTGATTGGATGAGACAGTGACATGGTAATGGGTTACAATGTTTGCCCGTTCAAATTTTATCAATTCGGTCAGCCGATTCTACGGCAAGCGAACACATTTCCCAAGTTCGAGGTTTGACAAAATGTCGTCCATACCCAAATCAGATCCAGCGGTTGCTGAGGCCAAAACGTCGATTTTGCCAGCTGAAATGGGACTTGAAGAGGTGATGCGGGTCATGGACGTGGCGTCGACGCTGCGACGTGAACAGGAACTTGTCGAACGAGAATTCAATCTCGATAAGACCAAGGAAATGCTCAGAGACAAGCTGCGGCGGACCGCTGAAACAACGGGCGAGGAACTTACGCCCGAGCAAATTGAAGCCGCCGTCAATTGGTACTATGACAATCTTCACGAATACAAAGAGCCTGAGAAAAGCTTCCAATGGTTCATGGCGCATTTGTATGTTCGACGTAAAGCGATCCTGAGCGTCTTGCTGCCCCTGCTGTTTGTCGTGACTGCCGTCTGGGCTTTTTGGTTTTCCCCGTTTGCCCCATTTTCGCAGTCCAACAGATTAAACCGTGATCTGCAATCCGCTAACCAAGCGATTGAAAAACGCATCAAGTCGATTCTATCTATCGCAAAATCCGACAACGTAAAAGCCGATGCCCGGCAGCTTCAAAAGGAAGCCAACACATATTTCACCAATCGCGAAATGGGTGGATTGGACAAGCTGCACCAACGTCTCAAGAGCATGGATTCCAGGTTGAACGAAGAATTCACGCTGACCGTTCAAACTGGCGAAAACCAACCATCTGCTAAACGTCGAGACTTTGAAGACGAATCTGGGAAAAGGGTTTCCGGATTCTATTTGATCGTTCAAGCCCGCGACAGCAATGGAAATCTACTAAAACGGCGAATCCAAAATATCGAAAACGACAAATTTAAAACGGTTGATACCTGGGGCGAGAAAGTCCCCGAGGCCGTTTACGACCGGCTCAAACAAGACAAAAAAGAAGACGGGATCTTGAACGAAACTGCGTTTGGCAAAAAAAACCGTGGTGAATTAGAAATCCAGATGATCATGCCGGGCGCAGACAACATCCCTATTGAGCGCAGCGGACAGATTACAGATTGGTAAAACAAGTAAGAAACGAATAGATGCGAAGAGCCAAAATTAGAAATCGACATTACACACGTGAACGAAACGCCGTAATCCGGGGGCCGCAGGTTTTTGCAGCGCTTCAGCAAGCCCAATCCCAAGCAAGGCAGAACTTACACGAACTAGAAAAATCGACTAGCGATTTCGACTCAAAAATGGATCAACTGGTTTCGCAGCGAAGTGAAGAGTTTGTGGAGCTGGCCAAACATTATCTGCCCAATTTGTCGATGGAAACGATCGAGCGTTCGTTTGTTGGCGTTCGAAGCGAGTTGACAGAGATTTTTCGTCGCAAAAAATTGCGCGAAGAAGAAATTATCGCGGCCATCGATTTAGCACAGCAAACCATTCTTCAAGCTCAGGAACAAACGGATCAAGTAACCGAACAATTAAACAAAAAAGCTGAAGAACGGGACCAATTGCAGGAGATTGTTTCCGAGCGATTGAAGCAGATACCCGAATACGAAACGCTGACCAACGAAGCAGCACTTGCCGAACATCGTCTGTCACAAAATGAAGAACGAATGGAGCAAGTTCACGCCGAAGCTACCGAAAAAATGCCTTCGTACGAAAACAGCCGCCTGTTCATGTATTTATACAACCGAAAATACGGCACTTCCGAATACAAGCCACGCGGCATGATACGTCGTATGGACCGCTGGCTCGCTCGCTACATTGACTTCGCCAATGCCAGGCAAAGCTACAATTTCATGCAAGTCACTCCAGGACTGATGCAGGAGGAATTGAAGCGGCGTCGGGCGAACTTCAATGAATTGATGGATCAGATCGAAGCGATGGAAGCCAAAATCGAACAGGAGGTCGGTTTAACGGCCGTCATCGAGGAAGGCGATCGACTTGGGTTGAAAAGAGATGAATTGGTCAACCAGATCGAAGATCAAAACCAGCAACTCGAAGCGTACATTTCTGAATTGAACGATTCACGCGAATCAAAAGATAAGCATTATGATGATGCCCTTACCCGAATGCGAAAACATCTGGAGGAAACGGAAGAGGCCGTCTTACAGGAACGTGCTGAGAAAACGATCGAAGAAAAAGATGACAAGATCGTGTCCGATATCGTCGAATTGAACGATCACATCGGCGACTTACAACCAGAAATTTTGTTGCTCGTTGGCAAACGCAAGTCGCTGACTGATAAACAGGCAGGCCTGGACGATATCGTGCAAAGATTTCGTTCATCCAATTTCGATTCCAACCGCAGCGTTTTTCCGGACGACTTCGAAATTGGAAAGTTTATCGGTCGTTATATGAATAACACATTAGACGCTCGATCACTTTGGAAGCACATTCGGCAGAGTCAAAAATTCCAGGAAAGTTGGGCACAGCAGACTTCCACGGATGTCCTGAACAGCCCATCTGCTCAAGTAATCTTGCACACGATGCTTGACGTGGCGCGCGAAGCACTAAGAAATTCAGCTCGCCGCAGCGTATACCGCCGCAGTTCATCTCGAGGTGGCGGCGGCATTAGCTGGCCTAAATTCCCAACGCCGCAACGTCGAAGACGATCATCTTCGCGTGGTTCGTCCAGTCGACGACGTTCAACACCGCGCCGACGCAGCGGTGGCTTCACCAGCGGAGATGGATTCTAACAAAATCTGCTCAACACCCAAAGCAGTTTTAAAACAAGGCAAGCGAGGAAATGCTTTCTCTTACCGGTTTTTGCATTTCCTCGCTTTTTCTTTTTGCTTTTGTTTTCGCATTGTAGCCAATGCAATTTCCAGGCTAAGCAAATTCGATTTGACGCCCAGCCTGCAAATCAGTTTCGACTACTTCTGCAACTGGCACAGAAAACTGATCGGAAACTACGTCCAATTGGTCGGCAAACTTCGTGCTAAACGTCAATCGTGTTCCGTCTTCAAAGACAACAGAATTGGTCCACCAACCTTTATCCAGTTCAGCTTTGCCGTCGAGATTCTCGACCAGATGAGCTCGAATCATACGCTGGTGAGTCAATTGCCACAGGCCATCTTTCTTTTCGAGCAAACATTTTGACCTTGCCGGAATTGAACCGACACTGCTTTTTGGGAACACAACCAACTGCTCATTCAACTGTGCCGGCGTTTTACTGAACTTCTGAACCATCCAGTCAACCAGCATCGTTCGAAAGAAAATTTCTCTGCGGCGAATCCATGTGAATGCCAATGCAGACACGATGAAAATCAAGATATTCAAAACCAGCGCGGCAACCGGGCTGTAAGCGTAAATCGCCATCAAGCCTACACATACACTCTTGTTTGCTGCCTCGAAGCATGCGTCCAGAAACGGAATCGGTGTTATCCAAACCAGAATTTCGAAAAAGAACTTGACGGAATTGACCACAACGATGTTGATCGCCATCGCGATCATCAGCAAGCCTTCCCAGCTGGCCGATAGAATCCCGGCTTCCACCATCGCAACCTCTGGCTCACTGGCCTGAAATGCTTCCATCGACATCACTTTCAAAACCAACAAGATCACGATCGCTGAATAGGTTTCCAAAAAATCAGCTACTTGAGCTACCGGCTTACTGACCTTGGAAAATCGTGGTATCGAAGTCACCACCGTCAGCACCAAAAACGCCCAGAACAAATTCGGATTCGCCAGCGGCGAGCCCGCGCTCAACAGTGCGTTATCGGGCAGCCATTCAGGCCCAAAACATGCCAGACCTGAAAGCAAAGTTATTCCAAAAAATGGTGACAACGCGACAGGCGC
The DNA here is from genome assembly GCA_964405425.1 of uncultured Pirellulaceae bacterium. Lineage (GTDB taxonomy): Bacteria > Planctomycetota > Planctomycetia > Pirellulales > Pirellulaceae > Mariniblastus. The sequence continues at coordinate 20,999 of CAYONX010000015.1, read as the reverse complement.
CATCGGCGCAAGCCACTCAACATTCGAAATCTGCTTGGTAAATTCCTCGGCTACCACGCCCGATGCCACTTCCTCACGCAAACTTAACCCATCTCCCAATTGATCCTTGATCCATTCTTCAGGCAATTCAACGGCCGTTTCCTGAACCGTAGACTCAGCGACGGGCATTGCATTGATTGCGACTTCACCACTGAGGGCGAAGAAAAGCAGGGCAACGAGAAACAACTGCAGAATTCGATTTTTCAACATTTGAGACTTCATAAAACTGGAAAGTGGGATTCGGCGTGACACAATAATGAAAGCCATGAAACAAGTGTTTCATTTTGGAGGGATAGTGAGAAGTACTATGTCATTGCTGTATTCTAAATTTAACCAGGAAAATTGGCAGAAATATTCGAAATCCCGCGTTTAATTGCGGGATTATGCGTATTTGCCAGTTAGTAATTGTGGGCATGTCGCTTCAAACGCCGAGCCACAAACTTTGGCGCCGTTTTTTTTGCCTCCAAATTACAGAGACTTTTGCCGCCCCAATCCGTGGGCACTACCACTGTTGATTTCTAATCCTGTCCAGATGCGTTGAAGTTTTTCAGATTGCATTTATCCTGATTCTGTCACAATCCAGCAAAGCCCAAGATCGAAAACAACACACTATGAATCGCAGAACATTTATCAAATCCACCGCACTCGGCGGAACGCTATTGCTAGGCAACTCAGCCAAATCTTGCAACGCACTTCTTCGTCGCCGCAATGTGAATGAAGAGCCCGGAATTGGATTTATTGGTACTGGCATTCGCTATCACTCCGCTCTCAACGCCGGTATGAATTATGGACCTGGAATTGCCGTCGCCGACGTCGACATGATTCAACTGGGACGTGCGATGCAAGTCGCGATCGACAAGCAACGGAAATTCAAACGCCCCATCAATGTCGTTGGCCATGAAGATTATCGGCACGTGCTCGATAACAAGGACATTGATGTTGTATTTATTGGCTCACCTGATCATTGGCATTCGAAACAGGTTATCGACGCCATGCGCGCTGGCAAAGACGTGTATTGTGAAAAACCAGTAACGCTGACAATTCGTGAAGGGCAGCAATTGGAAAAAGTGATGGACGAAACGGGACGGATTGTTCTTGTCGGCACACAACAGCGGACAGAATACAATCAACAATTTGTAAAAGCTGCTGCTATCGTCCGCTCAAACCGTTTGGGCAAACTCAAAAAAGTAACATGCGCTATCGGTGGATCACGAGAAGCAGTGGCGTTGCCGGAAGTAGCGGTTCCCCGAAATCTAAATTGGGATCTATGGCAGGGTCAGGCGCGTCAACAGAAATACCGCAGCGCAAGTGAAGTCGTCGATATCAACGGTTGGGGAGCCGGCCATCCATTCAGCCGTACCCATCGATATTACCGTTGGTTCTACGAATATTCTGGCGGAAAATTAACGGACTGGGGCGCTCATCATATCGACATCGCGCTGATTGCGATGAACAAATTGAACGAAGACATCGGCAAAATCAAAATTGAAGTGGAATCCGTTACCCACCCCGTAAAATTCGACGACACTGGAATGCCCCAATCGGATGATCGATTCAATTGTGCAACGGCCTTTAAAACCAAATTGACGTTCGCAGATGGCGACATCTTGTACGTTCGAGACAACGCAAAAGAAGATCTTGGTTTTGAAAACGGAATCATGTTCGAAGGCGAAAAAGGTAGATTCCTTGTCAATCGAGGCAAAATTGTTGGTAAGCCCGTTGAACAACTCAAAGAAAACCCTCTCGACGATGACTGGTATTTCCAATTATTTGGTCAATCACTTCCCAAGTCACACATGCAGCACTTTTTTGATTGTGTTCGCGATCGCCAGTCTCCAATCTCAGATCTCAAATCGCACAATTTGATGTTGAATATCTGCCATGCGATCAATATTGCTCTGCGATTGAATCGTTCCGTTACCTATGACCCGGCAGCCCGAAATTTTGGCGATGATAAACTTGCCAACAGCTTCGTCGAAAGAGAACAACGAAAAGGCTTTGAAATCATCGTTTGATGTGATTCTATCTATCAAACAATCAAATCGTCTGAGACCAAATCCTGTCTTGCAGTGGCAAAAACGCCACTCAAGTCGGATTATTGTTTGGCAATGTTTCCACAGCAATCAACTTTGTAACTTCCGGACTTTCAAACAGCGTCTTGCCAACCACTTCGACCGACGCATAAATGGGCTCCAAATCTTGGCAAGGCACTTTTCCAACGAGGCTTGAGTCCCGATACACGAACCAGAAATCTGGCTGGCGATCGATTGCGATTCGTGAATATCCGGTATTGCTGCCCGGTTCAATCTCCCAAGGCATTCGCTTGGTAAGTTCGCGGTCCCGTCCCCTGACGGTCCGAAAGATTTGCACGCCTTCAGGATTCATACTGACATAAAAATCAGACAATTCCGATCCGTCTCGTAACAATTCAATCTTGGCATCTAACGATTCACTAACGTCAACACCAATCGAAAAACGAAAGGTCTCCAGCGGCTGCCGTTGAGCGTCCGAACAGGGAAATTCAACTCGGCAATTGGTGCCGGCAAGAACCTTCCCTCCTTCTGAATCATCTTCCATCGCCCATTTACCTTGCCTGAGGCGGAATTTTGAATAGTCCACCCTAAGACCATTGAATGATCGCACCGTCGAACTGGCATCGAGTTGAAATCGCACCGAAGGGTTGGTTTCGCTGGTCCAAAAAACCTGAGCTAAAAACCACGCGGCAAGCATCAGCGCTAATAAAGCCGAAGCTGCCAAAATTCTGACACCAATGCGATTGCGATTGCCAGCCGGGTGTTCGTGGTCGGACTGATTTGCCGATTCATGATCCGTAATGGTTTCACGACCGGAAATATTCAATTCGAAATCATCAAATTCACGAGAATCGCGAGTGATCTGATTTGGAGCCAGGTTGGATTGAGAAACCGTGTCCGCGCTGGCGGCAAGCTCAGCAACCCCGGTAAGATTAAGCGTGTCAAGATCCATTTTCCCGCTCATCGATAACAACAGATCATCGACCGTTTTGAGCAATGTTTCATGGTCGGCAAATCGGTCGTCTGGATCGACGGCCGACATCTTTCGAATCAAATCCTTTGACGCCTGAGTAAAATCATCTCCCAAATCATCTTGCCAATCTTCTTCTCCTCTAAGTTTCTTCTTGGCAATCTCCATTGGTAAAAGTTTTGAATAAGGAGTTAATCCACTTATCAAATGAACCGCCGTCGCTCCAAGCGAATAAATATCAGCGCGGATATCAACGTCTCCGCCTTCCAGTTGTTCTGGCGCTACGTAAGCTGGAGTTCCCAAACCAGCATTATCAAGAGTGATTCCTTCTTCGCCACGCGTTTGCGTGAAACAGGCTAAACCAAAATCCGAAACCTTGATGAACGGCACTTGAGGAGGCAACGAATATCCAATTGGCCGTTTGGCAACCAACAAATTGGCGGGCTTTATATCACGATGGGTAACACCTAATTCGGCTGCATAGGCCAAAGCAGAAACGGTTTGGCGGATAATATACCACGCAGCGATTTCGTCAAATTTCTGAACCTGATCCAGAACTTTGCTCACATCGTTGCCTTCCACCAATTCCAAAGCCAAAAACAATCTGTCTTCGTGGAATCCAAAATTATAAGCGGCAACGATATGTGGATGGCGTAGCTGGCCAATGATCAGGGCCTCGCGTTGAAACCGTTTAGCCGCTGATTGATCGCGAGCCTTGTACAACGGAATCGTCTTGAGCGCAACATCGCGAGACATATTCAGCTGTGTAGCTCGGAAAACGCTCCCAAATCCGCCTCGACCCAATACACCATTGACCAGGTAACCGGGAATCAAGTCTTCCGGCTGGTCCAGTATCTTCATTGCTTCGATTTGCCAGCCGGCCAAAACACCGGCACGCACCGCCAATGTCTCCACTGGCAAACTCAATTGCAAGGCCTCGGATTCAAGCCTCTCTGCAGAATCCTGGTTTAGAAAGTGATGTTCGACAGCAAGTTCAACAAGCCTTGAATCGGTTAGACTGCTCATGCCTTGTCCTTACGCGCAACAACGCGCAACTACTTGTTGGCCGCCGTCAATCGGTCCAACATTGCTTGAACCGAAGGGCGGTCGGCAGTCATATCGGCTCCGACATAGGCGAACACGACGTTTCCCGATTTGTCGATAAGGTAAGTCGCCGGATGCGCCAGCTTGCTACGAATATCAAAAAAGTCTACTGCCTTGAAATCTTCGTCCAGCACAATCGGAAAAGGCACTGAGTCAACTTGCTCTTTGTCAGTCGTTTTGGCTGCCTCAATGAACTCACCAAGATGCTCTGTCGCTCCTGGATAAACAACAAGAATCTCAGTATCCAATGCTTTGAATTTGTCGTAGTTGGCGATCAAGCGTGAAGTCTGCGTCTTACAAAACGGGCACAACATTTTGTTGAAGCCTTCTGTGAAAACCAAAATAATATTTCGGTCGTTATGGTAATCGGCAACCGCGATCTTTTTTCCTTCGGTGTCTACGAATTCCAATTCACTGACCGAAGCGGGGAAATCGACGTTGCTTTCTACATCGTCCTTAAATTCTATTTCGGCCGAAGTCTTCGGCATCGGCATGGACATTGCAGAACTATCGTTGCTCGTGTTGCTCGTAATTGGAGCTGGTTCCTCACAGCCCAAAAATCCTGCTGCCATCAACAGCATCCAACATATCCATATCGAGTTTTTCATTACTCACCTCTTAACGATGAATTCAATTTCGCTTTTTGATCACATTCCACAGTTTGACTCCGTTGGTGTGTTTTCTCACAAGCAACCTAAAATTCCTGGCAGATCCTTAATGATTGAAAGCAACCGATGTAATGTTTAAATTCCCGCTTCGCGAATAAGATACAGCGAATACAAGGAGACAGACAGTGCATCATTTTACGATTTTTTCTGCTTTCGTGTTCATCGCCATCTGCCCAAACCGGGTAAAAGCGCAAACAAATGATACCCAACCAGACAACCCTCGTGAAGTCATCCGTTTACGGGGAGAAATATTCACCACACGCACCAAACCGATTACGGTGCCGTTGCCCGTACAGGATAATGCATTTCACTTCGCTATTTATGGCGATCGCACCGGCGGAGATCCGTCCGGTCTGAAATATCTGCGTCAGGCCGTGACAGACACCAATTTGATGGATCCAGATTTTGTGATGACAGTCGGCGACTTGATTCAAGGCTACAACCGCCCGGACCAGTGGAAGGAACAAGCGAACGAATTCAAAGGCATCATGTCCAAGCTGAACATGAACTGGTTTCCCGTCGCAGGCAATCACGACATCTATTGGGATTTTCGAGATCGCAATCGGCCCAACATTCACCACGAAGCCAGTTTCGAAGAACATTTTGGTCCGCTTTGGTATTCCTTCAAGCACAAGTCCAACGGTTTCATTGCGTTGTACAGCGACGAAGGTGATCGCGAAACGGGAGAGAAAGGGTTCAATGATTCGCGTTTGCAAAACATGAGCGAAGAACAATTGAATTTCCTGGAACAAGCACTTGAAAAACTAGGAGACTGCAAACAGGTTTTTGTGTTCTTGCACCATCCACGCTGGCTCGGCCGCAATTATGACGGCAGCAATTGGCCAGAGGTCCACAAGCGCCTTGTGCAGGCAGGAAATGTGTCCGCAGTTTTTGGCGGCCACATTCATCACATGACATTCACCGGCCCCGTAGATGGCATCCAATACTACACACTCGGTGCGACCGGAGGACACATTGCTTTCGATTCTCCTGAGTTAGGCTATTTGCATCACTTCAATATCGTCACCGTTCGAGAAAATGATTTTCAGGTCGCAACGCTTCCCGTTGGCTCAGTCATCGATCCAAAAACGTTCAAGATGGATTTTCTGCTGGACGTAGAAAAGGTCCGCGACTTGCAACCAACCAGGGCAGGGGAGCGACTTTTAATCGATGCGATGGGCGGCGCGCGAGGCGATTACACAGTCGCCATCACTAACCCTGGAATCCATCCGATCGAAGTTACCCTTTCGCCAAATCTTAACGGTAACTGGCAAGCGGTGCCGGACCATCAGCACGCAATCATTCCGGCAGGTAAGTCCGCAGCTTTGCAATTCCATTTCTTCCACCCACCAGAATCAAATTCAGCCGGATCGGAAACTGGTGCAGACTGGAGTGACTTCAACGTGCCCAGCTTCGGCTTGTCGATCGAATACCTGCACACTTCCGCCCGAATTCGACTGCCAGATTCAACAGTTTCGGTTGATCTTGGCTTAAAGGTGCCCGACGACTTTGCCGCGGAAACAAATGGCTGCCTTGAATTACGAGGTACGCAAACTGCACGCATTCGCCGCCCACTGAAATCTATCCAAAACGACTCAGCGAGAATTAATTTCGGTGATTTCGAATTGCCGCAAGGTGCTTTTACTCTCGAAGCATGGATTAGACCCACCAAACACGATCGCAGCCGAGGCATTGTCTGTAACACTCAGTCTTCGGGTTACGCACTGTTTCTGCACAATGGTCTTCCGCAATTCGATGTCCATCTCGATGGCAGCTACGTCAGTCCAGCGGGTGATGAAAAAATCACTTTGGATAGTTGGACCCACGTTGCCGGAGTCTACGATGGATCTTCAGCAAAACTGTTCCTTAACGGCAAGCTGACCCAATCGCTGCCGGCAAGTGGCGCTCGCACTCAAAATCAGTTGCCACTTTATATCGGTGCGGACCCCGATGGATACGGAAACCCGTCTCGTGAATTCGCAGGTCAGATCGACGAAGTTCGATTGTCGAAAGTGGCTCGCTATACTGCTGAATTTGAGCCGCAGCTTCGATTTCAAAGCGACGAAAATACAGTCGTACTTTTGCACCTGGATCAAAAGTTCGGACCATTTTTGATCAACGCATCGCAAAGCCATGTTCCGGCATTGATTTTCGGCAAAGCGCAAATTACACCGCGCAAATAACGTCGACGCAAAAAACGTTACTATCAGTGGAATGTTCAACAAGTGTCCAGCAAAAGCCGCTTTTGCGGTTTTTCGCGCCGTTTGGTTTTGCCAAACCTCTACAACGCAATCTGCAACTATAGATCGAACAAGCTCTTTCCTTTTTGACGATAACTTGAATACCATTGCCATTGCAGCTGATATTATCCGCTGCAGTCTAAGGTCGACTCTCAATTGACAAACAGATTCGAACGCAATTTCACGTTGCGATTGAATTCATGTTTACCGCTCAACTATTCACTGGAGAGAAGCTATGCGTATCACTGGCCAAAAAGCATTTACACTTGTCGAACTACTAGTCGTCATCGCCATCATTGGCATTCTTGTTGGGATGTTGCTTCCAGCGGTACAATCCGTCAGAGAAGCGGCGCGTCGAGCGGATTGCCTGAACCAAAACAGGCAAATTGCATTGGCCGTTCACACTTACGAATCTTCCAGGCTCAGGATTCCTCCTGGTATCTCACCAGTCACAATTCAAGATGGCAACGTAGCAACCATCGGAAAGAGCTGGCAAGTTGCGATATTCCCTTACATTGAACAACAAAACCTTTCCAATCTGTTGGACAATGAAATCCGATCTGTTGACGGCAACGAACCGTTGAATGATGTCTTTCAGCAAATCGCATCTGACCACGCCGTCCCGGTATTACTGTGTTTGTCTGCCACAGGATCATCCGAACGAGCCAATACTCCAGCCCACAGCGGATTTACTTCACATTACATTGGCAACGCCGGACCTGGTATCACAACGCCGAGCAACAATTACGACATCTACGAAAGCGCGACCGGCCACGGCCCGATTGGATTGAACGGGATTTTTTCGCCTTTCGCAAATACCGCGGTCGATTCGCAGCCAATTTATGCATTCAATCGCAGCGTCAAATTCGGCGATGTTAGAGATGGACTTTCCAATACGATCCTGATCGGTGAATCATCGCGAACCACAATCGCCAGCAGTAACTTTTCGCCGCATCGCGCCGGCTGGACGTTTGGTGGTACGGGGCAATTTTCTGAAAGCGCACAAGGGTTTGTTCCCGATGAACTATTCTCTATCCGAAGCGTCGGCGCAAATCGAATTAATGAATCACGCGATTTTCTCGCCAACCAGGAATTGCGCAACGCCCATGGCTTCAACAGCAACCATCCCGGAGGAGCCAACTTCGCGATCGCCGACGGAAGTACAAATTTCATTTCAGATTCTGTCGAACACCGCACGCTTGTGGAACTCAGCAGCATCGCTGGTGGCGAAGTCATCGATGACATTAATTGATTAATTCACGGCCCAAGCCAATACGCTCAATCGAGATGTTGCTTCCCGTTTTTCTGAGCGACAAGGCAAGTGCTGTTTTCATTTTTCTGAGCGACAAGGCGCTAGCCGTCGGTTCATCACGTCACGTGCACCGGCCGCTAGTGCCTCAACCCATAAAGGATTGAGCCTCACAAAGGAATGCTCAGTTGAGCCCGTGTTTCGGGTACACAATTTTTGTTTTTTATTAACGAATGAGCAATTGCTCAAATAAGTTATTAATAAATCCATACTATTTTCGGTTATATGTTAGATTCCGTTCACAAATGAACGGCACGCCACAAGCCTAATTAGTTAAACTAATGCACTCAATTAGCTTTTGATAAGAAGTATGGCCGACAAAATGGAATTGATTGGTAAAAGTGTTTTGGTCGTAGACGACGAACCTTCAGTGTTGACGTCAGTGTCAATGATGCTCGAATCCCGTGGTTGCGAAGTTCATCAGTCAAATTCCGGGATGGATGCCCTCGAAAAAATTCCAGCAATTGTAGATTCCCTCGACTGCATAATTTTGGATTACACGATGCCAAAACTAAACGGCATGCAGGTACTGACTAAGATCCGGGAATCGAATATCGCAACTCCGGTAATTATTTGTAGCGGGCTATTACTTGATCAACCTACTGGCCCAGATGCGGTGCTTCCAGATTTTATCCTGTCCAAACCTTTTCGGTTGCAGGATCTCACCAACAAGATAATTGAATTGAGCCACCCTTCGAATTAGAAATTTCGTCCAACTGTCTGACTGACCAAATATGGTTGCAGCAATTCTCGAAAACGACGAAATAATCCACTCAGCTCAGGCTTTGGCGAACAAGTCGTGATAAATTATTGCTTCGAAAAGCCATGTTCTTCACGACACAACAGAGCCTAAGTTAATTTGATGCGGCGATTAATTGAGATCCTGAAAATTTCGCGACCAGGATTCTGGCCAACTCACGTCTGGTTTTACGTGCTGCCCTTTGCCACGATCAACATGTTTGGCTCGTTTAAATTCTGGCTGGGAGCTTTCTATGTTTGTTTTCCGATGAGCCTATTGTTGTATGGATGGAATGACATTGGCGACTGGAAAACCGACCAGGACAATCCGAGAAAGGATTCCTGGTTGTTTGGAGCTTGCCCGGACCAGGAATTACGACGAATGCTGCCAGCCCTAATCGTCATGGTTCAGCTTCCTTTTGTTTTGCTGTTTTGGTATCTCGCCGGCTTCAAAATGTTAATCCTGTTCGCCGGGCTCATTTTCGCGAACTTTGCGTACAACAACCTGAATTTCAAATCGATCGCTGGCATCGATCTATTGAATCAATCAGGCTATTTGCTTGTCTTTGTATTGGCGAGCTGGTTGTGCGACGTGCCTCAATTGAATTGGGCTGCCATGCTGTTTGGAGCCTTATTCGCTATGCAAAGCCACTTGTTTGGACAGATCATGGACATTGAACAGGACCAAAGTTCCGGACGAAGGTCGACCGCGATCATGTTGGGCTCGCGCAATGCTAAACGATTGCTTGCAACAATCATGTCAATTGAAGCCATGATTGCATTTAGTTATTTCAACGGTGGCTACTTAGGATTTTTCATGCTTGCCGGCAGCCTCTTCTTTGCTGCTGATTCATTTATTGGTCCAGAAAAATATCCTCTATCTTTCATCCGAGTGTTCTTCATCGGCTGGAACATTGTGGTCGCAACCACGATCCATTTCATCTGGAAATACGGAATGTTTTTATTGGCCGCCTGATCCAATAGAGTCCTTGCGATTTTTTGTAGGCCGGCAACAAGCAACCTGCCCGACGACATCCGGCAGATACTGAAGTTGCCGTAACTGCGTTTCGCTTGTTAGCGGCCTACTTTTTTAAAATGCGGAATCCAGTCGCTTGGTGGGATCTCTTAGTATCAGCCACTGCGTTTCAATTGGAATTTGCATTATTCAATTTCGTACACAACTCGAAAGCCAAGATTTTTACCGGTAGCTGTTTTTTTTGCTGGGTAGCGGACCGCTGCCCTTTGGAGTGCAATACGTCATATATAACAGGCACCACGCATCGCGTACGTTTCGGTAAACTTTGAACCAACCGGGTCGACTCGTTGTCGCTTCGAATAATCCAGATCATACCCGTCCTGACACCATTCCCAGACATTGCCATGCATATCATAGAGCCCAAAATCATTGGGTTCGAATTGGCCGACCGGGGCCAATTGCCCGACATAGCCGTCACTGGATTCGATGAAACTAGTGTATTTTTCGCTAACACACTCGATAGACTTTCTCTGTTGAGGACCAATTTTGTACTGTTTTCCGGCCGCACGAACAAACAGATCTCCACTGGCTGCATTGTTGATAATGTTCAACCGATTCGTGCCGATCAGATTGGGTTCATAGTAAGTGCTGTCCCCCTTCCAACGCCCATCATCGCGATAAAAAGAAAGTCGTCGGCCCTGGTCGGTCGTCAAGTACTCCCATTTCGGATCTCCACCCTGTTCCTGCTCGGTAAAATACTCAAGTTGCAAGTCAAACGGGGTCTTGGTGGCCGATGGCCCGAATCGCCGCATTTCGCCTTTGGGAAGCACAATGTTCTCGCGATCTGATTTCAATTTCAGATTGTCGAAACCCGAATCGTTTTGCACCACAATCGTGCGGATAATATTGTTGTCATCGTTGTATTTGTACGTTGGGTACAAACCCGTCGTTCCGTCTCCACCCTTGAAAGTGATCGATTCAACCGTTGCCGCACAAAGAATAGAAACAATTTCACTGCCTCCATCCCAGCTGACTACCACGTCGAATTGATGATACTGGGCGCGATTTGGAACGTTTGCAAAACGGGCAAGCTCATCGATGTCGTCACCGAAAAAGAACCGATCATCCGAGCCAGCCCGACATGCATATTCCCATTCGGCTTGAGTCGGCAATCGGACGGTACGGCCCTCTTTTTTGGTCAGCCACTTGCAAAACGCCTGAGCATCTTCCCAACTGACGATCGTCACTGGAAAGTTGTCCGATGCACCGACGTGTCCAGAATTATCCCACGAAGTTGCCGCCTCGTCGGTTGTCGGCAAAATTGGACTCTCGCGAAGCGTTCCTCGTTCCACCGAAGTTCGATAATCGGTGTCTTCGGCAAATTGGCGGAATTGACCAATCGTTACTTCATGAATTCCCATGTAAAACGGCTTGCTAATCTCAACACCGTGACGCGGATAGCTACCGTCAGACGATCCATCCTCTCCAGGAAACTCTCGTTTGATATCTTCCGGCGAGTCTTTGCTGCCCATCATGAATTCACCGGCAGGAATAATTGAAAAACCCATGCCGATCGAATTCTCAAACCACAACGAGCCAATATCCCAAGACGCTGATTCTGACGAGCCTCGCAGAACAGGAGTTTGAGATTTCCCACCCAACTCGTTGGACACAAACTTTTTGGTCTTCGTTCGCGAATGAAATATCAGTCCATCGAGATTGATTCGCCCATTGTCGTATAAAGATTGAGGAGCACTGCCACTCAAGTAGTCAATTACGTAATAAGAAAAAACGCTGTGGTTCAATTCCGGATGCTCCCAGCTTTTTTCGCCGGTACTACAACTGAAAAGCGTATACGTTCCTTTAGGTGAAGTTCTTTCGTTTTCAAATACGCTACCAAGGTCGAGCAATTTTGCACTGCCAGATTTGTCGCCAACACTCGAAAGCACATCGTTTCGGCAGGCGTCAACAATCAACAATTTGCGTTCAGCTTTACTCTGTTTGAACAACGACATCACGTCGCTCAATTTGACTAGCGAATCCGGATCACTCGGATCTGCATCTTCCGGACAGAAATAGTGCTCCTTGATTCCATCAACGGCATTCTCCGACGCAAATTGAATTCCGTGACCCGACAAAGTCACGATCAGCGTGTCGCTGGGACTCAACCCACGCGCCTTGTTGCGAATAGCCGTCAGTATCTTTTTGGATGTATTGGGTTTCAACGCAGTGGACCTGGCGTCGCTGGTCATCAAAGAAACATCAAACCCCAGTCGCGTTAGCGCCGAACCGATACAGTCCGCATCCTCTTTCGCGTAATCCAGATTCCTAAAAAAAGATGGATCGTAAGTCTCTACGCCAACCACAACCGCAAAACGCTGCTGGGCGATCGCCAATTGCGAACCAATTGCGCACGCTAAGATTGCCACGACCAAACATCGAAAACGTTTCATGAATTCCCCCGCCAAAAAGAAAACAGTTCTCAAGATGCTTAGATTACACTAATTTGGCATGGCGGCCAGTACCTGCTGATTTCCAAGTATCTGCTTCAGATATCGCAGATTTCAACACCCTGTTGCAATGAAGCCAGCTTATCCTCTCGCTTAGGGATGAATTCCTGACCGATGTAACCAGTGTAGCCGGTCTCCAGAATCGCCTTCACGATCGCAGGGTAGTAGAGCTCCTGAGTATCATCAATTTCCGCGCGACCCGGAACGCCACCGGTATGATAGTGACTGATGAACGAATGGTATTTCTTGATAGTCGCAATAACATTGCCTTCCATGATTTGCATGTGGTAGATATCGTAAAGCAATTTGAATTGATCGCTCCCGATCTTCTTGCACAATTCGACTCCCCAGGTTGTACGGTCGCACATGTAATCAGGGTGATTCTTTTTACTGTTAAGCAATTCCATACTGATTGTCATGCCTAATTCTTCGCACAGCGGCATCAATCTTTTTATCCCCTCTGCACAATTGTTCATTCCAACTTCATCGTCCATCCCTCGACGATTGCCCGAAAAGCAGATTACGTTTTTCAATCCTGCATTGTGAGCGTCACGAATCTGTTTTTCATAAACTTCTACAAGCACATCATGGTATTGCGATTCATTCCAGGAACGCCCGATGCCACCAACTTTCTTTCCGTCGGCCGCTTTAGCCGTTGGATTAGCAACCATCGCACAAGTCATATCGTGTTTTTTTAACGTCTCCATTTGGTCTGGCGCGACAATTTCAATCGACTGCAAACCGAATTCTTTACCGGCGACACACAAATCGTCCATTGAGATTCCGCTATAGCACCATTTGCAAACGCTGTGATTTACATTCTTGCCAACACTGGCCTCGATCGATTTGGTCGCTGCATCAGATGCTTCAAGTCGCTGTCCAATGGCAGACACAGCGTAGGCCGTTGCTGCGCCTGCAGAAAGCATCGAAACAAATTTTCTTCGGTTGATATTCTTACTCATCGCGTATCTCCTGCATGTTTAGATCGACCGTATTGTATCAGCGGGCAAACCCTTTAAAAGCAAATGGACGTTTTTTCAAGTCGATTTCACCTTGTACCCAATGTCTTTAAGTGCATCACACAACCTTTCCACATGCTCACCCTGAATCTCGATCGCGTCGTTTTTAATAGCCCCACCGGCGCCGCAGCGATTCTTCATATCTTTCAATAAAGCGGGTAAGTCGTTGCCGTCGACACACAATCCAGAAATGACCGTGACTATCTTGCCCTTCTTGCGCTTTTCTGTTCGTACACTTGCCGTCTGTTTTTCTGGCGGCAGAAGCTCTTTGGTTACTTCCTCTGGCAAACATTCACAATCCGATTCAAGTAAACCGCAGCGGTCACATTTAGGAGGAATGTCAAATTCAGTTCCTTCGAACAGTCTCATTTATATTCTCGTTCAATCGTGTGGAAAAATTGCAAGGGGCAGGATACTAAACTTCAGCCGTCCACCAAACTGTCTGTAATCATTTTCGATCGAAAGTGGATTTTTTGAATTTGTGCCAGCAAATCGAAGAAAGTTTTATTGTCCCACGTTCATCTGGTGCAATTTTCGTTCAGCAAACGCAAGTTTGGAAACTGAGACCAACGATATTCAGAAAAACAACGAAAATGAAGTTATTTGAAGCCAATCGCTTCGGTTCATCCCACAACATGACTTAGTCTTTTACCAGGATGGCTCCGGAACTGGCTTAATTGCTGGCGCCGGGGCCTCTTTTTTTTTGCTCAGTTAACAATTCAACCACTCAAGCTTCAAACAATCTTCATTTTTGTTGCAATACTTCCGGTGTAGATCCAACTCCTCATCAAAGAGCAATTCAATGTTAGATTTCGACCTTGTCTCACAACCCTATCAATTTGATTGTCCGCCAGATTCAAATTGGTTGCCATGCCAACATACTTTGTTCGAAGAACATTCGGATATTTATGCGCCGTCACTGCGGAAGATTGAATCAATGACCGATGTCATCAAATCGAAATGGACGGCTGAAGAACGGCGATTACGCAGACTCCGAGCCACCATTGCTCGTCAATTGGGAGTTTGCCGCAATCACTAATGCGTTCGTTTGCCCAATCGCCAATGCGTAATGCCCAATCACTTCGATCTTAGCGACGTCGTCGCTGCGGTTTCGTGTCAATCGCCAGATCGATAAACAGCTTGTAAATCGGCTGCTCTTGCTGATGAACGAGTTGCACCGTGTTTATACGAGCTGCAAATTTCTTTGCGTGCGGCATCTTGTTTAGCTCGCGCACAACGGTTCGCGGCAAAGTACCGACCTTGTGTTCATAAGGATGAACATCATACCAATGGCCGGTAACTTCGATTTCCTCAACCTGACCAGTGCGAAAAACGGTTACTCGCCGAAACTTCCCGTTCATCAACGATATTCTTGATTCCAGAGAACCGCCGAGAGCATTAGCGTTCCATACGACTTCCGAATTCTCCAATACAATTTCACCGGCGTTCTCAGGCCATGGCTGATCGAATTCCCAGATGTTCGGCTGCACGGTAACGCACTGATCCAAGGCAGGATCAAGTCGATAGTTATAAGGCTTTTCTACTGGTTCCGACGCATCGATAAGCGAATCGATAGCATCCTTCAACAATTCGTCGTCGCTGGCAGCAGCCTGCTTTTCCTGCAGACGCAAACGACGTCGACAATTCGGACATTTCTGAAGAAGACTTTTCGGAGCTCGGGTGAATTTCAGATTTGACTGACACCCGGGACACGAAAATTTCTTGCCGACAAAATTTGAGTTGGTATTGGCCATGGCTATTCGCGAACGCACCAGTCACACATACTACTTGCGCAAGTTTTGCCAAACTACTCTGATCCCCAACCGCCAGTTCCAAAAGCGGTAGAGACATTATTCCATTTCCACCCCAGTCATTTCAAGTAGATTTTTTCCAGGCACCTCAGAAACTTGCCCAGTTTGCCGGGACAAACCTACTGTTCTTCACCATTTTCCGTATCATCCGTTGGAAGACATCTCTGCATCGCCATCAATGCGTACGCCGTCCCATATTGTTTGTAGTAATTGTAAAGCGTGTAGTCCCACCAGCATCCATCAGGCTCTTGATGCTTGATCAAAATCTTGGCAAGCAGGTTGCGATACTTGTCCCGGTCTTCAGGCTGCAATTGATCAATGCACATCCCTGCATAATAGTGACCGTAGTAATAAAAGTATCCGGCGACCTGCATCCAGGCTTCATGTGGGATCGGCCGCTTGCGACCAATATCCAACCAACCGTTGCGAAGATACAAGCGATACAGCCAGACTTTCAAAACGTTGTCGGTAATCTCTTTGTCTCCCCATAACCGCAACGCCAAATTACAAGCTTGTGATCGGCCCAGGCTTCCACCAGGTCGATTGATTCCAGACATCGGCCGGTTTTTCAGGTATTCGCCATAAAGGTACGTAAAGTCTTTTTTCTGTTGGCGTTTAATGGCTGCGACAGCACGATCAACAATTTTCTTTGGCACCTCAATTCCAACATCCGCAGCTTCATCCAGAGCGATCAATACCGTTGCGTTCACAAAGCTGATGCTGCTGCCGGTCGGCTTTCGCCCTTGGGCAACGAAATCATAGTAACCCCAACCACCATCGATCGATTCGTATTTTTCAAGCATTGTAATTTGTTGCCGTATCAAATCATCGATCGCAGCAAGCGCCACCTCGGTCTGGTCTGGCAATTTCTTCAAACGCACCAGTGCTTGAATCCCGTACGCATGGGCCCAAACGTTATAGATCGTATCGCCCTGGGCACGTTTAACGCGCGGAAAATTCTTCAACATCCAATCCTGTGCCGCCATGATGGATGCGCGAGCCTGGGGATCATCGCCTTTGCATTCGATTAAAGCCGAGATCGAAAGAGCAGTCGTTGCCCCACGAAACGCGTGATGCGAACCGGGCATTGGTGCATAAATTTCACCAATGCGTTTCGAAACATGCGATCCGAACGAGCCATCCGGGTTCTGCGACAGAATCAGGAATTCAACACCGCGCTCGATCGAACGTTCAATCTGACTTGGCGATGGACCTTCAATCGGTGCAACTTCCGGTTCGCGACTAAAGTCCATCGGTGCATCCATGAACCTGGGCCGAGGAATATCCGCGGTCGCATCGACACTCGCTGGTTCCTGAACTTGCTTCTGTGCTGGCTCTTGGATTTGCTTCTGGGCAGGTTCTTGTGAATTTGCCAAGGGGCAGATCAAGCACACCATGACGCCGACGACCATGCAGTTATACGATGACTTCATACCAACTCCGTTTTGATTGAGAAGAATTAATCGAGCGAACTAGTTCGGTCGGGTCTTGGCAATCTTGTCTTCGACCGTCACCCCTTCCACGATTTCGACTTTGTCACCGCTGGTGTGGCCAACTTGCACCATTCTTTTTTCAGATTCTTCACCGTCAACGACGAATACATAATGGGTGATCCCGCCATCATCTGAAAACACACTCGCTTTCGGTGCAACCAGAGCTTCTTCACTTTCATGAACAAGGAAGCTCAGCTTACAACCCATCCCAGGCATCACTTGAGCATCCCTATTCATTTCACCAATCTCGATCTGACAATCGTATTTCCCACCGTCCAACGGAATCTTGCCAACCGATTTGACAGTTACGGGCATCTTTTGTTTTCCAGCCGTTTTCAGCATCGCCGTTCCCTGCATTCCTGTCGACAACGAACCCAGCTTCGATTCGTCCAGGTTCGCGCGAATGATCATCTGACCAGGGTCGACGATCGTCATGATGACTGATTTGGCAGTCACCTTTTTATCTTTTTCCAAACGACGTTTCGTAGAACCAGCTCCATTAACCCACTTTCCTCGAACGCACTTGCCATAGTAGAGCACGCCGTCCATCGGTGACAGGACGTTCATTTTTTTCTGATCCGCATAAAGTTCCTCAAGAGCTTCCTGTTTCTTTTCGAAATCAAATTTGGCTTTGGCAAGCGCCAGTTCGGCCTTTTCTTTTTTGATCGGCAACGTCACCTCGGATTTCTGGTACGACAACTCCGCCCGTTTCAAAGAATCTTCTCTGGATTTCACATCACGTGGCATCGTCATTTCACGCTCACGCTTAACTCTTTGCAGAGCACGATCCTTGCTGCGACCTGCGGATTCCACGCTTCGGCGGGCGCGCTTCAATACAATTTCTTCAGATTCTTCAGTCAACTCATCTTCGGTATACATTTGCTCGAGTTGGTCCAATTCGTCTGTTGAATATTCCAGAATGTATCCAGCCGTTTTTTCGCTGTACTCCAGATCCTTGATCCGCTGCGGCAATTCAACATTTTGAAAATACTCGGCGTCTTCCTGAGCATTGCTCCACGTGCGATTGGCCAGTGCTTCATCCAACGCGAAAGTTGCTTCAATCTCCTTTACGCCCAACTCAGCCGCCTGCAGCGCAAATTCCGAATTCTTAAGAGCGAATTCCGCTTCCTTGACGGCTTTCTCAAGCGACTCGGTATCGAAGGCAACCACGATCTGCCCCTTGGTAACCTTTTGCCCCTCAGAGATAACGTCCGAAATTTTCAAATCGCTCCAATTCTCGAAATCCGTTTTAACTTCGCCCGTGTTCGTCGATTCAAACACTCCTTCAATCGATTCGTAGACGGACAAAGGGCTAAATTTCAGGTCGACCGTCACAATTTTTTTAGGCTCTTCTTTCTTAGCCTTGTCTTCCTCCTTTTCTTCTTCCTGGCCAATTCCAACGCTACAGAACAAACAACCAATCAGCAGAAAAGCAAACATTCGATTGAAAAGGGTATATTTTTGACTCATTTGGCAAGCTCTCAGGTCAGTTCAAATCTTTAATTTCATCGCCTGTAAGTTTACACTCTTTGCAAACGAATCTCAAAAGCCGACGAAAAACACGTATCGGCCATGCGATTCAGCGATACTCAAACCACCCAAAAGAACAATCGGTTGATCCATGCAAATCCAATGGTTTCCGGGCCACATGAATAAAGCTCGAAACGAAGTCAAAGCGATCATTCCGAGAGTCGATTTGTTGATCGAAGTTTTGGACGCTCGAATCCCGTACAGCAGCGAGAATCCGATGATTCGAGAGCTTCGCCGCGACACGCCGGCGTTGAAGATCCTTGCCAAAAGCGATCTCGCAAATGCGAAACTGACACAACATTGGCTGGATTGGCACAATAAACGAAACGGAATTGCCGCCAAAGCCATTACCACAAAAAGCAAATCTTCAATCAAAGAAATTCCGGGCATGCTTTTTGAATTGTTGCCCGAAGAAAAAAAGAACAAGACTTCACTGCTGGCGATGATCGCTGGCGTGCCCAATGTTGGTAAATCTACACTGATTAATATTCTTGCCGGGCGCATCGTTGCCAAAACCGGCAACGAACCCGCCGTCACCAAAGGACAACAACGAATCGTGATCGGAAATGGAATCACGCTGATCGATACTCCCGGAATGCTCTGGCCAAATGTAGTGAATCCGAAAAGTGGCTTGCGATTGGCCGCTGTCGGATCGGTAAAAGACACCGCAATGGAATACGAAGACGTCGCCGCATTTATCGTCACGTATCTGTTGAACAACCGACCGGAAGTTGCCGTCGACTTCTACAAGCTTGATTCGCCGGCCATCGATATGATCGACTTCTTTGATCGGCTCGGCCAGAAACGCGGTTGCCTGGGAAAAAGTGGCGTTGTTGATTACGAACGAGTTTCCAGGATTATCGTTAACGATTTCCGCAAAGGTTCATTTGGCAAAATAACGCTGGAGACTCCCGAAGAAATTGAAAAGGAAGTTGCAGAATTAGAAGTCGCTCTCGCAGCGAAGTCTGCCAAAAAAGAAGCGAAAAAAGAAGCTCGCAAAGCAAAATTCAAAGCTCGAAATAAAGACAAACGCAAGTAAGTCACATTTGCTTTGACCCCGAAAGTCTTGAACATGCGGCTGAGGCAATAACTGCGGATCAACAAGCTAAATGTTTGCGTTGCTCGAAACGTCGTGCCGCCAACGGTTGAGAACTTCTTGTAAAGTGTCGCTAATTTGGTTGCGGGCTGACTGCCGCTGGACACCGTCCATCAAGAGCTCGTCGTATGCAGTGTGCTGGTGTCGAATCCAGGCAATGACCGCCAGCTTGATTGCGGTCGGATCCAATTGGCGACCGGCGGCCGAACGACCGACTCGGCCGCTTCCTCGTTCAGCGGTATGCGTCGCAATTTGCTGAGCTTCTGCTTCAGTACAACCAGGGTAGTCAGCCAGAATCAAGGCAGTGACTTTCTCAATCAGCTCAACATCCTGCTGTTCACGTTTCCGAGCCGCACGCTCACGGAGCAAGGCCCGTCGCCCAGCATCGTCCTGATTTTGGGCGTGAGCTGATTCAATGGCTTCCGACGTCACCAGAATTCCTTGACGATCGTATCTCTTTCGGCGGCGGTTGAAGCGGGTCACAATGGCAGACAGCGGGCTGTGTTTGCGGCTGCGTCTTGTCAGGGTTGCATCGCCGCTAGGCAAAAATTCCAAATGATCCAAATCGGCGCACTGCAAACAAAGTTGCTGCTGCTTTTCAAGAAAGAACATCTCGCCCGCTTCAACCACTTGAGAACATTCGCTGCATTCAAAAGGATCCCCAACCAATTGAAAGACGACCAGGTCTGGTGCTTTGTTCTTTTTCTTTTCGATTCGCTCCTTTTGCTTTTCGGTTAAATGCGAGGATCGAAAATGCGTTTTGAAAAAAGCCTCAAGCTCCGAATCATCATCAGGCGTAATCTTCAGCGCGTTTGCCTCATTTCGACTCGCACTGGAATAATCAACGGTGAATGGTTCGAGGTTATTCTCATTGGCCCAGGTGAGAAACTCGGAATACGTTTGCTGCAGTTTTTTCTCACCGCATTGGATATGGGGCGTCAGCGAGTCGTAATGCGGATGTTCATTTTTCCATTGCTTCACAGGCCATTGTTGCAGAAAGCCAATCCGAAGCAGCAACTCAATCGGGCCAACCGATTTGTCGTGTTTAAGGACATCTTCGGCTGCAACTCGTACACGTTGTCGAATACTGGCTGGCATTTTTTCCGATCCGTTTTATATTCCGTGTGCAGATTTTTTTAGACAGGATTTACAGGATGCACATGATAACAAAACCGGCTTCTCATCCTGTCTACCTGTCAACCTCTTTTCAAACTTCGCTCGCTGGGGACTTGCAATGACAAAAAACATTGACATAAAAAAAGCCGGCTGCAAACAAATGCAGTCGGCTTCAATTTTTGCACTTTAGATTATCGAGTTCGGTTGCACACCTTTCGATAATTAATTAGTCGCATAATTTTAAAACAGTTTACGCAGCTGTTCGTCGACGTCGAACTACGGTCAGCAACACCGCAATTCCGCCAACAAGACCTGCACTCGGTTCAGGAACAGTTACAACATGAAAT
>CAYONX010000014.1:22019-80046 GCA_964405425.1 uncultured Pirellulaceae bacterium | reverse complement strand
TTTTGATTCTTTCATTTTTGCTTCGAGCTTCTTCATCGATGCTGCGTTCTTCTTTTCAGCGCTTTTGCGTTGGTCGCGTTGGTTCGCGATCTCGAGCTCTAGTGCTTCAATCTGGCGTCGGAATTCATCGTTGCTTTCCAATTTTGATTCTTTCATTTTTGCTTCGAGCTTCTTCATCGATGCTGCGTTCTTCTTTTCAGCGCTTTCGCGTTGGTCGCGTTGGTTCGCGATCTCGAACTCTAGTTCTTCAACCTGGCGTCGGAATTCATCGTTGCTTTCTTTAAGTTTTGAAATGGTGGCTTCCATTTGGTTCCGCTCGTCACTGGCAAGCGTGTCAGCATCGGATTGGGAAGGTTGATCGTCTAAGAGAAGTTCATCGTCGGAGGGATCAGGCGGTGTTTGTTCCGACTCATTCACCCAGGTGTTGTTTGCAGCATTATCATCCGAAACAATTTCGCCAATAATTATGTTGTACGAATCCTGTATTTGTTCCGATTGCATTTGGACAGATTGCAATGGAGCGGATTGTGATTGCTCGGACTGCGAGAGGATGGATTGCGATTGCGATTGGTTTGGGTCGAATTGAAAGTTTTCTGTGGGTGTCGGTGTCAATGGATATTCGGACGCAAGCGAGAACGATTCGACTGGTGTCGCTTGCATGGGCAGCAGTTCAAATTGCGACGCTTCGAATTGCATGGCCATGGGTTGATCGTAGATGATCGCTGGTTGAACAGGGGCAGGCATCATCGGCATGTGTTGAAGAACAGGGGCGGGCGTATATCTATAGAGAGGAATTGCGGAAGGCGGAGTGTAGATCGTCCAAATTGGAAATGGCTGGCCGCTGTTATGGTTCCAGAGGTTTTGGTTGTATTGAGCGCTGGCAGTGCAAACGAATGCTGAAGTTGAAAGGAAGAATGCGATCAGCGTGCAGATGGAGATTTTGAATTTGAGGTTCATCGATAGAGACCAGGTAAATAATGTGGGTGCTAAATAGCTGCTTTTATCGTTAGCTAAAAGTGGCGTGTTGCGACTAAAGTCGTCGGCAATATTCTAGTCCGAGAAAGGAAAACTGCAAAACTCGCGCAATCGTTGAAAATCATGGACTGAAGTGATCGTTATTTGGTCAGCGCTGTCTTATTCAGCCAGCGCGGTCGCGTAGGCCGTCGCGTAAGATTCAGTGTGGGAAATACTTATCAAAACATCGGTAATACCTTTTTGCTCGCAAATCTCCCGGGCACCACCACCCATGCGAACTTTGGGCCGTCCACCCATTTCGTTAATGACTTCGATGTCGGTCCACGCAATTCCTTTGGCCCAGCCGGTTCCAAGCGATTTCAATATCGCTTCTTTGGCTGCCCAACGGCCAGCGTAATGCTGTACCGATGATTTGCGCCCAGAGCAATATTCAATCTCTGACGGCGTATAGACCCGATCGATAAAGAGGTTGTCATGCTTGTCGATCATCGAAGCAATACGTTCGCATTCGACGATATCGGTTCCAATTCCAAAAACGTTCATGAGGTTATTTTACACCACATGCTTTTTGTGCGCGTAGTAGTATTTCCGCTGCTTTTTTTCGTGCTGTCGCTGCACCATCGTTCAGAATTTCCCAAACCTTGTCGGGAGCGGCTTCCATTTCAGCACGTCGCTGATGGGCGTCTGCGAAATAGTTTTCTGCCGCCTCAGCGAGCGCTTTCTTTACTTCGCCGTAGCCAAATCCACCGGCACGATACATCGCGGCCATGCTTTCCCGATCGGATTCGCTGGCGAACAAAGAATACAACTGGTAAAGATGATCGGTGTCCGGATCTTTGGCGTCTTCCATGGCACGTGAATCGGTAGAGATTCGCATTACCTTTTTCTTTGCTTGTTTCGGCGGCTCAAAGACTTCGATGAAGTTATCGTAACTCTTGGACATTTTTTCGCCGTCGGTTCCGGGTACTTTGGCGCTGTCGTCAAGTACTTTCGCCTTGGGCAACACAAAGACTTCTTCCTGGAATTGGCTGTTGAACGATTTTGCAATATCGCGTGTGACTTCTATATGTTGAGTCTGATCTGCACCAACGGGAACGGTGTCACTTCCGTAGGCAAGGATGTCGGCGGCTTGTAGAACTGGATAAGTAAACAGCCCGACGTTTGCCGCGACCCCGCGTTCCTTTTTTTCCTTGTACGCAACGCAGCGTTCGAGCAAACCCATCGGTGTGCCGGAAATCAAGATCCAACACAATTCACTGACTTCCGGGATGTCCGATTGGACAAAGAGAACGGCTTTGTTGGGATCGAGTCCCAGGGCCAACATATCCAAGGCCGTATTGAACGTGTTTTCGCGTAGAACTTTCTTGTCGCGAATCGTCGTCAGCGCATGAAGATCGGCGACGAAGTAATACGATTGTTCCTGTTCCTGAAGATCAATGTATTGGCGAATCGCGCCAAAGTAATTTCCCCAGTGTGGACGTCCGGTGGGTTGGATTCCCGAAAGTACTTTCATGGTTAGTAGATGGTCGTGCTGGAGCTTGTAAATACAAGCTGAAATATAATCCGCAACGACCAAAAAAAATACCCGCCGAAGTGCATTGCATCAACAGCGGGTCTCCCCAATTGTATTGGTATTGGGCAACTATGAAACGGTTACTCAGGTCTGTGTCATCCGTGACACTTCGGCCCAGAGCGAACCTTCAGCGTTATCAGGCGTCCTTCATGGACCTAGATAATGCCGCCATGTGTTCGAATTGGTTTTTGGTGGTCTGGTTGGTCAGTAAACCAGAATCGATGCCACGAATTTCGCAATGCACGCAAATCTTCAGCTGCAAAAATGAGCTGTCGAGCTCTTACTGCTGGATCTGCATCGTAGATCGGCAGGAAGCAACCGGTGCTGGTGCTGATGGCGAGAACTAGTAGCGCCGTACTGATGATTCGACGCATGGTGGACCTCCGTGACATTTTAAAAGGGGCGCAAGTTAATCTTGGTTCTATACAGAGGTCTTCGGCACAATCCGATCAATGAGTTTAATCGTTGCAGGTGGAATTACCGGAAAAGTTTGCCATTGGCTAGCAAACGGCTTTTGAGACGTTAAAAGACTGGGAAATGAAGTCGGCCGGGCATGGCAAAGATGGTCGACCGAGCCAGGAATTCGAAAGAAATCGCGATCGAAGGAAGGAATGGTGATGTTTTTGGGTGGTGAAAGAGTGAGGTAATTGGGTGGTGCGAGATTGCGCAAAAAAAGCCCGCTACGATGATTCATAGCGGGCCTCAAGTTCTGGACTAAAGTGTCCCGTACTTATGCGATGGCTGCCGTTCGGCATCCGCCGACGCCATTAGGCTTTGCCACCTCGGCTAGTACAGAAATAATTCAAGACTCACCTCCTTTCTAAAACGCATCTCACGCACAACCGAGCCGTAGAAGGGCTGTCACATGAGGTAGGTAGTACATCGTGCCGCGAAGCACGAACGCTTATCCCATTTTGGCTACAGTCGATGCCCAATGCAATCTGAGTTTGAGAGCCTTGAAGGTCGAATTTCACCGATGTGGGACAAAAGAGGGGACAATGATGGACTGAAAAGGTTCGAAAGCCGAAAAAACACTGCAATTGGAGTATTTTGGCGGGCTTTTAAGTTGTTCCTGCAAAAATGCTTTGATATAACCTCCAGATTCTGAACGGCGTAGGCACGTAGTCCACGTCATTTTTTTACACTGTCTTTGCCTCGTAAACGGCGAAGCAACCAAAATCTGACGGCCGCGATTTCTAATCTGGCTGTCGAAAGAGTACTTCATGGTCAATCGTAACCTTATTAGAACTTTAGAAGACGACGATATTGCACAGCAATTGGATTCGATGTTTTCCCAAGACGTCGATTTAGGCGATATCATTTTTCCGGAAACGGATATCGAAGAAAACAAATTTGAACTGAACGAAATCATCGAAGGAAAAATCGTTCGGGTAGACGACGACTTTGTCGTCATTGATGTAGGTTTCAAAAGTGAAGGTAGTATTCCGCGAAGCGAGTGGGAACTGCACGAAGAACAACCGGCTGTTGGCCAAACGTTGAAGGTTCTGATCGAGGACCTCGAAGACGAATCTGGCCGCGCTGACGATCCTCACGGACTGATCGCAGTTAGCAAACGCAAAGCCGACCACATCATTCACTGGATGGATGTTATTTCCAAGGTACAGGAAAACGACATCGTCACAGGTACGTGTACAAGAAAAATCAAAGGTGGTTTACTGGTCGACATTGGTGTCCCAGTCTTTCTGCCAGCAAGTCAAGTCGACATCCGTCGTCCTGGCGACATCGGCGAATTCATCGGCCGCGTCGTTCAGTGCGAAGTTTTGAAGATTGACGAACAGCGACGAAACATCGTCGTTAGCCGTCGTAGTCTGATCGAAAAAGAACGCAGCTACGCACAACAGAAATTGATGAGTGAATTGGAAGTCGGTGACGTTCGCAAAGGTGTCGTGAAAAACATCGCTGACTTTGGCGCGTTCGTTGACCTTGGCGGAATCGACGGTCTGCTTCATATCACCGATATGTCGCACACTCGTATCAATCATCCGTCTGAAAAAGTTTCGATGGATGAAGAGATCGAAATCAAGGTTTTGAATATCGATCGCGAGAAGATCAAAATTGCTCTGGGTATGAAGCAAATGCTTCCAAACCCATGGGACAACGTCGAAGAACGTTATCCAATTGGAACCGTTCATACTGGTGAAGTCGTCAACGTGATGAACTATGGTGCATTTGTGAAGTTGGAAGCAGGAATTGAAGGCCTGGTTCACATCAGCGAAATGTCCTGGGTTCGACGCGTCAATCATCCAAACGAATTGGTCAAGATTGGTGACGAGATCGATGTAGCCGTTCTGGGAATCGACAAATCAGGCGAACAAATGTCGCTTGGTATGAAGCAAACTCAGGACAATCCCTGGGACAAGGTGGAAGCGAACTACCCTGTCGACAAGATGGTTAAAGGTAGTGTCCGGAACCTCACCAATTACGGTGCGTTCATTGAATTGGAGGAAGGCATCGATGGTTTGTTGCATGTTTCTGACATGTCATGGACCAAGAAGATCAGCCATCCCAATGAGATGCTTGAGAAAGGACAGGATGTCGAATGTAAGATTCTGGCCGTCGATATCGAACGGCGCAGAATTGCACTTGGTCTCAAGCAGATGAACGACGATCCATGGTCGGGCGACATACCTGGTCGCTATCAGCCGGGTCAGGTTATCAAAGGCAACGTCACCAAGATTACGAACTTTGGCGTCTTCGTTGGCTTGGAAGACGGGCTGGAAGGCCTGTTGCATATTTCCGAATTGTCGGACGACAAGGTCGAGAATCCTGAAGACCTGGTCAAAGTAGGAGACGAGTTGGAAGTCAAAGTTCTTCGTGTGGATACGGAAGAACGAAAGATTGGCTTGTCGCGCCGTCGAATTGATTGGACGCCTGAACAGGAAGCGGCTGCGGCCAAGGAAGAGACGGATCAGTCACCTGGCAAAACGAGTGCAGCTGGTGCGGAAGTGTCAGCTGATCTCAAGGGTGGCCTCGGTCAAAGTGGACCATTGTTTGGAAGCCCGTCTGAAGAAGGCTAGGCGACTGACGGTTTCACTGAAACTCAAATAGCAAAACGCCGGGTAGAAATACTCGGCGTTTTTTATTTCGATATTTGAATTTCGTGAAATGGGTGTTTTGAAGGTTTAGTCATTGGTGAGAAGGAAGATGACAAAATACGATTTTGTTGGAGACGGCGATTCGGACTTTCGGCCAGATAAACCTGTGACTCCGTGGGAATCCTACGCGAACCATCGAGGCATCGTCACAGGCTTTATCAAAAGCATTTGTTTGTCGAGTGCACGAAGCTTGTGTGTGCTGGGTGCGGGGTACTGTTTTGATATCGACTTGAAACATTTACTTGACGAGTTCGATGAAATTGCGCTCGTGGATATCTCGCAAACGGATATTGATTATGGACTGGCAGAGCAAAATGTGAGCCGGGAAACCACGATTGAAACGTTATCGGGATTCGATGTCACCGGTGTCGATTCGTTGATGGATAAATACGCAACACAACCAACCGAGTCGTTGCTTGAGGAAATTCTGGCGTCGCTTGGCCGTGGCAATGTTGAGCTGCCCAAACACTATGATTGCATCGCATCGACTTGTCTGTTGTCTCAGCTACTCTACAAAGCGACCAGCTGTATCGGAGAATCTCACGAGCGGTTTGTCGAAGTGTTGCAAGCAGTGAGACTTTCTCATATTCGTTTGTTGGTTGATTCGCTGAATAAAGGCGGCACCGGTATTCTGTTTACCGATTTCGTTTCCAGTGACTCGTTGCCTGAATTGTTGAATACGGACGATTTGGAAGCGACTTTGCAAAGTGCGATTGTTGAAAAGAACTTTCTGCATGGATTGAATCCACCGATGGTGGCCAAGGTGTTTGAGCATCCGGATGTTCGAGACGAATTGACCGGGATCAAAGTGACCGATCCTTGGCGCTGGGTAACAGGCGACAAAGTGTACGCATGTTTCGCTATCGTGTTTCACAAGAAATAGATCGTTCAGTCGCGATTTAGTCGCGGTTAGTCGATGCTGAAATGTCTACGCCATTGCCGACATTCAGACGACCCGGCTTCGAAGTCACGGCAAACATTCGGGCGAAATTCGTGGTGTTTGCATAGATTGGTTTCCGGGTCCAGCCAGAAACATTTTCCATCGAGTTCTTCGGTTTTCTTGTATCCGGCTACGAACTCATTCCACTCGTTCTTCAATGGCTCTGGAAGATTGTGCCAATGAGATTCTCCTGGGTGGCCGTCTAACAATTCCTGGCGAGTCCATCCGTTTGCCAGAAGTTGCTGCAAATGCGGAGCTTGATCAATTTCTTCCGCAGTGGCTTTTGCGCGAGGCAACATGAACGCAGGATAGCCCATATGAAAACAGCATACTCCACAATTGCTGCAATCGAGAATGAGCGGTAGTTCGCCAGTTTTATTCACGCTTTGGTCCCTTCGCTAAGTTGTTGAAGTTATGGATTGGAACCTGAGTTCGTTGACAGTGCAATTGTGCAGCCATAAAATCCGCTTTGAATCAATTCGAAATTTTGTAAATCAGAACAGGAGTCGACCATGTCGGAATCTTCAACAGGAAAAATCGATTCGGTCATGGTGGAGAACCGCCAGTTTCCGCCAAGTGATAAATTTTCGGCTGGTGCTCGCATTGGTTCGATGCAGCAATACCAGGAATTGTACGATCGCGCGAAAGCAGATCCGGAAACGTTCTGGGGGGATATCGCTCGAGAAGAACTGCACTGGTTCGAGCCATTTAACGAAGTCATGTCGCGCGACGGCGATGTCTGTTCCTGGTTTGTCGGTGGCAAAACAAACATCAGCTACAATTGTCTGGATGCAAATATTGAATCGGGCAAGGGCGACGATGTTGCGATCATTTGGGAAGGCGAGCCGGGCGATCGGCGTACTCTTACATACAGCGAATTGAAAACTGAAGTTTGCAAGTTCGCAAACGCACTGAAGTCTCTGGGGTGCGGTGTCGGTGATGTTGTTTCGATCTACATGCCGATGACGCCGGAACTTGCGATTGCGATGCTCGCGTGTGCGCGCATCGGAGCGATTCATTCAGTGATCTTTGCCGGGTTTTCTGCCGAAGCGATTGCGGATCGAAACAACGATGCGAAAGCAAAAATTCAACTGACTTCCGACGGACTTCATCGACGCGGAAAAGTTCTTCCGCTCAAAGAAACGGTTGACCAGGCACTTGAAAAATCCCCAACGGTGGAAAGTTGTGTTGTCCTCAAACGTGTTGGCAATGATTGTTCGATGAACGACGGCAGAGATCATTGGTGGCATGATCTGGTCGACGCCGCGTCAGAAGATTGTCCGGCAGAGCCACTGGATAGCGAAACGACCCTGTTCATTTTGTACACCAGCGGATCAACGGGAAAGCCAAAAGGGATTCGTCATACAACCGCTGGATACAACGTCTGGACCAAGAAAACGTTTGAGTGGGTGTTTGATCATCGCGACGACGATGTTTACTGGTGTACGGCCGATTGTGGCTGGATCACGGGTCACAGCTACATCGTCTACGGACCGATGGCCAACGGCGCAAAAGTAATGATGTTCGAGGGAGCACCGAACTATCCAGCTGAAAATCGATTCTGGGAACTGATTGAGAATCATAAGATTTCGATTTTGTATACCGCTCCAACTGCAATTCGAGCGTTTATGAAATGGGGCGATGAACATGTTGAAAAGCATGATCTCAGCAGCTTGCGATTGCTTGGGACTGTAGGTGAAGGCATCAATCCAGAAGCGTGGATGTGGTACCACGAAAAAATAGGCGGCGGCAATTGTCCGATCGTCGATACTTGGTGGCAAACGGAAACGGGCGGCATCATGATGTCTCCGTTGCCCGGAGCGACTCCGACTAAACCGGGCAGCTGTACAAAACCTTTGCCCGGAATCGTTCCGGTGATTGTTGATGAATCACTTCAAGCAGTCGGCCAGAACCAGGGCGGTATGTTGTGTGTTGCTGAGCCGTGGCCAGGAATGTTGAGAGGGATTTGGGGTGACGATCAGCGATTTCACGAGCAATATTGGTCGACGTTTCCCGGAAACTATTTGACCGGAGACAATGCACGTATCGACGACGATGGATACTATTGGATCATGGGTCGCATCGATGACGTGATCAATGTGTCAGGACATCGCTTGAGCACAATCGAAGTGGAAAGCGCGATGGTGTCTCATGAGTCGGTGACTGAAGCGGCGGCAGTCGGTCGGCCTGACGATATCAAAGGCCAGGCGATCGTCGTGTTCGTGACGGTAAAGGGCCGGGAAGCGGACGAAGAGTTGCGGAAAGAATTGAAATTGCACGTGCGTAAGGAAATAGGCGCCCTTGCTGTGCCAGATGGAATTCGTTTTACGGACGCTTTGCCAAAAACTCGCAGCGGCAAAATCATGCGTCGGCTATTGAAAGACATCGCCGCTGGCAAAGAAGATATCGCTGGTGATACAAGCACGCTCGAAGATTACAGCGTGTTAGCAAAATTGCGCGGCGACGAAGAGTGATCGATATTGATCAAGCGGGTTGATGCAGGTTTTCCCACGCGTCGATCAGCAAACTTGAAGCTCGTTCGATTTCTTCCTGATTGGTGTACCAGCCGACGCTCAAGCGAATCGTTCCACGAATCACATCGTCCGGAATTCCCATCGCTTGCAGCGTCGAAGAGTCGTCGCTGTCGCTGTGACAGGCGGCTCCCGTTGATGCGCTCAATTCGGGCAACCGGCTCAAGATGTCTAAGCCTGAAACTCCGGGAAAGGAAATGCTAAGCGTGTTGGGCAATCGTTCGACTTGCTCACCGTTGACAATCAATCCATCTATTTCCGAACGCAATTTTTTTAGCAGTGATTCTCGAAGTTCGCCAAGCTTGGTATGTGATTCGCTAAGAGCACCCCAGGCCATTTTTGCGGCTGCCCCCAGTCCAACGATGCTGGGTGTGTTTTCGGTTCCAGCCCTCAATCCTTTTTCATGGCCCGCGCCATGCATAAAAGATTCCAGCGGAATGTTGTTGCGGACATACAGGGCACCAATACCTTTGGGCCCGTAGAATTTGTGACCCGCGATCGTAAGCATGTCGACTTCGAGTGAATCTACATTGACCGGAATCTTGCCGCACGATTGGGAAGCATCAGTATGTGTTCTGATATCGCGCTCGCGACATATTGCGGCGATTTCTTTTATCGGCTGGACGGTGCCAACTTCGTTGTTGCTGTGCATGATGCTGACCAGAGCCGTATCTGGACGAATGGCTTTGCGCACATCATCCGGATCGACCACTCCGTTGGAATCACAATCGACGATGGTTAAATCGAAACCCAGCCGTTCCAAAAATCGAGCAGGCGCCGTTGTCGCTGGATGCTCGATCGAAGAGATAATAATGTGACCACCCAGGTTGCGACCGGACTGAAACATCGTACCCTTGATGGCCAGATTGTTGGATTCCGTTCCACCGGAAGTAAACAAAATCTCCTCGGGATTGCAGCTGATCATGCCGGCGACTTTACCGCGTGCATCTTCGATCGCTTCAGCGGCAGCGCGGCCGAGCGCGTGCGAGCTGGAAGGGTTGCCAAAGTGTTCGGAATAGAATGGATGCATCGCTTCGAAAACACTGGGGGCAACCGGTGTCGTGGCGTTGTAGTCCAGATAGATTTTTTTCATGGTCAACTCTAATGTTGCAAGTTGATGATCATTGACTTATCGATTCGATTTAACCTAGCGAAGCCAACAATATATCGCAATCGAGTTTTAAGAACGACCGGAAGAAAAACACGGTGGTAGTAAATGTTTATGGGCCGTCGTTGCCGGGCTTCTTCGATTCGTTCGACTTAGCGATCGTCCCGAACGTTTCACGGCCTTTACCGAAATAGTACCCCGCGAATCCACCGGCGAAAATCATAATCAAATGGATCGGATTGATCTGGACAAGATTTTGTAAGAAATAGGAAAGCGATTCGTCCGCCACTAAGGGCATGTACTTCCATTCAAGGAATATTCCCAGAGCCAGCGCCGCGACACCTGTGATAAAGCCAAGTTTCCAACATTCTCGTCGGCTGGCAAGTCCGGCCCCAATTCCGACCATCGCACCAGGCAGAATCATGGTGTACATTCCATAGCCCAATAGCCAATCAAAAGCGAACCAACCGAGCCCCGCACCAACGACTGCTCCGATAATTCCAAAAATCAAATACATGTCGAACCTTTAAGCTGTTTGCGAGGTCAATAATAGAAGGATTGTAAGATTCTGGTCCGAGAAATCCACAACAATTCCATAAGGATCTTAAAACGAAAATTGGCTTGGCAACCCTTGGGAGCAATAGGCAACAACAGCCAACAATGTTAAAAATTCAAGTTGTTGCCAATATCGTTGAATGTTCGTCGAATGAACATTGATGCGGCAAATAACGGGTAATGAAAAGTGCTTCAAGCGAAAATGGCTGAGCTGAAAAATAACGCGAACGAAGAAGTTGTTTACTACGAAGAAAATCCGTCGATGTTTCGCAACCATCCGGTGGGGTTTGTCGGGACGTGCCTGCTTTGTCTGGTCGTGGTCGGCTTGTTTGTGTTTCTGGCCTGGTGGCTGAAATGCAAAGGGACAACACTGACGGTAACCAACGATCGAACTCGTTTGCGTAAAGGCATTCTCTCAAAATCCGTTACGGAAGTTTGGCATCGAGATGTTCGCAATGTGCAGCTGGATCAAACGTTTGGGCAGCGCATTTTCGACGTCGGTACGCTCGGGATTTCCAGCGCTGGGCAAAGCGGAGTTGAAATCCTGGTGTCTGGCGTCCCGGATCCAAACGGTGTGAAAAAACTTATCGATCAGCATCGTCCGCGTTAACTTCGAACGACGCTGAACGAGTAAGCGATCATTCTTATTCGATCTTGGATTCCGTTGAATTGATGAACAGTTTCCAGTCTTCGATTTCCGTCCCTTTGACGTTTGCGTTACTGATCATGTAGTGCAATCGTTGAGTGGCTTTTCCGTTTGGAGCGTTGTCAAACAACGCTTTCAGGAAGTAAGGCGGAATCGCTTGATAATACATCGTCGCTCGCACAGCTAGTTTTCCGGTGTCGATTCCCGTCGGCAATTCAATTTCGTAAGTCACTTCATCGCTGCCGCTGCCGTCGACGTACCGAGGATCTTTCTTTGATGCTTCGCCTGGGTGCGTCGCTTTCAGGTAAGCTCCACTCAGAGCTGGATCAGGACCTTCTGCCTTCCAACCTTTTGGCAGCAAGCGATTATCTTTGATCGTGTAGCTTCCACGAATGAAACTGGTCGTGAATTCATGTGCACTGGTGTGCAACAGAGTTTCATATACCTGGACTTGATCTTGAGTCTTGATGACCTGATGGTGCGGTTGGTAAAGCTGAGCTCCGCCCGCCGTTTCACGCTCGAAAAACTCGGTCTTCAAACGGCTGTCATCGGAATCGATTAGCAACCCGTTCTCATCGGTTCTTCCAGACGCCCAAACGATTTTTTCGCTGCCGTCTTCTTGAGCCTCAACAACCAGCAATTCCAGAAATGCGCGACGGAAACCGACGCCACTTGGGAAACGATGGCCGACTTTGTTTTGCACATCGACGACCGCCGTAAGCTGGTTTCCATTGAGCCTTGTTGCCAGTTTAAGATCCACGACTTCGTTTCTCGCTTGCCGTTTGAAATTCTTGACAGCATGTTCGATGTCCTTTGAAGACCCGGTCATGAAATCGTTTTTGCGGACGCCCAGGACTTCATCGAATTGTCGAAACAACTCGATCAGGAAAACGTTCAATCCGACAAAATTGTGTCGCTTGTAACCTTCTTCCCGATACCTGATTTCCAGATTCTCAAGCTCCGTCAAATTTTCCGCATCGGGGTAAGTATTATCCTGGACCGTTGCGATTCTGGTCGAGATTTTGTCGAGGTGGATGTCGTTTTCGTCATCGTGAAGATCGCTCGACATATGGCAATCCTGGCACGATTTCGCGTTTGGATTATCAGTGTTGAATTCATTTTCAAATTCGCTGTTGAGCCATTCCAGGTAAGTCGCCTGTTCGATGTGATGGTGGAACTTCTTGAAGAGCGGCACGTTTTGTGCGTCCACAAGTTCTTGTTGATGTTCGTCTGGTTTCTTATCGCCAAATGGATGGTCGACGACTGGCAATGTAACCGCGTGACAGGTTCCGCACATTCGGGAAGATTGAATGTAGTCGCTGTGTTTTGGTTTCACGGCGATTCCGTGTTCCATCACGTATGGCGAAATTTCTTCATCTTTGAAGGGGCCATAGATTTCGTCTGGCGGACCCAACTTGAAATTGCCAGTGATGGATGTTTCCAGAAAAAATTGCAGATAGGGTCGGTCATCGTCATCGGGTTGTTCCCGTGGAACGCTGCGATGACAAATCATACAGCTGATTCCATCGCGACCCAGGGCACCGTATTTTGCTTCGCCCAATCCAATGTGTTGGTCTTTCTTGGCCGTTCGATACATGTGTTCGACCGTGAATTTATCGTCTGGGTTGGTTTTGTCTTGATCGAACTGGTGCTTGCCCATGGCTCCGTGACAGCGTAGACAGGTGTCCGTCAGATTCTTTCCAATCAAATCTGCTTGTTCGGTCGAAAATTCCTTCTTGAGCAATTCAATTTCGCTTTCCAGTTGGGCAAAGAAAATCGGATCGCGTCCTGCCAATCCCATCGGAGTCCACCGCCATTCGCCGTAGGGAGAAATGTGCCAACCGGGATCGTAGTAGTTGATTGCATCTTTGTCATAGCCGACAAACATCGACGGTCCATACGGAGCAACGAGTCCTGCGTGACAACTCATACATTGATTCGACGTGATCAGATCCTGTTTGCCCTTCGCACCTTTAATCACCCAGTCGTGGGTCACCGGAGGAATATGAAGAACGTCTGATTTTTTGAGTGGTGGAATTTGGTTGAAGGTCTCGGTAAACGACTTGTTGAATTTTAGATCGCACTGTTCTGGCGTTCCGGTACCCGTACACTTTGGATGGGATTGTGGCTTTTCAACATCGACGCTAACTTCTGCCAGGCTGGCTTCAATCTGTTCTTCGACTTCCGGATCAACTTCCGCTTCGGCCAGCTTTTCTTCATGGACCTCTTCGCGCCATGAATCGTCGACTCGAAAGATCAGCGGTTCGCCGGGAAACCCTTCAATGTTTCGCAGCGATGAAAACGTGAATTCATTGTTCTTTGATGGCGATTCGATATTGGGAGATTGCGTGGCTGCATGACAGCGAACGCAATAATGACCGAAGCCAGATTCAGGATGATAGAATGGGTACTTGTGATTGTCTGCGACCTTTGGGGTGCGGTCGTCGCCACTGGGGAAGGGGTTGGACCAAAACCAACCGTCGTATGAACCTTCAGAATCCTTCACCATGACCGTCCAAGATTTTAAGCTATCACGCAGCTGATCTTCTGATTTGCCGTGATGGCGAGCGGCCGGTTCTTCGTATTGCTCTTTGATAATCACAGCACCGTCGGGAATGGTTCCGACGCGTTTGTTAACGAGCCACTCGATGACTTCAGGAGAGTAATAAACTCGGACCGCTGGATGAGTCCCGTAGGATCGACCTTTGATATACGGTCCAGTATCGCGCATCGATTTGTCTACTGACCAACCAAGATCCTGGTACTTTCGCGAATCCAAAAACTCATAGAGCTTGTGCTCAAATGCTTCGACGCTGACGTCACTTGGGCGCGGCAGCTCGGCCGGTTTACCATATTCGTCAGCGGTATTTTCATTCGACGTTTTGACGTCTGAAACCGGCGTCGCAGTCTCGGAAACGAAAGTAACATCTTGCAGCTCTGAAACAACGTTTTCAGTGGGCATCTCAAAGGTTGAACTCGAGTAAGAGATCACCCCTAATCCCAGCACCAAAAACGAAAGCGCGCACGCGCATGCATACC
This sequence comes from uncultured Pirellulaceae bacterium, assembly GCA_964405425.1. Taxonomy (GTDB): domain Bacteria; phylum Planctomycetota; class Planctomycetia; order Pirellulales; family Pirellulaceae; genus Mariniblastus. The sequence continues at coordinate 65,563 of CAYONX010000014.1, read as the reverse complement.
TGAAGTTCATCCAATTTCACCGTCTAAAGTAAAGGACAAAACGGAAATTCGCAGTTAGCGACTTTCCAAAATTGTTGAAGAAAATGTTTTGTTTGCAGTAAATACCCGCTGCAATATAGCAACAATTGTACACAATATTCACCGGGCATGTTGGATCGGGAAACCACTTTGAAAATGGTGAGGCAGGGGCGCTATGTTGGCTGAAATTACGCAGGCGGTGGTGTTTTTAAATGTGGCAAACTTTCTCTACCTGATCTGCTACTCGTTAAAAGACGTGTTGTGGCTGCGTATCTTTTGCGTGACTGCAATGTTTGCCATCATACCGTATTACGTTTGGGGCACGTACGTTAACGGCCATTATGTGATTCAATGGGAGTGCATTTATTGGCAGCTGGCTTTCGTGGCGATCAATTTGTTTTGGATCATCGTAATCATCAGGCAACGGCAACCGCCAAAGATGAGCGACCGGGAAAAACATCTTTACGATGATATATTTGCTCGCAGTTGTTCACCGCAGGAAATGCTTCGGTTGTTGTCAGTTGCCAATCGGATCCAATTCAAATCCGGCGAGACCATCGTAGACAAGCTGAGCCATCCGGAAGGCTTGATGTTGATCGAGTCAGGACTGACACGAGTCGAAGTGGATGATCGAGTCGTCGCTAACCTGGAGCGTGGAGATTTCGTTTGTGAAATGAGCTATCTGACTGGAGAGCCGGCAGTTGCCAATGTTATCGCTGCTAGCAGTGTAGAGATGATTCGTTGGGAGCGGGGTGCGCTAAACAAGATATTCGAAGGTCGGCCAGAGCTGAAATCTGGTTTGCATGAGATCATTGGGCGGGACCTGATCGCGAAGATCGCATCCAAGGATCAAACGATTCCGGAACTAGAAGTCGAAACGATCAGTATGTAAGCGTAAATTGAAAGTTTCACGTGGAACTTCAATTTCCGTACACCAAATACTTGCCCTACACGTATGAAAGCCCTTTGTGGATGAATGACCATCGCATTTGTCCGTATCCAGGCAGCTCAGTTACATTCTGAAAACATACTCGTAGTGACCAATACATGGATTGCGAGTTAGTTGTTTCTGGCCCCGCATTGAGTAGTTGCCCGCGCTGACCATCTGCCCGCGACGAGTAAGTCCCGCTTCGTGCATCCCCTGAGCTGAACATCGATCCGCAGCCCGCCACTTGGGTATTTTGCTAGCACCATCAGCCACATGTACATTCCAGTTTCACGTGAAACCACTCCGCTCTAACCCCTTTTGCTGGCAACCGAAATCGATTGGCATTTTCGCGTCTGTTGGGAACTGCTAATTACCATTTGAAAACGATTCTTAATCCAAATGCTAGCGGACCATTAAAGTGCCTCGGACGATTTGTGTAGCCAACCAGAAAGGCGGAGTTGGAAAGACAACGACCGCCATCAATCTGGCGGCAGGTATCGCAGCGGCTGAGCACAAAGTTTTGCTCGTTGACATGGATCCTCAATGCAACGCAACAAGTGGCCTGGGCCAAAAAGCTGTCCAGCGTCACCCGCTTGTCGAACGCCGGCCAATTGAACAATGTGCCCAATCAACGAAGCAGCCAAACCTGAGCGTACTGCCTGGCAGTCATTCGTTTATCGACGTCGATTTGCTGGCAAACGGCGATGAATCCCAATCGAATCAAGTTGTGGAACATCTGGTCGATGGCACGGGAGATTTTGACTATGTGATTGTCGATTGTCCGCCATCACTGGGCGCGCTAACAAAGACGGCGCTGGCTTCTTCGACTGAGATCTTGATGCCCATTCAATGCGAGTATTTCGCGATGGAAGGTTTGACTCAAATGATCAAAGTCATTCGCGATGTCATGAGAAGGAAGGAAGGCAAATTGGAATTCGGAGGGATCCTGTTGACCATGTTTGATGACTCGTTGGAATTGACCCAGGAAGTAGATGAACAGGTTCGGGAATTTTTTGGAGAGATTGTTTTTGATACCGTGATTCCCAGAGACGTTGCCGTTAGTGAATCGCCCAGTCACGGGTGTAGCGTCCTGGATTATTCGCCGCGTTGTCGTGGCAGTAGAGCATACATTGAACTTTGCATGGAGGTGTTAGATCGTGACTAGAAAGAAGAGACTTGGACGTGGTTTAGAAGCGCTGCTTGGAGTAGCGGATGAGGTTGATTCGAACGTTGCAGTGGCGTCACAAGAGCTATCCATTGACGACGATGATTCGACTTCTGATGTTGTTCATTTAAGCGTTTATGAGATTGATGACAATCCATTTCAACCGCGTCGTGAATTCAGTGAATCAGAAATAAATTCTCTGGCTGAGAGCCTCAAAGAGCACGATATACTTCAGCCTATTCTGGTTCGCCAGGTCAATGGTCGCAATCAATTGATCTCTGGTGAACGTCGTTTGAGAGCTGCCATTCAAGCCAACTGGCAAACCATCCCGGCACGTATTCGTCATGCGGATGATCGACTGGTTGCCGAGCTTGCGATCGTAGAGAACTTGCAACGTAAGGATCTGAACCCAATCGAAAAGGCAATGTCTTTCCGACGCTACATCGACGAGCATGGCTGTACGCAAGAGGACCTGGCGAAGCGCCTGAAGATAGACCGATCGACGATCGCTAATCTAATGAGGTTGTTGGAACTACCTCGCGTCATCCAGGAATCGATCAATAACACATCGATCTCTGCCGGCCACGCAAGAGCGCTACTTCCACTTGGCGATGAAAGTCTGCAAATCGACTTTTGCGAACGCATTCGCCTTGAAGGCTGGAGTGTCCGAGATACCGAGCGCAATGTTAGCGACCGAATCATGTCTGAGGACGCTCTGCCGACAGCCAATTTTGCGACTAAGGCGCGTCGTCAGCGGAACAAACAGCTTGATTCGCTTGAAAAGCGGTTAAAACTTGCTTTAGGGACCAAGGTAAGGATCAAGAAGAACGCCAGTGGACGTGGCTCTATTGAGCTGAAGTTCAGTAATTCGGACGAATTTGACCGAATGTACGAACTGTTAAGTGGAAAAGGCGAGATCCGGCGTGCAGCATAGAAAATGCTAGCAAAATAGCGATTGCATCAAATTCTGGTGCCCGTTAGCATAATCATACTGATAGACGCATGGGATCGAAGAAATTCGGTCTCTGTACAACTAGAACTTACAACATATCGGGGTGTAGCGCAGTCTGGCTAGCGCACCTGCTTTGGGAGCAGGGGGTCGAAGGTTCGAATCCTTTCACCCCGACTTTTATTGACATCCAAAAAAATGATCGCATCACATCAGGCGAAGCGAATGGATTCACCGCTTTTTTACGAAGACATTAAGGTCGGGCAAATCTGGGTCAGCCCCAGACGTACTGTCACCGAAGCTGATGTAATCAGCTTTGCCACTATGACAGGCGATTTTAACCCACTGCACGTTGACTATGACTTTGCATCGAAAAGTCACTATCGACAACCGGTGGCTCACGGGCTGCTTGGTCTGTCCTGGGTTGCGGGTTTGGGCAGCTACTTTCCAGCCGTTAACACGATGGCTTTCATTGCTGTTCGTGATTGGGAATTTCAGCGTCCGCTCTATTTTGGCGATACGGTCCATGTGGAAACCAGTTGTGTTTCACGAGAAATCAGCGGCCGCAGGACTGGGAAAGTTTGTTGGCGTCGCAAGCTGATGAATGAGCGTGGCGAAGTGGTTCAATCGGGAATTTTTGAAACGCTTGTTGCGTTGCGTTCACCGCTGAACCGAGCACATTTTCGTACTGCTTTAGAAGGTTCGAATCCTGACTCGATATCAGCTTCGAATCCTGATTCGATTTCAGCCTCCAATTCTGACTCATAGCATAAAGTCTTAGCTATGTAACTCGTTGTGTGGCGATACGCGCTAATTCGCGATCGTACTCGCTAATAGCCAGGCGAAGTCCTTACGTCGTTTGCTGGCTTTACCCTTCCTGCCCTTCTTATCGATAAAACCGTTAAAGTTGCCTCAAGTGTTTCAAGTGAAACTGTCGATTCTTCCAAGGATGCATAAGGCTCCTTTTAGAGCCCGCTTTGCGCAATGGATACTTCGTACCCGACGGTTTAGCAATGAGCAGTTCAGCAAAAAACTATTTTGAGAAGCGAACGAGGCCCTATCATGTGGCTTTTCATCGCCAGAAGCAATTTGCTTTTATAACAACGGCCGCGTCGTTGTTTTGCTTTTTGTGTTTCTTCTCATCCGCGTTTTTAAAAGATTTCGAGACAACTTCGTACGTCGATATTTCTGCCTCCAGTCAACAACCGGAAATGTTGTTTGAGGAAGCGATTGGCAAAGAGATTAGCGACGAAAAGCTGGTTGGTCATATAGCGGCTTCATTGACGCAATCGAATTACGGCGAGGATTTTGATGTCGCCCATGTCGATTTGGAAAATGTGCGTGAGTCATTGAACTTCCGAATCTCGCCTAACAAGACGGGTCAGCAATTTCGTTTGTCAGCTGCCTATAGTGGAAATGGCTCACAACCAGAACAGGCGTTAACAAAAAACATCGTTCATGCGGTTGCTCATCGCCTGAGCGGCATCGACCGTATGGCAAACGCAATGCAGACATTTAATAGCAAGTGCGAATTGGTCCAGAGTAACATTGAAATCAAAGCACAAAAATTGCATGAGGAATTGGGCCATACCCACAACCTGGTCAACTACTTGAACGCTGATTTAAGCGATATTCATGAAGTCGTGGAATCGATCCGACCGGAGGCCAGCTTTGGAAATCCTAATTCGCTTGCCCAGGAAGGTTTTGATCGGGAACAAGTTGCTGGCCTGTTGAATTCGCTCCAGGAGAAGCTTGATGAATTATCGGTAAGCAGCCAGGAGGAAACGGCGCGGATTGGCCAATCGATCGCAACGATCAACGACCAATTAAGGGCCTTAAATGTATCCACCACTGGCGAAACCCAACAATCGATCAGAATCATCAATGCTTCACTTCCTGAAGGGAATGCGGCCATCCGATCAATTCTGGAAATGTTGAACAATGTCGACACGGATTCAATTCAGACACGTATCGGTCAAATTCAAAATCATTTAAAAGTGGATGCGGTTCAGCTTCGAGAAGACGTAAGCGAATTACGGAACCTGACGAATCAATTTTCTGAAAGTCGGTTTGTGGTCAATGGAATATCCGAGCCACGAACTCGTCCAGCTGGAAGGTATCCCAATATCGGTCACGTATTTCTGCTTGGATTGGTGTCGCTGATAGGCGGTGCATTTGTGGCGACGTACTATCGACCGGAAAATGCGAATCAAGGATTCGATACGGAGGACGCTGTTAAAAATACACTTGGCTTGCCAGTGGTTTCCAAGCTGGTTTCCGCAATCGAAAAAGAAGATCGCCCAAAACCATGGGGCAATTCAGTGGTTGGTTTTTTTGAAGTGGCGTTGTTTGGTTTTGTGTTGCTTGTGGCCATCCTATGTTTGATCCAACCCGAAATCCGTGCAGCGTTTTTTGAGAGTCCGTTTTACGGGATGTCAAAGATTGCCAACTTGTTTTTTTAACCATGAATTACGGCAACTAGCCGTTTTAAGATAACGACAGGACGTATCAATGTACGAACAAATTTTTGGATTCACGGCGCGACCTTTTGCTTCGACGCCCAATGCCCAGAATTATTTTCCTGCAGAAGCGATTCATTACGCTTTGTCGCAGACACGGCTATGCGTCGAACGTGCTTCAGGTCCTTCTGTGATTACCGGTCCATCGGGAACCGGGAAAACATTGTTGCTGGCCATGTTGGAGCAGCAATTCGAAGTCAATTTCCAGGTCGTTCAGCTGCTCTGCAGTAATTTGTCAGAACGAAAAGATCTGCTGCAGAATATTTTGTTCGAACTCAATTTACCTTACCGTGAAATGAGTGAAGGCGAATTGCGATTGAGTCTGATCAACCATTTGAAGTCAGGCGACATTAAGACTGGCGTTTTGATGCTTGTCGACGACGCCCATACATTGTCAGCAGAATTGCTGGACGAATTTCGAGCCATTACCAACTTCGCCCGCAACGGACGGTCAGCGATTTCATTGGTCATGGCTGGTTCGCCTTCACTGGAAGGGAACTTGATCGAAACGAAATCGGAATCTTTCAATCAACGAATTGCGGTTCGCAGCTATCTGACCAATCTTAACAAAAGCGAGACCATTGAATACGTTTTGACTCAGATCGAACGCTGTGGCGGCAATGCTGAATCGCTGTTCACAGGCGATGCACTGGACTCGATTTTTGAATACACCGACGGATGTCCTCGAGTTATTAACCAATTGTGCGACTACACCATGGTGTTGGCTGCAAGTCAAAACGCGACTCGAATCACAAAAGAAATTGTTACCGACGCCTGGAATGATGTGCAAAGTATTCCCGGTGCCACTGGCAGCGTTTCAGCTCCGAAAGCGAGTAGCTCGTACGTGACTACTGATGTTACCGACGCCGTGGTTGCTTCGGGAGACATGGTGATAGAATTCGGAAGCCTGGACGACGATGATTCAACAGGTTTTGTGGAAGCTGAGCCAGCCGATACTGTGGTTGAATTCTCAAGCGAGAACAATCAGGAGTATCGTCTGCAAGATGAAGAAACTACGACGACCGATTCACCGACTGTCGAGTTCGATTATTCGATGATCCAATCGACAACTGAAACCACTGAAACAGAAGTAGAAGCCGAACCATACGAGCCAGTCCCGGATTTCGAGGACCCTTTCACCGAAAGCTTCGAAGCCGAAGAGGCAGTTGATCCCACCTATGTTCCGTTCATTTCAGCTCAAAACATAAACTCATTGATGGTCACTTCGGATCAGCTTGCATTGCTGGACGCGCCATTTCAGCCGACCAGCGTTGATGAATCCTTGAACCGCGAACCAGAAACACTTGCAACTACTTTGTCGGTTGTGGATCCGGATTCAGAATCCGCTCTTGCAACTCAAACGACGGCCAGTCCAGACGGTATTGATTCGCTGCAAGAAATGCAGGAAAGTGTCCGTCGCCTGCAAAGGGATTTGCAATTCTCACAACAGGATTTCTCATCTGAGGCCGTTCACCCGGATTTTGCAATTGTGGCCAACGACCAGCCAATTGAAGAATTGTTCCAAGGGCAGGCGGAATCAGAATTGAAAGTCGAAGAAACGGTTGAGGAAGCAGTTGAAGAAACGATTGAGCAAACGATTGAGCCACCCGTAATTGTTTCCACTGATTCAGACGTCCAATTGCAGGAAACAGCCCTGGGCGACAAGGACGACGATGATCGCGACATGATGATTATTAGTCGCCCGGAAAAATTTCAGATGCGTGACGAAGAAGAAACAGAATCAGAGATTCAGACGGAAGTTCGGATTTCAACAGGCGTAGCACAGCGTATGGACTACGAAGATCTGTTTCGTCAACTAAGAACAGCAAACTAAATAATACAACCAGCGTTTGGTTCAGAATCGATAGGGTAAAAACGTGGCAATTGAATTGTATGGCGATCTAGAAGCAATTTCTGCGATGGGATTCCGAGTTCCTGAAACTGGGTCAACGAATTCGCAAACAAAAAAGTCCAATTTTAAGACGGTGTGTATTCCTGATATACGGATTCACGAAGCTGAGCCCGATTTGACAACGTCTTATGAAATGGTCTCGGATTTTACTGCCCCCACAGAGGCACCTGGCTTGGCGCTGGACGAGCCGGAGATGGTTGATAGTGTTTCGGAATTGGGAACTACGACCGTTAACCGTGCAACCACATTGACTAGTCTGCAGGCGATCAAAGAATCAATAGAAGATCAGTCCAGGACAGATGCATCCGATTCGATTCTGCAGGATTTAACACGTGTGGATTCTCGTGTGACCAGACAAGATCCTGAAATGAAGGAATCTAATCCTGTTGGCGAAATCCCGCTAACACTTGAGCCCAAGTCAGAAGCCGAATGTTTTCTGTCGCGAATCGATCCAAAGGATCGCCAAATTGCTCCAATTGCCGAAAGTATACTGCAGAAATTTCCGCTTGGAGGAACTTCGATCGTTGCGTTCGCTGGAACAGAACGAAACGAACAATTGGAAATGATCGTCGCCAGCACAGCGGTTGCCCTGCGCAATTCGAAACCCTGCCGAGTCCTGGTTATCGATTCGGATGTTAACGGTGGCTTTTTGACAGAAATGATGGGCGCGGCTGACAGGTTGGGCCTAACGGACCTGGCCGGTGCAAATACATGGGAAAATGTTCTCGAGCCGACTTGTGACGTCAACATTCACTTCCTGCCGTTGGGCAAAAAGGAGTTGGCGTTTCCAGAGAAGCTGGAGATTTTATTGAAGAGAGTTGTTCCCAATGTCATGGCGAAATACGATTTCGTTCTGGTTAATGTTGGAGATGCCCACGATCCAGTCGCTGAATTGTGGTCGAACTTCACTAATGGTACATTCCTTCTGGTCAGTATGACCGATACGAATCAAAACATCGCTAAATCAGCAGTTGCACAGCTCAATTCTTGTGGTGCAAGGCTTATTGGTTGCGTGGTTTCCGATTCCCTGGAGTAGGCTTTTTCAAGCCTTTATTCCCAATCATTTCGCGCGACCGATCCCGGTTGCCATCTTGCTATTCTCAAGGAGTTCAACGTGCGCACAATTGTCGTTACCGGCGGCGCCGGATTTATTGGTTCTCATATCGCGACGGCGTTGGTTGACAAAGGGTTTACCGTTCGAGTCGTTGATAACCTGGTCACTGGATATCTTTCCAACCTTGACCATATCAAAGATAAAATTGAGTTCATTGAAGCCGATGTTTGCGATGCCGATGCGATGGCTGCAGCCTTCAAGGGAGTCGATTGTATTTTTCACAAGGCTGCTTTGGCGTCGGTTCCTTACAGCATTGAACATCCACTACAGGTGAACAATGCGTGCGTTAATGGAACATTGAACGTGTTGAACGAAGCGGTCAAAGCAAATGTACGTCGGGTGGTCTATGCGGGTTCAAGCAGCTGCTACGGAGACCGTCCCTTTGCTGCGAATCGTGAAACGGATACGCCAATGGTGATTTCGCCATATGCGGTCGCGAAATTGGCGGGTGAATATTATTGTCACGCCTTCGATTCTGCCTTCGATATTGAAACGGTGTGCTTGCGATACTTTAATGTGTTTGGCCCGCGTCAGGATCCAAACAGCGCCTACGCCGCTGTGATTCCGCTGTTTATTAACTGGCTACTGGCCGGTAAATCTCCAATCGTGTTTGGTGATGGAAAACAATCACGCGATTTCACATTTGTTGGCAACGTCGTTCAAGCGAATATGTTGGCGATGGAAGCAGAAGGAGTTAGCGGCAAGTCATATAACATTGCCGATGGCCGAGCGGTCAGTTTGCTGGATCTGATTGAAAGTTTGAAGAGTGAGTTGGGTGTGGATATTCCAGCTGATTTCAGGGACCCACGCGTCGGTGATATTCTGCACAGCATGGCAGACATCACTTCCGCCAATCGCGAATTAAACTACTCTCCATTGTACGATTTTCGAACGGGAATCAAGCTTTCGATCGAATACTATAAATCGGTAGCCAAGGCTGCGACTTAGAAAAACGTAAACGCCGGATGTGCCGTTCACTTTCGACAGCTTCTATTGCTCATTGACTGGTCTTGGCTTTTGGCGAGAAGGGTTTCCGTCGCTCGCTCCAGTCCAGATGCCGGTCGAAAATGACTCCGTACTTTTCGTAGCGGTTGTAGGAAACGGACTCTGCTTTCCATTTGGCAATCCGCTGATCGTATCTTTGCCGCATTGCATCGAGCGAATCGGTGGAAGCAGGCTCGGTCGCTTTGGCTTGATTGACCATTTCCAGTGGATCATTCTTCAGGTCGTACAATTCCTCCTGGGCGGACATGCCGTTACCACAGTGCCCCCAGTAAATGTACTTCGTGTTCTTGGTGACAATGGCCAACGCGTGAGTCGAATGCCTGCCCCATACATTGATCAATGCAATGTCTTCATGAATGGATGCTTGGTCGGGCGCTGCGTACAGTTCCATCAAATCTGCGCCATCCACGTTACTGGGAACCGAAACACCAGCGAGGTTCAGCATTGTTGGTGCAACGTCGATCAGTCCCGTTAGCGACTTGCACCGCAATTGTTTGTGCGAGTTCTTGTGGCGCGGGTCAAAGACGATTAGTGGCACGCGGCTGGATTCTTCATAAGGCAGCACTTTCGATCCGTACCCGTGAGAGCCGCAAAAGAAACCATTGTCCGAGGTGTAAATAATGACTGTATTGTCAGCAACACCAGCTTTCTTCAGAGCGTCGACGATCATGCCAACGGCGGCGTCCACGCCATAGACCTGCTGATGATACGTCGCCATCACTTCGTCATACTTGTCAGCATAATTCCAACTGAAAAACCGTTCGTACTGCCGATCCGTCTTGCTTTGGGGAGCAAAATGTTCGCCGGCTTTACGGCCGAAGTTTGTTGGCTTTTGAAATTTTTTGCCATCGTAAATGTCGTCGAAGCGAGGATCCGGTGTGGCTGGCTTGTGAGGGGCTTTAAAGCTGATCGAAAGACAGAATGGCTTACCCGCAGTGGCTGACTCTTTGATAAAGTCGCGACCAAAGGCGCCGTAAGAAAGAGTCGAATGAGGAAACTCTTTTGCGTAAGCCGCCATCGATTCATTTTGGCGAGTCTCGTACGAAGTTTGCCCAGGGCCACCTCCCCAGCGATCAAAGTCATCTGCAGGTAGCGGCAAACGATGTTTATCACCGGGGTTGGCTTTGAGTTCGAATCCAAACTTTCCGGCAAAGGCGGTTGCGTATCCCGACTGTCGCAGCAGCATTGGATAGGACTTTTCCCACGTCGCCTTCATCATGTCGCCGTGCGAAAAATTGCAACCGGTCTTGTATTCGTACATGCCGGTCATGACCGTGGCGCGGCTGCCCATGCAAATCGCTGTCGTCGCGTAGTGCCGGTCGAATACGATTCCGGCTTTCGCCAGGCGATCAAGGTTTGGTGTCTGAACGTCTTCGTTTCCATAGCAACCCATCGAGTAAGTTGCCTGGTCGTCAGTAAACAGAAAGACAATATTGGGCCGATCCGCTTGTCCCGCCGAAACAGCAGGTAGCGTCGCGCAAAGAACTTGAGCGAAGACAGCCAACAGGAAGATATTATGCGTCAATTTCATTCTGTGATTTTCAGTCAATTTGAACCTTCGTATCAGCCAATTCTGAGCTCCAGAGATCACGGCTGCTCTGAGTCAGGAGCTTCGCCTTCCCAAGCCGCAAACGAACCTGAATGGTTGACAGGGCAGCCACAGGTTAGGTCGTATTTTACTAGGTTGGGAAACAAATGGAAATGATTCAAAATGCCCACCGGTGGATAATCGGTGTTACTGGAAGCCTTCGGTCGCTTGATCGACATCAAGATAGTAGCTCGACTCTCCGAGTCGAAAACCGAAAACAAATACGACTCGGAGAGTCGAGCTACTATCTTCAATCGTACAAAACTGTTGGTAAGAAAAACGATGAGACGCTGGCCTAGCCGGCTTAACCGCATCTACTCGAAGGCTTCGGTCGGTTGATCGACTTCAACGGTATCGGTATTCCTGTGCTGTGGCAATTCGTTTACGTCAGCGATGAATTGTCTCACCTCGTCCCAGTACCTTAAAGGCAGCCTCCCCCAGTGGGTGCCACCTAGATTCGTAAAGAACTTCTTTAATTTTGCTGGCGAGGCTTCAAACAGCTTGCGACCGCTTCCAATGGGTACCAGCGTGTCGTGATCGCCATGAGACTGGTGAAGAGGTACGTCGCAGTTTGAAATACGCTCAGCCGACGGGTAGCGGTTTCGCATTATGTAGTCGACGGGCATAAACCAACACACGCGAGCCGCCGGTTCAACCAGCGAGGCAAACGTGCGCTGCAGAAACATTGCCTTTGCGCCTTGAGTCGACGCCAGGTGTACTGCCGGACCGCCTCCAATGCTATGGCCGACCACAATGATTTGATTCGGTTCACAATTCGCTTTCGCACATAGCCACTCCATGGCCGCTTGTGCATCTTCCAACACGCCTTGTTCGAACGGTTCGCCTTGACTCTTTCCATAGCCGCGGTAATCGAACAAAAAGATGTTCGCATTTAAAGTCGTTTGAAACTTCAAACCGTAGTGCATCGCAGCTTGAGCGACGTTTTCGCCATTACCATGACATAGCAAGGCGTTTTCTGTGGCACCCGGATACGGCAAATACCAACCGACCAGCTTCGTACCATCTTTTGAATTGAATGTGATCTCTTCAAATTCGAATTCCGGGTCCCAGTCTCCACGCGTGGCCTTCGAAACAGGATAGACCAGACTGGTTTCGTTGATGGCGACAAACACGACTAGAAAAAGATACATGACCAACCCATAGCCGAGCCATTTGAGAATTCGTCTCAAGCAACCTGGTCGCTGCGAGATGTCTGATGAATTTGGGTCCGATAAATCTTGATTGGTGTTCACGCGTTGATTATACGATCGGTTCAGCGATTGAGCCAATGCTGGTAGACTGTGCGGAAATCATTGTTGGCCGGAAAATTTATTGGTACATGGTACATTTGTGTCGGATGGATTCATAAAGGTTCGCGGGGCGCGGACCAACAACTTAAAAAACATCGATGTCGATATTCCTCGAAATCAGTTGGTTGTGATCACAGGGAAAAGTGGTTCAGGTAAAAGCTCGCTCGCGATCGATACGATTTTCGCTGAAGGCCAGCGTCAATTCCTCGAAAGTTTGTCGCTGTATTCCCGGCAATTCTTTAAGCAAGGCTTTGGAACCGACGTCGATTCGATTGAAGGGTTGCCGCCGACCGTTTGCATCAATCAACACCGTGGAACGAGTAATCCTCGCAGCACCGTGGGAACGATGACCGAAGTCTACGACTATCTAAGGCTGCTGTTTGCAAAAGCTGGTCAAATCGAATGTCCAGATTGCAGCATTCCCGTCAATCCACAATCCATCGATTCGATTTGTGAACGGATACTTGGATTTGAAGAACGTACCAAAGTGATGATTCTGGCGACCATGATTCAGGGTAAGAAGGGGCAGCACGGCGAAATCTTCGAGCGAGTCCGTAAGGAAAGACTGGTTCGGGTTCGCGTGGACGGAACGGTCTATGATATCGACAACGTGCCTGAACTTCAGTCGAACAAGCAACATACCATTGACGCAGTTACCGACCGAATCGCTATTCGTGCCGGCATTGAAAACCGTCTTCGCGAATCTGTTGAAATGGCGAGCAAGCTTAGTAGCGGCAGCGTCACGGCAAGTTATTGTGTCAGTGGCAGCGATCAGTGGCAGGAAGAATTTTACAGTACGACTCAGGCATGCCCTCAATGTGGCTTTAGTTGTCCCGAATTGTTGCCCCGCACGTTCAGCTTCAATAGTCCTTTTGGTGCCTGCGAAAAATGTGAAGGACTTGGGGTTTATGAAGCATTCGAACTTGAGCGTCTTGTCCCTGATTTGAATCGTGATTTGGCAAACGCTGTAATGGCGTGGAAGCATTTGAATGCGAAACAGGTACAGAAACAGATAAAGCCATTGCGGCCGATTCTTGAGCAGACAGGCATTGATGAAAAAAAGCCTTTGAATTCGTATTCGAAGGAAACGTTGGAACAATTTTTTCATTCCAACGACAAGAAAACGCCCGGTTTGCTAACGCAGTTGCAGCGTGAATTGGCTACAAGTTTGGACGACGACTGGTTGGGTGTACTGGAGTCGTTTCACGGGCAAGTGAAGTGTTCTGCCTGTGACGCAACGCGACTGAACCGATTAGCCAGATCCGTTAAGATCGACGAACAATCAATCGGTGAACTTTGTTCGCTGCAACTGGACGATTTGATCGAATCGCTTGGCGAGATGCAATTTTCTGGCGTGCTCAAAGAGATAGCCGATCCCGTTCGAGCTGAGATTCTATCGCGTCTTGAATATCTGGTGATGGTTGGGCTGCAATATCTGAAATTGAACCGACCATCGGACAGTTTGAGTGGTGGGGAATTACAACGGGTTCGATTGGCGAAATCGATTGGAAGTGGTTTGACGGGAACATGTTTTGTGCTGGACGAACCAAGTATTGGCTTGCATGCTCAAGACAATGACCGGTTGATCGAAACCCTGCAGCAGCTCAAGCAGGCCGGGAATTCGGTTGTGGTTGTCGAACATGACGAGGCGATCATGGATGTGGCGGACCATGTCGTAGATGTTGGCCCGGAAGCGGGTGCACAAGGCGGAGCGATCGTTGTCGCTGGTTCTGCTCAGCAAGTCCGCGCGTGCAAAAACAGTTTGACTGGTGACTATCTGGCCGGACGTCAGCGGATTGAGCGAAATATCATTAGTGAGCCGGCAGATCATGTTATCGAGTTGATTGGGGCCCGTGGGAACAACTTGAAAGGTGTCGACGTTCAATTTCAACTTGCCCGTTTGAATTGCATCACCGGTGTTAGCGGGTCGGGAAAAAGCACACTGGTTTATCGAACATTGTCTCCAGCGATCAAACAACATTTCGAATTGGTGACGGTGGCTCCGGAGCCCTTTGAATCGATTCGAGGATTGGAGCGGGTGAATCGACTGGTCGAAGTTAACCAGCGTCCCATCAGCCGAAATCCAAGAGGCTGCGCGGCAACCTACACGGGCATTCTGAACGATGTTCGGAAGATTTTCTCTGCGACCAAAGTTTCCAGGCAATTGGGTTTTGGTCCATCCCGATTCAGCTTCAATTCGAAACAAGGTTGGTGTGGTGAATGTGAAGGCCACGGCGTGAAACGAATCTCGATGAAATTCATGCCAGACGTTTTCGCGACGTGCGATAGCTGTAACGGAGCCCGGTACAACAATCAATCGTTGTCGGTGCGGTTTCGTGATTTGAATATTGCGGAAGTTCTGGCGTTAACCGTCGTTGAAGCGCAGAAGTATTTTTCTGAATTCTCGGAAATCAGTAAAACTCTTAAGACGTTGGCTGATGTTGGCCTGGGGTATTTGAGTTTGGGGCAACGGTCAAGTACGTTGTCCGGCGGAGAAGCTCAGCGAATAAAATTGGCTACTGAGTTGGTGAAATCCCATCAAGGGCATTCATTGTACTTGTTGGATGAGCCGACGACGGGATTGCATTTCGCCGACGTACAGTTGTTGCTTTCGGTTCTCGATAGACTTGTCAGAAACGGGAACACGGTGATAGTGATCGAACATCACCTGGATGTGATTCGGTGTGCGGACTGGGTGGTCGACATTGGCCCCGAAGGTGGAGACGCTGGGGGCGAATTGGTTTTTGCAGGATCCGCAATTGGAATTCAAGCCTGCGGGTCGTCGTACACGGGACGATGTCTACGAAAGTTAAAGGCATAAAAAAAGCGAGCTTTCGCTCGCCTTATAGTGTTGCCTGTTTCCGCCTGGATTAACGATTTCCAAAGCCGGGCCGGCGAATAACACTGTTGTTTCGCTGAGGTGTCCCAGTTCCAGCACGTGCTGGTGTAGTAGAGTTTTGCTGTGAACGAATTTCTCGAGTCAAACCATAACGCCAAACTGTTTTTCCTGCGCTTGTATCCTGAAAAAATTCGCCTTTAGTATTTAGCTTGATAGTTTCAATACTGGCCGTGTTGATGCTCGCGTCACCCCAGTCTGTTGATAAAGTGATTTGATCCAATGCAAGCTGTGCGGTTACCATGTCGCCATTCTTGAAAGCGAAGATACAAGAATCTTTTTCGTCCGCATGCAACTTGATGCCTTCGATGTTTGCAATTGGAAACGTTGCTTCGCCAAAACTTGTCTTGACTGATACAGTTTGAAGGCCAGGAAGCTCACCTTCCAATTGACGGTTGCGAGTCAGCATAATGACTACGTTTGAATCTGCGCTCGCGGCGTCAGGCGTTGGTGATGGATCATCTTGAGCAAGTATTGGACAAGCGATGGCCAACATAAGGATTGGTGATAATAAGTTGATTTTCATTGCTTTTCTCATATTTGAAGTGTCAGATTTTCGGACGCAAAAAAGCCTTCCCCGAGCGCATCACGCAAGTTGTAGACTATTTTACATATTTATCAGAAACAAGCAGATTCCGCGAATCAATGAGAAAAAGACTTAAAAACCGGGTGGTCCATAGGGACTAGGGCAGATGCGAAAAACACGAATGCGAGGGCCGAATTCACGATTTGGACTTCAGCCGCGATTCGCATTCGTTTTTAGTTATAAGTTGGACCGTGTCTAAAAATCCAAGTCCAAAAGCTCACCACCGTCACGTGTCGAGAATGAATGCCACGTAATTCGATTTATCGAATTAGTGACAAAATCAACCGAACCGTCTACACGGCAAGCGTTTACACCGCCGTTATGGAAGCTTCGCGATGTTATTGCAGCGTACGTAGTTTCGGCACCCGCCTTGCCTTCGCGGTCGTTCGTCCAATCAACGTCGTGCTCGATCCCGTCTTCTACTCGAATTATCCGGGTGTTGGGGGTGAAGGTTGCGGTGAATCCAGTTTGATGAACTCGTCCATCGACCCATTCGGTATGGCCAGAAACTCTTTGTGGGCTGCCCGTGCTTCCGCCCATCGCCAACAATTCATCAGCTGTATTTGGGATTGGAATTTCCCCAGATTGGCCTGCGTCACGAATGTACGGCGTAAATCCTTTGACTTCAGAGAACATGATGGTGTTGCTGGTTCCATCGATGAAACTCTGCATGCCCAGGCCGTTATTGGTTGTCAAAGCTCCAGGACCGAAGTCGCCAGAAGCGGTTTCAAAGACAAACCAGATTCCGCCATTCCATCCATAATTGATTGGGTAATCACGCGGTTGGCCGTTGCTGTCAAGTCTTGCCCGATCGTTGATTTCGCTGGGGCAAACAAAAACGGGTACTCGCGCCGAACGTAGTGGCACCGTTTGTCCGCCAAGCACGATATCGATGGGAACATTGTAACTAACGCTGAAGTCGATTTCGGAAGTCAGGTTTGCTTGTTCGATGTAGGGCAGCAATTGGGCTTGAGCTGACCAGCCATCGACATCACCCGAGTCCGTTCGCTCAGTGGCCAAAGAAGCAGCTGGGAATTCGCCAAACGCGGATTCATAGTTCAGGCCGGCAATTCCAAGCTGGCGTAGATTGTTACTGCAATTTGACCGCCTGGCGGCTTCTCGGACCTGCTGAACTGCAGGTAGCAGCATCCCGATTAGAATGCCAATAATGGCGATAACAACGAGTAATTCGACCAGCGTAAACGCACGACGAGTCGATGAAACAATGATGGACGATGTCCGCTTCATAACAGCCTCCTTTAGAGGAACAATCCCGCTTATTCAAACGGGTTAACCAGAAAAACTGAGGATCCAAACGGATCGACAGCTTCGACTCTGGCTGGCTGTTGAAGGCAATGAAGGCCCAGAATGGCTTGCTGAGTACGAATTGATACTAAGTCTCAACAGTAGATCGAAGCTTGGATGATTATGCAATGACAGTAACGAAAAAATCCCGCGTCGAAATGTCGCGGGATTCAATGGTTCGTAAATTTGCTAACAAGCCGAAAGCCGAATTAATATCGGTAATGATCTGGCTTGAAAGGTCCTGCAACTGGGATGCCCAGGTACTCGGATTGTTTGTCAGTTAACTTGGTCAGTTTAACGCCAAGTTGGTCCAGATGCAGACGGGCAACTTCTTCGTCCAATTTCTTTGGCAGCGTGTGAACGCCGATTTCGTATTCATCCTTCTCGTCCCACAAACTCATTTGGGCCAGGACTTGGTTGGTGAAGGAGTTTGACATTACAAATGATGGGTGTCCTGTTGCACAACCAAGGTTCACCAATCGACCTTCGGCGAGCAAAAGAATTGAGTTGCCGTTGCTGAACGTGTATCGATCAACCTGTGGTTTGATCTCTTCTTTTTTAACTTTGCCTGCACCGACTTGATCTTCAAGCCACTGAACATCGATTTCGTTCTGGAAGTGACCGATGTTGCAGACAATGGCATCGTTAGGCATCTTGGACATGTGTTCGCCCATGATCACGTCGCAGTTGCCCGTTGTGGTAACAAAGATATTTCCTTGCGAAGCTGCCTCTTCCATCGTCGTAACTTCGAATCCTTCCATCGCAGCCTGCAGGGCGTTGATTGGATCGATTTCAGTCACAATAACGCGGCCGCCATATCGTTGCATTGAATGAGCACAGCCTTTGCCAACGTCTCCATAGCCACACACGACAACGACTTTACCAGCGATCATTACGTCGGTTGCACGCTTGATGCCGTCTGCCAATGATTCGCGACAACCGTAAAGATTGTCGAATTTGCTCTTGGTTACTGAATCGTTCACGTTGATCGCAGGCATCTTCAATTCGCCGCGCTCAAACATCTGATACAGTCGGTGAACGCCGGTAGTCGTCTCTTCAGATAGACCTTTGATTCCTGGCAACAATTCAGGGAACTGATCGTGCACCATGGCAGTCAAATCGCCACCGTCGTCCAGGATCAGGTTAAGCGGTTCGCCGTCGGGGAAGATAATGGTTTGTTCGATACACCAATTGAATTCTTCTTCAGACATGCCTTTCCACGCGTAAACTGAAATGCCCGCTTTAGCCATGGCTGCAGCTGCATGATCTTGCGTCGAAAATATGTTACAGCTCGACCAGGTGACTTTGGCACCAAGTTCGACAAGCGTCTCAATTAGAACCGCTGTCTGGACGGTCATGTGTAGACAACCAGCGATTCGTGCACCGGTTAGTGGTTTTGACTTACCGTACTTTTCGCGAAGCGCCATCAAGCCTGGCATCTCATTTTCTGCGAGCATGATTTCGCGGCGACCGAATTCCGCATCAGCGATATCTTTGACTTTGTAAGGCATTTTAGTATCTACGTTAGCCACTTTTAAAACTCCTGTAGGTTCCGGCTGAAATCGCCGGCAAGTTTGGTTTATAGGTATGCCGCATGCAAAACACGGACTTAAAGTTAGACTGCAAAAAGGAGAGGCGGGCAACAAGTTTAGCCGCCGCAGTAAGATAATAACCAACGGCATGGCGTCGGTTCAAGCACAGCTTTCAGTGGTAATGTGATAACAGGGCAGATTCTGCCCAAAATCCCCCTTAACGGGCGAATTCTGCCTTCGCCGCATCAATAAATGCTCGCATTTGCTCGACATCCTTGCTGCCTGGGAACCTTTCGATCCCGCTGGCGACATCAACTGCACAAGGTGATGCTGTCGCAATCGCATGTGAAACATTGTCGCTGTTAAGGCCTCCCGCCAAAATCAACGGCACATCCGTTTTCAATTCAGCTACTTTTTCCCAATCGATCTTCTTTCCTGTTCCTCCAAATTGATTGCCCGAGGCGGCATCCAAAAGGATGGCGTCGATACCATGCTTAACCCAGTGGTCGATTTCTTTCCGTGCTGATTCGAAACTGGAAACGCGGATCGCTCGAATGGTCTTTGTAGAAATTTGATCGATCAATTCGGTCGATTCATCGCCATGCAATTGGGCGTAGTTCAATTCACAGGATGTTGATGTTTCGTTGATCGTTTCAGCGGATTCATTAACAAAAACGCCAACACGAGTGGTTGTTTCATCCATCGACTGGCAAATCTCTTTGGCTTTGTCGATAGTGACGCTACGAAGACTTCGTGGGTAAAAATTCAATCCAATCGCGTCGGCACCGAATTCGATCGCTTTGGCAGCGTCGGACGGATTGGAAATGCCACAGATTTTTATCTGAAAATCGAACACTGGATGGTTTCAAAGTCGAACATTTAAGATTCGTTGTTTGAGATGACATCTTCAATCGGTTGGACGAAATTCGACTCGTCATCTGAGTCCTCCAATTCCAAATCGTCTGCCGGTTCTTCGTACTGCAAATCGGGATCACTTTGCAACTGGTTTGTGGTCGGCCAGGTGGTTTCGAAAACAAAGCTGCCCGGTTGGCTGTTTTGTTGGCTACCGTTTATTACGGCCGGCCCTGGTTTTTGTTGATCGTAAGGACCAATGCTCAATTTATCACATCCATCGCTACAGTGTGGGCCGAGGTTGATGTTTCGAGCAGCTTTTTCAGTGCTTCGCACGTTAGCGTCTTCGTGCCAAGGGCCTTCGGTGAGATAGATGTTGTAGCGTGAAAGCAGCGAGCCAGTGGTGAATGCGTATTCCAGCAGGGCAAGATTATAGTCCACGATGGAACGGTGTACGGAGGATTCAACCGTCGCCAGTCGCTGCCGGACGTCCAGCAAGAAGAAGATTTGCTCTTCGCCTTCTTCAAACCTTGCACGCTTGGGAATCAATTCTTCTTCGATCGCGATCCGGTTGTTGGCGTTAGCATTCAGAGATGCAAAGGCGCGATCGATTTCGACCATTGATCCAGATAAATCGTGCAGGATCTGTTTTTGCTGTTCACGAAGAATAACTTTTTCGCGGTTTAGATTTAGTTCTGCATTTCGAACGGCAAGATGTCCCTGGCGCAATCCGATCGGTCCGCCCACTTCCACGCCAAGTTGCCAGTCATCCAGATCGCCACTGAATAGATCTTCGACCGCACTTCCATTTTGACGCGAGCGACTGCCGAACAAATTGTCACCGAATCCACGGAATCCGTACTGTCCCACGAGATCGAATTGCCAGCGATTGATTTTCTTGGATGCGACCAGTTCAAGTTCTCGTTGGCGTATCACCCATTTCTGTCGTCGCAATTCGACGCGACGGCCAAGAGCGTGATTCTGCGAATCATCCCAATCGAACACCACGGGCGAAGTGACTGGTTCGGTGCTGGGTCGAATGATGCGACCGTCGGAAACTGGAAGGCCCAGCAAACGGCGCAGGTTACGCTCAGACCCAATCAATCCTGCCTGGCCGACACTTTGGCCTGTCAAAGCGTTGATGACCTGGTTTTCAAAAGTGAAAAATTGTTGACGTGCTTGTGCTTCGTCATCCGGGCGTGCTTCGCCACCTTCGTAAAGCAGTTTTCGCTTTTCCCACGTTGACCGTGCGGATTCCCTGGCTTCGATTTGTGTGTCGACGTTGCGATAGGCAAAATACAGTTCCCAGTAATTGCGTTCCACGTCACGAACGAGTCCGCGGACAGCGGCTTCGAAATCAGCCAGTGTGACGTCGCTGCGAATTCGAGCAAGCAATACGCCGTTGTATTGGCCGGGTAAAGCGTTGGGACCAGCGATGCGGTTGAATAAGGTTCCGAATCCTCGTCCCAGAGGTTGACGCACCTCGACCAGGTTTACGATATCGTAGGCACTGCCAAACAGGTTGGCCGGCGAATCGTTGCGGTTGTAATCGATCTGGTTGCGAAGTGAGAATGTGGCTCCGTTGGCAGCACGTTTCTGCAATGAAGTCTGAAACGTCGATGCATTGGTTGTCAACGTCGCAGCACCCGCACCGAAAAATACATTGTTGAAGCTTCGCTCGTTGCGGTTGAAGAAAAAGCTGGTTGCGACATCGGCATCGAATGCACTTAAAGCCGCTTCAACACTTTGTAGTGGGTTGGATTCAATCAGTGCTGGATCCAGAAGCGTCGTTGCTGCTTGCGGAGAGTTTACAACGATACCGCCGAGTCGCTGAATGACCTTGCTGCCCGAAAGCGCTTGCAAAACACATTCGTCCAGGCTCATATCCCACGGCTCCATGTCGTGAAAATTGCTGATCGTGATCGGTGGTCCTGAAACTAAATCGTTACCATTGGTGCAGGAGTCATCGCAAAGATCAGGGTATTCGATCTCTTGCAAGAACTTTTGACACGGGTTGGCTTGCGGAACCGTAACGTCTCTTCGCACATGGCAGCCTGCAAAGGCGACGACGATTAGACCCGTGATTGCAAATGCAACCCGGAAGTCTGCGAATATCCGACGACAGCTCGATTTTGGTGAATTTGTACGCGACATAAATTTGAACGAACGTCTGATATCAATCCAATCGAATATCGATAGGACCATTAAAACAGGTGCTATCGTCAATATCGGTACAATTTCAAATCGGACACTACATCCATGCGCGGAGCCGAAATTCCTTGCTATGGCCACGTCATCAGCCTAATCGTCAAGTTTTAACATCGTTTTTAGACCGCTTGGATAATTCGCCTTGGGCCATTTAAACTGTGTGCTTGCAAGGATTTGGATATCTACCGGGTCGAACATCAGCCAGAGGCGGGGCAACAACCATGAGTCAACCAAATGCGAGTGATCGCTATTGGAAAAGCAATCTGATCGTTATTTCGGTGTTGCTTGCAATTTGGGCGATCGTCTCCTGTTGCTGCGGCATCCTGTTCATAGAGCCGCTTAACGAGTTCAAATTCGGCAAGTTGCCATTTGGCTTCTGGGTCGCTAACCAGGGATCGATGGTTGTGTTTGTAGTTCTGATCCTTGTCTATGCGGTAGTTATGGACTTCGTCGATCGAAGATTCTTGAAGCAGTGCGGAGGCCGATCAGAATGACGACTGAACATTGGGCCTGGCTGTTTATTGGGATTACTTTCGCACTGTACATCGTGGTTGGCTGGCTGAGCCGAGTTCGTGAATCGTCTGGGTTTTACGTTGCAGGCCGCGGCGTGCCAGCGATCGCCAATGGGGCTGCGACGGCTGCGGACTGGATGAGTGCCGCTTCGTTCATCGGCATGGCGGGTTTGTTAAGCGTTAAAGGTAGCGATGGCAGTGTTTACTTGATGGGTTGGACGGGCGGCTACGTTTTACTTGCCTTGCTACTTGCTCCTTATCTGCGCCGATTTGGAAAGTACACGGTTCCAGAATTCGTTGGTGATCGATTTGGGTCGGATACCGCAAGGGTCGTTGCAGCGTTTTGTGCGATTTTTGTTAGCTTGACTTATGTTGCCGGCCAAATGAATGGCGTTGGTATTGTCTTCAGTCGATACTTCGGCGTGCCGGTGTGGCAGGGCGTGGTTATCGGAATGGGGATCGTTGCCTTTTTTGCGGTGCTGGGAGGCATGAAGGGAATCACCTGGACTCAAGTCGTCCAGTATTTCGTATTGATCATCGCTTATTTGATACCGGCCATCATCATTTCGAATCAGATGACCGGCACGCCGATCCCTCAAATCGGACTGGTTAACGGCGACTTTACGCAAACGCTTAACGATATGCATACCGAAATGGGATTTGATCCTTACACCAAACCGTTCAACGGCATGAGCGGCTGGGGCAAGATCAACGTGCTGTTGATTACTTTGTCGTTGATGGTTGGGACGGCAGGATTGCCGCACGTGATTGTTCGGTTCTATACGACGAAGAATGTTCGAGCAGCAAGATACAGTGCTTTTTGGGCATTGTTGTTTATCGTATTGCTTTATACGACGGCACCGGCGCTGGCGATTTTTTCGAGAACGAATTTGATCAATGAGTTTCACGACCAGCCGATCGAACAAGTTCGCAGCCAGGCGTGGGTAGCGAAATGGGAAAAGACTCAGCTGTTGAAATTTGTCGACAAGAACGATGATGGCAAATTGACCATGGCTCCCGGCAACGCGTTTTTGATGAACAAAAAGCGGCCGACTGATGAGGCAGATTTGAGTAACACCAATGAAGTCTTTATTAACAACGACATGATCGTTCTGTCGACGCCTGAAGTTGCCCGAATGGCTGATTGGATTATAGCGCTCGTTGCTGCCGGTGGTTTAGCGGCGGCGCTCAGTACGGCGGCAGGTTTGTTGCTTGTGATTTCTTCTTCAGCGGCGCACGATTTGTATATTCATTTTGTCGACCCTAATGCGAATGAAGGCCGAAAGGTTATGGTCGGTCGAATCATGATTTTGTTTGCGGTTGGCATTGCTGGCTACTTCGGAATCAATCCGCCGGGATTTGTTGCTGAGGTGGTTGCGTTTGCATTCGGCTTTGCAGCGGCAAGTTTTTTCCCGGTTATCATTTTGGGCGTGTTTGATCGTCGAATAAACGCAGCGGGGGCGGTTTCAGGGATGTTGATTGGGCTTGGTTTTACCGCGGCCTACATTATCTCTGAGAAATTTCTGGGCGTTGATATAAAGGGCATGCTTGGCGATTGGTACGTCGCTCCCGAAGGCGTGGGGACGATTGGATGTTTGTTGAATTTTGCAGTAGCGATTACGGTCAGTCGATTGACGGCGCCACCGAGCGAAGAAATTCAGCAAATCGTGGCGGATTTAAGGCTGCCAGAAACTGAATCGTGATTTTGTATTAATAACGATTAATCTTTGAATTCTGCTTTTATGTGTGGCTGGGTTAACAACACTAGCGCCCAAATTCCTAATGGTATTCCAACGATAATAAAAGGCGAGCAACAGGGAATCAAGGCAACGATTCCACCGGCCATTGCCACGCGGTAGCTTTTCAGTTGAAGCATACTGAAGCAGCCCGCAATAACGATCGTCATTGCGAGGGTATAAATTACGTAAGACAAAATAGTTATGATGCCTAAAAACACTATTTCTGAATTCGAATGGTCCAGAGAAGCTAGTTCTGATAGATTTTTTGGTATTGAGATAACGATAATAATCAGCAGTTGTAGCGTAGCGAAGCGAGTGCCAACAGCATGATCGCAATCACTTTAAGTTGACGTGGGCTACTGTAGGATGTTTCTTCGGAAGATGGTGGGGCGGACTCGTCGATGTCGGCTTGCGGGGAGGAGTACGGATTGTCTAAATCGAATTCATCCATGGTTTTCGCTGGATCGGTTGTTAAGTATTAATATTTACACAACCATGAAGCGGCGGCGCAAGCTTTCAACTGCTTCATACGTGTGGCCGAAGCAACCAGCATTCAATTCTGCAACAAAGTGTTAACCTTTTCAACGGTTACTTCGTTGCCGCGTGGATCAAATTTGTAAATCGCGTCGGCGTATCCTTCGAATAGCCCGAGATTGTGGTGGCTGATCATAATGACTTGATAGCCAAGTTCCTTTCCTGCTTGGTGGATGATTTTCACTAAATGCGGAACCAATTCAGGTTGCAGCCAACAATCTTGTTCGTCGAGCATTAAAAATCGGCGATGAGATTCACCGTCAAGCATCGTAAGAGCAAACATCCGCAAGCC
Organism: uncultured Pirellulaceae bacterium; assembly: GCA_964405425.1. Classification (GTDB taxonomy): domain Bacteria; phylum Planctomycetota; class Planctomycetia; order Pirellulales; family Pirellulaceae; genus Mariniblastus. The sequence continues at coordinate 40,599 of CAYONX010000014.1, read as the reverse complement.
GACACTCAAAATGTTATGGACGCTGCCTCCTTGTCCGCGGCGAATGTCTTCTGAATTTCCGTTTCGCTCCATCGAAAAATCAACGTTTACCATGTTGCTTTTAAAGCTTGTCGTCGCCTTGAATTGAACCGGCTGTTTTAAAACTTCCTGAAGTGCGATCGTCAATTTTTCTTCGAGCAAACGCAAATCCTGTTCGAAAATTTCGGCGCCAAGTGTTTCCAGTGCCTCGGTCACATCTGGCGCGAGCTTCAAATACTCTTCGAGCCGTGTGACTTCAGCCGCAAGCTGCTTCAGCTTCTTTTCGTTTTGCGTTCGTTGCCATTGAAGTTTTTCCAATCGCTTCCGCATCGATTCGTGGCGGCGCTGGTCAATGACCGGTTTGTCGGTTACGGATTCCGTCATCTATTGGTCGCCCTCAAGCGTCTCGTCCATCTCACCATCCATGTTCGCAAGTTTGCCTTCGATGGTTTCAATTTGTTGCTGGTATTGCTGTTTCATTTCCAGATTTTCACTTTCCAGCTGCTTCAGTTTTGACTTCAATTCTTTCAGATCACGCGTACCGAACTTTTCCTCCGCCTCAGCTAATAATTCTTCCAGGCGTTGGCTGGTTGTATCCAGCAAAGTTTGAATGCGAGTTTTCTCTGTGTCGAGTTTGCGAAACCGACTAGTGAGTTGATCGATCGATTGGACGGCGGATTTATCAGTTTTGGGCATTGGTGACCTCTAGGTTGGTTGGTCAGTGACTTGGTCGGCCAGCACCATGATTTCTTTGGCGACTGGCGGTTCGAATTGTTCGATGTTTTTTTCCAGGAACGCTTTCAGGCCGGCACCGCTGGATGTCTTGCGTCGTCGTAATTCACTTAATCCCGCAACGAACGCCGATGCACCATCCAGCTGGTCAGCATCAAAAGCTGGTTCATGAAACACGTCGTCAAACGGCTCATGGGGAACGGTAACGTATTTTGTTTCGTAATCGGTGTCGGTCAGAGTCAATTGCAGTACAGCCGGTTCCTGGGTGCGGCATTTTTCGCTACGGCTGCGGCGACTGATGTTGCCTGGCGTCATCCACGTGGTTTGGCCTTTGGTAATCGGCTCGCCGCGAGTATGAATGTGGCCGTTGACAAGTAAATCGATGTTCGCGATTTCAAAAGGCGAAAATCGACCTCCTTCATAAGTCGGAATCAGAACGTCGTGATGAGAGATCCAAATGCCAAAGGGAAGGTCTTCTGAAAACAAAGTATCCTGAAATCGCGTGACATCGACACTTGTCGGGATCTCTTCGCGATACGATGAACCGCCAAGCAGGGCAGGGTGGCCGTTGATTTCGCCTCGCCAGGGTGCATCGGCCGATACCAATCGCAAACAGCCTGATTTGATCAGCAGTGAAAGTGAATCGTTTTCGTTCAGGACTGGATCTGCACAATCATGGTTGCCATAGATACTGACGATTCCCTTGCCTTTGAGCATTTCAATAAGCTCGCCGATAATCCATGTCGGATTGTCGCGAGGTTTATCGAACAGATCGCCCAGCAAAACAGGCAGTAATGAATTTTTTTCGCAATGGTTTAAACACCAACGCAGCTTCTTGAGAATTGCGTTGGGATAATCATCGCTGCGGAAGTCTGGATTGCGTCCTTCAATATGCGGATCGCCAATGAATAGAATGCCGTTGTACTGTTTACGCTTCATGACGGCCTTTCTGTTCGATGGATTGCAAAATAACAGACTCGGTTACGGCCTGATTGCAGGTTGGACAACGCGGATTGGTTTTTGTGAAGTTTGCCAGATCCGTTTCCAGTTGGGCATGATCTTTGTCCAGTTTTTTCAACTTGCGCTTTAAAGAAACTGATTCTTTTTGCGCAGTATCAATTTCGGCAATTATCTGTTTCAACACCGACACGTCACTAAGTAACGGTGGTGAATCCAATTCGTTTAGCAGCGTCGTTTGTTGTCTCGCTAAATCGGCTTGCCGTTGCAGGCTTGTGAGTGAGTTGACAATTTGCTCAATACGATTGGTCTGGTGCAACGTGACGGGCTGCTGAACGGATTCCAGGACTTTCGCTTTACCAGCTAGTTGGACATGGTGCCGACGCGTTTTTTCGACGTTTGAAACGATCGATTTCAAATCGTCTGTCGCTTTCATGTTCGGTGGATCCGCAATCGTTGCCAGCACGGCCGATTGGGCTGAGAGGCGTTGCTCTTGAGTGATCGCAAGATTCAGCGCGGTGATGCTCGTTTTGATTTGATCGATCGCAGCGTTATGAATCTCGATTGACTGCAGAAGCTGGCTGCAAGTTTCAAACTGATCAACAATGGCGGGCACTTCAGCAAGACGTTCGGATTCTTCGGTGTGGATTTTGTGGTCGTCTTGAAATCGGATCAGGTCACGCGATGCTTCAGCAGCCTTTTGCTTTTGAAGCTTCTGCATCTCGATCAATCGGCTGGCATCTGATGAGGCGGCGAAAAAACCTGCCGCGGCCCGACCGGATTCGTTAATCAGAAAGATTGGTTTCTTCTGATTGCCAAAATGGATGTCGAATTCGTCATTGCTTTGATCGAGTTTGACTTTGGGCAGCTTCAGCAAACTTGAGACTTCCGGTGGAACCTTGCCCTTGAGTCGATCAAATGTCTTGCCGTTGACGATGTAGCTGGTCGAGCTGCGTTTGCGTTTCCACTCGATAACGTCGCCTTCACTTGTTTCGACGATGATGGAGCATTCTTTTTCGCCATGCCGAATCACGTAGGTAGAATTGTCGTTGTGCGCCAGGATCTGCAACGCTGACATAACCGCACTTTTCCCGCAATTATTGGGGCCGACCAAAACGGTGAGGCCTTGGGCAGGGTGGATCACCGTATGGGTGTGCGACATAAAATTGATCAATTCAATCCGTTTGATCATGGGTTACAGACAATCCTAGTCATGAAAATGTTTAAAAATGTTGCCGTCATTTATGTATGTTCGCGACAACGGGGGACACGTTAGGTCAATAAGGGCCTGTGAATTGTAAATTTGCGTAAATTAGGTTGTGCCGCTGAATTCGAATTGATTCTTGCAGCGGAAAATCGACAATTTGCGATTTTAACAGTCACCAATCCAGATTGAAACAATGCCAAAACAAACTATCTCTGCTACAGACGTTGCCGGTAAACGAATCCTGATGCGAGTCGATTTTAATGTTCCGCTGGATGACGACGGCAAAATTACTGACGACCGCCGGATTGAGATGGCGTTGCCTTCGATAAAGTCCGTGATCGAGCGTGGCGGCAGGCTGATATTGATGAGCCATTTAGGTCGGCCAAAGGGCCAGGCGAATTCGGCGATGAGTTTGCAACCAGCGGCGATTCGGTTAGGTGAGCTGCTTGGGCAAGATGTTCATTTTGCCAAAGATACCGTGGGCGATGATGCGAAAGCGAAAGTTGGAGCGCTTGGCGATGGCGAAGTACTGATTCTGGAGAATCTTCGATTCAGTCCAGGTGAAAAGAGTGGTGATTTGGGATTCGCTAATGCACTGGCCGGATTCGCAGACGTTTATTGCAATAATGCATTCGGAACTTGCCATCGAGAGGATGCATCGATGGTGGCTGTACCGGGTGCGATGGCCGGTATGCCGCGTGTGGTGGGCTCATTGGTAGAAAAAGAAATCAAATACTTGCAAGAAACAATTTCGACTCCCAATCGACCGTTCGTTGCGATTCTGGGAGGCGCGAAAGTGTCAGATAAGATTAACGTGATCGAGAATCTTATCGGGATTTGTGATCATGTGATTATCGGTGGCGCGATGGCGTACACGTTTTCACTGGCTCAGGGCGGAAAAGTAGGAAACAGTTTGGTTGAGCCTGACAAAGTTGAGTTAGCGAAAAAGTTGTTAGGACAAGCTGGCGACAAAATTGTGTTACCCGTGGATGTGCATTGCGGCGATGAATTCAGCAGCGATTGCAAAAAGCAGCTTTGTGCATCCGGAGAAATTCCTGATGGTTTTGAAGGACTGGATATTGGGCCAGATTCAGCAAAGCAATTTGCGGACATCATCTCTTCGTCAAAAACAGTGGTTTGGAACGGACCGATGGGCGTGTTCGAATTACCACCGTTTGACGAAGGCACAAAAGTGGTCGCTCAGGCAATTGCCGATAGTGATGCAATCAGCATTATCGGTGGCGGAGACAGTGCGGCGGCAATTAGTTTACTTGGCTTTGAAGACAAAGTGACCCACGTCAGTACCGGTGGTGGAGCAAGTTTGGCAATGCTCGAAGGCAGATCGTTTAAGGCGGTTGAATTGCTGGATGATTCTGCGGTCGCTTCCAGCTGAATTGACAAAGCTGGGTGATTGCCGACAACCATCTGTCAAAACGTCAAGTTTGCTCCAAGGTAAAGGCCGTGGTAGGTTACGCTTTGGGTCAACAAGTCGTCATTGATTGGGTTGAAGATCGACAGGGCTTCACTTTGAGCGGGTGCCAGCGCGATGTTGGAAAAGAACAGGCCTTGGTAACCAAATCGAAGCTGGGTGATGCCATCGAACTGCATTTCAATACCTGCCCAAAAATCCAGATTGAAGGAAAACGCACCGTCGCTGCCTACAGTTTCAGCATTCAAGGCTTCGGCAAACAGATCGATGTCGTTTCCGTATCCACCCGCTTTTAAGCCTGCGTGCAAACGGATTCCATCGTAAAGCGTTCTGCGTTCATCCAGCATGATTTGCAGGCCCGCCAAATCATTGCCTGTGTTTGCGAAAAACCCATCTCTAGTATTCGCAGACGTTTCAATGATATCAAATTGTTCACTGATCCTGAAGAATCGAGCACCGATACCGATGCGTCCGCCAGGGCGATTGCGAGCCCAGAAATTAACTTCAAAACTCTCCAAATCCGTGTCATAAGAAACGTCATATGAATTCACTGGGTCGGCAGGGATACCGTTGAAAAACAATGGCGTAACGTTTGGCCCGTTTTGAGCATTCACCAGTGTGTTTGTGTTTTCAGAATACAAAAACTCCAATCCAGAATCGCTGTTGGTAAAGAAACCATATCCGAATCGGTAGCCGGTTTCCAAGCCAAACGATAAATCTGAATATGAAAGTGCGTCACCGTTGTCGTCAAATACAAATGCTGGGCCATCGATGTTTGAGCGGCCAAGGAAAAGTGCTTCGGCCGTGATCCGATGGTGAATAGAATCGTTCTTGCCAGTGTTTTGCCACGCGCCTAGCTGCATCGAATTCGATGAGTGCAAGTTTTGAGGTACTTGGTAAATGTACTGAGCCGACGTGAAGTCAAACTGCTGTTGTGCATTTATTTCACCGACAAACAGAAAGCCGATAATCGCCAGTAAGAATAATGGACTGCTGATTTTTGTTATCATCCCAAATCGCCGTTTGATTCACTTCATCAAGAGATATGTTAGAAACCTGATGATCTAAATCGTCTGCAGCAACGGATTGCTGCAAAAATTGGGGTGTTTCGGGATTACCCTACCAAGCCGAATATTTTAAAAACTCGCCCGTCAAAAACCGTATATTTGACACTGATTACGTGGACTATCTGGTGTGACTGTTCCAAAGCTCACAAACCGTTTGGGCTACTTTTTGGTTTTCGGCTTCTTTTTCGAGGGTTTTTTCTTTGCTGTCTTCTTTTGGACAGCCTTTTTCTTGCTAGCACCAAATGCTTTGGCCCAGTTTTCGGAATACTTCTTGTTGGATCCGGATCGAAGAATGGTCATCTATGAATGTCCTTGCTTACTGAGAAAGTAGTTTCTTGTATCTAAACCGTTTGGGTTCGTCTTCTTTCAAACCCAGTCGTTCGCGTCGTTGGAATTCATAGGTGGCATAATTGCCTTCGCACCAGTGAACATAACCGTCCCCTTCGAATGCAAGAATGTGCGTTGCGATGCGATCCAGGAACCAGCGATCGTGGCTGGTGACGACGACGCAGCCAGCATAGCTTAGAATCGCTTCTTCGAGTGCACGCAGAGTATCTACGTCGAGATCGTTGGTTGGCTCGTCCAGCAACAAAACGTTTGAGCCACGTTTGAGCAATTTAGCCAGATGAACGCGATTTCGCTCACCGCCGGATAGATCGCCAACTTTCTTCTGTTGGTCAGGCCCGCGGAAATTGAAGCGGGAAACGTACGCTCGTGCGTCGACTTTGCGTTTCCCCAATTCGATCGTTTCATGGCCACCAGAGATTTCTTCGAATACGGTGCTGGTGGCTTCCAGTGAGTCGCGACTTTGATCAACATAACCCAGTTCAACCGTATCACCGACTCGCAATTCACCCGAATCGGGTTTGTCTTCACCGGTAATCATGCGGAAAAGCGTTGTTTTTCCTGCTCCGTTGGGGCCGATAATGCCAACGATGCCTCCCGGAGGTAAGCGGAAAGTTAGATCTTCCATCAAAACCTTGTCGCCAAATGCTTTGTTGACACCGCTGGCTTCGACAACAAGATCTCCAAGTTTCGGACCGGTAGGAATCTGGATTTCAAGTTCTTGATCTTGTTCCCGATCCTGTTGGGCGACCAATTGCTCGTAAGAACTGATCCTTGCTTTGCTTTTAGATTGGCGGGCTTTGGGAGCCATGCGAATCCATTCGAGTTCACGCTGCAAAGTTTTCTGTCGTGATTCGGATTGTTTTTGCTCGACCGCCAATCGAGCCTGTTTTTGTTCCAGCCACGATGAATAATTTCCTTCGAACGGATATCCTTCGCTGCGATCGAGTTCCAGAATCCAACCGGCAACGTTGTCCAGGAAATATCGATCGTGTGTTACGGCGACGATGGTTCCATGATAGTTCTGTAGCGTTCTCTCCAGCCAGTGAACAGAGTCGGCGTCCAAGTGGTTGGTCGGCTCATCGAGTAGCAACAAGTCCGGCTTTTCCAACAATAATTTACACAGTGCAACTCGGCGTTTTTCACCGCCGGACAATTTTGTGACGTCGGCGTCTTTGTCTGGAAGATTCATAACATCGAAAGCAATCTCGATTTCGCGATCCAGTTCCCACGTATTGGTGGCATCGATTTGGTCCTGGACGCGCGCCATTTCGTCATAGACTTTCTGCATGGCGTCTTCGGCAAGATCTTCGCCACATTTAGCACTAAGTTCATTGTAGCGATCCAGTAATCCTCGCCGTGGAGCGACCGCCATCATTACGTTATCCCATACGTTTTTTTCGGGATCGAGTTGCGGTTCCTGGGACAGATAACCACATGTGAAGCCGTCGGTTAGGCGTGCTTCACCGTCGAATTCTTTGTCGACGCCCGCCATTATGCGCAAAACAGTACTTTTTCCAGCACCGTTGCGGCCCAGTACCCCGATTTTTGCTCCGGGATAAAACGAGAGCCAAATGTCGTTCAGAATTGTCTTGGAGCCATACTTTTTAGTCAGGCTCGACATGGTAAAAATGTACTGCTTGCTCATTAGGGCTGTTTTATTTTTAAGTTGATATATTTTGAATTAAGGCAGAAGATAATATCAGAACTGATTTTTGTTTGCACCACCTAATGCCGACATCCGTACAGGGTATTAAAGCAAAGCAATAATTTTAACGTAGAAGTGTTTCGACGATCAAATTGGGAAAAATAATGATCCAAAATCGATATGAAAAATTAGTTTGTGTTTTCGGTCTAATGGCGGCATTGGTTGCCTTTTGTGGCTGCGAGCCAGTAAATTCAAAAGTTGAAAAACCGGCTGATCCACCCAGCTTTAAAGGGTCGGTAACCAAATTGGTCGAAATGCGGAACAAAATTCGTGATGGTTTCGCGGTCGGCAATGTCGACATGGCTCACGGGCCATTGCATGAAGTCGGACATGTGCTTGAAAAAATAGGCGAAATTGCGGCGATTGAACATTTGCCTGCGGATCAATTGGAAGCAGTCAAAGCCGCCAAGGAAGAGTTGTTCGACGCGTTTGATCAAGTCGACCGAACGCTGCATGGCAAGGAAGGAAAGTCATATGATGAGGTAGCGGAATCGGTCGACAGGGCGATGAAGGTGCTCACAGATATTGCCGGTGTCGAGGATGAATCTGCTGCGGCAGACGATGGGGCAATGGCGGGAGATGATCTGCCAAGCGGTGAAGGGGAGGTTGTTGAGGAATCGGTTGCAGAGGAAGTTGTTGAAGAAGTGCAAGAAAGTGAAGGCTCGGGAAACCTTTCTTCATAGGTTTTGATTTTATCCGCGAGCGGCTATTTGACGGCCGCTCGCGTGAATCGTGAGCGTGAGCGTGATTGACATGGCACTAGCCGTCGGTTCGTTGTGTCACGTCCACCGGCGGCAGCGCCCGATGGCACTTACTTTATGCACGAATCTGGATTCGTGAGTAGTTTAACGACAAGCCGGAAGGCGACCGTGTTTCTCCACCCAACGCCAAGCGCCGACGCCTGCCGGCTAGTCGTTAAACAGGACAAGCATCGGCTTAATCTGACGTGCCCTAAATCCTTGGGGAATATTTACTCTTCTTCGTCTTCATATTCTTCTTCGTCTTCCTCCTCGTACTCATACTCCTCTTCTTCGTCATCTACATCTTCGTACTCGTCGTCGTGTGCGTTTTCGACCTCGTACTCTTCGTCTTCATATTCCTCTTCGTCATCTTCATCGTAGACTTCTTCTGTGTCCTCTTCATCGTCGACCGCAATCGAGGTACTTGCCGACATTACGGTATCCCGATGTTTTTCGACTTTTGTCAATGGTTTTAATGGGATACTGGTCGTCTCAGGCTCTTCCTCAACTTCGCCATTTTGCATCGCATGCCACTGAGTCGGAGTAAGCAGGACTTCTCGGGATTTGCTGCCGTTATATGGTCCGACAATTCCATCTTCTTCCATGTAGTCAACCAGACGAGCAGCTCTGCCGTAGCCGATTCCCAGCATCCGTTGAAGCAGCGACACACTTCCTCGCTGTTCATTAACCACGACATCGACCGCTTGTTCATAAAGCTCGTCTCGCTTCTTCAAAGCTTCTGGCGCCGCGCCTTCACCTTCAGCGTTTTCGACTTTCATGTTGACGAGTTCGTGGACAAAGTTCTGTTCCCCGGTGCTTACAGCATCCGTGATCGTTTCGATTTCGTCGTCACTCAGGAACGTACCCTGGCCACGCAACAACGAGCTAGTTCCGGGATACAAGAACAACATATCACCGCAACCGAGCAACTTTTCTGCTCCCATTGCATCCAGAACCACCCGGCTGTCCATCTTACTGGCAACCTGAAACGCCAATCGAGCCGGCAAGTTTGACTTGATCAAACCTGTAATGACGTCAACGGTTGGTTTTTGTGTGGCCAGGATCAAGTGAATACCAACCGCACGACTTTTTTGAGCCAATCGAATGATATGTTGTTCAACTTCTTTACCAGCGGTCATCATCAAGTCAGCCATTTCGTCGGCGATGATTACGATGAAAGGAAGGTTGCTGGGAATGTCTCGCTTCTCTTCTTCGTTTTCTGGCTTCAACCGATCCAGAATTTCCTCTTCGCCCAACTGATTGTAGCTGTTGATATGGCGCACGCCGGCTTTTGCCAGTAACCGATATCGATCTTCCATCTTTTCGACGGCCCATGCCAGAATCGCTTCGGCTTTACGCATGTCGGTCACGACCGGATGCATCAGATGAGGCAATCGACCATAGCCGCTGAGCTCAACCATTTTTGGATCGATCATCAGCATCCGGACTTCGTCGGGGCGGCGCGTCATCAAGATCGATGAGATGATTGCATTCAAACAGACCGATTTACCGGTACCCGTTCGACCGGCGATCAAAAGGTGAGGCATTTTCGCCAGATCGACCAGCATTGGAGCGCCGACTGCATCGTTGCCAAGGAACAATGGGATGTTCATTCGGTTCGTTTTGCCGTCGCATTGTTCAATCACTTCTCGTAACCGAACGACTTGACGATTCTCGTTGGGGACTTCCACGCCAACCGTGTTTTTGCCCGGGATTGGGGCAACGATTCGAACGCTGGGCACACGTAAAGCAATGGCCAGATCGTCGGCAAGTGCGGTAATCTTGTTCAATCGCAATCCGGCTTCCAGTTGAATTTCGTATTGCGAAATGACGGGCCCGGTTTCCACTTCGACGACATTGACTTTGTAGCCAAATTCCTGGCAAGTGTTTTCCAGAATCCTCGCTTTCTTGAGCGCATCACGTTTCTGATCCTCAAACGGGATACTGTCGCCTTGCAGCAACAAATCTAAATCTGGCAATTCGTAGTCGTCAATGCTCTCTGCCATTGCCGCTTGATCGAGCTGACTCATCACCTGTTCTCGCTCAGAAGGCTCGGGAGGCTTTGGTTTTCGCTTCTGAACCTTTTTAATCGGGAAGTGTGGTTTCTTGGCAATGCTTATCGTCGCTTCTTCTTCCTCTTCGACTTCCTCATCTTCCAGCTCTTCGTCTTCCTCGTCCTCGTCTTCCGCTACGATCTCTTCGTCGCTTTCTTCTTCGTCTTCCAGCTCTTCTTCGTCTTCTGCTTCCGCGTCATTTTTACCACCTCGAATCTTGATACGAGGCCCGCCCGTGGACACGAATTCCTCAATTTCTTCTTCATCAATGTCATCATGATATTCATATTCGTCTTCTTCTTCGTCCGACTGATTCACATGTTTCATGAACCGATGTAGCAGACCAAATGGCAAGAACGACGCGGCCATTACGGCAGCCGGTGCAAACATGACTCGCCCGGTTTTGAACATCAGATAATCGGTCCACATCATTATTCCGATCACTGTCGCGCTGATGGCGAACATGAACCCACCGATTGTCCCAAGATTCAGTGTCAAAAGACCGCCCACCAATGCACCCAGATATCCACCTGAGCCAATGATGGGGCTGACTGTCCAGCTTGGCAAAATCATCGTACCGACGGCCGCGATCCCAATCAGACTTAGTATCCAGCCAACGGTTTTGAACCAGGGCGCGTTGACCGGGCGTTGTTGGAAAAGCTTTATTTCCAGCGCGATCAATCCAACGATTAAGTAATAGGCGCCGACGCCGAAAACGTGAAGTAGCATATCGGCCAGCCACGCACCTAGCGCACCGCAAGCGTTTTGTGTTTGTGCGTTTGGAGGATAAACCAGAATGTCCGGCTGATAAATTGAATTCAAGACCGGATTGGCGGTGGCTACTGCGTCCGCACGATCATAAGTTGCCAGTGAAGCGACAACGAAAATGATGAAGGTAAGTAAGATGATTGCAATGATATCATTGCCGATTTTGCGTTCGTCGGACATCGAATTCCCGGGACAATTGATACGGTTGGCACTGTTGTGCTCTGCAAATGGTGCTTCCCTGCTCCATGCGCGACGTTTGGAAGCGGATATACCGCCCCAGTATCAATATCGACGATTAAGTACCAAGAAGTTCACGTTCGAAAGAACTCTGCAACAGTTTGCCTTTTACGAGCAAAACAAATAATCCGCACGCGACGGTTAATTTGATTTTCTTGAAATCATTCTGGCTATCATTCTGGCTATTTCGCGGCGCCTAACCCAAGTGGATTTGGTCGGTTGGCTCTACTTCGAAACTTCGATCCAGAGGAATTGATTGCTTGGCGGCACCATGATTTCTTGAAGGTTGCCGTCCACGATCTTAATTCGCCAGCCGATTGACGAAGCTGAACTGATGAAATTCCGGACAAGACGTCGTCCAGGATCGCCAATAAACAATTTCCCGTCGTCATTGAGCATTGCTTCAGCCAAATTCAGGATGAGTTCATGCGAGGTTTGCTCGTAAAGAATGTCACTGGCCAAAATGAAGTCAAATTTGCGATCGATGGGTTGAGCCCATTCAAGAAGTAGCTTGTCACATTTTTCGAATCCGTTTAGCGCGGCGTTTTCGACGGCCAGCTCGATTGCTTGCGGCTCATGGTCGCTGAATGTGACTTCCAGACCGGCCATTAGTCCTGCTATGCCCACCATCCCCGCTCCGCAGCCAAGTTCCAGAGCGCTTCGTTTCGCTGGCCATTGATGACGCAATACACAGCTCGCACTTTCATGCGCAGCATCCCAAAGTTTACCCCAATACGGATCGACGCATTTTCCGGCAACGGCGTCTTCCAGGCTGGCCTCTTCATCGCTTGGCAATTGCATGCAAATGGTGTGCGAGTCGAGCGTGACTTCAATTCTCTTTCTTCGATCCGCTGATCTTGATTTTTGATTCATCCACTTCCATTCCCTGTTCTTTTAATCGATCCATAATCATCTTCTTCAATTCTTCAACGTCTGGATTCCCTTCAATCTTCATGGCCTGAACCGATTGCAATGATTCCGCCGAAACTTTCTTACCATTGCCGTCTCTGGTAGCCAGTTGTGGCGGTGAATCGATAGCGAGTAGACGCTTGAGTTGTTTTGATTGCATGGATTGAATCAAAGCAAGATGTGAGGTGCGCCAAACGGTGCCCTGGGCAGCCGATTCGAATTCCAACAAGCCTTGTTCAATGTTCGGGTATTCGATCGCGGATCCATCTTCCGCTGACATGGCCACGCAATAATATTTGGTCGCGTCATAGAACTGCAGCCAGCTTTCGTTGCCTAATTGCCGCGATGCCAGTGCAAGGTGCAACAACCCGGGCATAGCCAGGGTTGGCGAAGTGTACATGTCGCTTGAACGTTCCAACGCTGATTTTAGATATTCACGCAGTTGGATATCGTTGCGATCACAATTAAGTGCAATCAATGCTGCGGTCGTCCCTGCCGACAAAGCTGCCTTAATGCGTCGGTCGATTGGGGCAGGTACTCGCAGTCGATTTTGTTGGTGTAGATAACCAACCCCCTTTTCAATCGTATCGGCTTCGCCATCGAACCCCTTTCGCTCCATCGCTCCTATCGCCAACAAAACCTGGTTGGTTGTAAATGTGCCGAGAATGTCTACGGATTCGTCGACTTCTTTCGGCTCAGTCAGAGTTTTTGCGGATTGGTCGTTGTCGACAATGGCTGCTTCTTCTGGATCGTCAGTGGCAATTTCGGTGACGTTCCAACCGCCCGATTCATGTTGATTCGTTTCGAAGACTTCAGTCAATTTGCTGACGCGATCGAGCCAATCCAGATCCATCAAATCAACATCTGATTCCGCCAGAAAAATTGCGACGTAACTGGCGGTCAACGTATCCAATTCCAATGGTTCGGGCGCGAGTGCCGTTTCGAAAAACTTAACGCAGCGGTCGGCATTGGATTGAAATGTATCGTCGATCGACTCGTCGGCTGAGATGAAAGCCAGGCCAGCCAACGCGGTGTTAAGCAACTGTTCATTGCTTCCGGCGTTTCCAGTAATGCTACCGTCATCGTTTTGCTGTTGGGCAAGATATTTCAAGCCGCTTTCCGCCGCGTCTGTAAATCGCTGAGTCGGCAGAGGCAGGCCTTCATCGATGGATTCCATTTGCGTCTCAAGCGTTATCAACTCATATTTCCCAGCGCGGTAAACGCCAATCGGAATTTCTCGTTTGTTAGCGGATATTTGACGTTCGGTGAGCGCAATTAAGTCCAGTGTTGGGTCTTCCTTTATCGGCACCCAATTGTCAGCGATCCGCAAAACAACATCACCAATTTTGACCCCTGCATTTTCAAGCGGCGAATCCTTAGTGAATTCAGCGACGACGACTCCGCCAGGTGTAACCTCTTTGTCTTCGTTGTCAGGATCAGTCATCTTGAAGGAATCAACGAGCGGATGCGATTTTGCGCCCATCCAGCCAAGTGAATGTAATTGGGTTGGCGGCGAATCGAGGAAATTCGTTTTGGTTTGCCTGGCCACGTTTTTGGAATCGCAACCGATCGTGCAAACGATTCCAATCAAGATGACGATCTGCCGGAAAGAATTGGTGTTAGGTTTAATCATCGGCGTATCTTATTTGGAATCTTTCGCGTCGCTTGGTGTATCTTTCGTAAGCCCTCGTCGATCCATTTCGCGAAGATATCGTTGCAAGGTCATGATCGCAAAACCGGTGCCCCATTTGTCACCGTAATCTGCAGCCGCCGTATCCCACCAGCTGCCACTTTTCTCCTGGGTTCGCAACATCGTCCACGCAAGACGATCCCAACGCTTGGTCGGAATTTCGTCTTCCAGAATCGTTGCTACTTCGGACGCATAGTTGTAGCCAAAGAAAAAGAAGTAGCCGGAGATTTGGTGGACGGCAGAATGAGGCCGGATCAGTTTGCGGCCTTGTTCCAAATAGTTTTCACCGTTATCGAAAATCTTCATCGCTTGCAGCAGTGCCTTCTTGTTCTTGATTCCCATATCGAAAAGTGCCAAAGCGGACGCGATAGTTCGCGATCCGGAGCCAAGATTTGCAAGGATTGATGAAGCTCGCTTTTCGTGGCTGGAACTGTAGACGAATGATCCGTCGGGTGCCTGCTGCCGCTCAACCGTTTTAGCCGCATCGATGATCATGCCCTCGGGGATGCTTAGATCCATATCTTTGGCCCGATAAAGCGACAAACCAAAGAAAGCTGTATTGAACGACATCGAGTCAAAATCCTGCAGCACTCCGGCGTAGTAACCCCAGCCGCCGGTGTGTTGCTGGTACTTCAACAATCCATCGACACAGGATTGAGCGGCTGGCTTTATCCGATCGGCATATTTACCCTTGGTGTCAGTTAGCTGTAATTGAACCAGAAAGCCAAGTTTGTATCCGTATCCCCAAGTGTTAAAGCTTTCGCCGGGATGGAAGGCGAATTTACGAACCTTCAACAGTTCTTCGATCGCCTTGTCGAGCGCGTTTTGTTGCGGCGGTGTCAATTCTTCTTGATACAAAAGGGCTTCCGCACAAATCGCTGTGCAGGCCGTTCGGACAGCATCCTGAGAGCCGCGGTTTTTCGTTTGAAAACCAAAATTCAACAGCACCGCCATTTTGGGATCGTGCGAACCCCATGACCCGTCTTTGTTTTGTGTTTTGACCAGAAAGTTCAACCCGTCCTGAATCGCCTGTTCAGACTTTTTAATCAGCTGGTCCGTTGGGAATTGCGGCCGCAACTTGTGTACGTCACGAGTCGGTTTCTTTTGTTGGTCATTTTGTTGGGCAGAATCAGTCTGTGCAGAACCAGTTGCTCGTTCATCGCTGGTCTGTGCGATCGTTTGTGTGTGAAAGCTGGAAAACGCCAGCAAAATCAGTGGCATAAGTAGAAAAGTTTTTGAATTCATAATAAACCCGCAACGATTGAATCCATCTTATTCGCTTCGAAGTGCTAACACTGGATCTTCACCGGCAGCACGCATCGCCGGAATCGTCCCAAAGGTCAGCCCAACGATCATTGAAACTATTATTCCAAGCGGAATTGACCATGGATGATAGACAACGGACCACTGTGCCAGTGAACCAACCATTTTCGCCAATCCCAATCCTACCGCCACTCCAACCGCTCCACCGAACAGACAAAGTAACAGGCTTTCACTGACAAACAATGCGATGATGTTTCCTTTTTGAGCACCCAAGGCTCGACGTAAACCTATTTCCGATCGCCTTTCAGCCACATTGGCCAACATGATATTCATAATGCCGATGCCACCGACCAACAACGAGATCGCCGCCAGTGACCCCATTACCCAGCGAAATATCTGTTCGGATTGTTTACGTTCATTGAGCAGCGTGTGCGGAATGGTGACCGATACATCTTCCTTTTTGTGCAACCGCTTAAGCATGTTTGTGGCCAGCTGCGAAACTGGATTTAGTTTATCCGGTGCGGCAACTTGAATGACAGCTCGATCAACTTCGACTCGAGTAATCTCTTGAACGCTGCCGGAGCGACGATATTGGAATCCGCCAAATCGCGAGAACGTGGTGTCGAAAGGAATGAAGGCTGAGTTATCCGGGTCAGAAAATTTGCCGCCAGCTCCCAATTGCCCTTTCCGTTGCATGACCCCGACCACACTGAAAAAATTGCCACCAATCTTGATGACTTGGCCGACCGGTGACGTTAGCGGAAACAATTTTTTCGCCGTTTCATGTCCAAGTACGCAAACGGATCGCAAATTCGCTTCGTCGACACGTGAGAAAAATCGTCCAGCCGCGATCTTGTGTTGCATCACTTCAGCATAATTTTGTTTGGTGCCGACAACGGTAACGTCTGCCGTTTTCTGATTCCCTGAAACTCCGTGCAACATGATTCGCATCGGAACAACTTCTTTGATCTCGGACACATTCTCGCGAAGGATTTTCAGGTCTTTCTTGGTGATGCCGTATTGGGCCAACCATGAATTTTCGCTGTCAGATTTCTCGTTGCCTCGTACGACTTCCGGTTTTACGCTGTCCAGAATGACGTTGTTCAGGCCCAACCGCTCGATTCGTTTGACGACGTCCTGACGGGCGACTTCACTGATTGACAACATGCAGATCACCGAGGCGACGCCAAAGATGATCCCCAATGCCGCCAGCAGAGAGCGAGTCTTGTGCAGGAACAGATTCCCCAACGCTTCAAAAATCAGCTCAAGCAGCCTCATTGACGATCTCCCCATCTTTGAGCCTGATCTGTCGTGGCGTTTTTGATGCCAATTCCAAATCGTGCGTGACCATAACAATGGTTGTGCCGTCGGAATTCAATGACTGCAGTAAATCAAAAATCTCATTGCAGTTGTATTCGTCCAAATTACCAGTGGGTTCGTCTGCCAGTACGACGTTTGGTTCCATCAGCAATGCGCGGGCAATGGCGACGCGTTGCATTTCACCATTGGATAATTCAATCGGACGGTGACGTTTTCGATGCCCAAGCCCTACTCGTTCGATAAGTTCAATGGCTCGTTTCTTTAGCTTACGTCTGCTGGTTCCTGGCACGTACCGGGCTGACATCAAGACGTTTTTGATAATGTTCATTTGTGGCACCAAATGAAACGATTGAAAAACGAACCCGATATCCTTACAACGCATTAGTGATCGTTGAGCGTCAGTCATGGAGTCGATTTTGCGGCCCGCCAACTCGTACGATCCGCCCGTTGTTTCGATCAATGTGCCAAGCACATATAACAACGTCGATTTTCCGGAACCGGAGGTCCCAACGACCGAAACAAATTCACCTTCGTTAATATCCAACGAAACCGACTTCAATGCGTGGACGTCGCCGCCTCGCATGCGATAGGTTTTGGAAATGTCGTTAAGGCTGATGAAAGCGGACATTAGTTCCGGTTTGGGTCATAAAGGTAAACGATTTCACCGGGCCGTAATCCCTCGGTGATTTGGACCGTCTCATCGTTGGACATGCCGATTTTCACTTCGCGTCGATCGGAAGAGTTGCCTGATTTTACGAAGCAATAATATTTGCCCTTTTCTTCCGATACGGCGACAACGGGAACCTGAACGGCGTCGGGCACTTTGTCAGCATGTACCGTGACTCGGCAATTCATGCCG
Source organism: uncultured Pirellulaceae bacterium (assembly GCA_964405425.1). GTDB lineage: Bacteria > Planctomycetota > Planctomycetia > Pirellulales > Pirellulaceae > Mariniblastus. The sequence goes on along the minus strand of CAYONX010000014.1, from coordinate 23,296 downwards.
CTACGAAGTTGGCTGTTGGACCCATGGATTTTGCCCTTAACGCTAAAGCGACGGACTTCCGACAGAAAGTTGCTGCGGGTGGCGATCTGGTCAACCTTCGTCAATTCACCGACCAACTCCATGGCAGGAAATGCGTCCGGGCGAATCGTAATCGAGAGCCCTTTCTTCATGTGCTGAATATCATTTTCAAGCACCTGCGTTTTGACTGACAGATTTTCCATGGTTGCGACGGTCATTAAAATACCATGAGTTTGCACGCGTCCGCCGATTCGCATTTCATTGCGATTGCGACCGCCAAGCAATATTCCGGCGGGTGATTCGTTTCCGGTCTTACCATAAAACAAAACGCCATCGCGCGGGGCAGTGACTTTCAGTGATTCGCTGTCTTCCTTTAAATCGGCAACTTTCTTTGTCTCGCGATCAAGCTTCCGACGAGCCTTGGCAACAACGCTTTCTTTTTCTTTAAGCGAAGCGGCGCCCTGGATTTCCTGTTTCTTCAGTTCAGATTTTTTCTTTTCCAAATCCAGTTCTTTCGTAAGCGTCTCTTTCGACTTGGTGAAGATTTTGAAGTGCTCAAATTCTCGTTCAAGTTGTTCGATACTCTTTTCTGAATTTTCGATCCCTTCTTTCTGACGTTCGATCAAAATGTTTTCAGTAGCCGTGTGTAATTCCCGTTCTTCGTATAATTCCTTTAGCTGTTCGAAATCGACTTTCGCGTTTTTAAGGTTTCGTTTCGCGTCGGTGATTTCTTTCTCTTTCTTTTTGTGTTCGAAGGCTTCCATTGCGGTGGCGGCCTTGAAATCGCGTTCGGCGAACTGAAGCTCTTTAGTTAATTGGGATAACTTGGTTTGCGAATCGATTTTTTGAGCTTCAAGATCGGCTTCGGCTTTCTGTAATTCGACCTCGGCATCAGTGACCAGATTTTGAGCTTCTTCCAGTGCATCGTCCAGGTTGTCGGTGTCGAATTCCATCAACACGTCGCCTTGTTTGATACTCAGGCCTTCTTGAGCAATCTTTGTAATAATCAACTCGCCCTTGTATTGTTTCGGCTCCATCGCGATCTCTTCCTTGTCCTCGGCCACAAAGACGCCAGGAATTTCGATATCGATTTTCAGGTCGTCTTTGATAACCTTGGCTGTCAGGGATTCGGAATCGGATTGGGCGAGTGTGATATTGCAAATCACAGAAATTGCCAACAAGGCAGGTAGGAAATTGGATCGAATCTTCACCGTTTTTAATACTCCCTGAAAAACTGCAGCCCATTTGCGTATATCTAT
>CAYONX010000014.1:18566-21919 GCA_964405425.1 uncultured Pirellulaceae bacterium | reverse complement strand
TCTTCACCGTTTTTAATACTCCCTGAAAAACTGCAGCCCATTTGCGTATATCTATTAAACACTGAATTTACAGGTTTCGATCGCCTATAGTCGCGTTGGTAACACAAAATCCCAATTGATTTTACCGCAGGTGGGGGAATCGTAAGGAAAATCGCCGATCCAACGGTGTTTTTTACATTTCCGTTACATCACCCTTTAGTGATTGGGCGTAAAATTGGGAAGCGTGCGTGCGTTGGCGGGAAGTAGATTTGCTGACGTTAATTTCGGATTTTGATGGCTCCACGAATGAATCAAACGACCATATTGACAGTCGAAGATGACGACGCGATTCGTCAAGGCATCGTGGACGCTCTTGAATACCAATCGTATCGTGTTCTACAAGCGGCCGACGGCGATATCGGTTTTGAATTGGCCTCTCAAGCCGAATACGAATTGTTGTTGCTGGATTTGGCGCTGCCGGGAAAAACTGGTTTCGAAATTTTGAGTGCCATTCGGAAGCAACGACCTACTCAGCCGATCATTGTACTGACAGCCAAAGGTGACGAATACGATCGCGTTCGCGGATTGAAGCTGGGTGCCGATGACTATATCGTCAAACCATTCAGTATCAAGGAATTGATGGCCCGAATCGAAGCGGTGCTAAGACGCAGCCCTGGCCGGCCTTCTGATTTACAGGTAGTGGATTTGGGACATCAATCGATTGATTTCGAGCGTCGAGAAATTCGCTTTGGCGAAAACCAGCGCGTCGAATTGTCGGAAAAAGAATCTGAATTGCTTAAATACCTGGTCAACAATCGTGGCCGAGCCATTTCTCGTGATGAATTGTTGTCAAGCGTTTGGCGGTTGAACCCTAAAGGAATCAGTACCCGTACGATTGATATGCACGTTGCGCGTTTGCGTGAGAAATTACAGGACGATCCCAACGAGCCACAGGTATTGATCACGGTGCGTGGAAAAGGTTATATGTTCGCACACGATACAATGAACGAGGCCAAACATGATTGAAGTAGTCGACTTAGGTCAGAAATTTGAACAGATTCATGAACATTGGCTGCCACATGTTGTCGGCAATGTAAATGATTGTGCGGTAAAGTTCGCGAAAATTCAGGGTGAATTCACGTGGCATCGCCATGAACACGAAGACGAATTGTTTTTTGTTTTCAAGGGTCAGCTGAAAATCGAGCTGCGCGACCAGGTGCTTTCGGTGGGGCCCAACCAGTTGGTAGTGATTCCTAAAGGCGTTGAACACAGGCCGGTTGCTGAGGAAGAGGTTTGGATCATGCTGTTTGAGCCATCGACTACTCTGAATACCGGCGACGCGGACGATTCGGAATTGACGCACCGACAGCTCCCGTCCCTGTAAACTGGAAATCGTCAGAGAAACTTTTATGCTGGGACGTCATCACAAGCTTTGGATATTGTTTGCACTTTGTCTGCTGATGATTTTGCCTGCAATGATTTGGTTGACGTTCAAGGCGGTCAAAACCGATCGTGAACTTATTCGCGACCGGCGCGAAACTGAACTCGCACGAAGACAGGCTGAAGTTCAGGAGAGGATTTCCAGTGCGTTGTATCGTATGGATTGGAAATTGGGTCCGCATATCGCACGTGAAGCGGCCCGTCCTTATTATTTGTACCAGTCGTTTTACAAAATCCCGGGCGCTGATAAGACTTCGCTTGAAATTCCATCGCCGCTGCTGTCTCAAACTTCCGATTTTGTAAAACTTCATTTTCAAATCGATGTTGGCAATCAGTTTACGACGCCTCAGCGACCGAAGACTGAAGAAAAACGGATTCAAGCGTTTTTGTGTTGTGATCTAACGCAACAAACTTTTGACCAGCGTGAAGCCTTGCTGGCCGATGCCAAATCTCTTTGTTCGTATGAATCCATTTTGTCGCAAATCGAATCGTCTGACATTTTTGATCAAGGTGAATTCGATCTGGCTGCCCAAAATGTTTACGTTCAGCCTCAGGCTCAAAATTTTGCCAATAAGTTTCGGCAGCAAAAAAGAGAGAACGAAAGTCGAAATAAAGGAGCGCTAGTCAAAGAACTAGTAGCAAAGCAGCTCAAGGGTAAATCCAAAATCGAGGTTCAAGAGCAACGCGGCGCCAGCCGTGGAGGAGAAGAATTTGTCCAGCGGCAAAAGGCTTACGGCATTAACACTCAGCAATGGGCACAGGATAATCGGGCTGCGAATGCTCCAGCGATGCAAGCCATTCAAAGTGAGGGCATTCAAGTGGTTGAAGGAGTGATGCGGCCGATTTGGATTGAAAATAACTTGTTGCTGGCCAGACTTGTCGAAGTGGAGCATCGCAATGTCATTCAATGTTGCTGGTTGGCATGGGACAAGATCCAGCAGGCATTGCGCGATGAGGTCAGCGATATTCTGCCCGGCGCCGTTTTGCAACCGGTAATTGATAACGATATGCTGGTCCCTGATCGTGCGTTGGTAACGCTTCCCGTTCAAGTCGTTGTGGATTCGCAGAATTTACTGGCAAGTACCGTGATTCAGGGCGATAAATTTTCAAGAACGCAGTTTTCCGGATTGCAGGTCGCCCTTTGGCTTGCCTGGGCAGGGTTGATTCTGTCAGCGATTGCGATTGGGAGTTTGGTTTATGCGGTTTTACAGTTAAGTGAACGCCGAGCGGCTTTTGTTTCTGCCGTTACGCATGAATTGCGAACGCCGCTAACGACTTTCAAGATGTATTCAGAGATGCTTGCCGAAAAGATGGTGCCAGAGGAAAAGCAGGTCCAATATGCCCAAACGTTGAAGCTACAAGCCGAACGACTGAGTCACCTTGTCGAAAACGTCTTGCAGTTTGCCCGACTCGAACGCGGTGGAGACAACAGCAAGGCTGAAGCTGCTGAGATGAGAACGATTTTGTCAGGGATCGAAACGCGGTTGCAGGAACTGGTAGATCAGTCAAAACGGAAATTGAATTATCAGATTTCAACGGATGTGTTGAACAGTAAAGTCAAAATCGAATCACATGTCATTGAGCAGATATTGTTTAATCTGGTGGACAACGCCTGCAAATATTCGAAAGATTGCCAAGACCCGAGGATTGAGGTTTTTGGTAAATTGAAAAACAGCAGTACGATCGAGTTGACGGTTCGAGACTTCGGGCCGGGGGTTTGCAGTTCGGTTTCCGATCGCGTGTTTCAGGCGTTTCGAAAGTCTGATCTGGATGCGGCAAATTCGGCGCCGGGAGTTGGGCTGGGGTTGGCGCTGTGCCGGCGCATGGTGAAATCATTCAAGGGCAGAATCGGATACGCGAATGTGGAACCTGGCGCAAGGTTCTACGTTGAAATTCCAGTGGCGCGATAAGCTCGATGGGCGTAAAAAGCTCGA
>CAYONX010000014.1:0-18466 GCA_964405425.1 uncultured Pirellulaceae bacterium | reverse complement strand
AAGCTCGATGGGCGTAAAAAGCTCGAATTTCAGGCCGCCCAATTCTCAAGCATGATTTCAGGCTGATCTATCGGAACATGTTCACGCAAGCGCGAACATGGCAACCGATAACTGAGTCGAGACGTATATCGAGACGCAAACTAGCCGTTAGCGTTTTCGCGTGGCTTAACACGCTTGTTGATGTCGGTTTCAATGGAACCGAATACTTCTTCGTGCCGTTGAACTGAAACGTGCAAGGCGTGCAGCAATCTCTTAGCGGTGTAAAAATTCAAAACGATCCGTTGTTGGATTGCGACCGGCTGATCACTGGATCCCATAGGTTGGGCGTTCATACCAAAATCTACGATCAGCTCTTCGGGCGAACCCGTTACGCGACAGAAATTAGCGTAGCAACTTACTGCGTCTGAGTCGTTGACTGAGATTGGCTTTTGTTGTTGTGATTGTTGAGGTTGGTCAGTAGACATGTCTTCGGTTACCCTGTTTTGAAATAGCAGTCGATCGATTGATAGCACTTTCCCGAAATTGACAGTGATCGTCAATACTGAAAATGCCTCCAATCCTTGGAATCAATTGAAACAGGCTAGAAAGCAGTGGCAATCCGCAAGCTAGGTAAAGAGCGAATGAAACGAGTCTGCGTTATCAACACTGGTGGTACATTTGGGATGGACCGCTCCGATCGCGGCTACCGCCCTGTGCCAGGTTTTCTGGGTAAGCAGTTGAGGAAATTGGATGAGCTGTTTCGCGAAGGAATGCCTGAATTCGATTTGGTTGAATATGACCCGGTCGTTGACTCTTCTAACATGACACCCGCTCATTGGTTGCAAATTGCAAACGATATCAAAGAGCGCTATGACGCCTACGATGGATTCGTTGTCATTCACGGGACCGATACGATGGCCCACACGGCGTCGGCTTTGCCGTTCATGCTGCAAGGTCTGAACAAGTCTGTGATTTTGACCGGCTCACAGATTCCTTTGTTGGAAATTCGCAATGATGCTCGTGAAAATCTGATCACGGCTATCATGCTGGCGGTTAACTATCATATTCCCGAAGTTTGCATATTCTTCGGAAATCGGTTGCTGCGTGGATGTCGGGCAACCAAGATCAGTGCGACTAGTTTTTCGGCGTTCGATTCACCTAACTTTGCACCGCTTGGAACAGTCGGCACCAATATCAATGTGTTCAATCATCGAATCCGCGTTCCAGAAATTCCGCAGCGGTTAGAAATCACCCCGATTCATCCGCAATCAGTGGCGACTTTCAGATTGTTCCCGGGAGTCAATTCGGAGGTTTTGGACAATGTGTTGCGGCAACCGCTGGTGGGGCTGGTGTTGGAAACTTACGGAGTCGGTAACGGGCCTTCTTGTGATGAACGGTTGATTGAAGTCATTCGCAATGCGAGTCAGCGTGGGACCGTGATTGTCAGTTGCACGCAATGCCAACACGGCAGTGTCCAACAGCGAAATTATCACGCAGGTACAGCTTTCTACGAAGCTGGAGTGGTGACGGGGAAAGACATGACCATCGAGGCAGCGCTTGCCAAATTGCAATATCTATTTACTGTTCATGATGATGTTGAATTGATCAAATCCCTTGTCAGCAAAGATTTCGTCGGCGAATTGACTGAAGAGTAAAGGTGTACATGCCAGAATCTGCACCCAATTCGCTTGCTTTTTTGACTGTCATGAGGTTTGATGTAGTATCTCTTATGTTGTGCGATTTTTTCGCGTGAAATCGACTGACATTTTAAGCCGTCGAAATTCAAGTTCAGACATTATTTCAAAGCAGCAAAGCTGGCTGTTTAAACACTAAGAAGCTCTAAAAACATGAAGAAACTCGCTTTTTCAATTCTGATGGCCCTGCTGATGGCACAGTGGGCGGCCAGCCCACAACAAGACTCGGGCTCGACGGACGATGCGATCAAAGAAGTAAAACGGCTGGGTATCGTTACGACCGAGCCGAAATCTGGTCGATTTGTCAAAGTCGAATCGGGCTATATGGTTCCGTACAAGACCAAGATCCCTGGAACTAGTGTCGAATTTGAGATGGTTCCGATTCCCGGCGGAACGTTTTTGATGGGCAGCGCCGCCGAAGATGACGATGGCCGGGCAGATGAAAAGCCGCAAGTAAAAGTAACCGTTAAGCCACTTTGGATTGGCAAGCACGAAGTTACATGGGCCGAGTACAAATTGTATATGCAACTTGATTCGGTCTTTAAGGAGTTTCAACAAAAGGGTATTCGCAAGGTTGAGGAGGTAACGGGTGTGGATGCCATCACTGCGCCGTCGTCGCTGTACGATCCGACGTTTACTTATGAAGCCGGTGATGAGCCCGACCAGCCCGCAGCAACGATGTCTCAATTCGCCGCAAAACAGTACACGAAATGGTTGAGTTTGTTATTGGACGATTTTTATCGATTGCCGACCGAAGCAGAATGGGAATATGCTTGTCGAGCCGGAACGATAACACGATTTTACTTTGGCGATGACGCCGACGATTTGGAAAGCCATGCCTGGTTTGAAGAAAATTCAGAAGAGATGCGGCATGAAGTGGGCCAGTTAAAACCCAATCCATGGGGGCTGTACGATATGCTTGGTAACGTTGCTGAATGGGTGCTGGATCAATACGACGAGGAGTCGTTTGGGAAAATGTCTGCCGACAAAGCGGTTAGCGCCGACGCTGCGTGGGTGCGAGCAAAAAAAGTGTTCCCGCGAGTCTTGAAGGGTGGTTCATGGGAATTGGAGGCAGAGGATTGTCGATGTGCGTCACGTTTGGCATCATCGGATGAAGAATGGCGCGATGAAGATCCAAACTATCCTCAAAGCCCGTGGTGGTACACGACCAGCCCAGGACTTGGTACAGGAATGCGAATCATTCGTCCGCTTGAATTGCCTGATAGCCAGGCTGCAAAGGACCAATATTGGGATGCTGATCATCCAAGGATCATCAAAGATGCCAAGAACCGAATTGAGGCCAATGGACGAGGCGCATTCGGAATCGTTGATCCTGAATTGCCGGCCGCAATCCAGTCGCTAAGAGACGATGATCGCTAACTTGGTTTAACTAGCTTCAGCCAGGTCAGCGGTTAGCTTCGTCAAATTTTTCATGTGAAGGCCCAACAAGACTGCGAAAAGAATGACCGATGCGACTTGGACCGCGGCACCGATAAGGGAAAACAGCATCATCGGGATCAGCAACAATAGTGTTCCGGCGGCAAAGACAGCCAGACACAAACCGAAAGTCTTAAATGCCTGAAGCCACAGATCGGAATGCTGAGTAAGTGAATCCAGAGTCTTGGTAGAAAATATGTTGATTGCCGACTCGTTTTCCAAAGCACTGATAAGAAAAACAGGTATTAACAGGAAGCTGGAAATGGCTGCACACAACGGAAGCAGTATAAAAAAGTTTGTCACTGACCAGGCAAAGTAGCCTACTAGCACGCCGGGTAAAGTAGCTGCCCAAGCGCTAAATGCAACAACTACAAAGCTGCCGAACCATTCGGATGGTGCAAAGCCAACCCATTCTTCGACGTTCTTACTTCCGCTGGCTATTGATCGCATTAACACAGAAAACGTGATCGAAAGAAACCAGGCTGATATCAACAAACAAACCGCGGCTCCGATCGCGGCTGGGAAAAACTGAACGAATTTCTCCCCGCCATTGATGTCTTCTCTTTGAAGCGTCCCCCAAACACTACTAAGCATCGCGTAGCCGAACGCCAAAAAAACGACAACCACGATTGAACGAATGATCAATTCGATATCGCTTGCCAAATTGAGTTCACCAAGTTGCTTGGAAAGGGAAATGTTTGCACGACCTGCAGCGTCTTGAGCCCGCTTGGCTCGTTTAGTTGCCTTGGCACCCGAAGCCGTCTTGATTATTGGAGACTTATAGGCCGGCATAGATTCATGTTCATCCATTTCATCATTCTCGTCTTGATAGGTCGGCTTGGTCGGCTCAGCCGGCTTTGGAGCTTTTCGCTTATTCGCAACTGTTCGTTTCTTTGGTGATTGCGCTGGAGTAACCACTTCGGCTTCTACCAGCGGAGACAATAAATCCTGTTGAACTTCTTCCAGCCCGAATCCCTCTTGGACGGGAACTTTCGGGAGATCGACCGGCGGCTCGAGTGTTAAGTCATCGTCAGAAGTAGGGTCTTTGAATGCGGCGGGTCTTTGCCAATCGTTCTTAAATTTGGCTTTCTTTTTAGGCTTAGTGATGATGATTTCGCTCAAGCAATCGGTGCATTGAACTTTCTGGCCAATCTGATGGTTGGTAGCGTGCAATTTTGAATCGCACACTGAGCATTTCACCAGGAAGCCGTCAGAGTCAGCGATATCTGGACTGATGCCATCAATTCGCAAAGCCTTTGTTTCTTCGTACTCAAACGGATCCTTGTGCGGATCGGTTTCGTCCGCAGCTTGTGTTTGCGACGAATCCTCTTGTGGTTGCTTAGGCGTGTCAGGTTTTTCAGTTTTTTCAGGTTTGTCGTCGGTACTGAAGGTTTCGAGTTCGTCGATCCATCGGGTATCGAAATCGGCTTGATCCCCCATCGTCATGGAAGCTTCTTCGATGCCGTGTTCTACTTCATTCTGGTTTTCGGAGTCCCAGGGGGATTCCGGTGAATGTCCAGGTTTCTCACTCTCGTCCGGCTGATCAGTCTCTTCGTCAAACAAGTCGTCGAAAGCATTTTCGGATTTGAGAGATTCGGGAACGACAAGAGATTCGCCGCAATTGGAACATGAAACTCGGCTGCCAGCTTGATCGATCGATACGTCGACTGGCTGCAGACATTTTGGGCATTCGATATTTGGTCGTTTCGACAATGTTTTTTCCGAATCTGTTTTAATTTGGTATCGCGGTCGGTTGCCAGTTGGGATTCATGCCGTCGAAATACACTGTTATGATAACTAACGATTTATTTACGACTTAATTGAACGATCCCGAACTGAAGCAGTCTATGAAACTAATTCGCGTTGCGGCTGGCGTCCTCAATCAGACTCCCCTTGATTGGGAGCAAAACCGTCTCAATATTATAGACGTCATTCGCCAAGCAAAACAGAAAGATGTTTCAATTCTGTGTTTGCCAGAAATGTGTATTTCCGGCTATGGCTGCGAAGATGCATTTTATTCGCCCGGTTTACAGGCGACAGCCAAAGAAATGTTACAAAGTATTGTCCCGGAAACTTCGGGAATTGCGGTTTGTGTCGGTTTGCCGCTGATGTATGCCGGTGGAGTGTTTAATACCGCTGCATTTCTTGTCGACACAGAAATATTGGGCGTTGTCGCGAAACAGCATCTGGCGGGCGATGGGATTCATTATGAACAGCGCTGGTTCAAGGCCTGGCCGGGTGGTATCCAGGGCGAAATAAATATTGGCGGTGAAGAATATCCGTTTGGGGATTTGTTGTTTGATGTGGGAGGCGTTCGAGTCGGGTTTGAAATTTGCGAAGATGCGTGGGTTGGGGCGCGTCCTGGTGCCAGTCATGCCGCTCGAGGTGCAGACATTATCTTAAATCCCAGCGCTAGTCATTTTGCGTTTGGCAAGCATCTGGTGCGGAAACGATTCGTTGTCGAAGGCAGCCGGGCGTTCAATGTCGCTTATGTGTACGCCAACCTGAATGGCAATGAATCGGGCAGGGCGATTTTTGATGGCGATGCAATTATCGCTGCGGCAGGAGAATTGCGCGCCTGTGGACCGCGTTTGTCTTTTGAAAAAAATTCATTGACCACTTGTACGGTCGACATTGATAAATCCAGAATGATTCGTGCCCGCACAAGCAGCTTTGAGCCGGATCTGGATGGCGACGAATCGGATGTGATTCGATGTGATTTTTCGTTTACAAAACTCGATGCTGAATTGAATGTTCCCAATTGCGATGCCGGACAGGAACAATTGGATGAAAAGTTCGAAGAGTTTACGCGAAGCGTTGCTTTGGGGCTGTTCGATTACATGCACAAGAGTCGCTCGAAAGGATTTGTGATTTCGCTCAGCGGTGGTGCTGATTCGACAGCTGCTGCCGTTCTGGTTGCAACTGCATTTCGCCTTGCCGTAGCTGAACTTGGTTTCGACAACATGATGAAACGGCTCGCGCCGGTCAGCGACTGGTTGAAGCCGAAGCCTGAATCTGTGGAAGACTTGATTTCCATTTTGCTCACTACCGCTTACCAATCCACAGAAAACAGCGGGGACGTGACCAGGTCGGCTGCAAAGGAAGTCGCGGAGGCGATTGGTGCGGTTCATCGTGAATTGGACGTGCAGCCAATGGTCGACAATTATCGATCAGTCATCGAGAAAGCGTTTGATTTAGAACTGAATTGGGATGATCACGATATTACGTTGCAGAATATTCAAGCTCGCTCACGTGCGCCAAGTGTTTGGATGATCGCAAATTTGAAAAATGCCTTGTTGTTATCGACCAGTAACCGCAGCGAAGCAGCGGTAGGATACGCGACGATGGATGGCGATACGTGCGGTGGCTTGAGCCCATTGGCCGGAATCGACAAAGCCTTTTTAAGGCAGTGGCTGCGTTGGATGGAATCCGATGGGCCGGTTGGTTTGCAACCCATTGAACAATTGCGATTCGTTAACGAACAGCAACCGACTGCAGAATTGCGGCCTAAGGGCACTGGGCAGACTGACGAAGGCGATTTAATGCCGTATGAGATTCTTGATCATATAGAACGGCTGGCGATTCGGGACAAAATGATGCCTGTCGATGTCTTTCAAAAAACTCGATTAGTGTTCAAGGATTTTGAGCCGCTACAGTTGGGCAATTGGGTTATTAAATTTTTCCGACTCTGGTGCCGCAATCAGTGGAAGCGGGAACGTTATGCTCCCAGTTTTCACCTGGACGATGAAAATCTCGATCCCAAAACATGGTGCCGTTTTCCAATTTTGTCAGGCGGCTACGAGTATGAAATCGGGAAACTGGAATCGGAATTGGCATCGTTAAAGTGAAATTCGAAATGAACGAATCGGAATCCGCCGACGGCAGCGTACTTGATCGGCTACGCAATCGCGCAAAACTACGGAACAAGAAAATTGTATTGCCCGAATGTTCGGATGAGCGAGTGGTTTTGGCTGCAAAGAAATTGGCAGAACAGAAACTGGTGACCCCGGTCTTGTTGAAGGCTCATGGCGATTTGCCGGTCGACGTCCGCGTGGTTGATGGCGATGACCAACCGTTGATGGCACGCTGTGCAAAGCAGCTGTTTGAAAACCGAAAGCACAAAGGTTTATCGCTTGAGGCGGCTGAATTGGCGCTTGAAGATCCGTTGATGTTGGCCAGCACGCTTGTAAGTATTGGTGAAGTAGATGGTTGCGTTGCTGGCAGCGTTGCCACGACCGCAAATGTGATTCGGGCCGGTTTGTATGGCGTTGGCATGCAGGCCGCGACCAAATTCGTGTCCAGTTTTTTCTTGATGGAATTGGCTGGAAAGTGCCTGACGTATGCCGATTGTGGAGTGATCCCGGATCCAAACGCGGAACAGCTCGCTGAAATCGCAATTGCGTCTGCTGCGAGCCATCGGATTCTTGCCGAAGAAGAGCCGCTAGTCGCGCTGCTGAGTTTTTCGACCATGGGCAGCGCTGATCACGAATCGGTTGAGAAGGTTCGTCGCGCATTGGAAATAGTCAGAGAAAAACAACCAGAACTGAAAATCGATGGAGAGCTGCAATTTGATGCGGCTTTTGTAGAGTCGGTAGCGCAGCGAAAGGCGCCGACTTCACCGGTTGCTGGCAAAGCTAATGTTTTTGTTTTTCCTGATTTGAATTCTGGCAACATTGCCTACAAGATTACTGAGCGCTTGGCTGGGGCAACGGCATTGGGGCCACTGATTCAAGGATTGAAGCGGCCGTGCATGGATCTCTCACGCGGTTGTAGCGTTGACGACATTGTTGACGTTGCCGTAATCGCAGCGGTGCTTGCTGGCGAGCATTGATCGAATTTGAAGTTTGATTGGCTTGAATCGAGAGGGCTTACTCAGATGTCCTGCAGCGTTGCAGGGCGAGCATGGCGAATGCGGTTCCGTAAGGTTTGTGGTAGCTGTATAGCGGATAATCAAACCAGCTGCCTTCTTTCTCTTGCCGGTCCATGATAAGGCGTGCTAGATGATGCTGATAGAACGCACGTTCTTCGCCGTTTAGTATTTCCAGATTGACGGTGCCATAGTAAACGCCAAAGTAGTAGAAGTATCCTGCGACGGCAGCGAACGATTCGTGAGGAATTGGTTTTTTGCGGCCCATGTCCAGCCATCCATGTCGACTGATTAATCGGTTCAGCCAGATGCGGACCACGTCATCGGTAATATTTGGGTCGTCCCAGAAACGTAGCGCGATGTTGCAGGCCTGGGAACGTCCGAGACTTCCAGCCGGCCGATTGATTTCACGGGCAGCGCCGCGCATGTCGCCGGGAATTCTGGCGGTGTACAGATAGCTGGAATCGGGCTTACGCATCATTTGAGTTGCACGAATGGCTTTGTCGAGAGTTTTCTTATCAAACTCGATGCCAATTTCTTTAGCTCGTTTCAATGCAACCAGTACCGCAGCGTTGACAAAGCTGCAAGAAGGATTGATCGGCTTGGACATGCCACTGCCGTAATAGAACCACCCACCATGAATCGATTGCCATCGTACCAACCCTTTCATGTGAGTCTTAATCGCATTCTTTAATTCGTCCTTTTTCTCGACCGATTTTTCTCGCGCGTACAACTTGGAAAAAGTTTGAATGCAATAGCAATGGGCCCAGACCATGGGCAAATCACCAGGGCCGGCGCGTTTGATTTTGTTGGTTCGCGACATCAAAAACTGATACGCTTTTTCGTTCGCTTGCTGCACTTGTTGGCTATCGGTTACCTCGATCAATGCCTCCAGGCACATGGCAGTTACTGCAACATCGAAGGATCGAAAGGAACCGGGGACCGGATCACTGTCGACGCCACCGGTCCATTGCGGACCGCCCCAACCCCCGTTCTTCCGCTGTGAATTCACCAGATGCTTTGCACCGCGTTCGATAGAAGCTTCCAGCTCCCCCTGCGAAACCTTCTCTGGAAACGGCGGAGTCAGACGCTCAAGTGTCTGAACCAATGCATCGACGGGTTTGGAATCTTCCTGCCAGGCGAAAATTGAATGGCAGTTGAACGAAATTACGGCAAACAGCATTAGCTGTAGCACGCGAAACGACGTAGATTGAGTTTGGATCAGCATTCCATGAGTCTAATCGACCAGCGTGATGCTGACAAACAGCAGCAGCTGAGGCTTACTTACGGGCTACTGACTGACTGACAGACACTTACTTACAGGCTTACTGAAACTACTGAGCGATGATTTCGCTGGTTTCGGGCATGCTATCGGTAATCGTTTTCAATTCGTCGTCGGCCAAGCGAACTGTGAAACCCGATGGCAGTTGAAAATCACGATTGGAGATTTCAAACTTGGATAGAAACGTTTGAGATGCTGAACTGACGATTGGTGAAACAAACGTCAGTTTTGCTTCGACATTGCGTGAAACGGGTGACTCGGCGAACAACTGGTAGGTTTGACCCGCCTTCAATTTGCCAAATAATTGCAATGGCAGATTGAGTTCGACACTCAATTCAGCGTAATGAACCAATTCCAGCACGGATTCTCCTGGCTGAACCTGGTTGCCGACGGCCGATTTGATCTGAGTTACAAGGCCATCGAATGGTGCGCGGATCAGGTAATCTTCCAATTCCCATCGTAACACCTGCATATTGTGTTTGGCTTGGTCTGACCGATTCTTTTCAAATTCAAGTTTGGTTACCGCTCGCTGGTACTGATTTCGAGCGAGTTCAAGTTCCGCTTCGTTGCTGGCTCCGCTAACGAGTGCAGTTTCAATACGCTGCAATCGAACTTGCATTTCTTGAACATCAATTGCGGCCAGGTTGTATGCTGAATCGTCCTGGGCAGCAGAACGAGCTGCATCGTAAGCGGCTTTTGCCTTGCGATAGTCTAAAGTCGCCAGAAGCTGACCGGCTTGAACGCGATCTCCTTCGGCTACTAAAAGCTGCAGAAGCTGGCTCGGTATGTTTGCTGACAGATCTGCTGATTGAGTGGCGGTTGCAACGCCGGGAATCTGACGGATCTTGGTTGTTCGGGCCGATTCTTGTCCGAAACTATTACTGACAAACATGCCAATACAGATCATGACCGTTGCGATAGTGAACTTTTGCATTGAAGGACTCACAATATTAATTAATTTTCAGCGTTGATTTGGTTAACAAGAATTCTTAGACGTCGGATAATCGAGCCGCCAACGGTAGCGTACTGGCTGCCCAGCCGTACACTGGCAGTTGTTCGAACCGGAATCTCGTCTTCGACGTTTTCGTCAAGCGTGATTTCAACCATAAAATATGGATGCTGGGAAATTCCGGTCGAAGGATCGATCAATATGTCGCCTTGGGCCAATTGAGTTAAGCCATGCATTTTGATCAATTTCGATCCTGCTGGTTCAACACGAGTGATCTTTCCGTCGCGGCTGGCTGTTGAGCCGGACTTCAATCTTATCAAGGCGGCTTGGCCGACCTCAGGTGATGCCGCTCGCAATTGTTCGCTGCTTAGAAGGCATTGAACGACGTTGGCACCTTTGCCGACGTGGGCCAGTTCTTCACCGGCCTTATAGTAGCGACCGACATCAATGGACTGTGGGCAAGATAGAACGCGGCCAGCGAAGCTGGATTCGACATTCATTTGTTTCATATAGGATTGTGCGACGTTGACATCCTGCTGTGCGTTTTCAAATTCAAAAAAGCGTTTGTGTTGCAGGACCGGCTCGGATTCAGAACTGGCCAGCAGTGCAGCTTTCGACTTGTGCAGCTTGGCAGAAGCCAACTGGAACTGCTCTTTGACATCGAAGTTTTCGACTTCCAACAATTTATGGCTCTGGTCGATTTGCTGGTTTGGGGTAACACAAACCTGGTTCAGTGTGCAATCAAAAGGCAAACGGATGATCTGCGAATGTTCGAAGCCCAATTGCCCCTGAACGATCGTGCCGCCCGGCATTGGAATAACTAACAGCAACATGAAAGCTGCTGCCGCCAAGGATCCGCCCCATATTTTAGCCCGACTTCGAACACTTCCGGTTTCTTTGGATACAAGTAGATAGCGGTAAAACGTAACGACTGGATTAACGATGGACTTGAAGAAGAACAGACTGCCCAGAACAGCACCGACCAGCAAAAATTGCGAAGCCATCATCAGAGTGATGACTGCTACCAAAAAGATCTGGTAAATCGCAGCCGCAATTCCGTAGGATATGAAGATGACTCGATCTGATTTTGTTTTGGCGATTGTCTTTGTCGACAAGCCCAATGCATACTTCTTGAAAATGTTCTTCAGGTAATCCGTTGATCGTTGTCTCAGATTGGGGACTCCGAGCATATCGCTCAAAATGTAATATCCGTCATAACGCATCAGTGGGTTGGCGTTGAAGATGACCGTGACAAGGCTGGCCATCAGGACAACGAAATGTGCGGCGCTGTTTACAATGCCTGGCCCAGTTGCGGCCCAAACGAATACAGCGATGGCGGCGGCAATCGATTCAAAATACATGCCGCCAAGGCCTACCAGCATGCGTCTTCGTTGCGACGCGAAACTCCATGAGGAACTTACGTCGACATAGGCCATTGGCAGGCCAACCATGAAGAACGCTCCCATATCGGGAACCACTCCACCGGATATTTTGCACGCGTAAGCGTGACCCAGTTCGTGCCAGACCTTTAACGCTGTCATCACGACAACCAGGATTATTAAATTGCGAGTTGCCAGTAGGTTTGCAAACGGAGAAACAAAATCGCTCCATCGGGCAAACAAAATTGCCATGCTCGAAACGCCAAGGATGCACCAGAGTACGAAAAACCAACGGGTGAATAATGGGCGAGCCAAATCCACTGTCCTATCCAGAAAGTTGTTTGGATTGACCAGTGGGATTCGTAGAAACATTAACTTGGTCGCAAAGTCAGAAACCGAAGTCACTTGTGATTTGGCGAAACGGTCGTACAGCTTGTTGGTGTCCGTAATTGGCAAATCCAACAAGCTACGTGCCTGCAAATCCAGAACGAATTCGTAAAAACGTTGCTCGTCTGATTCTTTCGACAATCCGTCAGCGACCAATTGGTCAAAAATACGTGACAAGGTTTGCTGACGATTCAGCGAAGCCAGAATCTGGTACTCGCGAACGGCCAGGCGATGTGAATTGTTTGTGAGTGGATCATGCACGATATACGATGGTTGGCCACGAAATACGTGGCGACTGGTCGCGAGATCGTTACGTGGGCTGATGCAAACGTCAGCCAGTTTCGTTCTTAGAAACTGAAGTGTTTCATCAACTGTTGTTTCGTTAGCCGGTGTTTCGCCTTCTGTCATGCTCATATCCAGAACCCCAATCGAAGTGCGTTCCAGAATTTATGGCTGACGATCCAAATAACCGGGGACCAGCCAGTGTTAACCTGTGCGTAACCCTTCATGCCGCTGCGCAGCCATTCGGCATCGCCTTCAACTTCGGCTTCGGCAACAATTACATTTTGACCATCGACGATCTTGGTCGACGGCGTGACACAGACAATTTTGAAATGGCGTTTGTCACCCGGATGTGAATCGGCGGCAAAGTATCCGGTATCGCCAAGTGAGATGTGGGTCGCTTTTGATTCGGGGATATGCAACATGATTCGCATGCCGTCGCCAGGAGAAATTTCAGCCAGGGCTGTACCTTTGACGATCGTTTGTCCAACGTCCTGACGTAAATCACCACGGACAACGTGGCCGTTGACGGCACTGGTCATGTTTGAGCGTGCGATGTGTTCTTCAATCGACAGCAATTGCAATTCAAGTCCGTGAATTTCTGCATCTAAAATGCTGGCTTCGGCGGTTTGTCGTTCCTGGATGGCAACATCGCGTAAGACCTGATTCGATTTGATTTGTGCTTTTAGCGTGTCTTGTTGCAGTTCCAATTGACGCGTATCGAACTTCAAAACGGTTTGTCCCGCTTTTACAGTGTCTCCTGGAACAATCGCAACCGATTCCAACACGCCATCAAAGGGAGCAACCAGTCGAGATACGGATTGTGGCTGAACAACACAAGGTACCGTCGGTCGGTACGGCAGCCAGCCAAAGATCAGGAACAAAATCGCAACCGCAGCGACCATCGCCAACGTCGAGTTCTTCAAAACGGTCGGTAAATTGAAAAGGTATTCGTCCAGAAAGTGTCTTTTCAGACTACGGTCTGCACGCTTCATCAATTTTACTGACGAAGAAAAATTGGAAACCGACGTTTCGATTTTTGACAACTCATTTGTGCTGAACGGTGAATCGGATCGACGCTGCAGTGTCAAAATACCTGTGATTTCGTCCTGGTCGCCGCGTAGAGGAATTGACGCGATGCACGCACCAGCTGATTTTTGATGGATTTGTTCGTGGATCAGGAATCGGCGATTGGTGGTGTCGAGTTGCAGTGAATCATCGATTTGTACACAGATGGTATCGCCGTGGTCGTAGCATTCTTCCTGGGCTTGAACGATCTCGATAACCGGTGGGCTGTTTTCTTTGAAGCTGTCCAGGCCTGAGATGGCGTGTAGTTTGATTTTCAAGCCGTCATCGGTAACCAATCCGATCGACGCTTTCTCGCAGTCCAATTTCTCGCAATAATTGTTGGCTAGCGCCATGCTTAAATGCGTCAGGTTTTCGAACTTTGCACCCTTGCCGACGGCGTCCAGAGCGGCTGAGGGTTTGATTTTTGTGTCAGAGCTGTCCTGGTGCATGACTTCAAATTCATCGACAGCGGTATCCATCCATTTGACGGTGATTTCCAGACTGTTGAGTAGCTTTTGACCAATGTTACGATCTGCGATTTTCACTAACAACGTCAATGCGCCGCGAGCTTCTTGATGTGTGGTGTCAAGCAGCGGGCACGTCATTAACATGAAAGGATTGTTTTCATCGCCAAGAAACTTTCCTCGTGACTCGCCTTCCAATTGTGACTCGATCGTCAGCAGGGATGCGGTTTCGAGTAACTCATCAAATCCTGGTCCCGATTTCAGGTACTCACGGTTTAGCGTTTGACCACCTTCTTTGAATTCAAGGACGGCCAAAGACGCGTTGAAGGATTCAGCAATTTCCCGTGATGCCTGATCGACAAAATCAAAACGGTTCTGGTTGGACGCTTTAATTTCCTGCAGTCGATTGCTCAGCGATCCGCGTTTCGGAGTATCCGAAATCGTTTTTGAATTTTGCTGGCTCGCAGTTGCGGGCGCTGGTTGTAAATTATTGGCAGACATCAACATTTTCCTGGTTTTTACAGACTAAGATCATCCAGTGAATCACTGGCTTGATTTCCGAGTCGGATATCAGAGAAGAATGCGACGCCGCATTCAAACGAATCTTCGCGTAACAAATGGCACCGAATGCAGCGAACGAATACCGGATCGATGTTCATCTTGTTACTTTTGAGCGTCAGTAGAAAAACGTCTCCGACGGTAATTGGGCTCGAAATAACCAAGCGACAACCGTTTGACGAGATGTCATGGCAGATGCCAGTCCAAACCGCTGAATCGCGATCGCTTAAGTTTGCAGGGACCATGGTTGCTGCTGCATCCACACGGACGCGTTCATTCTTGCGACGAGCGCGAATCATTTCTGCGGTGTTAGATGCCAGTTCGTTGATGGCCGAGAAAATCTCGGTCTCGCTTCCGTCAAAGGCTTGATCGTTATGTTGGTTCATGACTGCTTGATTGTTGAAGATGTAAACGGCCACTGTCACTACAGTGATCAACGCTGAAAGTTAGGTTGCAGGAATTGTGCTGGCACGTTCCATTGCGGTTTTTGGCTGTAAAACGCTGCCATGAAGGCAAATAACCGGTTTAACCAGCGTGCGCGGGGCCGCACCGATTAGTGGGACTTTGACGGATGTATCGAATGAATGCTTCGATTGCCCGATTGACCGCGAGAACCCGCAAATTCGACACAATGGGTTCGACCGGTACTTACCCAGAACACGTGCGGGAATCGGAATAACCGGGTCGAACAATACAAAAGGACGAATTGTTGCGTCACTACCAGATCGTATTGCCGTTGAAATTGGACGGACCGAACATATGTCTAAACCATACAAAAACCAAACCGAACGCTATGCCTACTTCATGATGCTTGAAGGGGCTGCCATATTTTTGGTTGTTGGTTTACTTTCTTGCGACTCACGTGTGCAAAATTATCTGTTTGGAAGTCGCAGCAAGTCGGATTCGATCGCTCAACGCGTTGCTGTCAGGAAACTGGAAGGCGGCGGTATTACGCCTTTCGTTGCCCCTGCCAACAATGGAACCATTGGGACTCAGGAATTGTCGCTATCACTCGAAGGTTCTGACAGTCTTGAGTTCGACGCCCAACCCACATTTGAAAATCCGGAAACACCGACGCCGGCCGAGTCAGATTTGAACGCATTTACCGGTTCGCGAGACTTTATGCGATTGCCAGATGATCTCATTGATTTGCCAAAATTGCCAGAGAGTACTTTGGATGATCTTGAAATCGAGACATCCGAGCTTTCGCTCGATGGTGATGCTGGCCAACAACAGGATTTGGATCCAGCACCAGGATTTTCGCCGACCGAAAGTGATCTTGACCTTTCGCCTTACGGAAACGAAAGCACAAACGAATTTGAAATCCGCGGTACGATCGAATCCGATCAAGATGCTCCAATGGAAAGCGAACAATATAATGATTTCCAACCTCAATTGAGTTTGGATGATCCGCTGCAACCGTTGCCCAGTGCCGAACCAAAAGTACCCCGGCCTTCTCCGTCAATGGATGTACCTCAAGAACATCCAACATGGTGGATGCAATATTACACATCATCGCTGATGCACAATCGAGTTGCGGTTCGAACGACGCTGGACGAAATTATCTTTGTGGCGCTTCGAAACAGCCCACAGCTGCGGATCCTGAATACTCAGCCTGCGATTCAAGAGACGCTTCGCGACGAAGAGGTTGCCGCATTTGACTGGGGAACTTTCGCCGAAACAAGATGGAATGATATAGACGAACCCGTTGGTTCAGATTTGACGACCGGTGCACCCGGCAGATTCATTCAACGTGAATGGTCGTATGAAGCTGGTTTGACAAAGCGATTGCTTAGTGGCGGTGAGGTTCGGTTCGGACAGAATTTTGGCACTTTGGATAGCAATTCCAGTTTCCTGAATCCACCGGACCAGGGGACTTCGCAATTCATCGTAGACTATCGTCAGCCACTGCTTCGCGGATTTGGCCGGGACTTTAATACTAGCCAGGTGGTTTTGGCGGACATCGAATTCGATGCGTCTTCCAGTCGTGCGATTCAGGAGACTCAAGCATTCATTGTGGAAGTGGTTGCCGCTTATTGGGACGTTTACCAGGCACGCGTCTTTCTGATTCAACTGCGACGCAATGTGCAGCGTGCTGATGAACTGGTGCATCAATTGAAAAACCGACGTGGTATTGATGTTTCCAATGATCAATTGTTGCGTGCTGAAGCTGCTGCGGCTGCACGGCGATCGGAAATGATCCGAGCGGAGTACAATTTAATTAATACCCAGGACATTCTGAATAATCTGGTATTGGGTCCGGAGTCTACCAATGCGACGCACGTGGAACTAATCCCCGACGCGATCAATTTGCCCAGCACCATTCAGTTTTCTCCGGAAATGACGGTCGAAGTTGCACTGGTCAATCGACCTGAAATCCGTGAGGCGTTTGCTAATTCGCGAAACGCAGCGGTGCGACAGGCGGTTGCCGCCAATTCGCTGTTGCCACAATTAGATGCCATCGTTCAAACGTATGTGAACGGGCTGCGTGGCGCTAAGGATTTCACTTCCGCATTCGTCGACCAGTTCTCTGGCGGAAATCCAAGCTACAGCGTCGGATTCTCGTACGATTTACCAATCGGCAATCGTGCTGCCAAAGCGCGGGTGAAACGAAGCGAGATTGAAGTACGCTTGATTCAAGACGAATTACGAAAAACGATGGGCGATGTCATCCTTGATGCTCGTGTGTCGGCTAGAAATGTTCAAAGGTTAAACCTTGAGATTGCAAATAACTTTAAGGCGCTGCTGAAGGCTAATCAGGAACTGCAACTGATTCGTCAGCGTCAGAAAATGATGCTCGACGATAATCGAACGGGCAGTCTTTACATCGAAGATTTACTGGCTTCCCAGGCTCGATTGACGGTAGCCGAACAAAGGCTGGCTGCGACGCAGCGGGAGCAAGCAGTTGCTCTGGTTGATTTGAAACGAGCGACAGGGGAATTACTGCATTCCAATTCACTTGAGATTTATAGCCAGCAGGTAGCCGTGCCGTTGTACCATAGTCAGGTTCCTCAAGCACCACAGGTGCCAGTTCTGTCTTCTGCAAATCCAAACGCTCCAAAGTATGATGGAAACGAGAACGATTTTGTTGCAACAAAGGATAAAGGGGTTTTCGCTCGTATCGACGACTGGGATGCCGGTGTTGATAACCAGAAATCCCGATTGGACGAGCAGAATGCCGATGTCGTTGACCAGGACGCCCGTTTCGGTGAGCACACTGAGTCTTTAGATCCAGAGCCGGCGAGTAGTACATTGGAAGAAGCCGTGCCAGTGAAAACCGAATCGGTCATCGTCGACCCAGAATTTTTTAAGTCGGTGAATATTGAGCCGATAACTACTGAACCTGTGAATGTGAGTACTCCCGCTAAATCAGGTTTCGAGTTTCAGCAATTGCCGATTCCCGATTAAGAGAGCAGCATAGCTGGAATAAATAGTTTGTGCCCTAAGCTCCAGGCATCATTCAATCCAGCTGCGCCAGAATCGGGTCAACGCTTGCTCTGAGTTCGTCGATCAATTCAGGGTCCATGAATCGGTAGTTGTCAGGAATGTCCAGTACGTACAATCGCTTGTATCGCATTTCAGCAGGATATTGAGCCAGCAAACGTTGCTTGTGTTTCTGTTCCATCACCATCACGACGTCCGCCCACTTCAAGTTGCCGGAGTTAACTGCCTGCCGAGCACCTTTGTTGGTGCCGGCCGAGCGGGAGTCGATCAGCGGCGCGTCCGCATAGATTTTTTCAGCCGTAGGACTGCGCCACTGGTTCATCGAGCAAACAAACAGTACTTTTACAGATTCTCGCTTCAATTCGTCATTTGCCACTAACGTCCTCCAGTTCCTTAGTATCAATTTTGCAATTTCATTGACCTTGTAATCAAGGACAAAACTGCAGCATGAACGTTCGCATCGCCAAATCACATTAGGATTGAGTGGTTGAGTTATTCGTCCTTGTTCGAGGAAAACGGATACAAGAATTGTTTCCAAAGACCTTTGGGTACCGGATGGCCATCGATCCCGTACCCATCGGGCCACCGGTCGCCGGGCATGTGAAAGGTCCCAAAAACCATATCGATTACCGGAAAATGGATAGCGAAATTCACATCAATCGCTTCCTTCTCTACT
>CAYONX010000013.1:63123-85989 GCA_964405425.1 uncultured Pirellulaceae bacterium | reverse complement strand
CGAATCCACCGCCACCGAATCCATGGCCGCCGAATCCGCCGCCGCGGCATTTTCTACACAGTCGGGCCAGGAGACCACATCGGCCAAATCCGCAGCCTCCGCCGACACCGCAACCACCACCGACACCGCAACCACCGGCGGCACCAGAGGCAAATCCGCCTCCGCCACAGCCACCGCCGAAGCATCCGCGACCAAAGATTCTACCTAAACAGCAACCGTGCCCTGCTCCGAAGCCGTTGGCATTGGCTTGAAAGCTGCAATCATCGCTGCAGTAACCTTCCCAAAGATAAGCAGCTTGCTGTGATGTAATTTGGCGTCCACAAGTATTACTATAATACCCACCGCCCAGTGCCGAGTTGGAAGCTCCACCAAATCCACCGCCAAAGGCCGCGCTGGAAGCTCCGCCAAAACTTCCGCCCTGTCCAAAATGTTGTGCGAAAGTGGAAGTCGAGAGCATTGGTATACTCAGCGACAGGAGAATGGCAAAAAGTGTTTTCTTGACCATGATTGTTCGATTCCTTCCGTCTACTAATCGTGTGCAAATGAGACCATGACTGGGGCTATCCATGATTCCTAATCTTGAACAAGCCAATCGTCCCGGTAGGGATGCTCCCGCCAGGAAGCACCTTGTTGTTGCAATCGTCGCAATTCCCACAAACAAAAAGCCATAACGATCGCAGGCGCAAATTTTTGCACATCGCCAACGCGTCGTGACGGAATTTCGGCAGGCTCGTAACAGGTAAGGCGATAGACTCAGGTTTACTTCAAACGTCGTGACGAAAGTGAGGGTCGCGCCAATTCCAACTGACGAACATCCAGCACAATCATTGGAGTTTCTCAATTGCCAGGCAATTTTTCCCTACCAACGGCGCAATCGGTTTGCGAACCGGTCCTTACAGCCGATTTTCAAATCGACGGTCTGCTAAACGCTCCCGATTATCCGCGGTCAAACAAGTTGCAATCGTTTAAACCGCTAAAGTTTCAGCGTTGCCGAATATCAGGATTACTCATCTGCAGTCAAAACAGCCAGCATTTCCCGCGTTTTCACAGCCAGCATTTCAAAAATCTTCTCTTTGGTCAGCTTGGGGCATCGAAGGCATATTCTTCATGAACTTTTTCATGGCTGCAGCGGTACGCTTTTCATCTCTACCATCCAGCTTCCAATCGCCATCGATTTTCTTCATTCGCAACACTGCAGGAGGTCCAACCATCTGAATCACCACACCGTTGTCGCCCGAAGATGACGGCGCCATGGTCACGTGCAAGAACTGCATTCCCTTTTCAGTTTCCAACTTCTCAATCTTGCCGGATAAAGGGCTCATCGAAAACGGAGATGATTTTTTGGCGTCCCAAAGATCCTTGACAATTTTCCAGCGTTTTCCTGATTTGTTAACATGCTTCAAAATCTTCTCGCCTTGCTCTTCCATGCTGGAACGATTTTTTTCCAAGTCCTGGGTCAATTCTTCTTTGTCCTCATCGTCGCTATCATCTCCCATACTCATTTGGAATTTAAACATGGTCGACGTGTCGATGTTCAAATCACTCAATCCGTGTTCAATCAAGACGTTTTCAATCTCATCGATTGTGTCTTCCATTTGTGGAATCGGAAAGTCGATATCCATCGACGTCAATCCGATCGCCGATATCGCTTGCTCAATCACCAACTCGTCTTGAGCTTTCTTAGTCATCAATTTCGATGCCTCTTCCCATTTATCTTTTGCAATCAAAGCTTTGATGTCTTCAAAAGCCTTCTTCGCACCAGGCTCTAGGTTTTCCTGCTCGCCACCAGCCGATGCATCTTTATCTTTCATCTCACTGTCAGCTTCATCATCCGCTGTGGAGGTCAGCTTTTGCAGCACATTAAACCGGTCGGCAAATTCAGCCTCCGAAATCTCGCCGTTGGAATCTGCGTCAACGGCTTCAATAAATGCATCCAATCGATCAAAGCCACTCAACGGGCCCGATGCGTAATCCTTGAACTCCGATACCGTTACCTTGCCGTCGCTATCAGAATCTATATCAGCAAGCGAAGTATCCTGTGCACGTAAACCAGTGACTGCGAAAAGAACGAACGCACAGACAACGGTTGAAATAAGTGGGTTTCGCATTTTATCTCTCTCTGATTCCTTGTGGTTCCGATTATCTTTTCGACGATGACAAAAATCCTACAACGAGAGTCGTTGTCAGCATCACATTCACGAACAATAATTTTCGTTTCTGATATTTTCTATATTCCATTCATCATGTGAAGGCAAATCTTGTTCGGATTTCTTGTAGTCGACAAATCAGAAGGTATCACGTCTCGCCGGGCAGTCGATATGGTGAAGAAACTGGTGCGGCCAGCAAAGATAGGTCATGCGGGAACATTGGATCCAATCGCGACCGGCGTGTTAGTGCTTTGCATCGGCCCGGCAACAAGGCTGGCGCAATACGTACAACAAATGCCAAAAACCTATGTCGGTGATTTTAAACTTGGTGTGACCAGCGTCAGTGACGACATCGAATCAGAACTACAAGCCGTCCCATCTGCGCCAACTATTTCACGCGAACAACTCAATGGTGTACTGGGACAATTTATTGGAAACATATCTCAGACGCCGCCCGCCTTTTCGGCCGTCAAAGTCGACGGCAAACGAGCATACAAATTGTCTCGTGCTGGACAAACCGTAGCTCTAAAACCAAAAACAGTCACCGTTGACAAAATTGATGTGCTTGAATTCGAGTATCCTGATCTCAAGCTGCGCATCCAATGCGGCAGCGGAACCTACATCCGTTCGATTGGGCGCGATGTGGGAATCGCACTTGGGTCGGGCGCTGTAATGACAGCTCTGAATCGATCAGCCATTGGCAGTTTTGATTTAGCGACGGCGATTTCGACACAGAATATTGATGCCAATAATTTAAACAACAAACTTATATCACCGTTGGCCGCATTTCCTGGTTGCCAATCAAAGACATTGGATGTTGAACAAATCGCCAAACTAAAAAACGGACATGTGTTTGCCGCTTCAGAACTTGAATGCGACAACAATTGCGAACGAATTATCGGCTTGGATCAGCAAGACAATCTGCTGGCCGTATTTGGTCCACACAAAACGGGCACGTTCAAGCCCGAATTAAATTTCGCTTCATTCTATTGATCCATTGCCTCCAATCTGACCACAAACCGAGCCTAACATGACACACAATGAAATCATCGCCGACGCGTTTCGGCAATTCCGCAAGGGAACCATCCGAGTACTCGACATGGCCGAAGATGACGCTGTTCTGTTCACTCCAACCGGCACCAGCAATCACATGATTTGGCATGCGGGTCATGCGATCTGGTTACAAGATTTGCTTTGCCTTCGATTGCTTGGCCATGCATCAGAAATTGATGATCAATGGGCTTCGCTGTACGGAATGGATTGCCAATCGCCGAGCGAAACTACCAACTGGCCAACACGTAATGAGATGTTGGATATGCTGTCCGATCAACAGCAGCGAATGCTCGAAGTCATTGACGCAGCAGATGTGGCGGATTTCCAACGAGTCGCGGATCCGTCGCGCGGACCTCTAACGGTGTCTTCGCGAATCATTCACGCTTGCTATGACGAAGCCAAACATACTGGCGAGATGTACCTCTTGCTCAAGCTCTATAGAATCAGCAAAAAATAGCTCCCAGCCAGGCGTGTGTTTTACCACTGATCCGAATCCTCGTAATTCTGCCGTATCAGCTCTTCTCCGCCAACTTCCTTGAACCATTCTTTGGTCTGGTCAGTAAAATAGTTCTTCCAGTCACCAATTTTCCCCTTACGGAAAAACTGATCCGGCCGCTCATCGGCGAATCCAGCTTTCAACTCGCCTTCAATCTCAGGCGCCTGCGAAACATCGGCGCCAAGAAACTCCAGCAACTTGTTTCTTTCGCCCCGGGTATCGCTATGCAAGTCTTCATATCGCACGAATCGAACTTTCAAAAACGGATTTTCCGCAATCGTTTTCCGGTCACTTTCCAAATGCTCACACCACCAGCGCACCGATTCCTTGACCATGACTTCGTGCTGCAGCAGCTTGTGTGGATTCTCGTTGAAAAAATGTTTGTTCTTTTTGAATTCTTCAAAGTCTTCCGCCATTGCCGGAATTCGCTTAAACAGGCGATGAACCTCCGGATAATTAAAAAGATGAAACGCTCGACTCACAAGCACGTCTCGACCGTCACGAATTATCGAAATATGTGGAGCGTCTTTCAAAATAAGCGGCGCCAATGTGTGCGGCGTCCGTTCGCCAATGATCGATCGCTTCGGTGCAGCCTGATCAAGGCACGACTTTACCATCGCCTCAAACGAATCCTCTGCAATCTGCTGTAATTGAACCGAGGCAAAATCTTCGTAAACGGGTAAAATGTCGAAGTTCTTTCGCAGGCTCTGCATCGCGTCCTGCCAATGAAATTCGCCTACGCAACCGACATCTGGATGACTCGCCAGCAAGCCGCCAAGCCAGTTTGTTCCGGACTTCATGAATCCACGTAAACAAAAATATCTGTGTTTCATTTTCCCTCTCATCTATCCCAATGACGATTTACTGTAGATGGTTTCCACACCTCCCTCAACCGCAGCACTACCCACCTTCTGCATTTATTCCCAAAGCCCATTGAATTTCATTACGAACCTCTTCGCACGATTCGATGGCCAGACGATCGCGCAAAACTTCCTGGGTGCCCAGCGCCAAATGGTTGCCCAGCGCCCACGCGCACGCACCGCGAACCAGTTCTTCAGCGTCATTCAATCCTGCTGACAATGCCGCCACGTTTTCTTGATCAGGCCGATTGCCAAGTACAATTGCGCTGTTTCGCAATATCCCACGTCGTTTCGGTCGCCACAGTGGAGTCTTTCTGAAGCGTTGACGAAATTGGTCGTCATCCAGATAGAACAATTCCCGCAATGCCATTGGGTTTCTGTCGACGTTCGGCTGAAAGTCAGCGTCATCGGTCGCTTCTGTTTTTCGATTCCACGGACAAACATCCTGACAAACATCACATCCAAATATCCAATCCTGCATTTGTGGCCGCAATTCCAATGGAATTGGGCTGCGATGTTCGATCGTTAGGTAGCTGATGCACTTGGTTGCGTCGAGAACATGTGGACTGACAAAAGCGTCCGTCGGGCACGCATCCAAACAAGCCGTACAAGTACCACAGTGGGAAGTTTCAAAACGCTGATCGTAATCTAGTTTCACATCGACCAACAAAGCCGCGATAAAAAACCAACTGCCGATTTCGCGGCTAATCAACATCGTGTTCTTTGCTTGCCATCCCAAGCCGGCCAATTGAGCAAACTCGCGCTCCAGCAACGGTGCCGTATCAACAATTCCCCGGGCACGAATTGACGTCGGCCACGATTCGCAAAATTTGACCAGCGACTTCAAACGAGCATGGATCTTGTCGTGGTAATCGCAATCACTCCACGCATATCTGGAGACTCGCCCCTGGCCGGCCTGCGGCGAAACTGGCTCAACGGTCTGATAATTGGTGGCAAGCATTAATACGCTGGCCGCTCCGTCCATCACCATGTTTGGGTCACGATAAGCTTCTCGACGCTCATCCAAATAGGACATTTCGCCAAAATATCCCGCGTCGAGCCAGCTTTCTAAATGGCCGATTGTGTGAGGCTCAATCGCTGGACAGGCGCCCGCATAGTCAAATCCCAGCCGCAAAGCTTCTGATTTTAACGATTCTGTCAGATTTTCATTCGGCATACGGGCAATTTTGAATCGTTCGACGAATTGAAGCTTGAAAACCTTGAAACGTTGTTTGCTCTGTTTACCTTGGAATGAAGGGCTGGCTCTTTGCTAAACTGCCTTGAAATACATCAGTCAGCCACTTCGCACAACATTGTTATACATCGAAAGGCTTTTTCATGCGTATCCTACTTTCTCTATCCGTCGTTTTGGCTGCGATGGCGATGTTTTCATCGACTTCAGAAGCTCAATTTAATGACGGTTATCGCTTCGGTACCGGCGTCGGATTCGGCCAACAATTTTTAGGCCGTGGTTGCTGTTCAACGCCACGCGAACAACAGCCGTTTTTCGCACTCAATCCACCCGTTTACTACAGCGGCATCGTTCGACGCCCTTACGGCATCAGCCCTTTTGCTGCCCCTCCGGGAATCGCGCCTGTCGAATTATCCGTTCCTCATAATGTTACGGTCACCAACCCGTTCTTTGAGGTTGAAGTAGCTCCAGTTTCCAACACGGAAAATGCAACTCCTGCCACAGAAGCAAACGGCAATAAGATCACTTGGCGTCCAAATCCATATATGGAAACGTTGACGTTAAATACTAACTAGCGGATTTAGCACCTGTTCCCCCCCAATAATTGGGAACCAACTTCTGCGTGTAGAGTCGCTTGGGGGCAAGCAACTCGAAAAAGGGTGGCCAAACGGTCACCTTTTTTTATTGCGCCGATATATATGAGCACCGGCTGCGATTTGACGGAGGCAGATTCCTAGTTGCGTAACGTCGGCTTTCCTGATGTGTGCGCGGATCAGCAAATCAGCCAAAAAAAGGGCGCAGTCCGCTTGCGGCGGCGGGCTATTTATCTTTGGTTGATAAATGATAAAATTCGCCCCATGCAGAGCCCAAGTCCAACCATTTATATTTTCGCAATTAATAAACGTGATCAAAATGAAAACTGCCGAAATGCACACCGCCAAAGGTGTAATGAAAATCGAATTCTTTCACGAAGACGCGCCTAAAACTGTCGAAAACTTCATCAAACTTATTGAGGACGGATTCTACAATGGCCTGACATTCCACCGGGTCATTCCCGACTTCGTCATTCAGGGCGGATGCCCGCAAGGATCAGGCACTGGCGGACCTGGTTACAAGATCGACTGCGAATTGAGCGGCGGGAGCCAGCACCATGAACGCGGCGTACTCAGCATGGCACACGCGGGACGCAACACCGGCGGTTCACAATTCTTTATCTGCCACAGCCGCACCAACACGGCACATCTGGACGGAAACCACACTTGTTTCGGAAAAGTCACCGATGGACTGGATGTAATCGATCAGATCGCGGCCGGTGATTCGATTGAAAAAGTTGTAATTGTCGAATAAATAATTCGCGGTTTCCACATTTAGCGACAGACTACTGCTCTTCAAATGGCAGACTGTCGCCGTTTATTTCGGCCAATGCATTTGCTGCGGCGCGCTGCTCGGCTTCCTTCTTGTTCTTGCCCCAGGCCGGCGCAAAATCCTGTTTGCCCAAACGCGCCGAAACTTGAAACCATTTTTCGTGATCCGGCCCACGATCGTTGACCAGTATATAGGTCGGCGGCACGCCAAACTTCTTTTGTGCGAACTGTTGCAATTCCGATTTGTAGTTGGAATCAAGATCGCCTTCGACAGCGATTTCAACTTGATCAACGACAAATCTCATCAGGAATTCTTTCGCGCGAACCATCCCGCCGTCCAAGTAAATCGCAGCTACAATCGACTCAAAAGCGTTGGCCAGTAACGAATCTGGCACTGGCCCCCGATTACCGATCCCCTTGCCGACCAACAAGAATTCTTCCAAGCCCAAGTCTCGGCCAATACGCGCGCACGTCGTGCGGCTGACCACGACCGATTTGATTTTTGTCAACTGACCTTCAAGCCATTCTGGATGAGCTTGAAACAGGTATTCGCAAACCACGAACCCTAAAATCGAATCACCCAGAAATTCAAGCCGCTCGTAGCTGCTCAAACGAGTCGAAGAACTCGAAGCATGAGTCACCGCTTCGAATAAAATATTGCGATCCTGGAATGTGTATTCCAGTCGCAACTCACAATTTTTAAGATCAACAAGCTGTTGATCATCGTAATTTCGGGATTGCATAGCAGACAAAATCAGGTGGGACAATATTCAGACTGTCCGACAACATATTGTATCTGCTGTAAGTGGGCACACATGCCTCATCACTTGTGATCGACAGGCAAGTGTGTCCGCCTACCCTTGCAAAACATTAGCGGACAGCAATTCGATTTTTACACTTGTTTCATGTTGTTTCTTTCATGTTGCTGGCGATCAAAAACGCCAACTCCATAGATTGATCATAATTCAACCGAGGATCAACCGCACTTTTGTAGGCCTTTTTTAAATCAGGCTCGCTCAACTTGCCTTCGCCGCCAATACACTCGGTTACATTATCACCGCTGGTTTCCAAATGTACGCCACCTAACACGCTGTCCATCGATGCGTGCAGCTTAAACGCCTGGTCCAATTCACTGGCTATTTTGTCAAATGCCCGGGTTTTCACACCATCGTCAGTCGCATAAGTGTTTCCGTGCATCGGATCGCTGCACCACAAAACTCGCAATTTCGCGTCCTGAACAGCTTTGATAAGTGGCGGCAAGCTCTCCCCAATCGAATCCGCACCAAAGCGATGTATCAATGTAATATGCCCCGGTTCATTGGAGGGGTTTAGAAACTTGACCAACGACACCAGCTCTTCGCCCCGCATTTTTGGCCCGACTTTCAAACCGATTGGATTTTCAATACCTCGAAAATACTCAGCGTGCGCGCCATCAATATCGCGTGTTCGATACCCAATCCACGGAAAGTGAGTGCTCAAGTTGTACCAACCGTCACGACGAGGAACCTGGCGGGTTTGCGCTTGCTCATAACTCAAGTGCAGGCCTTCGTGAGAAGTAAACACATCCACGCCCTGGCTTTCCCGAATCGAACTCCCCATCACCGCTTCCATGAATTTCAGCGATCCGGTGATTGACTCCACCATCTCGTGATACTCTTTCGCGCGCGGCGAATCCGATCTATAGCCGAGTTCCCAATTTTCCGGGTGATGCAAATCTGCGAAACCTCCGGCGCTCAAGCCACGAATAAAGTTCAACGTCAGTGCCGCTCGCTCGTATCCTCTGAGTAATAATTCAGGGTCGGGCCGCCGTTCGTTTTCAGTGAATCCACTGCGGTTAACGATATCACCACGATAAACCGGCAACGTCACTCCATCGCGTGTTTCCGTATCTGCCGATCTGGGCTTTGCATACTGTCCGGCTATCCGTCCAACCCGAACAATCTTTTTCATCGAACCATAGATTAATACGAAACTCATTTGCATCAGCACTTTGAGATTCCGCACTAACGCTTCAGTCGAACAATCCTCAAGACTCTCACTGCAATCGCCAGCCTGAATCAAAAAAGCCTTTCCAAGGCTCGCTTCTTCCAGTTGCGATTTCAGTTTTTCAATTTCCCAACTGGTCACCAGTGGAGGCAGCTTGGCTAATCGCCCAAGCGTTTGATCCAGCAAAGCCGTGTCAGGATAAACTGGCTGTTGCGTTGCGACTTTTGCCCGCCACGATGATGGTGTCCAATTTTCGTTCATAGATTGATTCTTGTTTTATCAATTCTGCCAGGTAAACAAAGAAATTCTGAACGCAAGAGAATAGTTCAAACCAAAACACGTTGAACCTAAAAAGTCTTCGGCGTTAACGAATGTTAACTTAACACGATATCATGAATCTGTCTCGCAAGCTGTTCAGCAGTTCATGTCGAATAAGTTTTGACGAAATGTCCTTGGCATGCGGCAACGAATTCAGAATTCAGCCTTAAACGATTTTGCAGAATCGACGCCACGATGCGGCAAGGCTGTGATTTTCTGCATGCTGTGTTTGTAGTACCGCATTTAGGCGGAATCCAAGCTGGTTGAAGCTGCAAAATTCCGGTTAAAACCGGTACTACGAACGTTGCGATTACCTGCCGATGCCAGGCTTATTCAGAACGCTGGGGACGCTGATTGAAAGTGTCTGGTGAGAATTACATTCCGTTAAATGCAAGTTTTTGCAGAATTGCGTTTTGCTGCTGCGCATAATGATCGATGGCTGTTTCCGTCAATCGAATAATCGCAATAATCGTTAGCTCATTCATTTGTAATTATCGGCCAGTCGAAATCAGCGTTTCCAGCCGAACATCGCATATTTAAAACCAAAGCAAACTCATGCCCAATCCGTTTCGTAATCTACCTTCCGTTAACCAGTTGCTCGAAAGCGATCGCTTGAAACAACTTGTTGAAAATGTCAATCACAGCGTCGTCGCAAATGGCGTCCGTGATTTCCTGGATGATCTTCGGGTGCAAGTCGCACAAGCGGCTGACGAAGTCACCATCCCAACGCCCGGCGAAATGGCAGACAAGATTGCAACCTGGCTCGAGAAAGATCAGGTTCCCAGCCTTCGTTCGGTTATCAATGGAACGGGAGTCTTATTGCACACCGGACTTGGCCGGGCACCTTTGGCTCAACATGCCGTTGATGCGATCGATGAATTGGCGACCGGTTACGCCAGTGTTGAACTTGATCTGGAATCGGGTGAACGCGGACAGCGAATTGCAGCGGTCGAAAAACTTCTCTGTGAATTGACCGGGGCCCAAGCAGCCTGTGTCACCAACAACAATGCAGCCGCAACCATGATCACGCTTGCAGCAATGGCTGCAGGAACGGAAGTTATCGTTTCACGCGGCCAGTTGATTGAAATCGGCGGCAGCTACCGGTTGCCCGACGTCATGCAGTGCAGTGGCGCCGTCCTTCGCGAAGTCGGCACGACCAATAAAACACACGTTTCCGATTACAGCGACGCGGTAAACGAAAATACGGGAGCACTTCTCAAAGTTCATCCCAGCAATTACGTCGTCATGGGCTTCACCAAAACTCCATCCATCGAAGAAATGGTAAAAATTGGCCGCCAGAAAAATATCCCCGTCATTGATGATGTGGGGTCAGGAGCCTTGCGAGACTTTTCTGAATTTGGACTCAGTGACGAACCGGTCGTTCAACACAGCGTCGATGCGGGCGCCGACGTTGTGCTGTTCAGCGGCGACAAGTTAGTCGGCGGGCCACAATGCGGCATCATCGTTGGTAAGAAATTGTATATCGATAAGATCATCAAAAACCCATTGATGCGAGCGTTTCGCGTCGGCAAACTTACTCTCGCCGCATTGCATGCCACCTTGCAGCTGTACCGCAAGCCGGAACAGGCCAAAATGCAGATCCCGTTACTCCGCATGCTTTCTACTCCGTTGGAAAACCTGAAATTGCGAGCCGATAAAATCGTCGGACAAATCAACCACTTAAGCTTCATTAAGAACACCGAAGCCGTCGAAAGCCAATCCATGCTCGGCGGCGGCAGCCTGCCAACTCAACATCTTGCCAGCTGGGCCGTCGCAATCACTGCCAACGAGATATCTGTGGATGAATTGGCCGCCCGATTCCGCCAATCGACGCCAAGTTTGATTGGTCGGGTACAAAACGATCGAATTTATATCGATCTAAGGTCCGTTGACCCAGCCAATGACATTCAAATCGTGCAATTAATGGAAAATCTGACGAACTGATTTGAATGTGCTTTCCCAGTAAAGTTTCGTGCCGGATTTTACCGAAATGAAGGTAATAGTGGTTTTCCTGTGTTTACGGCTTTCCGTAAATTACCCAACCCTTTTGACCGCTATCGCTTATTGCGATAAACTCTTCCCATCAAATTTTGGCGCAGTGGCCGAGTGGCTTAGGCACAGGTTTGCAAAACCTGGTACAGCGGTTCGATTCCGCTCTGCGCCTTTTTTATTCACTTTTGCACAATTTCAACAACTTTCAAATTCGCGATTGGAATGTTGTTGGGAAACGCGCTAAGGACAGGGCTGTGCTTTCAACTAAAAGCAGTAGACGGATAATTACGGTTGCTTTGGCAGCGCTGCCGTTTTTGATCTACCTGGCTTTCACTCTCGAAACCAATACCGACGACATGTTGAATTGGGTTCCTGAAGATACCGCCCAATTCGCGGCATACCAGCGATTTACCGGTTTATTTGGTGACGATGACGAACTTATCGTCAGTTGGGAAGGATGTCTTGTCGATGATCCACGGCTTTCCGAATTGGAAGGTCGGCTCATCCGTGCAAACCAGGAGCATCATCTTTTCAATTCGATCGCCAGCGGTGAATCGATCCTGAATTTACTTGGCGACAAAGATTTCAGCTTCCCGCGAAAAACGTTAGAGCGACGGCTGCAGCACATTTTCTTTGACAAAGAAGACGGCACCACCGCACTCATTTTACAATTGTCCGAAACCGGACAGCGATCGGGAAGCAAGTGCATCGACGAAATATTTTCTCAAGCCGACGCTACCGATGGACTTCTTGCCGACGACATACGCATCGCTGGAAACGCGTTTACGACGACGCAAATTGACAGCTCCACCGACAAAACTGTGTTGCTTGCTTTTCCAGCCGCGCTACTAGCAGTCGGATTCACATTTTTTTGCTTGCGCAGCCTGCGACTGACGTTGTCAGCCCTTGTTGTCGCTGGCTTTGCCGGTGTTTCCAGCGTCGCCGTCATCGCAATCGCCGGAGCGAAATTCAATTGTCTGTTGGTGATGCTGCCAGTGCTTGTGGTCGTGCTGACGTTTTCTGCCACCATACACTTGTGCAGCTACTACAAAAAATGCGTTCGCGCTCAACATCCCGACCCCGTCGCCGGCATGCTGCAAATTGGTCTTCGACCGTGCATGCTGGCCGTACTGACGACTGCGATTGGTATTTTGATGTTGATCACCAGTCACGTTCATGCGATTCGTGACTTCGGAATGTTCACAGCGATTGGTTTGTGTCTGTCGTTGCCAAGCTTGTTGATATTGCTGCCTGCGATCCTGAAATTCTGGAAACCTGCGGCCAAAGAAATCGAGCATATCAAGCGCAATAGCTGGGACAATTACTTCAGCATCCGTTTGCCGCGTTCTGCAGCTTTACCGCCAGCCAATTTTGTGGTCGCCGTTTGCCTGCTCGCCATCCCCGTCTTCGGCTACGGTTTGTCACAAATCGAATCCAGATTGCTTGCTGAGCGAATGTTTTCACGCGACAGTCAGGTCCAGCGAAACACGAAATGGCTGGCCGACAAATTCTCTTCCGTTCACAGCGTTGAAGTGGTTGCCGAATTTCCAAAGAATCTTTCCGAAACCAACCTGCTCAACGAAATTCGCCAAATCAAAACGCTGCAAAGCGAATTGGCCAAAATCGACGCCGTTGAATCGACGCTCTCGATTGTCAATTTCTGTCGCATTCCATCGGCTTCTCGCACTGCAGCAGATTTTATCAAGAACGATCTGGTCAACGAATCGCTGCGTAATGATATCGATCGCTTGAAAGAGCGTCGCTTTTTCGCTGACGACGATGAGAAAACGTATTGGCGAATTCGATTAGGCGTTGACGCCGAACTGGCATCCGAAATTGAACCGCTGATGCATTTGATCGAGCAACGCATTTCGCTGGCTGCTGCCGAATTACCGGATCAGCCGGATGGATTTGTGACAGGAACCTGGCCGCTATTCACATCCGGTCGCCAACACATCTTTGACGACCTGGCTTCCAGTTTTGTGCTCGCATTTTTGATCATCACCCCAATCATCATGATTTTGACGGGTGGCGTTTGGGCTGGTCTGGTTGCGATGATTCCCAACGTATTTCCCGCGCTCGCATTTTTTGGTTCACTGGGGTTGCTGGGTATTGAAATCGATACCGGCACCATATTGACCGCTTGTGTAGGAATGGGAATCGCCATCGACGATACGCTTCATTACCTTCACGAATATTCACGTATACGCAAAGAAGAAAACATCGGTCGTACCTTGGGTGCAATTTCTGCTGTTTCCAGCTGCATTCGTCCAATGGCCTATACAACAATCGTCTGCACACTGGGCTTAAGCACATTTGTCTTCAGTGAATTTCTGCCCGCTCAAAATTTTGCGATCGCGATTTGCGTTTTATTATCACTGGCTCTGGTATGCGATATCCTGTTCTTACCAGCTTTAATCATTGGCCCACTCGGTCGATTCTTCGAATCGGACAGTTTCGTCGATCAAACATCAGAATCTGATTCTGCAAAAGTTCGTCCAAAGCAAGCGGCATGATTCTGGCTGGCGCTCGAGCTCGCAAACCATTTTCCAATGCCGCTAATCTTCTGGGCGACTTCCATCGCCGCACATCATTACAATGCGGGGCATGAATTCACCAACGACTTCGACCAGATCACGTTGCGCGGCCATGACATCATGAATGTTCTTGTAGGCACCTGGTACTTCGTCCAAACCACCTGCAAGCAACCGCACATTTTTCTGAACCAAGTGGTCTTTCCATTGCCGCCAGTTAAATGCCTTCTTGGCCGCCGTTCGTGACATACAGCGTCCCGCACCGTGAGATGCAGAACGCAAGCTGTCGTCGTTTCCGCGACCACGAACAATGAACGCCGAATCTGCCATATTGCCGGGGATAACACCAAGCACACCTTCACCAGCTGGAGTTGCACCCTTGCGATGAACGTACAACTGTTTTCCGTTGTGCTCTTCCTTCCAAGCGAAATTATGGTGATTTTCTACGGTCGCCAGTGAATGTCCGCCTGCAAGCTTCACAACATTTTTGTGAATCACGTGATGATTGGCTGAAGCGAAACGTCCCATCAAATTCATCGCTGCCCAATATTCCTGACCTTCTTGCGTATCCATACTTAGCCACGCCAAATGACGAATTTGTGAATGGTTGCGAATTTGAGCCGGCGCCATTTTGCGCGCCATCTCGCTGTAACGCTGGCACACGCGCGCACCTGGGCCTCGGCTACCACTATGACTCAGCAGCGCTACGTACTGGCCCGCTTCCACACCCAAAGCGTCTTCAGCCAATGTCACCACACCCCATTCAACGAAATGGTTGCCGCTGCCACTGGTTCCAAGCTGCTTGACCGCTCGATCACGCACTTCGCGAGTTACCGCCGT
The DNA here is from genome assembly GCA_964405425.1 of uncultured Pirellulaceae bacterium. Classification (GTDB taxonomy): domain Bacteria; phylum Planctomycetota; class Planctomycetia; order Pirellulales; family Pirellulaceae; genus Mariniblastus. The sequence continues at coordinate 71,207 of CAYONX010000013.1, read as the reverse complement.
GATGGTCCAGTCTTCGTCCAATACATCATGATGATGCGGTCGTTTCCAAGCCTGGCCCGTTCCAAACAACGTTCCTTTCTCAAGTGCACGATCAAAATCGCGACAAGAACCTACGTCGTTCTTTTCCACCTTGTCGACTGGCAAATCAGTAATCGTCATTTTCATCCGGCAAGCGATATCCACACCGACCGCGTACGGAATCACAGCGTCTTCACACGCCAAAACTCCACCAATCGGCAACCCGTATCCACTGTGGGCATCAGGCATAAGCGCGGCGGCTCGAGAAACTGGTAAACGACAAGCGTTTTCTATTTGCGCAAACGAGTGCGCATCGATGTCCTTCCCCCACGTCTTGTATTCGATTGGATCAAGAATGTAGTTTGCTTTTTCCGATTCAATAACGGCACGGGCAAGTTCACCGTAATACTTGTCCGTTAAGTAGATCTCTGGCGCAGCCACAAGTTTCGCGATCAACTTTGCAGGCTTCTCCCACTGTTTATCGCGCGCTGCAACCTGCACACCAGCAATCGCCTGCGGCACACAATCTTCTGGAACGCCTAAACCAATGAGCTGCTTCTTGTTCATGATGTTTTCCTGACTAGTTTCAATGGAAGAACGACATGAACCAGGTCATGCAAGTTCGATGTTTTTCAATTACATTTCAGGCCGCTGCAATCAAACGCGTATCAAGCATGGATGGTTCTCGTAGGATTGGCAAAGAATCAGTTGCTTTATCGCGTCCACGATCTGAAGACCAGCTATATGAGAACCATAATATCTCACGCCAATAGCTTCGTGACCCAATGATGTCTGCCGAAAAACAGGCGCCAAGTCCCATTGGAGCACACATCCAGTTCGTTCAGTGCAATCAGTTACTTTTCTCCCAACTCACCAATGTTAAGCTTTTGACATGCGGTGCTAAAGCGGCACAATATACCAACCACAGTTTTTCCTTACATCAGAGAACCGCTATGAAAAAATTAACTTTGATTCACTTTGTACTACTTGCATTGCTGACAGTTCCCGCGTCGGCTGATCAGACTTTTCAAGATGAAGCAGCCTGGCAAGCCGCTCTTACTAGCGATCCGTCTGACCAATTTGACACGAGCTTCGACAATGTGGTGATTGATGACAATACGTTGGAAGTCGAACTCCCGTTTGCGCAGCCTTGGGGTTTCATTGACTCCACGTCGAGCGGACTTGCTACTGCCACGGGACTAGGGGTTGCTGGAGTAGAGGGTTTCGATGGATTAGCTTTTGATTCGGACGTCTGTGTTCGGCTGAATATCGATACTTCATTGGGACCATTAGAGGGCTTCTCACTACTTTTGGGCTCCTCAGCGAGTATCGATGTCTTGATTTTTGATGGAGATACCTTAGTTGATTCATTCGAAGGCCTGGCACAAGCCGATGATGATACACCAGGGATTAGCGAGGAATTCTTTGGTTGGATCAATTGTTCCAACACAAATGTAACTTCCATCGAAATCTGCCCGACGGCGCAAACTCCGGCAAATGTTGTTTTCCCTATGACCTTTGCTTTCAACGCAGTTGCCCCGGAGCCTAGTTGTCAGGATTTGTTGCAGGGGGTAATTGATGATTTGGAATCGATTCTACCGCTGGCGTCTTCTTCAGACGCGTACTGGATCGAAGCCGCGATCTATGACTTGATTTGTGCTCAAGATCCAACCTTTTGGACCGATGGAAATCGTCTGTCTGACTATGGAACCGGTTTTTTCAACAAGGTATTTTGGGCGACCTATGCTCTGGAAAACGTTTACGATAGCCAATTGGTCGAAGGATTATTGATCGATATTCAGGACTTGCTGGGTTGTGTTGTCGATAACGAAATTGAATTCGCTATACAAACTGGAGCCAACGACAATTTGATCGAATACGCTAACTTCTTTGAATCGTTCGCCGACGCCTATAGCGATGCTGGCTTGTATCTGCACGCAGTACTCCTGCATTTTTACGCATGGTTATTTGCCGCCAACGCGTAATCGGTCTTTGTTGACCAGTTATATCGACCAGTAAATAAAGGGAAGCCAGTTGGCTTCCCTTTATTCATCGAAAGCTACATTCAAGCTTTCGCTCAACTCATGACAACCTTCAGGGTTTCTTCGGGTTCCGGCCGAACCGTGTAGCTCGCGTTCACGTCCAGCGACTTAACTCTATGGTCCTGACCAATCACAAATCGAGACGGCATCGGCAACGTCCAACTGGGATCTCCGTTGGCAGCTTCAACGTCAATTCCAAACGCTGACTGATAAAGTTCCTTTAACTCATCTGGAAAACCATGAACAAGATCCAGTTTTTGAGCCAATTGATTGCCTTGATCAAAAAGAATTTCAAAATTCAAGTTGTGCTTCTCAACAACGGCGCGACTTTGTTCCGGCAAACCAGGGGATATCGCGAACAGCCTCGCGTTAGATTTACGATACATTTCGACATATTCGTTCAGAGCTGACAGCTCCACTATGCAATACGGTCACCAAGCTCCTCGAAAAAAGGTCAGTATCAGCTGTCCACTTCCAACCAGGCTTTTTGAATCCTGCATCGCCCCAGTGCTGTCGGCCAACTCAAATTCAGGGAAAGGATCCCCAACTTGCGGAATAGAACGCTCACTTATCGAATCGGCAACGGCCTTCGTCGCCGAGCTGACAATTGTTTTTGCTTCAGCAGGAATCTTGCCCGCCGATGCGTCAATGATTACTTGCAATTTTTCCTTTAACATTTCTCCACCTGGTAAGTTGTTTTTCAATGGATGGGTTATCGTCAAATTCGCTGCGGCTACAAACCGCTCTTTTCTATTTACATGAATGCAAACCAGTGCCGCCGACGTCCAACCAACTGAATCGCAAGCTGCATGGTCTAATTCAGGCTATGACTTTCCAATTCCCAACACAACCGCTAATTGTAATTCTCAAGCAACTCGATCAATTTGCGCGTGGTCTTATGATTGCGAACGGTCATCATTTTGTATTCCTTCGCCTTAGCAACTTTCAGCATGGAAGACTGGGCGATTTTTGCTTGTTTCGCAGACCAGAATATCACACTCTTCGCAGTTGAAACGGTATCAACACCTTTCCTGGGCTCTGGTAAATCCGCAAGAAACTCAGCCGCATCCAATTGATCAACCAGAAACATTGCGTTGTGTTTTTGATCGGCTTTCTCGCCCCAACCATTGTGCGCCGCAGCAACCATTTGGCAATATTCATCTTTTTCGACAACGACAGCACGAGCGCTGTACGAGAACGCTTTGGAAAGGGCGCTTTCCAGCTTCGCCACCAAGCGTTTATTCGTCCCAATGGTCGAACGAAGCAACACGTTACCGCTTTGAATATAAGTACTAACGTCGCGTACACCTGTACTCTCCAGGCACTTTCGTAAATCCGCCATCGGAATTACGTTTTTCCCACCAACGTTTATTCCGCGCAGCAACGCAACATAGGTCTTCATTTTTCCGGCCATCTAAATAATCGTTAGCAACACGATCTCCGGGCGACAACAAAATCTTAACGGCGGTGTAACCGTACCGACTCCGCGAGAAACAAACACTTGTGTGAATTTGGTCTTCACTAGCCCGTGCAGATATTTTTGACCAAATTGAGAAGGAACGCGCGGTGCACCGACGATCGGCAACACAATTTGGCCTCCATGGGTGTGCCCGCTGACAACCAGCCCTACTCGCGTATCGGTAATGCCTTCAACAAAATCCGGATTATGGCTTAAGAGGATGGCAGATTCATCTTCACGTGTATCTTTCAGTGCTGCATTCAAATCGGGCTTACCCTCCCACAAATCGTCCACGCCCGCAATTCGCAAACGATCTCCATTTGCCTGCACCCAAACACCGCTATTGGAAACCTCTTCAATTCCACTTTTGCGCATCGCCTGGCGAGTATTGGATGTACTTTCCCAATGGTCATGATTACCCATGACCCCAAAGACCCCTAACGGCGCTTTCAAATTCGCGAGCACGTCAAAGCAAGGGTCGATGTACATTGGATCGCGGTGAACATAATCTCCCGCCAATAGAATCGCATCCGGATTTAGATCGTTGGTCGCGGCCACTACTCGCTCAATGTAGTTCAGGCTAATGAACGGTCCGTGATGAATATCAGCCAACAATGCGAAAGTCTTGCCTTTGAAGGCTGGCGGAATATTACTCATGCGAATGCTTTCACGGCGCAAGCGAATCCAACCAGATTCGAAGTACGAATAGGATGCACCCGCCAGTGTAAACGCCCCAACTCCCATTAAAAATCGTCGTCTGGAAAATCTCCTGGGACGCTCTTCGCGTAAACTCGGCGTTTCTGTTTGCGATTCTGCCTTAGTTGCCATTATTCAATCTTTAAAACGAAGGTTGTCTTGCGTGTCGTAGTCGCATCCGAATAATTCAGATAGGATTTGGTAATCTGAAAACTTATTTTAATCGACTTTTCAAAATGGCAAGCGCGCTCGAAACCCCACCAATCGAAATCGGACAAACGATCCGTTTGCTCGGTGACCTGTTAGGTAAAACAATCGTCGAACAGGCGGGTTGTGAAATCTTTGACCTGGAAGAAGAAATTCGATCACTTTCGAAGTCCTGGCGAGCTGGTGATTCCAACGCCAATTCCAAGCTTGGCGACATCATGAGGAACCTCGCGACGGATTTGCCGGCCGCGTCCGAAATCGTAAAAGCTTTTTCGACTTATTTCCAATTGATCAACTTGGCGGAAGAAAATCAACGCGTTTCGATTTTGAACAAGCGCGAAAGCGATGCATACTCCAGCGGCATTCCGATGGATGAATCGATTCGTGATGCTCTGGCCACTTTAAAACGCGAAGGAGTGGATGGTAAACAGGTCCAGCAAATATTGAACCAGTTGACGATCACACCAGTCTTCACAGCACACCCCACTGAATCCCGACGGCGTACTCTGCGACAAATTCTGAAATGGGTAACCGAAATCGTGCAGAAAATGCGCAACCCCGGAACTTTGGAACATGAAAAAGAAGTGTGCCAACAAAAATTGCGTGCTCTTTTGGTGCTGCTTTGGCAGAGCGACGAAACGCGAGACCGTCGACCAACCGTGATGGACGAAGTTCGCAACACAGGTTTGTACTTTTTTGAAGAAACATTGTTCGATGTAATTCCCGGCATCTACCGAGAACTCGAATCGGCACTCGCCAGCGAGTTTCCAGATCATGCCTTTAAGATTCCTCCGTTCCTGAAATACGGAAGCTGGATTGGCGGGGATCGTGATGGGAATCCATTGGTCACCAACGAGGTTACCCAGGCGGCGTTGAAAGCACAAAAAGATTTGATCCTGGAGCGATACGAAAAAGATGTCAACGAGCTTTATGAATGGCTCAGCGTTTCCAAAAACCGAGCCAGCGTCAGTGACGAACTATCTCAGCAGGTAACGGCCAAGTTAGCCGAAGTGACAGACAAACAAGACGCAGTCTTTCGTTTCGAACTCGAACCGTACCGGCAGCAATTGATTCTGATCTATCGAAAATTAAAACTGACTCGTCAAGCCAGCCAAATCGATTGGGCGGACGACGTTGAAAATTCCGGTTACGTTTCAGCGAACGAATTGCTGGATGACTTGAATTTAGTCCGTGAAAGTCTTGAAGCCAACAAAGGTGAAAGTTTGGTTGAGGGCAAACTTGCCGACTTGATTCGTCGAGTTGAAGTGTTCGGATTCCATTTGGCAACACTGGACGTCCGGCAACATGCTGGCCGCCATCGAAGTGCCATTGCCGAAATTCTGGATCGATATGAAATCACCAACGGCTATGAAGCACTTCCTGCGGGTGAAAAGACAGCCGTCTTGAGCGATTTGATTTCCAGTAGCCGACCGGTTGCGTCCAAGCTTGAATTCAGCGACGAAACCAACGAGGTTCTGTCGGTATGTCATTTGATTCGTACTGCCCAGGATCGGATTGGGCCCGAAGCGATGCAGACGTACATTATCAGTATGACCGAATGCGTCAGCAATTTACTGGAAGTCTTGTTGATGATTCAAGATGCCGGGCTCTTCGGCAAAGTCGATATCGTGCCGCTTTTTGAAACCGTCAACGATCTGAAGCAAGCCCCCGAAACATTAAACCGATTGTTTGAAAATCCTGCCTACAAGCGTCACCTTGAGCAGCGAAAAAATTGCCAACAAATCATGATCGGCTATAGCGACAGCAATAAAGATGGTGGATATCTGCAAGCCAACTGGAAACTGTTTACCGCTCAGCGACAAATGGCTGCGACTTGTCGTGAGCGTGGCGTCGAATTGACTCTGTTTCATGGACGAGGTGGTTCGCTTGGACGTGGCGGCGGACCCGCCAATCGCGCGATACTCGCACAACCACCCGAATCCGTTAACGGACGCATTCGAGTTACCGAACAAGGCGAAGTTGTCAGCTCACGTTACAGCAACCCAGCGATCGCTCGACGACATCTTCAACAACTGGTTCACGCCGTCGTTTGTTCGACTGGGAAACGCCCTGCTTATTCGAAGCTACAGCGCTGGTCAGAAATCATGGATCAGATCAGCGAAATCGGTTACCGCATGTACCGAGATCTGGTGGACCATCCAAAATTTATCGAATACTTTCAAACCGCGACTCCGATCGAGCTTGTTGAAACACTCAACATCGGCTCACGACCGTCTCGAAGAAAATCATCCAATAAAATCGACGACTTGCGCGCCATCCCATGGGTGTTTTCCTGGACCCAGTCACGCGCCAATCTTTCCAGCTGGTACGGGATAGGCACCGCCATCAAAGAGTGGTGCGATTCCGAAAGCGGCGCCATTGACGAGATTCAGGAAATGTATGAGCAATGGCCTTTCTTTACGACGCTATTCAAAAACGTCCACTTGGGCCTTGGACGCAGCGATATGGATATTTCCGGTTTGTATGCCAGACTTGCCGACCAGGAAATTGCGACTGAAATTTACGAATCGATTAAGACCGAATTCGATTTGACGTGTCAGAAAGTACTAACCGTGACGCAGGACAACGAAATACTGGACACCGAATCATGGCTTCAACACAGCATCAAAGTCCGCAACCCGTACGTAGATCCACTTAACTACATTCAAGTCGCGTTGCTTGAGCGCTTGCGCGGCGATGAAACGTTCAGCGATTCCGATCGTTCAGAACTAATTCGAATTCTCTCGAATTCAGTAAACGGAATCGCGGCGGGTTTGCAGAACGTCGGCTAATTTTGCTGTCAATTCGGTTTGTTTTGAGCATCAAAAAAGTAAATGAATGGGCCGTAATGGCGTGATACGCCCCGCCAAAACACTGCCCAAAAGGTGATCTCGCCCACCAAAGCCGTGTTTTTGCAGATATTTCAAAGGATTGTGCGACGTTCGCCGCTCATCTCACGTATGCAAATTGAAAATTCCTGCTCGCTTCGTATCATGTGGGCTTCAAAAACAATCATCCGTATATGGAGAATTCTGTGCGTCTTCTAAATTTTGCCCTCACACTAGTCACAATTTTGGCACTGACTGTTGCTTTCGACAGTACCGTTGTCGCTGAAGACGATGGCGTCATGACCATTGGTTCCAAGGCTCCCAACATTGATGTCGAACATTGGATCAGCGACTCCAACGGCGCTTTTGAACACACCACGAAACTCGACAGCGGCAAGGTTTACGTGATCGAATTCTGGGCGACCTGGTGCGGTCCATGCATTGCTGCAATGCCACACATTGCCGAATTGCAAAAAGAGTACAGTGATACCGTCCAGGTTATCAGCATCAGCGACGAAGACATGGATACCGTTGACGCTTTTCTGGAACGGAAAGTTCGCGGCAATCCTGACATGACCTATGGCGAATTGACTCAGCAATATTGTTTGACGACAGACCCTGACGAATCCGTGAAGAACGATTATTTTCGCGCGGCAGGACGAGACGGAATTCCTTGTGCATTTGTCGTCGGCAAAACTGGGCTGGTCGAATGGATTGGGCATCCAATGGCCATGGACAAACCACTGAAGGAAATCGTCAACGACCAGTGGGATCGAGAAAAGTTTCAGGCAAGTTATCAAAAAGAGCAGAAAGCTCGTTTAGAAGCACAAGAAG
>CAYONX010000013.1:9628-63023 GCA_964405425.1 uncultured Pirellulaceae bacterium | reverse complement strand
AAGTTTCAGGCAAGTTATCAAAAAGAGCAGAAAGCTCGTTTAGAAGCACAAGAAGCCCAGAAAGCACTTGCGGAAGTTGGACAGAAGCTTCAAGGGTTGATGCAGGACGGCGACAACGAAGGCGCGGTCAAATACATCGACGAACTGTTGAAAGACGACAAATTCAAAGTCGCACGGACACAACTTGAAGGCGTGAAATTGCAATTGCTTGTAACCGGTAATTTGGATGGCGCGCCAACCGCGTTGGATAAATTTGTCAAAGACAACAGTGACAACGCCCAATTGCTCAATCAAATTGCGTGGACAGTTTACGAACAGCACGACAGCGACGGTAACGCCAGTGAATCGTTACTTAAATCAGCCCTGAATGCTGCCAAAGTCGCAGCCGAAGCAGCTCCTGAACAAGGTGCTGTTCTGGATACTTACGCTCACTTGATCATGGCCGCCAGCAAAGACATCGATAAAGCGATCGAAGTTCAGAAAAAGGCCGTTGAACACGCTGGCCCACAAATTGGCGAAATCAAGCCGTATCTTGATGAATTGATGAAAGAAAAAGAAAGCAAAAAATAGAATCCGTCAAAGGCATTCTGTTGTAAATAGACAGGAGGCAACGAAGGGAACAGTAACATCTGTGAACTTTGTTGCCTCCTGTTTTGTTTCAACAGCTCTAAATCCTGAAGTTCCACGCGTCATCGGTGTACTTCGATTTGACAAGAGCTGCCGTCTCATTTTCCGGCCAACGTTCGAGCGATCCTTCGCATTGCCAAACGTTAATCAACGCCGCTTTCAAATCACTGGCTTGGGTTGGGATATGGGTCAGGAAATCCGCATGCGATCTACCCTGACGATATTCCGGTTGCCGTTTCGGAGCGCCAAGACATTTCGAAATCAGCTCCAAATCCATCCCTTCACAAATCAGTGTTCCGTGATAGACAAGCCAATTGCGTTTACACCGCAGCGCATTGCCGCTGACTTTGCGATTGCCGATCGTTAAATCGCAGGTGCCCTGAAAATCCGTTGATACGCCGCATTGCGAAATCGCTCGCTGGACTTTACTCATTACAAATTGATGGGCGACGTCCAACATCCTAATCGTTGGGTTGGCCTGGTAACTCAACACCACCGCATACATCAAACAATTCTCAGCAGTCAGAATCGTTGCCCCACCGCTGCATCGGCGGATCACCGGAATGTCTTGCGACTTGCAAAAATCCAAATTGACTTCGAGATCATGCTTTGAACTTCGGCCCAAAACAACGATTGGTGTAGGCGGACACCACAGTCGCAGAACTTCAGTGGCTGATACGTCGTCTTCGGCTGAATTGAGTAACGCTTCGTCGAGCGCAACGTTTTCTGCCGCCGTCGGAAGCGTTAAATCAAGTGACAACAATATATTGGACCTTCTTAAATCGCCAGTTTACCAATTCGCAAAATATACCGATTAGGCGAAATCGAAAAGATACACTCTGCTCGTAACTGCTGTCAAAGGTGGCTTACAAAACCCAGACAGCGAAAATCAATAACAAATACCGGAAACTTGCCTCAGAATTTCAATCCAATGCCTGCCACAAACCCGCCTGCCTACTATCATTAATATATGAGCGGAAGTGAATTTCATCCGTCGATCGCAAAGTCGTTTTGTTGTGAAAGCTAAAATTATGAATCGCCTTTTATTTGCCTTCTTTTTGACGTTATGCCAATTCAACCTGGCGTTCGCTCAACAGGAATGCGTTACCTATAAACTTGTTCCTCGAACAACCTATAAGACGCGACCAGTCAATCTTTCTGCGACTTCAAATGTAACCGTAATGGATACAAAACAGGTTGTGTCCTACAAGCCCGTCTGGACGCGCGAAACTCGGCAACGAAAAACCACTTCGTACAAACCAGTGGTCACCACCAGTGAACGAATCGAACGTTATCTGGTACGACGACCGATCATCGAAACTTCGCTTGAGGAACGTACAGTCGAGGAAACCAGTTACGAAACCGTAACGGAAATGACCGAAAAACGGTACCTGGTGGAATCGCCCGTTGTTGAAACTCAAATGAGAGAAGAAAAAATCGTCGTGCGCAAGCCGGTCACCACCACCGTCATGCAATCCGAAGATTATCTCACCTACAAACCGACCACGGTTACGGAAACGCAATTGGTTGCTGGTGCAACTATTCATAACGATCTGCAACTGCAAAGTGGACGAAATCGCTTGCGATTTCTCAGGCCAGGGTATTATGTTGATCCCGCTTCTGGCCTAACCGCTTATCGCAATCGAGGCTTACACTGGGTCCGCGACCAAAACCTCGTACTGCAGCCAACGATTGAGCCGACTTTGACTCCTCAACAGGTTTCTCGCACAACCTATTCACCAGAAAAAGTAACAGTACAGAAGCCAGTGCAGGTAACTCGATACGTCGACGAAATCGAAAATCGAATGGTGCCTGTTAAAGTTTCTACGACATCGAAAAAGATACACGTTCTTAAGATTCCCGTTACAGTAAAAAAACCAGTAACGCGAATTCGTACTGAGAAAGTTCCTGTCGAAGAAGTTCGGTATCGCGAAGAGGTTTACACTCGCAAGGTTCCTGTCACATCCACCAAATATCAACGCGTCGAAAAAGTTGAGCCGTATGAAGTTGAAGTTTGTAAATGGGTTCCTAAAACCAGCGAGGTCCAGGTCCCACGAACTGTTGCTCGACGAGCCAACTACTCGGTCGACCAGATTTACCCGGTAACGCAATGGATTCGAGTACCCGTGGATGCATTTGGAAATGCATTGTCCAGTGGCGAGGTTGTGGCAACCGAAGTACACCCGGCCGTCGAGTATAAAATCGCCGACCGAATCGCAGCCGCTCCGATCCGCCGATCCTACAAGCCAATTGAGACGACTGAAGTGATTTCAAGTAAGCCGCCAACGAAAAGAACCATCGTTGGCGAACCGATTATCGTTCGCAAGTTGGGTGACGACGAAATGCTGGATCTCAGTGAAAGCGTACCCAGTGAAAGCCAACTGAAACTCAAATCAATTTTGGTTCCTCCGACCGAAACCTCGCGGGCGGTGACTAAAACCACCGCCGTCAAAAAACCACCGACGGCTGATCAAAAACCAGAATTGGAAATAACGCCGCTCGAGCCAATGACTCGAACCATCGAAATCGAACCAGCGCCGGCTCCTTCGTCACCTGGTGCGATACCAACTTTGCTCGATGTCGAAGCCAGTGATGAAGCCAAAATTGACGTCCGGCCCGGAAGTGGAAATTCCAATGAGCTGGACTTGAACAATTTGGACGATTAGTCACCGGATCGTAGATATGTACGCCGCATTCCAATTGGAAAACGGCGTCCCGGTAGCAAACATCTTTTCAACATCATCTACTCGGTGGCCACCGAGTTATTGACAATATCGCCTGCCCGATAAGACTGTTGTTTTCGTAATCCGAGCAACGCACGCAATGACACTTGCTGAATTCCAACCTGAAACCGACTCGCTTGTCGACAAGCGGATCGGCTTTGTTGGCAAGTTGAGCGGAATGAATCGGCGTGAGCTAAAACAAATGGTACGAAGCCATGGCGGTACCGTTGTCGATTCACTGGACGAGAATGTCGATTTGGTTGTGCTTGGGGAAGAGATTCTGGTTACCGAAGACGTCCAGCTAGAGGATTCGAAGCTGGCGGCGTCAGTCGCTGCTGGTACTTTGAAGGTCATGACGGAAACCGAATTCTGGCAAACGCTGGGGTTGGTCGACGGACAACATGATGCATGTCGGCTGTACACTCCGGCGATGCTGGCGGAATTGCTTGATGTTTCTGTGCCGATGATTCGGCGATGGCATCGACTTGGCTTAATCACGCCGACTCGCCAAGTCCATAAGCTGCCTTATTTCGATTTCGAAGAAGTTTCATCGGCCCGAAAAATTGCGGATCTTATTTCTTCAGGGGCTTCACCAGCAGCTATCGAAACTAAGCTGACCAAGTTGGTAAAGTTATTTCCCGACCTGCAAAGACCGCTTTCTCAGCTCAGCATCATCGTCGAAGGGCGCAATATCCTTTTGCGAGAAGGCGGCGGGCTTGTCGAACCGGGCGGTCAAAAACGCTTTGATTTCACTGGAACCGATGATTCGGCCAATGCTCCAGTCGAATTGAACGTAATTACGATCGAGCCAGCAATGATCGATCGCGATATTGATCAATTGACTACACGCGAAGATTTTCTTGAACTGGCAATCGAATACGAAGACTCCGATGATATTGAATCGGCATGCGAAGTCTATCGCAGTTTATTGTTGGCGTTTGGCCCCAGCAGCGACGTTTGTTTTCGCCTGGCGGAAAATCTTTTCCACATCGGCGATCTAACGGCCGCACGTGAACGATATTATTCGGTCATTGAATTGGATGAACAGTTTGTCGAAGCAAGAGCCAGTCTCGGATGTTTGCTTGTTGAACTGGGGCGCCCAGAACTGGCCATCTCTGCCTTTGAAGGTGCGCTCGATCATCATCCTGACTATCCTGACGTTCATTACCATCTCGCACGTCAACTGGATGAAGTCGGAAGATGTGACGATGCCGAAATCCACTGGCAAAAATTCCTCAACTTGGCACCTAAGAGCCCGTGGGCCGATGAAGCGAGGTCGCGTTTGGGCCTGTCGAACTAAGGCGATTTGTTACTTTTTCGGCCTGACCAATGCCCGCTTTGTTGCTTGGAAAACACCCCACCAACTACAACCGTGTGAAAATGGGTAATATTTACGGGTTGGAGAATTCTTAACAGTTGTAATTCTTGCGGATTGCAAATAATAAGCTGCGTAAGCTTTACGCTTTCGGTCGATCTAAACGAATATCCGGATATTTCGTGACCAATTTAAACTACATGCGCGATCATGCGTCTCATCAAGATTTCAATTACCGTATTGGTTTGGGCTTGCCTGCTTCATGCGTTTTTCAGCAAGCCGAACACACATGCCCTCGTCGTCAACAGCCACAATAACGAGCAACAGGCACCAGCATCTGAGATGATTGTGGATTCTCAGGTAATGCCAGTAGCATTTCAACAACATGTTGATAACTTCAGCAACGACGCTCGAGCCATGTCGCCTCGCTCATGGGGTGCCTTTCATCAAGGTTCTTCCAATGAGCCATCCCTACCACAAGTTTCCTTTGATTCAGGTGACCCAATCGAGTCCCTTGCCAGACCGGAATCTCTGAGCAGACCGGAATCTCTAAGTATATCGGAGCCGCCGATACCAAATTACCGGCCATCTGGCTCACCGATGATGCAAGCTAAAAATTCGCGGATTCGGGAACCGGAACCTTTTTACGAACAAAATCGCTTAGACCCCAGCATGCTGGACGCCAGCGAATTTTCCAGCCCTCTACCAATCGAAACGGGCAATCAGGAAACCAGTAAGCCGCAGTCAGGCAACAAGTTGGAAAGTCGACTTGAGAATGGCAGCAGAAAGCCGGCCCAGCAACAACTGATCGATCCAAACCCAGTCATCCAACAGCTTCCACCGCCAAACTACATACCGAATCAGGATCTAGCTGGCCATGTATTTTCCGATCCTTCGAACTACCCTTATCCCATGTTTGGCGACACTCCACACAACGTGTTATTGTGCGAGCAGTGCCAACCAAAAGCGCCAACTACTTGCCGCTGCAATCGCTGCCAAACCGGTGGTCGGTTTCGCCGCAACAACAAGAAACCAACCGAAAGCCACCAGGGTTTTTGTCAAGACGATTGCTGCAACAATTGCTTACCTACGAAATATAATGAAAAACTCGGGCATCGATACGATTATCCCGCGTCTCGAGGGTTTCGCGAAAGCAGCTCGTCGAAATTCTCTTTCGAAGAAGACGGTGACTTTCCACCAGCCAGTGAAATTCTAGCCAATTCAGTATTTTGGTCTGAATTCGAATACTTGGCGCTGCAACCTTCATTCCAGGGCAACACAGCGATCACGGCTAGCGGGCCTACCAGCAGCACAAGCACGCCTTTTAATTTTGAATTGAATTCGGCATTTCGCGTCGCAGCCGGTTTCGAATCGGACTACGGGCCCGGGTTCGCAATCAACTATTTTCAATTCGACAACGATTCTGAGTTTGCCCAATTCACCAGCGACGGAATATTAACAGGGACTACCAGCGTCTACCAGCTTGGCCCTAACCAGTGGACCGATCTAGTGGCCAATACCGCAGGTTCATCGCTCAATGCCCTGCACAGTCTCGAGATTCATTCGACCGCCGTCTATGCATTCAAAGCGATCAAATTCAAACGCGCCTATGTGAATGGACGATTTGGTATTCAGCTGACTTCGATCGAACAAGACCTCAGTGCAAATGTATTGGACGCCGGTGGAGCGGTAACGGGCCGGTTAAATCAAAATTCGAACGCCGATGTCTTTGGGCCTCGATTCGGAATTGATTACGTTCGAAGAATTGGCCACACGCCAGCACAATTGTTCAGCAGCGCTACGACGTCATTGTTGTTTGGCGATCGAGACCAGTTCGTCGAAAACACTTCAACTGGTGAATTCAGCCAGATTGGTGCGGATGATTTTATCGCAGCATTCGACATCTTTTTTGGAGTTCGTGGTAAGCGAATCCGTGGCGAAAAACGAAACACCACTTATCAGGTCGGTTTCGTCAATCAAGTCTGGTTCGGTGGCGGTACTGCAATCGATCCGAGCGGGGATTTTGGATTGCAAGGCGTGAGTTTTATGCTTGGATTTAACCGATAGAGCGAAATCCGCTCGCAAGTTCGAGGCGTAGATATTCGGAGCTTGGCAGTTGGCATCTGGTATCCGAAAAAGCAATCCATTATATTTTGCCCGTCCAACGAATCCCTTCTGAACGCCCATGTCGATAGCCGTTTTTGTCACCAACGAAACTGATGCAAAAACAGTGATTCCGTGGGGTGCGCGATTCGCAGTCGCTGACAGCACGTCGCTGATGGTTATTGTGCCAAAAAAATCGAAGGGCAAGGAATGTTGGAACGACGTTGTGTCAAAAGCGGATTGCGAAGACCGGGTATTGCTGCAAGAGGTGGCTCGTTGTGTCGAAGAATTCAATCCGACCCAATTTACCAAGCCTCAAGACGAAGACGCAGCGCAGCAAGAATCGACGATCACGATTCGTGAAATTGTTAGCCCCGATCCAGAACGAGCCTTTGTCGAATCAGTTGCCGAGCTGGGAATACGATTTCTGATCATCCCGGCCCACGATACCAGCAAGACCGACGGCGATCATTGGGTCAATCGTCTGCTGGTGGATGCACCTTGTGAAACGATGGTTATCCGCGGCCCTTTTCCAGATTACGAGCAACCGCTAAGGATCGCGGTGGCGACTCAAGGCGAAGCGGATTCGGACACCGATAGCGCGCTTGATCGAGCAAAGCGCCTGACCGATGCCTATGAAGGCGAATTGTCATTGCTTTTTGTCCGACCCGATGACGACAAATTTGCGATGCATGTTGCACAGTATCAAATGAAACGTCTGGATCAAAACACTCGAGTATCACTGGCCGACATCCCAAAAACCATTGTCTTACAGGAAAATCTGCGTCCTGCGATCATTAACCATTGTTCAAACAAACAATTGCATCTGGTTCTGACAGGAACAAGAAATCTAAATCGTGTCAAAGAACTCTTACGGCCATTTGATTCGACTGAAACCCAAACTTCGATCGCTACTTTGCGAGAAGGGATTCCGTTTTCCAGCAGAGTCGTGAACGCTGTTCGCTTATGGACGCGTTCACGAGTACCTCAGATGAAACGTGAACAGCGGGTCAAGCTGGTCGATCGCTTAAATTCAAATTCCAACTTTGATTTTGATTTCGTAGCGTTGATCGTGTTGTCGACTTTGATTGCTGCTTTAGGCCTGGTTCAAAATTCAGGTGCGGTTGTGATTGGTGCGATGTTGGTCGCGCCTTTGATGACGCCGCTGGTCGGAATCGGTTTCGCGTTGGTGCAAGGCAACGAACGCCTGGCCAGAATTTCGATTAAATCCGTGGCACTTGGATTTGCAGTCGCATTTGCGATGGGCGTTATGGTTGGTTTGTTGCTAACAGCTGGACATTGGATTGGTTTGCTTCTTAACGGCGTTGATGTTGGCGCCAGTGAGTTGCAGGCTCGTGGCCACCCGACCCTTTTGGATTGGTTTGTGGCGTTTATCAGCGGTATTGCTGCAGCGTATGCCATTGGCCGCCCTAATCTGCTTTCTGCTTTACCGGGCGTTGCGATTGCCGCCGCGCTCGTTCCACCGGTCGCAACATCGGGAATCGCATTGGCGGTTCTGGATATTCAATTGTCCGTGGGGGCATCGTTATTGTTCTTCACCAACATCGTTGCAATCGCACTGGGTACGGCTTTGACCTTTTGGGCAGTCGGCGTCGATTCGCGATCGGAAGCAAAGAAAAGCGAAGGCAAGGCGGCCAGCAAGTGGCCGCGTTACGTATTCCTGGCATTCGTTGTGTTGTCCCTTGTTCTGGCGTTAACCATGTCGTTGCGAAATCGATCTGAAATCCAGCGCAAAAATCTGAACAAACAGCCCTCGCCAGCTGTACAGTCAGAGATTGCCAACGACTGATTTCAGTACGTCAATCGTAGCCTGAGCCATTGAATGCGAATTCCGCTTTTCATGTACGGCATGGCGTCCGGAATCTGCCAATTGTTTTCTCAAAGAGTCCTCGCTGAATACCTTGACCAAATTTTCCAGATAATTCTGGTCACTTTCAGGATCGAACAACAGACCGCCCCCCGTTTCATTGATCAACTCTGGAAAGCTTCCGTGAGCGGGCTGCACACATGGCACGCCGCAAGCCATCCCTTCGAGTACGTACAATCCTTTAGGCTCCAGAAATTTTGTCGGGACGCTCATAACATCGATCGAGGACAGAAACTTGATCTTCTCATGCCTTTCAATCGCGCCAACGTATTCAAAATCGCCGTCCAGGCCCGCTTTCGAAATCTTGCCAAATTGTTGTTCCGCAAATTCTTCGTTGGAACTGCCCAACCATCCAGCGACACGCATTTTTAAATCAGGGATAGCATTTTGGCTCTTCAATTCGACAAACGCATCAACCAATCGATCGAATCCCTTTTCGGGTGATAGTCGAGCGAGATAACCCAACGTCGGAACGTCGGTCTCTGATTGGAGACTGGAAAATTCATGAACGTCGATCCCAAGTGGCGTGACGCTGATTTTTTCAAGTGGGATTCCAAAGTACTCACTCATGTAGTCTTTGAAAAACTGGGTGTGGACCACAAAACCGTCGACTGAGGGAACCAATTTGGAAATCGATTCAATACATTTCGAACGGTACTTGTCAGGCAGACTATCCAGAAAAACATCGTCGCCCTGCAGAGTCACCAGCACAGAGCAATTCACGCGTTTTTTGATTTCCGGAATGCATCCACCAATCAAAGCATTCGTGAAAATGATCGCTTCCGGTTTTTCGTTCTTCAGCCAGGCTACAAGTCGATTTACTTCCTTACGTTGATTGCCTTGCAAGCCCGCCAACATCGAAACGGAAAGCTTGCCCAATTCTTCTGACGACATATCAATCGATCGCGCTGTCAGTCGTTGGATCAATGAAGGGTTGTCCAGGAACCTGTCTAAAAATGCCGGCAGCCAGCGCAGCGGCGGAAATTTTTGCTGCAAGTAAACATTGATCCCGCCAAAGAAAACCTGGTCCACGCTGACATCAACTTCATCGGTGCGGATTGGGGTGTAGGTCGGGACCAGCTGGATATCAACTCCGAATTCCGCCATCGCACGGACAAGTGCGTTGTCGTGCATGCAGCTGCCACAAAACATACCGGCAGCACCAGCGGTCAAATAGATGATTTTTGATTTATCGTTTGCCAATGATCTTTCAATCCGATCGATTGCACCATCAATATTCACAAGAACAATTTGTCAGGCTATCTTACCAGCGAGCGAAATCAAATGACAAATAAGGACTTGGCAATCACTTTGACTCTACGATGATTTCAAAATGATTGTCACCATCGGGTAAGACTTCAACCTCGATATCCGAGCTGGTGTAATCTCGATACCGATCAGCGACCACTTTGCCATGATGATGATGGACTGGCGGGCCACCTCTGAGGTTTCCAACAACTTGCACAATGATGGCATCGTGAATTCCTGCGGTTAGTCCGTTTCGGCTACCCGATGCCCGAACCTGAAAAGTACCATCTTTTTTAATGGAACCACGAGCAACGATCGGCGCATCGCTGTCACGACGAAATTCGATGATTCCGAAACGAGCGGGGGAACCATCGGCAAAAGATACTTTTCCTGA
This sequence comes from uncultured Pirellulaceae bacterium, assembly GCA_964405425.1. Classification (GTDB taxonomy): domain Bacteria; phylum Planctomycetota; class Planctomycetia; order Pirellulales; family Pirellulaceae; genus Mariniblastus. The sequence goes on along the minus strand of CAYONX010000013.1, from coordinate 52,725 downwards.
TATGGGATAAACTGGATCCGTTTCGAACTGGCATCCGGGCGCCGAGACCGCTGCCGCCAATAACAATAGCCCCGCCGCAATCCTGTTCACTGAATACAACCGCATCGGATTCTCAATCGAAAAGGCCTTAATAATCTTCCGTTGTGAGTTGAGCATCTTCGCGGTTGCAAATCTGGCCCAACGTGATGGAATCCAATTGATTTCTGATCGCCGTGGTACTTCCGTCTGCGAGAACAAAATTCGTAACGCCGGGATGATTGCTTCCAAATCCGAATAGACCGATGGCATCATCCGCGCCAGTCAATATCGGAACCCCTGGACCCCCGATTCGAGTATGCGAATCCAGTTCCTGGCCATTGAAGATCGGACCATTAAAGGGGATAGTATTTAGTTGCCCATTGGGGATATGCAATTCACCCGCCAATACGGTGTGGGAAGAACCATCTGTGATCGATTTCAGTGAAACTCTTTCGTTCCACATGCCAGTGATGCGGCCATCCGCACCGCAAACTCCTGACGACGTAACGATCACGCCGGTCGCGTTGCCGGGATAAAAATAATCGGTTCCATCTCCCGCTGCACCTGGAGACGTGTCACCATTGTTTCCTGCGTAGTCGCCTGTTGAACCGCCAACGACGGTTTTATTTGAAGTGCCTCATCCTCAGCCCCCGCCTTGAGCCGGGTCGGTTGGATCTTCAACGACACGGTCGGGAGCATTTGCATTTCCGATACTGTGTCGGCTGCTGCACAAAAACACCTCGACCGGAGTAGCGAGCGCCATTTCTGGTTGAAGCTCGTAGGGGAGCGTTAAATCCCATTGTTCATAAAGATTGTTTTGTTCTAGATAAGGCAATAAGTGGACCAGCCAGGATGCACATCCACGACAACTTTGATCCGGTGCATCCAGCGGTGGAGTTAGCCTTGCCGGCGGAAATGCCGAATTAGTGTCATGAAACATCATCGTTGCCAAACCAATCTGTTTGAGCTTGTTGGCACAGTCCGTTCGCCGGGACGCTTCGCGAACTTGCTGCACCGCTGGCAGCAACATCCCGATCAAGATGCCAATGATCACGATCACCACAAGTAGCTCAACCAAAGTGAAAGCTGCTACTTTGGGAAATCTTTGCACGGCAGATCCGCTGCAGTTTGCCGAATTCACACGGCGAGCGATTTGCAGCTCTGGTTTTTCAGGATTCATAAACGTTGTCTCTCAGGTATTTAAGACGTGTGAAACGCCTTCGCATTATAAGTCAAAGCTGAGCAATTTCTTTATCGCAAACAATAGCTGATTCAGGCTGTTGATACCGCAGCTTGAACGACTCAAATTCCATATCGGTAACGCTACCCACTAGTCTATCCAATCCGGACCGCCAGCGTTCGGTTTTCAGGTGTTTTTTATGCCCGACAGCATGTTTTTAACGGCTTTGACGAGTAATAAGCATGACATTCACTACGCTAGTAACGCAGCATCGTGATTTTTTTCACAATCGTCAATGATCTTTTTGGAAATCGAATCGGCCTGATCACCCGTCAGCGTCTCACTTGTCGACCGCAAAGTCACCGACAATAAAACTCGCTTCTTGTCCGGGCCATCTTTCTTTTCGTCACGAAACGTTTCAAGGTATTTAACCGCTTCCAATAATTCGCCGCCCGATTTTCGGACGGTCTGTTCAATTTCTGACCAGCGGATTGAGTTATCCATGACCAGGTTGAAATCGCGTGATACCGACGGATACAAGCTTTGATTTTTGTGGATGGGAATTAGGACAGCGATTTTCTCCAGGCAATCCATATTCAGTTCAACCATGCACGAATGATTACGCAAGCCAAAACTCTTTCGGGCCGCTTCAGACACCGTTCCAATGAAGCCAAGTCGCTCGCCATTCAAAATCAGTTCGCCCGATTGGTTGACGTCAAACAATTCGTGATCAAAAGGCTTCAATTCCGGACACTGACCTGCAGCGATTGAATCGACAAGTGTCTCAACAACGCCTTTCGCTTGATTGAAATCCCGCCCCGTTGTGAATGCAACCAGATACGGTTGAGTCGGGATTTTCGCTTCACCATCTTCCGGCAAATAGATTTTAGCTGTTTCAAAGAGTTCAATTTCCGGGTTGGACCGGTATTCATTGATCCGCCGGGCTTCCATCAAACTTGGAACCAGAGATCGTCGTGCGAATTCGACGGCACCAATGTTCTGAGAAGCCTTTTCCAATACGCCTAGCATCGGCTGGCTGCTGATTAACGGATCGCAATCCGACCACGGACTGAACGCACTTGACCATTGCTCTGGCACCAAACTGGCTGTCATCGCTTCATCAAATCCCGCAGCAGTCAAAACGCTGCGAACCTTGTCCAGCACACGATCCGATTTAGTCTTGTAGGACGCAGCCATAGGAACCGGCGCGTCGTCGGGCACTTTATCGAACCCGAAGATTCGACCAACTTCTTCAATCAAATCAACTTCGCGAGTCAGATCCTTTCGCCACGTTGGTGGAACACATTTAATGATGTCAGCATCTTGACTCTCGATCTTCAGGCCAAGGCCCTCGAGTATTTCACCGGCTTTGTCAAACGGAATTTCAATCCCCAGAACACGATCAAGCTGAACGCGGCGCAACGAGACAGACTCAGGAGTCTTGGGCGGCTCGCCAACATCAACGAATCCATCCAACAGTTCACCACCACCCGTTTCCATGATGATTTCACAACAACGCTTACTCGCGTAATCAATTCCCGCCGAATCAATATTTCGCTCAAATCGGAACGATGATGGGCTGTGCAAAATCAAGCTGCGAGCAGTGTTTCGAACGCTCATCTGATTGAAATATGCCGCTTCGACCAGAACGTCAGTCGTTTGATCAGAAATTTCAGATTCGGCGCCGCCCATGACTCCACCGATGGCTACTGGTTGGCTCGCATCGGCGATCACGCACATGCCGGGCTTCAAGTCGTAGGTCTTATGATCGATCGCTTCGATTTTCTCGTTGGCTTTTGGCTCGCGAACAACAATCTTGCCACCGTCGACTTTTGCAAAATCAAAAGCATGCAGCGGTTGTCCGCATTCGAACATTACATAATTGGTGGCGTCAACAACGTTGTTGACGGAGGCCTGACCGATCGCTTCAAGCCGCTTCACCAACCAATCAGGGCTAGGACCAACTTTCACGCCTTTCAACAATCTCGCTGTATATCGATAACACAAGTCTGGGCATTCGATATCCACGCTGCATACATCGGCAATCTTTTCGCTGCTGCTCTTCGGTGCTGGCGCCGGGGTTTTCAGATCCAAGTCATACAAGACGGCAATTTCGCGAGCTACGCCGATGTGGCCCAGGCAATCTGGACGGTTGCTGGTGACTTCCAGGTCAATTGCCTGATCGCCGGCGACTGGTTCAGTGCCTTCGTGGTTCAATCCTGACATCGTTAAGCGATCAACCAGATCGTCGTGCGACATCTTCAAATCAACGTACTGTGTCAACCATTCCCAGGAAACGATCATGACAAATCATCCAATTTAGATACTTAGTATTGCTTTAGAATTGACGCAAGAAGCGAACGTCGTTGGTAAACAGATAGCGAATGTCTGTAATCTTGTGGCGGATCATGCAAAGACGCTCGACCCCCAAACCAAATGCGAATCCAGAAACTTTGTCCGGGTCATAACCAACAGCCGAAACGACATTCGGATCAACGATACCCGCACCGCCGAATTCAACCCATTTCCCATTCCAATAATAATCCGCTTCGACGCTTGGCTCAGTAAACGGAAAGAACGATGGCCGAATGCGAATCGGTACTTCATCCCCCAGATAGCTGGTCGCAAACAACTTCAGGACGGTTTTCAAGTCCGACAGATTAACGTTTTCATCAATCATCAACCCTTCCATCTGATGAAACATCGGGAAGTGTGTTGCGTCTGCAGTATCCGGTCGGTAGACGCGCCCCAGCGATATAATTCGAATCGGTGGCTGATCGTTTTCCATCACGCGAATCTGAACGGTACTGGTTTGACTGCGCATCAGCAGCGGGTTGTCGCCGAGTTCGGTCACGTTCTTGCGAGCGACCGATAAGTAGAAATTGTCAAGCGGATCACGAGCCGGATGCGATTCCGGAATGTTTAACGCTTTGAAGTTATGCCAATCGTCTTCGATTTCCGGTCCTTCAGCGGGCGTGAAACCGAGTCGACCCATGATGTCTTTCAACTCGTTGATCGTTTGCGTGATCGGGTGCAATCGACCGACATGAATTCGTTGGCCGGGCAACGTTGCATCAAATTTTGCATCGGCGGTTCGCTCTGCAGATCCGGAAGTCAGTCGCTGCTTTGCGTCGTCGAAGGCAGACTGAATCGAAGTCTTTACTTCGTTCAATTTTTGGCCGGCCGCAGGCTTGTCTGACTTGTCGATCGAGCCAAGCGCCTTTTGAACCGATTTCAACTTGCCATTTTTGGCACCCAGAAATTCAACTCGCACATTTTCCAATGCCTCATTGTCAGCGGCCGCTTCAAAAGCAGTGCCGGCCTGTGCCAGTAGCGTTTCCAGTTGATCAACGAATTCCTTTAAAGGCATCATAGAAGCTGATGACATGGTTTTTCAGTTCCTGGTTCGGCAACAAAAAACGGAAAGCCAATTCCGGTCAGGAATTCGACTTTCCGTGGTTCTATCATTTTGATTTCTGGGTTTGGAGCTCTAGGCCGCCAATGCTTTTTTGGCAGCATCGACAATCTTATCGAAACCGTTGGGATCGCAAACCGCGATCTCTGCCAATGATTTTCGATCGAGTTCGACTCCGGCCTTGTTCAAGCCATCGATCAATTGGCTGTAGCGAAGATCACGCATGCGGCAAGCAGCATTAATCCGGGTGATCCAGAGGCGACGAAAGTCACGTTTGCGGACTTTTCGGTCACGGTAAGCATATACGCCAGCGCGGACCAAAGTCTCTTTGACGGTTCTAAGAAGTTTACCGCGACCGCCGCGATAGCCTTTGGCTCGTTTGAACAGACGCTTTTTGGCCTGTGTGCGAGCAGCACCTTTTTTAGTTCTCATTCTTTATCCTTTGATTTAGCACGTCAGGCCCCGTGAATTATCTCACAGCGTTGATGCCCACGAACTTGGCCCGGTATTACCCGGAGTTTCCAAACCATTCTTTGGTATTCGTTACTGACAGGCAGTACGACTATCGGCTGTACTTACCCAATGACCGCTTGATCTGCGCGACGAAGTTATCGTCCATGACATCGGTGCCGCGAAGATTTCGCTTGCGTTTTGCACTGACACGCACATTGCGGTGACTGGTTCCAGCTGGTCTGTGTTTGACTTTTCCAGTGCCAGTCAATTTGAACCGTTTTTTGGTTCCTTTGTGCGTCTTCATCTTGTTGGCAGTCATAGCCGAATCACCGAATTGGTTTGATTTCTTAACTAATTTAGAATCGGGGATTTTACGGACTTATTGCCAGTTTTTAAAGGGGATTTTTGAAATTCAGACCAATTCGTCCGCAGTAACCGGCTCCAGCAGCGTCGACTGGTTGGATTCGCCGGAAAATTCGAGCTCATCACGTAAATACAACTCGTTCAGATGCCCATGAGTCTTCGGCCAGATGTGAAATGGGCCTTCTGAGAAAATCCGCCAATTACCTTGAATTCCGTTATCGCCACATTTGCCCGCATAGCTGACTTGGTGCTTGCCAACATATTGCTTGGTCCAATGGCAAAGGCCAGTTCCTTCGTCGTATTCCCCGCTAGCCACCCAAGGCCCCACATAATCGGTACCTTCACCCCGAATCTGGCCGTTTTCAAATGCCAGATAAAGGTGCATCCAGCCTCGGCCGGTGCGATGTGGTTCGATGTAGAAACCGCACCATTCACCAGAAACAAAGTTTTTATTCACGACGTAACCCCGGAAAAGTGATTTTGGGAAAGTAAGAACAATAAGTGTGTCCTTTTACTATCTGCTGAACCGCCAATTACGTCAATTTCTGGTTTTTTTCCCCGTAAATGGGACAGCGTACACTTTGCGCCTACACAACTAACAGGAAAATTGGGGGCTTAACCGAAGCACATATTAAAGCTGGCCATGCCCAAAAAAACTCCGTTTCACGATTGCGTTGCATGCTTTAACGAGCCTCAAATCTGGAAACATTGGTCTGGCTACCTTGTCGCACCCAATTACCAGTATTCGATCGCTGCCGAATATTATGCGATCCGAAATTCAGTTGCCGTCCTCGATACGTCGCCGCTGTTCAAATACGAAATTTCCGGTACCGATGCGGAGGCGTTTCTTCAAGTCGCTTTGGCACGAGATATTCGTCGCTGCCAGCCTGGCCAATCGCAGTACACCGTGTGGTGCAACGAAAACGGGTTCGTGTTGCAAGACGGCGTCATCATCCGATTGGCGGATGATCGATTTTTGCTGACTGCTGCTGAACCGACACTCAGATATTTCCGCAAACTGGCAACCGAGCGGGATTTCACCAAAGTTCAAATCAACGATGTTTCCCAAGCCTACGGAATTCTTGCCGTTCAAGGTCCTCTTTCGTTTGACGTGTTAGCCCCACTTGCGCCACATGTTTCGAAGCTTGGTTTTTTTGATGCTTGCGAATCCAGCATCGCAGAAAAACCAGTTGTAATTTCCCGCACCGGCTTCACTGGCGATTTGGGTTATGAAATCTGGTGCAGGACCGACGATGCGGGCACCGTCTGGGACGCGATCATGAAAACGGACGCCGATTATGGCATCACACCGATTGGGACAACGGCATTGAAGATGGCGCGCGTTGAAGCTGGCCTGCTCTTGATGGGTGTCGATTTTGAGTCAGCAAAATTTGCCTGGGTCGATGACCAGCGTGCGACTCCAATCGAGCTTGGTTGGGGTTGGATGCTTCGCAAACTCAAAACAGACGACCGTCCGTTCGTTGGACGTGCCGCAATTGAGAATAAGATTGCGGACAAGTCCGGCCGCTTTGCCACGGTCGGCTTGGAGATCAATTGGAAACATTACCAACAAGTTCACACCGAAGCTGGCATTTCCACTCCACTGCATGAGCTTTACTTTGAACAAACATTCAGCTTATACAAAGTTTCAGATACGCCTTATGATTACGCTGGCTTCGCAAGCAGTCTGCTGTTTTCTTCGCTGCTGAAAAAGATTATCGCTATCGGACGAGTGCCCATTGAGTGCGTGAAAGTTGGCACCGAGCTGGAAATCGAATTGACAGTCATTCGCAAACCCGTCTATGTTCGCGCTGTCGTTTCCAAGTTGCCTTTCTTTAATCCTGTTCGAAAAACAGCCATGCCGGAGGCGACCTGAATGAAGAATCAATACGATGCGATCGTGATTGGTGGCGGACACAATGGACTCGTTAATGCATGCTATCTGGCCAAAGCTGGTTTGAAAACGTTGGTCCTGGAACGTAGAGATCTTGTCGGAGGAGCTGCGATAACTGAAGAATTGGTTCCTGGTTTTCAATTCACGACTTTTTCGTATGCGGTCAGTTTGCTACGTCCAGACATTGTTCAAGATCTTGAACTGACGCGACATGGTCTGATGATTTTGCCGATGCCCAATACGTTTCAGCCGGGCTTCAACGGTGAATATCTTTTTCTAGGTGGAAATTCAGATGCCAATTATCACGAAATCGCCCGCCACAATGCAGCGGACGCAGAAGGCTACAAGGAACTTTCGCATCTGATCGAACGAGTTAGTTTTGCGTTGCAGCCTTGGATGGATCGGGTGCCGCCAAACCCCGTGAGCAAACATCCGAGCGACATTGCTGAAATGGAAGAATTTCAACAGTACATGGATGCTTTGGAGCCGAAAGTCAAAAGCCTGCTGGAAAAATTCATTAACTGCAGCGCTGCAGAAATACTTGACGAGTACCTGGAAAACGACCTGGTCAAAGCCATGATTGCTTCCAGCGGTATCATCGGCAGCCGTTGCAGCCCGCGCTCGAAAGAATCAGGCATCGTCTGGTTGATGCACAAGCTTGGGCAATACGATGGCGTGCTTGGCGATTGGGGATTTCATAAAAACGGAAACGGCGGCCTTACGCAAACATTAGCCAAAGCGTTCCAATCCTTTGGTGGTGAAATTCGCCTGAATTCGGCGGTGCGAAAAGTAATCTATGCCGATGGTGCGGTCAGCGGAGTCGAATTAGACGATGGCGTGTGTTTCAATGCGGACAAGGTTGTCAGCGCCCTTGATCCTCGTCGAACGTTTCAACAATTGGTTGACCCTGCCGATTTGCCGAATGACCTTGCGGCTGCGATTGAAGACTACAAGTTCAATGGCACAGCGGCAAAAGTCAATTTTGCGTTGTCTGGACTTCCGCAATTCCCCGGCCTGGAAGGACGGCGTGATATCTTTCAAGGTTTTGTAAACATTGGCCCGTCGATCGAATACCTTGAAACGGCGTTTGCAGATTGCGAAAACGGAACCTATAGCCGCAATCCATTTATCGACTGCTGTGTACAAAGTGTTATCGATCCGTCGATGGCACCGCCGGGCAAACACGTCATGTCGTGTTTTGTGATGTACGCACCGTATCATTTGAGGGATAGCGATTGGGCAACAGAACGAGAATCTTTTGGGGATAACACTCAAGCGACGCTAGAAGAATTCTTCCCGGGCTTCAGCGATTTAGTCATCCACCGAGAAGTTGTCACGCCGCAGGATATCGAAAATGTGACAGGATTATCCGAAGGTAATATTTTCGCCGGCGAATTGCTTTCATCTCAGATGTTTTTCAATCGCCCCGCCCCCGGTTGGAACCAGTACCGAACCCCAATTGAAGGCTACTATCAATGCGGTTCGGGTACTCATCCGGGCGGTTGCGTTACCGGTGGACCGGGTAAGCTGGCGGCCCAACAAATGCTCGCGGATACAGCGATGCGTCCAGCGAATTGACATTGATAGAAAAAAAGCCGCCCGGAAAGGCGGCGATGTTTTTCAAATTGCAAATTGAACTGGTTAGATCTTGCAGCTCAAGCCGCCCGCTGCCGGCACGTAAACATGGTTGGCGTAATCCATGACCATGCGGTCGGAACTGAAACGCCAGGCGGAAGTTGCAATCGAACGCATCATTCGCTTGATCCATTCGCGTGGCAAGCCATCAATGTCGCGATGATAGAAAATCGGCTGGACTTCGTTTTCCAGAACCTCGTACAAAGATTCTGAATCGCGTTTGTCGGTGACCTCGTCGTTGGCATGACTGGTGCCGCTGCCAATTCCAAACCCGTTTCCGCCATCGAATGCTTCTGCCCACCAGCCGTCAAGAATCGATAGATTCAAGCCGCCGTTCAATACGACTTTCTGTCCGCTGGTTCCAGAAGCTTCCAGTGGCCGGCGCGGATTGTTGAGCCATACATCAACGCCTTGAACCATGAAGCGACATACGTTGACATCGTAATTTTCAACAAACACAACTCGGTCTCGTAGATCCGGATCGTGTTTCAAAGAGGCAATGCTTTTGATGAACTTTTTGCCAGGTTCATCTTTTGGGTGCGCTTTGCCAGCGAACACCAATTGGATGGGCCGCTGAGCATCGTTGACGATGCTTTTGATGCGATCCAAATCGTCAAAGATCATGTTTGCCCGCTTATAGGTCGCAAATCGACGCGCAAATCCAATCGTCAGGATGGTGGGATCCAGAACATTTCTGGCAAAATCAATTTCAGCTTCTGACTCGCCTCGACGACGTGCCTGGTTGATTAAACGGCGACGCACAAACGAGATCATTATGCTTTTAAGCGTGTTGTGGATTTCCCACAGTTCACCCGGATCGACTTGTTGGATGTCCTGCCATACTTCCGGCTCACCCAATCGCTCTTTCCAATCGATTGGGAAATGCTTGTTGTAAAGCTGTTCCATTTGAACAGCCAGCCAGCTTTGCGTATGAACACCGTTAGTGATGTGCCCAATTGGAATTTCTTCTTCAACGCGCCAAGGCCACAAATGCGCCCACATGCGTCGTGAAACACGGCCATGTAATTGACTGACAGAATTTGCGGTTCGAGAAAGCTTCAGTCCAATCACGGTCATACAAAACAATTCTTCTTTGTTCTGTGGATCGATCCGTCCCAGACTCATGAATTGTTCGTGATCCAATCCAAGTTGTTCGCGAAGAGGGCCAAGATGTTCTTCGACTAATTCTTCTGTGAAACGATCGTGGCCAGCAGGAACCGGCGTGTGAGTTGTAAATGCGGTTTGCGTTGCTACTTCACGGACCGCTTCATCAAACGGCAATCCGTCGGTCTCCATCGTCTGCCGGACAACTTCCAGCGGACCAAACGCACTGTGGCCTTCGTTCAAGTGGAACACGCCGGGCGTAATCCCAAGTTCCTTCAACGCCTTGACACCACCGACACCCAAAATCAATTCCTGGCGAATCCGAGTTCGTTCGTCACCACCGTACAAGCGACTTGTCAGCTGACGATCTTCCGGTGCATTTCCTTCGACGTTGCTGTCGAGCAGGAACAAACGGATGCGACCAACTTGCATCTTCCAAACTTTGGCCAACAGAGTTCCATTGCGCGTTTCCAATTTGACCGTAATTGGATCGCCATTGCGGTTGGTGGCTGGCCGAATCGGCAAGTTCTCAACTTCAGTGTTGATGTATTCTTCGCCTTGCAACCCGTCGCCGTCAAGGAATTGCTTGAAGTATCCTTGCGAATAAAACAAGCCAATGGCCACCAGAGGAACACCCAGATTGCTGGCGCTCTTGATGTGGTCGCCAGACAAAACGCCAAGGCCTCCCGAATAGATCGGCAACGATTCGTGGATGCCAAATTCTGCCGAGAAATACGCAACCGGTTTTGAGCCCAGGATGCCCGCGTTGGTTGCGCCCCAGGTGTTCTGGCCTGCCATGTATTCTTTCAATTTGCGATACGCCTGGTTGATGCGGGTAAACATCACCATTTCATTGGCTCGCTCATACAATCGCTCAGGCGTAAATTCACGCAGCAACGCGACTGGGTTATGATCCGTTTGTCGCCAGCGGACGGGATCGAGATCGCGAAAGACATGCTGAACATCTGGAACCCAGGACCACCAAAGATTGCTGGCCAGTGCCATACACTTGTCGTACAACTCATCTACTGAGATGCGATCACGAGTTTGAACAATTTTTGTTTGAGATTCTGTGGTTGTTGACATATTAATTGAGCTCATATTCGAAATTGTTAATCAAGATCGGTAAGAAAAGTGGCTAACCGCATAATGGGAGGGAGAATCGTAAGGCTTTTTATGATTCTTCTTTGCCCTTAGAATACCAGCGCAGGCTGGGTTGCGGAAATACCCAGATGCGGGAATCATCGGCATTGAAATATGGAAAGGTTCGATTCCGTATTTGCAGCTGCATAACCCGATCACTGCCGAAATTGCTGTGTAAAGATTTATTGATATTTTGGGATGTTCGCGTTGACTGGCAGTAATTTAGGAGGACAACCCGCGATCTCTTTGCTGGACGATCTTTGTGAACGCTTATCTGACGAATCAGCCATTACCAATGCCAGCAGCCAATGGCCAAGCAAGCAACTGAAACTATGTGCGCAACATGAGGTCTTTAGGTGGTTTGTCCCAACCCAATACAACGGCATTGGCAGTTCGGCCGCTGAAATTGCCAGCGGCTACATTCGATTGGCTTCAGCATGTATGACGACGGCTTTTGTGATTTCACAACGATCCGCCGCTTGTAAGCGAATCGTCGCATCGGCAAACGAGGAATTGAAAAATAAACTGCTGCCCAAACTTGCCGAAGGCTCGTTGTTCACCACCGTCGGTTTATCGCATTTGACAACTAGCCATCGTCACGTCAAAAAACCCGTGCTCGAAGCCGTTGAAACACCCGAAGGCTGGATTTTGAATGGCTTTTGCCCTTGGGTAACCGGTGGAGCGTATTCCGACTATCTGGTTGTCGGTGCCTCAACCGGAGACCAGCAGATTCTGCTTGCCGTCAACGGAAAAGCAAAAGGCGTTTCGGTGGATCCGAGTTTTCAGTTGGTTGCTTTGTCAGCAAGCCACACGGGTCGGATTAATTTTGAACAGGTTGTTGTGCCAGGTGAATACGTTTTAAACGGTCCAGCAGTTGCAGTTTTGCAAACCAGTGGTGCCGGTTCATCAACCGGTGGACTTGACACATCGTCATTGGCGATTGGATTGGCGACAGCCGCAGTCGAATTCGTACGCGAACAATCGAAAATTCGTTCCGACCTTGCGACCAAAGCTGATGCGCTTGAAAATGAATTGCAAGAGTTAAGCAACCATCTTATCTCGATTGCATCGGGCAACGATACCATTTCAAAAGAAGAACTTCGAAAATCAGCCAACAGCTTTGCCTTGCGCACTACCCAATCCGCATTGTTAGCTGCCAAAGGGGCCGGCTTTCTGGCGGACCACGCCGTTGGGCGCTGGTGTCGTGAAGCTCTTTTCTTTCTGGTTTGGAGTTGCCCTCCTGCCGTAAGCGATGCCAACCTGTGCGAATTGGCTGGCCTGGAAACATGATATCAAGAATTGAATATGACAGATAAAACATTGGTTACCTGGCACGACCAAAGTGTCGAAAGAGAACGCGGATGCGTTGTCTGGTTTACTGGCCTTAGTGGCAGCGGCAAAAGCACCGTTGCTAATTGCGTGGATGCAAAATTGCATGAACTGGGGCAGCGAAGTTTTGTGCTTGACGGTGACAATATCCGACATGGACTCAACGCCAGCCCGGAGATCTTGCTGCCTGATCATGGTGAAGAATTTTCGAAACGATTCGGCTTGTCGTTTGGTTCCCAGGATCGTGAAGAGAATATTCGCCGCATCGGATGTGTCGCCGAAATTTTTTGCTCTGCGGGCCTGATCGCACTGACAGCTTTCGTAAGCCCTTATCGTGGAGACCGTGACCGCGTGCGGCAAACCGTAACTTCACAGGGCAACGATAAAGATTTCGTCGAGGTATTTGTCGATACTCCGATCGAAATTTGTGAGAAACGCGATCCGAAAGGATTATACAAGAAGGCCAGAGCAGGGGAGATCAAAGGTTTCACTGGAATCGATGCTCCTTACGAGGCTCCTCATTCGCCCGAGGTTCATTTGGACGGATCGGCAGACTTGGATGAGCTCGCAAATTCAGTGATCGAGTATTTGAAAACTGCAGGTAAATTGGCATAGCCGCCTTGGCACCCCAACAGCGTCGATTTAACGCGTCGCCGGCAATTCAAACTCTTCGCGATGGGCAACTTGAGATCGCATTTCTTGCGTCGAGAATACGGCCCAGACGGGAAAGTGATCGGAAACCAGTAGCGCTTGCTGTTCATTCAAACCATAGTGTCGGGCAATATCTAAAACTCCCGACTGATTGCGGTATTCGGCGGTCCGAGCACTATCGATAACGATGTTGTCGATCGACCGGCCGCTACGAACTTTTGTTGACCAAGTTGAACGAACCAGCGGCAATTGGTTTTGCAGCCAGCGATAACGCCGAATGCCTTTCTCTGAATCGTTGAAATCGCCCAACACGATAATGTCATCTTCGCCTTGATGGTTGGCGGCGATTGCGGGCATTAAAGTTTCAAGCGCGGCAAACTCACGGTCCACCGTGTCCGGATCAACATGCAGATTCAAAAGTGTAAACGAAAAGCCTTGTCCCGGAGCAGCCTGAGTGCATTCAAAACTGGCAACCAGCGGGGGACGATGCATCGCACCATTTGGATTGGGGGCTTCGTACGGGCGAGAAGTCAGTCGAAATTTTGCAGTGTCATATAGATAGACGTATTGTTCTTTGCTTTGTGTGTAACCTTGCCGATGCCCAACAATGTAACTGTATCGAGAACCATCAGCATTGATCTGACGAATGAATTGTGGAATGACACTTTGGTCGATGTTCCTTACTTCCTGAATCGCCAACAAATCGAATCGTCGAACTATGTCGACAAGTGTGGACATAACTTCGGGTCGACTGGCCTTGGTCGGGCCAAAGGATTGGATGTTGAAAGAGCCAATGATGACGGTGCTGGGGGCTATTGAACCGCTACTTGCCTGTTGGTAATTCTGGCCTTGGTTCTGGCCATAGTTCTGGTTAACGGGTGCAGAAGGGTAATAATCCTGAACAACCACTGGGCTGTTGGGAACATCACAACCGGGCCGGGCGATGAATAATAAAACGACAAGAATCAGACCTGTTAACGTACCCATTCCATTGGAACGTCTCATGCGAATCGCCTCCATGCGATATCTTTAATTTGTCGAACCTCTTCCTGAGGCTCATGCGTCGATTGACATTGCGTTTAAGATATCAGATTTGTCAAGTCTGAACCTACAGCGATTCGCAATCGCAATGATCGAACAGTGGCAACGTTCGACGAATCGAGCGCCAAAAGTGCTATCACTTTTAACCTGCTGTTTGCTTGCCAGTGATTTTGCGTTGGTCGGCGGTGTGGAATAAAGACCGCAGCTAAATGCGTCGTTTTCCAAATGCATCGCGCAACATTGCCAGGCTCTTTGGAATCGCGGTCTGATAATCTTCCTGGCCCTCGAATTCCAGTGAGATGTATCCGCGATAATTGACTTCCTGCAAAATCTTTACAACTTCTGGATAATCAATATCCAACGTGTACCAGGTTCCGCCACCGTAATACGTCTTGGCTTGAACAAAAACGGTTTCAGGCGCCATCAATCGAAATTGTTCGTGGCGTCGTTCGAACAGGTTACCGGTATCAAGGGTGGCTTTGAGCCAGGGGTTGTTGACGGTTTTGAGGCAACGCATGACGCCTTCGGCGGTGCGGCCAAGGCCCCAGTGGTTTTCTAACCCGAGCGTGACGCCGCATTTTTCGGCAGTCCTGCAACATTGTGCCAACGAATCGGTCACCCACTTAAAGCCCTCATCATCGGTATGACCTTCCAGTCGCGGCTCAATACCCTTGTTAGCCATCAATTCATCAAAGTCCTTGGATGTGCCCCATCGTCCCGTGTTGACCCGAATCGTTGGGATTCCAAGTTTGTATGCCAGTTCAATCGAAGCGTTAGTTTTTTCAACGTTCTGCTTGCGCACTTCCGGATCTGGATCGACAAAATCCTGGTGCGTTGATATTCCGACTAGATCCAAACCATTGACCAAAGCCTGGCGTTTAAGTTTTGCCAGATAGTCGTCGGACTTCTTTTCCATTTGAAC
Organism: uncultured Pirellulaceae bacterium; assembly: GCA_964405425.1. GTDB lineage: Bacteria > Planctomycetota > Planctomycetia > Pirellulales > Pirellulaceae > Mariniblastus. The sequence goes on along the minus strand of CAYONX010000013.1, from coordinate 37,577 downwards.
TTCCAGAAGTTCAACACCGTCAAAGCCCATTTCCGAAATCAGATCAATGCACTTGGTCATCGTGAATTTCGAATCGTCGCGGTATCGCCAAAACGAATAAGTCGAACAGGCGATACGATTGGGGACGAAAGGCTTTGCTTGAGTATCGTTTTCCTGAGCAACGGCTTTCGAGGCAGAGTTTGCGCCAGCAGCGGTACCAACTGCGGCTGCGGCCATCATCTGCGCGGATGTCATTACAAAATTGCGTCGGTTCACTGGCTGGTCCTCTAATCATTACAAACATTCGAACATCTAAGCGGGGTTGGTTATCATACCGCGCCTGAGAACCGGAATAACCCCTTTGGTCGTAAGCTTCAATCGTCACGACCCGAAGAACACTACCTGACCCGACAAACTCAACGCAAAAACGCACACCAATTCAGCCATAAAAGTTTGACTGATCGGAAACGTGGCATAAGTTTTCAGTGCAGCAGCAGAGAAGATCGCTAGGCGGTCAGTTCTGCTGTCAGGAATTTCGAACGTTCGAAGTTCCACCTTTCCTGAGCCTTACCGCTCACGCCTTTGTACATGGCGACTTATTTATTCCGTCGGAGGAAAAAATGAAGAATATTATTTCTAAAGTGCAACGTTTTCTGAAATCAGAAGACGGCCCAACAGCTGTTGAATACGCAATTATGTTGGCTTTGATCGTTATCGTTTGTCTGACTGCTATTCAAGCAATCGGTGACAACGCTAACACTGCGTTCAACACAATCGCTGGTGAAATCGCTGCTTCGAACACAACTACCTAGTTCGAAATCAGTTGATTGCATAATAAATGCAGCCCACCGGCCCATTTTGGGTCCGGGGGGCTTTTGCCATATACCCTGAAAATTTCCAAAGAACATTTCTGAAAAAACACATCGACCATGAACGGGCTCATCGCACCAGACCAAATCAATCAAGCCTTTGAGTTGATTTGTTGTTTTTTCACAATCATCGCCGTCTTTGCAAGCTACTTTTTGTCGTTCCGCTAATTAAGGAACTGACACGACACGGATAATTAGTCATTTGCCTGAATACAAATTGGGCAATAGGAGAAACAGATAGATGAATCTATACGCAACGATGATTGACAATTGGCCATACTGGATCGTCACAGTTTTTGTAATTGTGGCCGCCTATATCGATGGCAAAGAATTAAGAGTACCTAACAAATTGACCTTCCCAATGATTATTGCGGGCTGGGTCTACAGCATGATCGCTTACGGCCTTGCCGGCGACGGCTGGTACGTTGGACTCGGCTGGAGTCTGGCCGGTACAGCGGTTGGCTTAATGACATTGCTTCCAGCCTATTCGATTGGAGGAATGGGAGCCGGAGATGTAAAAATGATGGCGGCTATTGGTGCGTGGGTACACGTGACGATGACCTTCTACTCGTTTTGCATTGGCACCATTGTCGGAGCTATCCTGGCCGTTGGCATGATCGTCTGGTCCGGGCAAGCCAAGAAACACTGGAACCAGTTTTTCTTTATCGCCAATGAAATCGCAACCGTCCGCAACCCTGAAGTGCTCGCAGGAATCGCAGCTGAACGAAAAAGTTCAATGCAGCTTCTGCCATACGGAATTCCACTAGCTATTGGAACCGTCATGTACTTTGGCTGGATGGGCTTGCTGGTATAGGCAACCACCTGGAGACCCACATCCGATAAGTGCGGTTATACCAATTGAGTCATTGAAGCTAACAAGTTGGAATAATCGCCCTTCACGATGCCGAAAAACTCTAAGAGTACACCATTTTTTTCCTCATGCTCGCAAATGGAAAGCAATGGTTAACTGAAGTGCATTGATCACATGGATGGTATCACACTTTAAAAGATGAACTGTCAGGGAAGACGTAACAACCAAGTAGATTTAAACAGCAATTAATCCTGATGGCGGTTTCCGCCGAAACTGTGATAACCGTTCTGAGGCAAAAAAAATGAAATCCAAATCTGTAGTATTAATGATCGTTTCACTGGGCTTTGGACTGATCGCCGCTATCGGCATCAGCCAGGTCATGGGCAAAGGCGGCAAGGGTGAAGCAACCATTGAACGCGGTCAAGTTCTGGTAGCAGCTGTCGATTTGAATCACGGCGATGATCTGAACGAAGAAACTGTGAAAATTGAGCACTGGCCAGTGGAAGTGATTCCTGAAACAGCTGCTCGCAGCTTCGATGACATCAAGCACAAAAAAATCGCAACGCGTTTGAGCAAGACATTGCCAATCATGTTGAACGACACCAAGAATGCTAGCGAAATCGACCGAGTGGTTATTCCTCGTGGATTTAAGCTGGTTGCTATCAAAGTTTCTGCTGAAGATTCAATCAATGGCCTGCTGCAGCCTGGTGACAGAGTCGATCTGATCGGCGTTGTCAGCGTCAAAGCAGCTGATCCTACGACTGGAAAAATCACTAACCAAACGGTTTCAGAGACGTTCATGAAAAACGTCGAGGTGTACGCTGTAAACGGAAACATTAACAGTGGTGGCCCTCGCGAAAGCGGTGGCGGAAACACGATTGTGGGCGTTCTGGTTACTGAAAAGCAATCTGAGTTGATTGTTCTGGTCCAAAAAGAAGCCAAGTTGCGATTGGTAATGCGTGGTGAAGCTGACGACTTTGGAGACTCTGACAACGAGATTGTCGATTACAACGACTTTTACCAGTCTGTTTACGGTAAGGACAGCACAGAAGTCGCCGCCACTGATGAAGGTGATGATGTTGACGACCAAGACCAGAATTTGGACGTCGACAGTGATGAAAACCACACTTGCCGCGTCTGGGCTGGCGACAATTTTGAAGAAATCAAGTTCGTAGGCAAGAAGCGACTTACTCCTACTGAGAACGGGTCTTCTTCAAAATCGGATGACTTTGACGATTATGACGATCGTGAGCAATCAGACGAGATTGAGAGCGGTCTTGAAGAAGATCAATATCCGGGTGAATAGGTTCGAAACAACTATAAGTGACGCAAGAATTTGTCGTCATGTTGCACAAAACACTGTTTGACCGAATTTAAGGAAAGATTCGGTCAATCAAATGTGTTTGAAAGAAAGACCTAGTTACATTCACAGCAAAGCGATCGCTCAACATCGCTGCCGCACGAATCGAGGAATCAAGGATGAAGACTCTCAATTACTACTTGCTCACCAGTATTTGCGTTGCATCGCTGGTACTGATGTCCTGCGGACCCAGCGTTGCGACAGCTCAGCATTTCGGAAAAGGACTGGGTCAACAGACATTCGTAGATTCGAGCGTGACGCAAGTCGAAATCGTTGTCGGCGCAAGCCAGCGAATGAAATTTCCATACAAGATTCCGGAATTGCTCGTTGAGAGCCCGGATATCGTCAAGGCAACTCCAGTATCTCCGACCGAGATTCTTATCTCTGCCTTGAAGCCGGGATTGACCAACGTTACCGTCAGCGATCCAGAACGAAATCTGCAAACCATTACAATTCACGTGACCGCCGATACGCGGAAATTAGAAGCAGCTTTGGTTCGCCACTTTCCTGATTCTCAGATCAAAGTTCATGCTTTGCAAACTGGCGTGATTCTTAAAGGATCAGTCGCCCGTGCAGAAGACATCAACACCGTGATGACGATCGCCAGGGATTATTTCCCAACGACCGTTATCAACCAATTGGCCGTCGATGGTAGCCAGTTAGTGGCGATCAAAGTAAAAGTTTACGAAGTAAACCGCACCAAACTTCGAACTCTGGGAATTGACTGGGCAATTTTTGGAAGTGAAGTTAATTTTGCTTCTGGTGTCAGCGGTATTATTCAGGCAGTAAGTGCTCAAAACGGATCATTTGCGACTTCGGGTACCGAGAACATTTCGTTTGGTGTCGTTGGTAGTGACACAAGTTTTTTCAAATTCCTTGAGGCGTTGGAACAACACAACATTGCCAAATTGATGGATCAGCCAGTTTTGGTTGCTCAAAATGGTCGCCCTGCTGAATTCCTTTCTGGTGGTGAAATTCCGATCTCCATTGCAAGTGGTCTGGGTACCAATTCAATCGAGTTCCGCCCCTTCGGAACCAAACTGGACATGGTTCCACTGGTTCACGGTGGCGGCGAATTGACGCTGGAAGTACGAGCTGAAGTATCCGAAGTTGACAATTCACTGTCATTCGGCTCTGGCGTACCGGGCTTCCGCGTTCGCCGAGTTAACACGGGCGTCCGCATGAAAGCTGGACACACGTTGGCCTTGGCCGGTGACTACCAGGAATCGACCGAATCAGAAAAAAGAGGCATTCCATTCCTGATGGACTCGCCGATTTGGGGAAGTATGTTCCGCAGAGTTACGGATACTAAATCCGAAAATGAACTGGTTTTCCTGATTACACCGCGATTCATATCTGAAGTGGATCCATCACAAGCACCAGGTATCGGCCCGGGACAATTGACAGACACGCCTTCAAATCACGAATTCTACTTCCGTGGTTACATGGAAACTCCCAAGTGTAACGATAACTGTCCCACAAACGATCGTTTTGGTGACTCAAATACTCAAGGTAATCCAAACTTTCCGACGATGATTCAACAACAGGGCTCAAACTTTTATCAGGGCCAAAGTTCCGCTAACACCCAATATCAGCAATCGGGCTACCCACTCCATCAGGAGTCGGGCATAGTTCCGACGCAGGATATTTACCCAACGGGTAGCCAGTACCAGCAACCGCCGGTACAAGGCGGTAACTACAGTGGCGGCTTCGGCTGGCCGCAAGGTAATAAATAACGGTTGAATAAGCGAGACAGGCCAATTGGGTCTGTCTCGATCTGTTTTTGTTGTTTCAAAGTTGAAGTGCCAGAAGTAATCGGATAAGTATCAGGAAATCATCTCATGAGTGGAACGCTGCGAATTTCAATTTGCGATCCAAACGAATCGACGCGTGACGATCTGAAAAAGTTTCTGATTGGAATGGATAAAGTCTGGCTGGAAGCGGACGGATCACGGTACGAACTATTTCTGGATATCGTGAGTGAAACCACGCCAGACGTAGCTATAGTCGATCTGGATTCGGACGATGAAAAAGCTCTGAGCTTGATCGAAGAAATGACGCGGAAGTTCCCGTCATGCAGCATCATCGCCGTTAGCTCACGCAGCGATGGCCAGTTGATTCTGGGTGCGATGCGATCTGGTGCTCGCGAATTTCTCAATTCGCCGATTCAAATCGAAGAACTGGTCAGCGCCCTTGACCGCGTTTCATCTTCGATTTCTGGCGATAGTGGCTCCAGCAAATCCGGAACTGTCATTTCGGTCGCTGGTGCATCTGGCGGAGTCGGTACAACATCGATCGCCGTCAATCTGGCCTGTGCCCTGGCTCAGAAACCAGAAAATAGTGTTGTCATGGTCGACCTCGATTTGTCGCTAGGCGATGCCGACGTATTTCTCGATATGATTCCTGATTACACACTGCTGGATGTCGCTCAAAACATCTCGCGTCTGGATCTGGCTTTGCTTCGCAAGTCACTGACCAAGCATGAATCGGGAGTCTATTTGTTGCCACGCCCAGTGCAACTTGAAGACGTCGAAACGATAGGCCCAGAGGAATTGAAAAAAGTGATTGGGCTGTTGAAAGCGTCCTTCTCTCACTTGGTCGTTGATCTTTCGAAATCGTACAGTCAACTGGACCTTGCGGCCTTGCAATCGTCCGATCATATCCTGCTTCTAACTCAACTCGATTTGCCATGCCTTCGAAATGTGGTCCGGTTGATGACGTCGCTGGAAACTTACGATGGGCTGTCCGATAGAGTCAAAATCGTGGTCAACCGCGCCGGACTCGACAAACTGCAAATCAGCGTAAACAAAGCTGAAGAAACGATTGATCGAGAGATTTTCTGGCGTATCCCAAATGATTACGCCAGCGTTTCTGAATCTCGAAACAACGGCGTTCCGTTGATCGTTCAATCCGCCAAGGCGACGATCACACAATCGATTGACGATCTGGCCGACAAGTTGACCAAACCGGTTAGTGAAGTCGATGCTGAATCCGCAGAAGGCGACGACAAGAAAGACAAAAAGGGCTGGTTGAAATTCCTGTCCAAATAATCAAGTCATGAAACGAAAAAACCCTGGTCGAAAAAACCAGGGTTATTTTTTTATCTCGATCTTTATACCGATCTAATGCCCGAGCTACGGCTGGGCATCATTTTCACTTTCTCTCGGTGCTTCTCCTAAATCAGTCTCTGGCTCGTCAGTCAAATCGACTTCTTCGCCCATCTCTGTCAACAGACTTACAATGGCGTCATCGAGTTTGGCACCGCGGACATTCTTAAAGCGAATTACACCTTTGTCATCGATGATATAAATCGTTGGCCAACTACGAATATTCCATTGGCTTGAGATGGGACCGCGAGTTCCTTCTTCACCATTCCAAAAGCTTCGCCAGGTAATATTCTTCTCGGCAACAATTCCGCGAATCGATTCTCGATCCTCATCGCTATTAACACCAATCAACGCAAAAGGCTTGTCGGCAAGCTTTTCTACGAGCGACCGCTCGTGTGGGTACATAGCCCGGCAAGGCGGTCACCAATCGCCCCAGAAATCGAGCATGATAACTTTGCCACGGTAGTCGCTCAATTTGAACGCAACACCATCAAGATCTTCGCCTTCGATATCAGGAGCCTCTTTCCCAATACTTAAATGTTCGATTTCGAAAATGGCTCCATTTGCCATGTCTCCAAGTTTGCGTCCTGCCAGATCAACATCGCCGTAATCCATGGACACTTTCTTGAGCAACGGCAAATATTGGTCTTCAGTGATTGCTTCGTCTTTCTCGCTATTGGTTTTCAACAACGAAGCCAACGCGAATGTCGCTGCGCCTTGCACCTTGTCATGAGGCGATTCATCGATCAGCTTTTGCAACTTCTTTTCGGCAGTTGAGCTTCTGCTGCGCATCAACCCGATACAAACTTCGCTCAGGCGTTCCGACGTAGTGTGTTTCTCTACCAGTGTGTCCATCGCATCGTCATAGGCTTTTCCACCGCGACTATGAGACGCTACCCAAACGAGTGCGTCCACGGCAGCTGGGTCATCGGGATTTTCCCGCGCGATTTCCATCAACGGGCCAATGTAATCTTCTGGCTTGGGATACAACTCACGGAAGACAGTTTGACGTTCCGCTCCGGTCGCTTCCTCAATGGCAGCTTGAAACCTGTCCATCTTGGCTTCGAATTCATCAGTCATTGCCGTGATTTGTTCGCCTGGCGATTTCGCTACGGTTGTCTCGGTCGCATCACCCTTGGCAGCAGTTGTTGACGACTCCTCCGACGTCGCCGAAGAAGTGGCAAAATTTTTGGCATCGCACGCGATCAATAGTGGGATCAACGCAAAACACAGAAACAGTTTTCTCATTTTTTCCTCCGGTCAATTGCCGTTAGTTTCAACTCAGATTCTTATTCACTTCAAACACAAAAACAATGCTGTATTTTTCGATTTCAGTAACAAAGGCACGGAAATGGCAACATTTATAAAGATTGGCCGTTGGCGTATACTCAGAGAATTCCTTAACAACGGCAGGCTTGGACAGTGGATTCGAAACTCATTCAAGAACTTCATGAGCATTTTATGCTGCAGGCGTTCAGACAGGCTGAAGCAGCGTTTGCTGCCGATGAAGTGCCTGTCGGCGCTGTCATCGAACACCGCGGACAAATCGTAGCTGCCGCACACAACCAATGCATCACACTCAAAGATGCAACGGCTCACGCGGAAATGTTGGCCATCACGCAGGCCGCTGAAGCTGTCGGGGATTGGCGGCTGGAAGATTGCACGCTGTTTGTAACGCTGGAACCCTGTGTCATGTGCTGTGGTGCGATCATCAATTCTCGAATCCCAAGCGTCGTTTACGGTGCGACTGACCCCAAAGGCGGTGGCGTCGATTCACTGTTTCGCTTGCTGCATGACCAGCGTCTGAATCATCAATGCGAAGTCCGCGCCGGTGTAATGGCACCTCGCTGCAGCAATATCTTGACCACGTTCTTTCAACAGAAACGGGCAATGGGGAAAAAATGAACCCCCGCCAGGGCAGTTCGTTTGAATTTGAGATTGCTTCTAATGCTGATTTAACGGATGGTCTTCAGATATCGGATCTTGTCGACGGGCTGGTTTTGAATGCCAGAGAAGTTGACACCGGGCGCTACCACCCGCCGCTGTTGGAGTTAAATGCCGATGGAACTGGAAGCATGCAAAACTCAAATAATTTTGGCGGGATCAACCCTTTCAATAACCAATTCGTCGATATCGATTTTGGTGAAGAATACATCATCGAATTAAGTTTTGATCCGACATCTCTAACGATTGCGACACCGCTGATTGGCGATCTAAACTGCGATGGCAATGTTAATTTGCTGGACGTAGGGCCGTTTGTCGATTTGCTGGGTAACGGTGGCACGAACTTGCTCGCCGACACCAATGGAGACGGCCAGGTAAATCTGCTTGATGTAAATGGATTTGTCGCGATTTTGGGTGGTGGTTAGTCACCCGCAGGCCAAACAATTTAATCGTGAGCAAAGAATTGAATCCTGGCGAAACGAAAAACAACGCAATCGCAAGCGGTTGTTTGTAGTGTTCAACCAGGATTTCTTTTTGGCTTTTCACCAGTCTTGTTCAACCGTTGAACTGATAGCCGATATCATCTTTCGTAGCCGCGGGCTACGAAGTTGCAGCGCTGGTTGTAGCGATAGCCGTCGCCACAGTGATTGCAGTCATACACGCTTGAACGGCTGCAATCGCTTCAACCGTTGCCCCGCTGGCCAATTGCTTACCATCGCAAATTTCCGTGATTCTGGCTTCGTGCTTGCGGAGTTCTACAGGCGCGAAATTTGCGTTCAACGCTCCAGATGTTTGAGCCAATGCAATTAACACGGAAGTCCGTTGGTCGGCCTTTAAGCCGGTCGTAAACATGACCTCCGCCATCCTTTTTCTGATCGCATCTTCAAAACTGGCGTCGATTTCCGGGTATCGTTTTCGCGTGAACATCCACAAGACCTTGGATTCGTTGTATTCCAGAATTTCGAGCTCACACAGCTGGTCTGCCACACGCTGGCAAAGGCGTGGCAAGCATGCGACGGTATAGACCCAATGCTGCAATGATTTTGGCTTCTTCGAATCAGAAATCAGTTTGACAACTTCGTCCAGAATTTCATCGCCCGTCGTTTTCGCAATCGCGACCGTGGTGATTTTTTCATCATCGAGTGAAACTTTTATCACTCCCTGAAGCAACAATTCGCTCAGCAACGCTCCCGCCAGACCGTATTGGTACAAGGTGCCAGTAAAGCTGCCTTTGGCATCGTCCAAAACCAACAGAATCAATTCATGCTGCAAACACAGTTGCAAATCAGACATTCTTCCCCCGCCTTTCGAATCGCAAATCGCTTAACCAAATGGCACCCTAACAGGCATCCATTTAAACCCATTCGTCCCGCGCAAGCAAATATTGAGAAAATCCGTTGCGAAAAGCGTTCGAAACACACAGCATGTGAAAGTAGCTCGATTCTCCGAATCGTTTTTACTGCTGTTTACTGAGCCACCAATGTTGCGTTGCGTCTGAACACGGTCACACCTGATTCGGTCGGTTTGGAAAATTCGCTGCCAAACACTTGCTCGGCTGCATAGTGACCGCGAATCCATTCCAGAATTTCTGCACCGTAGCCCACTTCTCCAAATCGCTCATGCCCGTATTCGCGCACATCCTTGTTCACAAGCACAACCCAATCGGCAGGCGAATTCAGTATTGCCTGTTTGACATTCGACTCACCATACATCTGCATCTCAGGCGGACAAAGGTTGACAAACCTGGTCGAACTTTTCCGACGAGTCATATAGTTCAACATCACGCCTTCAGGCAAAACCAAAACAGAATCCTGCGAGCTGGCGTTGGCGTCCAGGAACTTGATGGCGTCAGCCACGTTCTCGCCGCCGCGCCTTGAAGAAGCCATCAACGAATCGCTGCCCGAGCCAACGCAATGCTGTTTGGCCGCCAAATTGGTAGTCGACATCGCCACCATTCCTGCCAGATCCATAAAGATCAACGCACTTAATATGACGCCACAGGTTTTTCCGCCTGTCATCGGGCACAGTTTTTCAGGCACCCATTCCAGGCAAATCGCGATTGCTATAATTGTGATTGGCATCGCCAACACAAATCCATAATGCATTACCGAACAATTTAACGGCATTTTCAACAACAACGCACCGCCAAGCACGGTCCAGACGACCAGCATATTCAGCTTTAAAATCTCGCTAAGTTCATGGGCTTTGAATCTTTTGACCAACAGACCGACCAGCAATACTATTGCCACAACTGGAAGCGGGCGACCGTTGATCAGTAAAGGAAAGAATCCTTGATTCAACGTCACCGCACATACAAGTATTGCCAGTGCGACCGGTAACGCCATTTTCTGACCGGCATCTCGCCACGAATCAACCAGCCCGACACCAACCATCACGCCGGCAACACACATGCTGGAAATCATCATGTTTACAAAATTGAAAAACGGTCGGTCCATGCCCGTTATATGGTCATAGAAAGCTTGCCCTGTTACTTCGCTGTTCAAAACCCACATCCAAGTCCCTGCAATCCCTTGCCAGGCGATCATCGGCTCCATGGATTGTCGCAGCAGCAAATAGAATCCAGCAATAACGATCAACGCGCCAGCCAATGTCGCCGCGAAACGCTGCGACAACTGAAGAAGACTTCTCTGTTCAAGCGTGCGTAAAATTTCTGCCGCCAGCAACATAGCTGTTGCTGCCACAAAAATTTCTGCCTTGCCAAGAAAAACACAGCCCCAAAGTACGCCTGTCAAAAACTGACCCAAGCCCGAACGTGACCAATTCGAAAACAACAAAGCCAACATGCCGAACGTCAGCACGACGCCATGAGTCATTTCGTGTGAATAAGGGCAAATGTAGTTGTAGTTGCCGATCGTAAATGTATGGCTGAAAGCAAACGCTAACAGGAACGCCGAACATCCAACCAGCGCCGTTCGCACTTTGAAAAGCCGAACCAGTTGGAAATACATAATCGTTATCAACAACATCAAAAGCAAGCTGTTAACAACAACGATTGCACTGACCGAAGCTCCAAAAATGGAAAACACGGCCGAGTTAAAGTACGGTGAGAAAGGGCCATTGAAATACGCGATGTCCTGGTAAAGCACATCCCCTTCCACTAACCGCCACGGAACATAAAGTTCGCGACCAAAATCAACGACAACATCGGGTAATCGCTTCCACGTGAAAATGATCAAACCGATCGTCAGCGCGTACAGTCCTGCCAAAGCAGAGTACGTACAGAAGTATTGTCGATGTGTCGCCGCGCCAAACATAATGCGATAATAAAGAGTCAGATGATCCTCCTAAAGATAGCCCGCGCCCTGGATTTCAGCGGCCAATTTCGCCAATTGGCCTCAGGAGAAAATCGTCACAATCGATACGATCGCTACGTATCGGTATCGCCACCTGCCTGATTGGCGCCCGTCGATGGGTCGTTGGCCTGGCGGATTTTAGGGGTCAGGAAATTTGGCTGCTCGGGGCCATCGATTTCGAGAGTTCGCGTCGGAAAGGCAAACTCAACGCCAATCTTCTCCGCCAATCGAAGGATATCCATTAACAGACAATGTCGTTCCCGCAATTCAACACTCCAATCACTGCAATCAAAGAAAACATAGACCAGAATATCGATCGAGCATTCGCTGAACTGGTTCAAGTAAACGTGTGCTGATTCTTTTCGTGCGTACGGATTGTTTTGAACAAGTTGACGAATTCCCGCACACATCGATTCAATTCGATCCACCGGAGTGTTGTACTTGATTTGTAAATGGGTTTTGAATCTGCGAAATTTGCGACGCCCCATGTTATCGACGATCGCGTTAGTCAAAAGGCTGTTGGGAACAATGATCTCGCTGTTGTGAAACGTCCGCACGCGGCTGCTGCGAATGCCGACTTGCTCGACCGTCCCTTCCACTTTTTCATCAATGACCACCCAGTCACCGATTTCGAATGGACGATCAGCAAGCACAGTGATGGAACCAAAAATATTTCCCAGCAGATCTTTTGCTGCGATCGCAACCGCAATACCAACGACACCGAAACCACCCAGTAGCGCTTTCCAGTCCTTGTCAAACACATCCACAAACGCAATGACGCCTACAACCATCGCAAGCAACTTGAGCCCGCTGCAGACCAGTGGAATCAAAGAATCATCGTATCGGCTGGCCGTCAATTTCGCTTTTTTGGCCAGGTAGTTCTGTAACAGATTAATCAGACGGAATCCGCACCAGACTGCCGCCACGATCGTAAAGAATTTCAGAACAGGCAACACGATCCCCAGCACACCAGCAGGCAAATCGATCCATTTCATGCCGTAGTACCAGATCCAAATCTGCAGCAACCAAACCATTGGCGTCCACAATCTTCTTCGAGGCTGGTCATCAACATCGGTGCCGGTCAACCGAAACCAGATTTGCGTGAGATAATCCAGAATGAATCGACAAAGCAGACTGACCAGATACCCTCCCGCCAGCAGCCCCAACAAACAGACCCATTCATAATCCTTCAACAAAAAAGTCGTTCCCCACCATGACTTGGGAAACCTTTGTTGCAGCCACAATGGCACCGACCATGCAGCATGTTCTTCTGCATCTGCGTCTTCAAACAGAAAATCTAATTCATCGCTGTCGAGCAACTTGACGGTTGACCTTGAAAACCGCCACAACTTGTTACTGTCTTTGACCAGCACGACACCGCTCATTGCCGTCTCATGGCAAACAGGATACGGCTGTTTCGGTTCGTCGGGGTTGGTGCTCAAGGCACTTAAATCCGCCAGGCCAAAATATTCAGCGAATGCCAGATTAAGTTTGACGGCATAGGTGCGCTGCTTGGCACTGGCCGTTTCGATATCCAATTCGCTCAAATCGAAACAAAGATACGCAGTCTCAAATTCCTTGGACTGCATGGCATCCAGGAATGTCTGGACGGTTTTCCTGGGAGTCTTCAGCTGGTTTTGTAACGTCAGAAGCGTTTCATCGACGATTGCAGGGGGTTCTTCAGCATTTTCTTCCTGCCCGCAGGCCGGGTTACAGCAAGCTGCAAAAATTATCACGATTAACGGCACTAGTTTCCAAAACTGCGGCATTATGGCCATTACCTTTATATTTCCATCAAGTTTTTACGCGGTTAGACTACCTGATCTGCCGGAATATTAGAACGACGATCTAAACGATCCGTTTGACGGATTGGAGTTTTGGAAGGTTGGAGCCTAGAATAAGACCTCAAGATTTCAATCCGCTCACTTCAACTGATCCATGTCAAAAGGCACTATTAAGATCAAATGTCCGACTTGCGATCGGCGATTGAAAGTTCCTCGCAAGAGCCTTCACAAATCGATTGTTTGCCCCAAATGCAACTCTAGTTTTCGTGTCGACGACCAATCCAATACGCTCAAGTTAGACGGGACAAACGAGTTGTTCGGCCCACCGGTCAGCGATGATTTTTCTTCTGGTCAGTTTGACGATATCGATAGTATTGTTGAACAAATCAGCCGAAACGCAAAGAAAAACGAACCGAAGGAGCCTCCTACTGAGGCAGCAGAGCCAACGCCTAACTTGCGTCCCAAGCGAGGTCCGACTACGGTTCGCGAACTTGAAGCTCAAACGGCTAAACCGAAACCGGATCCAAGTGAGAAGCTTGTCAAAACCAAACAGGAAAAAAGTCTTGGGAACAACGGGATCGGTTTACTGATCCTGGCGGTCGGTGTTGGCTTGATTCCCTTCGCCGCCGGCAGCGTAATTCCGTTACGCGGGATGCTATGGATGATGCCCATGGTTGCGGTTGGCTTGGCCTTTGTTGCCTGTTTTATGCTCGCTTATTCAAAGCGGCGCGAAAGTATCGCATCGTTGATCCTTGCTTGCATGCCGTTGTTGTTTATCAGCATCCTTGGATTTGCCAGCCACTACTACACTAGGCACATGCTGCCTGACCTCGAAGCAATCGCCCCGCCGGCGATCGTGGAACTTGAAGAAGAAGAAGCTTTGGCTCAGCCCGTTGTGATTGAGGAGAAAGCAGAGCCTGAAATCGACCCAAAAGATCGCCTTACCATCGATCCCGAAAGCATCACCAATAATGCTGCGTCCCGATTCGTTCCTGCGCGCTCCAACACCTCGTCCTTCACTAAACCTGAAATTGACAAGGAACCGGCAGCAAACACCTCCGTCACAGACGACAATGTAGTTGACAGCACTATTGCAAACGATTCGACAAGCCGGGCAAACAATAATGAGGGACCGATTGCTAAAGAGTTGCGCAATGCGTTGCTTGTGTCCACCAACGACGAAAAATACGATTCACTTCAAGCTCGGTTACAAAACGAATTGCTGCGGGGTGTGGTCAGCAAAGGCAAAATCCAACGGCCAAATGACCTTCAAAAGTACAGACTCTCAGAAATTGCCGGTCGATCAACCGTATTTGGAATGGCTCATTATTCACGTCAGCCAGTGGTCGGTATCGATTTCGCGGAAAGAAAAAATGCAGTTGATGGCTTGATTGATATGGTCGCACCGATTGTTGACTTCGGGCATTTCAAGGATTCGATTGTCGCGAAAAACGAATCCAGGTTGGTTGGACTGAATGTGTTTGCGGTTGAAGAAGGAATTAGAGGAGTCCAAGCTGTCTTCTCAAATGGACAACAGAAAGTGACCAGCGACTGGGCAGGAGTGGAACCCAGTCGGCAAAGTGACATCACGACGCTTTCAGTCGCCGCCGAAACGGTACACGGAATTGTTGTTTACCGCGATAAGCTCGCAGCGGTAGGCATTCAATTGGTAACCAGACCGCGCCCAAAAAAATGATCTACTTACTAAAAGGAGGGCGGCGGATCAGACTTGAGCTTGTCTAGACTCTGTTTGACACCCCAGCCCAAGGAACCTTTCGTGGTAGTATCCTTTAAGAGTTTATTATTCTCCAGTTGATACTCAAGTTGCGAAACGCGCCTCTCATAGAATTCTCTGCCGTTGTTATTGTACGCTGAATCTTCTTTTCGACGTTCTTTTTTCTGACGGTACTCCGCCAAAAGCTCATCATCCCGACGCAGAACGTCTTTGCGAAAAGCTGCTTCCTCCGCCCTTCTGCTGGCAACAGAGGAGGACGACGAGGAGGAGGAATTCGAATCGATGCCTGAAGCGTCGCCTGCGGCGTGTCTCCCAGCTGCTCCTCTGGCTCCGGCAGCGGTGGTTTGCTGCCCACCGCTTCCAGCAACAAACGTTCCGCTAAGTGCGAAATAACACGCTAAAGCAAACAGCAAACCAAAGCCGATCAAAACAAACTTGTCATTGGCTCCTTTGTTTTTCGATTGGCGACGATCGCCTTTCCTTCGTTCTTTAAATCCCATGTCTGGCTTTATCTAAAATGTGCTTTTGATAAATAACTAAAAATATTACTGAGTAACAATCGTTGGCAAGTTGTTGGCGATCTCTTCCAAGACGGTTTGAAGTGCATCGCCATCAGCTGCGTGAAAGTGTTCACCACCGCCAATGGTCGCAACCGCCTGCATCGTGGATTGCTCGGCACCTGCTCCGAAAGTAATCGTATGAATTACTACGTCGTACTGAGAAACAATGTCTCGTGCTACATCACGTGGGTCAGAACCTCGGTTGTGAACGCCATCGGTCATAACCAGCAACGTCTTTGCCGCGTAAGGCCTGGAAATCGCGTCCAGCAAAGAAGGGATACCAGCTCTCATTCCGTCGCCAATAGCCGTATTCCCTGACGGTGACAACGTGGCAAGCTCCGCACGAACGATGTCGTAGTCAGTTTGAAGAGTAACATCCAGCGTTGCTGTCGATGCATAGGACGCTATTGAAACCTGTTCATCCTGGTCAGTGCCTTCGAGCACTTGCAGGAACGAATCGACAGCGCCAAGCAGCTCTTCCCAAGGACGCTGGGGCGCAGTACCCAGATTCAGATACGTTGTCCAAATCCAGTCCTGAAGGGTTTCTGAATTCTGGCCAGAGAGGTAGTGGAACCTGCCAGTAAAAGGATTATATCCCAACAGACCGGCTTGATGCGCAGCCCAAACTGGATCCCATGTAAAGGGATTGAAACCGCTTGGCCAGTCCCAGCCTGGGTGAAAATCCATCGATCCGCTTCGGTCAAGGATCAATGCAATATCACGATCAACCTGCATAGCCACTGCGACCGAAGACATCTCGAATTCATCGAGCATATCAACGCCGAAGGTTGGAAAGATTGGTGTAACCGGGTTGGTCAATGAAATCCCGCCCCCCATTTTTCCGGTGATTCGGATAGCCGCGGCTTGTTCAGCACCATTGGTGATTTGACTTCTTTGGACCTTGTTGAAAATAAATCGCTCGGATGCTTGGTCTGGTTCTGCATCACCAAAGTCGATTTCCTTTGCCTGGTCATTGGCGTTTAGCAATAGCGGTTGGCCGTTTACCAAATTTAAAGCAGCGGTGTTTGAGGCAACTTGCATCGCATCTTCGATGTTCTGAAAGTGACTAATGCCACGTCCGCCTGCGCGAGCAGCTGCGTCTGTCGCGATCATCAACTCGGTTCTTGTGAGTTGCAAAAACGCGATGTTGATCGTGAACGCAGAAACAATCAAAAGTACTGGAAGCAAGAATGCCATCAACGTCGTGATTGTCCCTTTGCGATCTTTATGGAATTGTTGAGTTTTTTTCATGACTAGATAGACCTGTGGGGGATCGAGTTGGGAATCTATGTTGAGTAAATCGTAAGAGTATTGATAAATGGATTTTGTTTGTTTTGCTTAATTAACCGTGAACGGATCGTAGTATCCGTCATATCGTTCGGTTCTCATGGTTGCCGTAGCGCTGAATTCGATGTCGTTGGTGAATTTAGGGATCAGAAAAGAATTCTCTGCGACGGGTACCGTAATCGTTACGGACACCAAATTGGTATCGTCATCAAGTTCTTCGTTTTCATTGATGTTGATTACCGCACCCTTTGTATTCATGAATCCAAGGATGCGATTAGCTTCGTCAATGGCTTCGGCTGAAGTTGCCCCCGGAACCATTGCGTGACGAGCTGCAAAATAGGCTGCGTCCTGCGTTAAGTTTCGGATCATACTCAATCGGCTAAATTCAATTGAAGCAAATATCATGATAAAAAATGCAGGCGCGACTAATGCAAACTCAAGCGTCGCCAATCCTTCGCGATTGCCGATCCGCTTGAAAAGCGTTTTTTTTCTTTTGTTTCTATTAGGCATTTTCATGATGAGGCAACTTAAAAAAGGCTTTTGATGATGTTTGTTTGTTAAACCAACCTAAAATCGGTCGCGTCAGTCAGTCCACGTTCGGGAATTCTTTACGCATCGTTACACTGGCCGAAACCTCAGTTCCGCCAAAGAACCAGCCAAAAGGCAGATTTCCAGCGGCAGGCACTTGGACCGTTGTTCGCACATGTTGCAATTCAATCGCATCGTCAAATCCAGGATCTTCGATGATGACCGGGTTGCTATATGTGATTCCACGCTGGTCGAGAAACTCTTCAATTCGAAATTGGGCAAGAGCATCAGTTCCACCACGCTGGACTCCGACACGCGCACCTTCATAAGCGGCAATCGTGACTGCTTCCCGCAGAAACATGATCGAGCTCATTTCAATGGTGAACAAAGTGAATCCGAAAATGATCGGGATGACCAACGCACACTCTGTGGCCGCAATGCCTTCTCGACTTTTAAATTTTGCAAACATAGTTGAAACCAGGATTCGGGTAGTAACTCCTAATTGAACCCTAGGTTATTTTCTGCCGGCATGATGAAAGTCTCTTACAAGTGACGGTCGTAGCAGGCACGCGCTGGCCCGGCGCAAACGTTACAACCGAACCATTCAAGAACGCCTGAAATCAACTTTCGAGCACAACCGCTTCAAACTGAACGAAATGTGCGTGTTTACTAACAAAAGAGGCGGGCGGGAAAACATCAAGAATTATTCATATTTTGGATTCCCTACTGCGATTTGGCCATAAATTGCTTTTGGAACAGCCCTTGCTCACGTTGCAGCAGCTGGTTGGTGGATTGCATGTTCGAGTTGGTCCGGTCGGTGGCGGGCACTGGCTACTCAGTCGGTTGGGCCAGAACTGAAGTGAAAGCGATTGGCATCTCCAGCCGTGATCTAAAAGTCGCGCGGCGATTGGATTGGCTGAATTAAGTCCGGGCCTGTTTTAGCCCACGCATTGATTTGTACCGTGCAGATTAAAGGTGCCGCCTTTTACCAATAAAACAGTGGATCTATAATGCGGGTTATCTGTTTCAAACTTTTATTGATGACTCATGAAAATTCACGAATTTCAAGGCAAGAAACTGTTCGCCGACTTTGGTGTCACCGTATTGGAAAATCGAGTGGCCAAAACGCCAGAAGAAGCCGCGGCGGCATTTGATGACTTGGGCGGCTCGATCGCCGTTGTCAAAGCCCAAATCCATGCAGGTGGTCGCGGAAAAGGCACCATTGCGGAGCATCCTGAACAACACGGAGTGCAACTGGTTAAATCTGCAGAGGAAGCCAAACAAGTCGCGAAAAATCTACTCGGTAATCATTTAGAAACCATCCAGACCGGTCCTGGCGGAAATAAAGTCAACCAGGTACTAGTGGAAGCGGGCTGTGATATCGACAGAGAATTGTATCTTGGCATTGTTCTCGATCGCGCAACGGCAAGACCGGTTGTTATGTGTTCTCAGGAAGGTGGCGTCGAAATTGAAAAAGTCGCAGCCGAAACGCCTGAAAAGATTTTCAAAGAACATTTCGACCCGGCACAGGGAATCGAAAGCTTTCAGGTTCGTAAGCTTTGCAAACAACTTGGCATCACTGGCAAGACCGTTCGCGCCGCCGACAAATTTCTGAAATCACTTTGTCGAATGTTTGCTGATCTTGATTGCAGCCTTGTCGAAATTAACCCCTTGGTGATTTCGAAATCGGGCGAACTGATCGCACTCGATTCAAAAATGACGTTTGATGAAAACGCTTTGTTTCGACACCCGCAACTGGTCGACATGCGTGACAAGGCCGAAGAGGAAGAATCGGAAGTTCGCGCATCGGATGCTGGTTTAAGCTACGTCAAACTCGACGGAAACATTGGATGCCTCGTCAACGGGGCCGGTTTGGCCATGAGCACGATGGACATCATCAAATATTATGGCGGCGAACCCGCTAACTTTTTGGACGTCGGTGGTGGTGCAAACGAAGAACAAGTTACCGAAGCCTTCCGGATTATTTTGTCTGACGAAAATGTGAAAGCCGTCTTGGTCAATATTTTTGGCGGCATCATGAAATGCACGACGATAGCCGAAGCAATTGTTGCAGCGGCAAAATCCGTTGGATTCAAAGTCCCGTTGGTCGTACGACTGGAAGGGACAGAAGTCGAACAAGGTCGCAAGATTCTGGAGGAGTCAGATGTTGATTTGATTACCGCCACGGATCTGGCGGACGCAGCTGAAAAGGTTGTTGAAACCTTGAAGCAACCTGCGTAATTGTAGGGCGGCCTGATTCAACAGTTTACAAAACACAAATTCCAGCAAGTCAATTATCAATAAATCATGAGCATCTTAATCAATTCGGATACTAAAGTTATCTGCCAGGGCATCACGGGCAACGTGGGTGAATTTCACACCAAAGGCTGCCTGTCTTATGGCACAAAAATGGTGGGTGGCGTTACACCGGGCAAAGGCGGCCAAAGCATCGAAGGATTACCCGTCTTTGATACTTGTGCTGAAGCAGTCGAAGCGACTGGCGCAAATGCCACGATGATCTTTGTTCCGCCACCATTCGCAGCAGACGCCATCCTGGAAGCCATCGATGCAGAAATCGATGTCGTCATTGCGATTACCGAAGGCGTTCCTGCAATGGATATGGTTCGGGTCAACGAACGGGTTCAGAATTCTGACTGCGTTTTAGTCGGGCCGAATTGCCCCGGCGTGATCACTGCCGAAGAATGCAAAATCGGTATCATGCCTGGCTACATCCACCAGAAAGGCAAAGTCGGCATTATGAGTCGCAGTGGCACGCTGACTTACGAAGCGGTTTGGCAGACTTCCAATTTGAATCTGGGACAAACAACATGCGTTGGACTCGGCGGTGACCCGATCGTTGGTACCTCATTCATTGATTGTTTGAAATGGTTTCAGGAAGACGATGAAACGGAAGCTATTTTGATGATTGGTGAAATTGGCGGAACGGCCGAAGAAGAAGCAGCAGCATACGCCAAAGAAAACGTTACTAAACCAGTGGCAGGCTTCATCGCTGGCTCGACCGCCCCTCCGGGAAAACGGATGGGTCACGCTGGTGCGATTATCAGTGGCGGCAAGGGGACAGCGAAAGAGAAAATGGCTGCCATGGAAGCGGCCGGAATCGAAGTCGCTCAAACTCCTGCCGATATGGGTGCTGCAATGCAGCGAGCTATTAAGAAGGCCGGCTAAGGAAAAGAATCAATACAAATAAAAAAGGCCGGCTAGGCAGAAAATGTTTTCTGGCTATTCGCCGGCTATTTTATTGCTGTCGAGGCAGTCACTTCGAATGGCGTACGCTGTGACGCATGCAACCGTTTGGGAGGGACTAACCGGCGCGGACTGCAAACGCAAGTGTTTCGGCGGTTTGGTCTTCCGACGCCATGCCATAGGGCTTTAATTCCCCACGCAACACTTTCACCTCTCGAGGTGCTTTGATGCCCAGTCGAATTGAGTTGCCTTTTACCTGCAAAACTTCAATTTCGATATTTCCATCAATTACGATTGATTCATTTTTTTTGCGAGATAGTACTAACATAGTTTTTCTTTCCTTGAAAAGTTTAGGGCCAGGAACAACCCCTTGTTGTTCCCCTGCATATTCATCATCGCGGGGTGCCCGACACGTTAGGTCAGTGTCCAAAATAATTTTCAGTTCGTTCACTGTTTTCTCATTTTGAACTACATTTCATGTCTTTCCGCGAACCTCACTAGCCAGTTACGATCACAACGATCGTCAAACTGGAAATGCTCGACGCGGAAGTGTCAGAATCCTTTCTTCCCTGCGAAGTGGAATCATCAGAAGTGCCAAAATTCTCACCTGAACGTGAAACGGTCGACAAACAACTGAAGAAGATCGCTAGCTGCATGCAGCGAGATCGTTTTCGATTGCACAAGACACTTCAGAAATTGCGTGCTGCCAAGGCAATTGACCAGCAGCAGCTAGCCAAAACGGTCGCCGATGTCGAAGCCTCAGTTCAGTTGCTCGAAAAGCGAAAGCTGAATTTGCCACCTGCGGAATTGGATACCAAGCTGCCGATTTCTCAGCGACGCAACGAGATTGCCGAAGCGATTTCCAGCAATCAGGTCGTTGTTATCAGCGGAGAAACTGGCAGCGGAAAATCAACTCAATTGCCGCTAATCGCACTGCAACTTGGATTGGGGGTGCAGGGTTATATTGGCCACACGCAACCTCGCCGAATCGCAGCCCGTAGCGTGGCCAGTCGAATCGCGTCTCAATTGAAATCTCCGCTGGGTCAAAGCGTTGGTTTTAAAATTCGCTTCGATGACAAAACGACCGAATCGACCTACGTAAAATTAATGACCGACGGAATCCTGCTGGCCGAAACGCAGTCGGATCGGTTTCTGGATAATTACGAATTGATCATCATCGACGAAGCGCATGAGCGTTCATTAAACATCGATTTTTTGCTGGGCAACTTGAAGGGCATTTTAGCCAAACGCAAAGACTTGAAATTGATTATCACGTCGGCCACAATTGACACTGAGAGATTTGCGGAGCATTTTTGCGACCAAGCTGGCAACCCTGCTCCTATTATTAACGTCGAAGGCAGAACGTATCCGGTCGAGATCCGTTATCTAGCATCTGAAAACGATAGCGAAAATCTAAGCGGCGACGCGTTTGTCGAACACGTCGCCAATTCAACTCGAGATATCGCTCAAGAAGAATCCGGAGACATTCTGGTGTTTCTGCCAACCGAGAATGATATCAAGCAGGTCCACAAAAAATTGCGAGGCGCCTTCGGTTCTGGCGGCGCGGAAATTCTACCACTTTATGCGAGGCTTTCGACACAGCAACAAAATGCTATTTTCCAACAAGGCAAACGGCGTCGAATTGTACTGGCAACCAACGTTGCCGAATCATCGTTAACGGTTCCCGGTATTCGAATCGTCGTTGACAGTGGTACCGCACGAATCAGCCGCTACGCCCCACGCAGCAAAGTCCAGCGACTTCCGATCGAACCCATCTCTCAAGCCTCTGCCAACCAGCGTTCCGGCCGATGCGGTCGTATTGGGCCGGGTGTCTGTTTGCGGCTGTACGACGAAGAGGATTTTTTGTCGCGTCCAAAGTACACGACACCGGAAATCCGACGCACGAACCTCGCATCGGTGATTCTCCAAACGCTTTCAATGCGATTGGGTGATGTCAACGAGTTTCCGTTTATCGATCCGCCGCTGCGAGAATCTGTCAACGACGGATTCAAAACGTTGTACGAGATTGGTGCGATCGACGAACATCGAAAGCTAACTAAACTGGGGCGCTGGCTGGCGCGTTTGCCCGTCGATCCACGAATAGGCCGGATGCTGAAGGCTGCCGACGATTCAGGTTGTTTGAACGAAATACTGATTATCGCAGCAGCCCTTGAGATCCAGGACCCTAGAATTCGTCCTGCGGAAAAGCAGAAAGCGGCCGATGCCCAGCACGAAAAATTTCACCACGAAAATTCTGACTTTATGTCCTACTTGAAATTGTGGGACTTTTTTCACAAGCTTCGAAAAGAGCTTTCCCGCAGCAAGTTCCGAATCGCATGCCAACAAAACTTCCTTTCGCTCGCGGCAATCCATCAGTGGCAGGAAGTCCATCGACAACTTAAATCGGTCGTCCGCCAGCAGGGTATGAAATTACAAGGCCGCAAAGACGACTTTAACGCAATCCATCGCTCTTTGCTGACAGGTCTATTATCCGGCATCGCAACCAACGCTCAATCGTTTGAATATCTCGGTGCCGGGGGCACTAAATTCCATCTGTGGCCTGGATCAGGTGTTTTTGAATCCAAACCAAAATGGATCGTGGCAGCCGAAGTTGTTGAAACGACGCGCCGTTACGGCCGCACCATTGGACGCATATCGCCAGAATGGATTGAACCCATTTCAACACATCTTGCCAGCAGCAATTTCTCTGAGCCTCACTGGAGTAAAAAACAACAACGTGTCATGGCCTACGAAAGCGTCAGTCTTTTCGGCTTGCCAATTGTTTCCAGGCGAAAAGTCGGCTATTCAAAGATTGATCCTGAAATGTGCCGTGAGATTTTCATTGAACACGGCCTGCTCGAATTTCAACTCAAAGGCACTTTTAACTTCCTCGAACACAATCGCAATCTGCTCGAAGAAGTCCAGCAGCTGGCCGCAAAATCTCGAAGCCGTGACTTGATTTTGGATTCGGCTTTGTTGGGAAATTTTTATGAGGACCGACTGCCTGCCGATTGCTTTGACACTCGCTCTCTTGAGCAAAAAATTCGTAAGAATAAATCTATCGACAAACAATTGTGTTTGACGATGGACGACCTGGATCTTCAAGGACCGCAAGTTCATCCGGACCTTTACCCGGATTCGGTGCCGATTGGGACGATGAAGCTTCCGATCAGTTACAAATTTGAACCGGGAATCGTTGACGATGGTGCGAGCCTGCAGATTCCACAAGAGGCAGTCAATCAATTGGACGAATGCCAGACTCAATGGCTGGTTCCGGGCCTGCTCGAAGCACGCGTGACTGCGATGATCAAAAGTTTGCCGAAGTCGCTGCGGCGAAATCTGATTCCCGCTCCCGAAACGGCGAAACGAGTATGCGAAAGTCTGAAAAACGCACAAGGCTCGCTCGTTACCTGTGTCGCGATCGAGTTGACGCGACTGGGTGGTGAACCCATTAAGCCTGAGCAGATCGATCAGTCAAAAGTTGACGACTCGTTGTTTGTAAATCTTCAAGTCATTGACGAAAACGGCGAAATCATCGCTCAAGGGCGCAGTATCAATGAATTGCGCAAAGAATTGGGAACGGAATCGACTGGTTTTGTTGAAACCGAAGACTCCGATTGGCATCAGGATGGTTTGAATTCGTGGACGTGGGAAGATTTGCCGCAGCAAGTTTCGATTCAGCGTGGAGTCGCAAATGTAGCCGCGTTTCCATCTATCATTGATCAAAACGATAGCGTTGGCTTGCGACTGGTGGATTCCGCTCACCAAGCTGACTATCAAACGCGATTGGGTCTGGTGCGGCTATACAAGATTTCGCAAAACAAGTCGTTGAAAAGGCAAGTCAATTGGTTGCCGGATTTTGATCAAGCAAGTTTGAAGCTATCTTCGCTCATGCCTTCGTCGCAGCTAAAAAAAGATCTGACAGACATGATTGCAAAAATGGCTTTCGTCGATGGTAAGCCAGTCCCGCGCACTAAAGAAGAATTTGAGTATCGATTGGAAAGCAGTGTTGAATCAATTTCTGTTGCCACCCAAAAAGTCGCCAAATGGTTGCCCAAAATTGCGGACGCAGCACACAACGCCGCCCTGGCAATCGAACAAATCAAAAGCAAACATCCAACCGTCGCAGATCAAATCAACCATCAGATCGCCGAATTGACGGTTAATCGATTTTGCATCACGACACCATGGAAATGGCTGGAACATATGCCGCGCTATTTCGAAGCCATTGTTCAGCGGTGCGAAAAAATCCTGGCTGGAAATACTGTTAAAGATCGTGAGGTCGCCGAACAGGTTGAAAGCTACTGGCAACAATACACCACCGCGCGGGAAAACCATCAAGCGTTGTCCATTCATGATCCCGAACTGATCCAATTTCGTTGGATGATTGAAGAGTTTCGCGTTTCGCAATTCGCACAAAAACTTGGCACATCGTTAACGGTTTCTGAAAAGCGATTAGAAAAACAACTTGCCAAAATCCGGTCGGTTTAATCCCAACCGACTGAGCCAAATGACCAGGATGGGGTTTGCGTGGCTTCTAATCCAACTGCCTCAGGCTTGGAATCTTCTCTGGGCAATCTACCTTGCGAAACCTCCTTTTTCGAGCATCGTACGCTAGCAAACCATGTGTTCTTTTTAACCAAAGGCTCAGTTGCCAAAAGGCAAATTGAGAAGCAAAATTGGGCACCCTCAAGAACACCATTCGCCAGTTGCAATGGGCGATATATCCAGTGTTTTTAGCGAATAACATCGAAATCAATGCAATTTTTGACCACTATATGGGTGCGACAAGGTGTTTTGCCTAACATTTAAGTGTTTACCGTCTACGGCTCTATAATCGATTGAATTACCTAGAGAAGTGTGTTATCTAACATAAAAGGCTTGCCTCTTACGGCTCCGCTATCCCTTGAAGAATGCACTCATGCCAACAATCCACATGGAGACTATAGGAATGAAAGTTAGTATTTTTGCTTCGATTTTTACGGCTGTTGCAGTCGTTGTTTGTGGCAACGCGATGGCCCAAACCAGCAACTGGGTCGATTTCGAAGATCAGCGTTCTCGTATGAATTTCAACACTAACGACGACGAAGAAAAAGACGTTATTGCCGGAGACGTTGATAATGATGGCGACGATGATGTCGTTGTTGTTCGCAAATTCCCGTTCTCCGTACCTGGTGCTCGTGCAAATTTGTTGCTGATGAACGAAAGCGGCATCCTTGTTGACCGAACATCAAACTTCATCCCGACATTCACGACTGACCCTGGTGATGACCGTGATGTGCAATTGTTCGATTGCAACAATGACGGCTGGTTAGACATCGTTACCGTCACTACATTCAGCGACGTTCCACGCCTGTACGTTAACAACGGCAACGATGACGATGGTGATTGGCTGGGTTTCACCGATACGCCCAATTGGTTTTCACCTTCATTTCCAATCGGTCCAAAATTCTGTGGCGTTGGTGTTGGCGACGTTAACATGGACGGCTTCGACGACCTTTACTTTGTCGACTATGACAACTCTCTGGAAAATCGCTTGCTGATCAACGATGGCGACGGAACTTTCACCGACGAATCGTTAACAAGATTGTCTTTCGATGCACGTCAGGTTGGATTTGGAACGGGTGCATTTATTACTGACTTCAATTACGACGGCTTCCCCGACATTGTTAGTCTTGAAAGCACGGTTGAAGGTGGTGGAAACGGCGAAGGTCGCGGCATTGAATTTTGTATAAATGATGGAACTGGTCATTTCGTTAATGTCCAGGTTTTGCCATCTAATTTGACCTACATGCAGGAATTGGCGGACTTCGACAACGACGGTCGTGATGATCTATACGTTGTATCGGATGTCCAGGATTACATTATTTTCAACAACTCAACCAACTCCGATGGCACGATCAACGTAACGACCACCAATATCGCCAACAGTAGCCTTACTGCGGGCTTCAGTGGCAACGTTCACGCGCTTGACGTTGATCAGGATGGGCTGATCGACATGGCGGTATGTGATGTCGATGTGGATATCCCGGGATGTAATCGCCGATTCGCACTGTTGCGTAACAACGGAAACACGTTGACGGATCCGAACAATGGAATTAATCCGCTAGTTTGGAATGAGCAAGGTAGTCACGACATGTGCTGGCTTGACATCAACAGCGACGGTGCCCTGGATATGTTTATTGCGACCTGTGATAACTACCACATGTATGTGAATTCGGCCAAGGTGCTGTTGGGTGACGCCAATTGTGATGGTGTGGTCAATCTTTTGGATGTCGAGCCGTTTGTTGACTTTCTGTCATCCGGCACATTCAAAGCCCAAGCTGACATGAATGGCGATGGCGTCATTAACTTGCTGGACGTTCAAGGATTTATCGCCGCTATTTCAGGCTAAGAAAACGTCGCAATAGATGCAGGGAGCTGGATAATAAGCCGTCCATAATCCCCGCTTAGAAATCAAAAAGTCAGCCTTTTTCAAGGCTGACTTTTTTGTTTGTAGTCCCAACCGTTCAAGAATCCAGGCGGTCTGCTATCTTCGGTAGGTAAATCCCATATAGATCGGCAAGCTCACAAAGCCGCTGCCGTCGTTAAGCTCTTCCAGACCCAAAACAGCCAGGTCCTGATCAAAGCCGTTCAAGCTCGTCCGGTACTGAGCACCGGTAAGGACGTGCGCCGACATATGGCAGCCCATTCTCTTTTGGAATCCAAAGTTGAAATCAAAATTGAAATTGGTCGTATCATCATAAAAACGAACGTCGTTCAATGTTGTCAGGCCTTGAACATCAAGTGCCAATGAAATGTCGTCAACAAAACCGATACCCAGTCGACCGCCCCACAGGAAATCGAGTGTGCCTCTCAAGCATCGGCTGGTCAAGAAGCCAGCTTGTAATCGAGATTCCTGGAAATCGCTGAACGAGGCATTGATGTCATAGCTGGTTGGCGTGGTCAACGGGTTGTCAATTGCGGTTCCCACGTTCACCGAATCTTCAGCTCGTCCTTCAAGGTATCGATAACCAATAAATACTGAAGTGTTGCATCCAGTTTGAAAATGCAAGTTGGTTTCGACACCACCAAACGTTCGGTAGATATCTTCAAAGCCCATTTCATTGAACAGCAAATCAATAGGTGTTGCAGCTGGCAACGTACCAGTTGGAACTCCTAACGCTCCAGCAGAAATACGGGCATCGGCTCCGGTATGAAAAACACCGTCCAACGGAATGTCAACGATACCGCTAACCGTCAGGCCCATCCGCCTGCCACCGTCATATCCTGCCCCACAACAATCGTCGCTAAAGCCTGAGTCTAAGAATTGGCCGCCACCACCGCAGCCGCCATCACAATCGCCGAATCCACCACCGTTGAATCCGCCGCCACTGAATCTGCCACCACCGAGTCTGCCACCGAATCCACCGCCACCGAGTCTGCCACCGAATCCACCGCCACGGAATAAGCCACCACCGCAGCCGC
>CAYONX010000013.1:0-9528 GCA_964405425.1 uncultured Pirellulaceae bacterium | reverse complement strand
CCACCGAGTCTGCCACCGAATCCACCGCCACGGAATAAGCCACCACCGCAGCCGCCTTTACAACCGCCGCCGCCGAATCCACCACCGTTGAATGGTCCCTGTTCAATAGCCGCACCACAATTATCACATGCAGCTTCATAGCCGATGTCAAAGCCTCCGCTATTACATCCACAACTGGATGGCGAATTTACGACGGGTGCAAATGCTGCATCGAATGTGGCTGAATGACCGCCTTCTGGTCCATACCCATCCCAAACCGAACCATGATTGCAATTGCAATCACCACCACCTATCAACGGGCCCGAGCTATTGGCAGCAATGGGTGCTGGCGAGGCCTTTGCAATGATTTTTTTACCAAGCTTTTTCGCCTGCTCTTTGGCAGCTTGCCGAGTGTAACTGGTTTGTATGATATCCGGTCGGTCAAAATCAATTTGAGCCTCAGCCGACGCGCATGCCCCTAAAATCACGACTAGTGCAGCCAGCCTAACTATGTGCCTATTCACAAGAACTCCGATTCAAACGTTAACGTATATGCAGATTTGTCTCTTGTTTAGGGTTATCGGACTAATACCGATTGGTCCGGATGTCTGGGTTGCACGTCCTGAAAAACGCTATAACCCGCAAAGTTAAACAAGACAATTTTTGCGGTTTGGGCCTGACGGTTTCCGCCGAAATACGTATAAAATAGGCTTAATTCAAAAGAGATTGATCAAATAGTGCCGGCGAAAGGGCATATCAAATGAGTAAGAAGAAACTGGAAAATCTGGTTGCCACAAAAACGAAGCTTGCTGAAAAGTACGAACGACTGGCTAAATTCGCTAACAGCGATCCTAAACGCACCAAATTCAGACGGACTGCCGCTTACTTTCGACACGAAGTCAAAATGCTGGAAATCAAGGTCGCACAATAGCGACTACTATCAATCAGTTTTGCTAGCTTAAAATCCCATTGATCGATCTGGGGATTTTGCAGAAAACTTGCTGATGCCCAAACGGGCAAACCGTTTGTACCCACACTGGAATAGACATGGACGTCTGCATTATTGGGGCTGGCTGGTCCGGCCTGTACGCGTGCAAATACGCGCTTGAAAATGGAATGAATCCAATTGTTCTTGAACGTCGCGAAGACATCGGCGGCGTTTGGAATTATTCCGACCGTGATGATACGACCACTGTAATGAAGTCGACCATCTCGTCTTCGTCGCGAATCGTTACCGAAGCGTCCGATTTTTTCATGAATGAAAAAGTTGGCGAGTTCATGCATCACGAAGAAATTCTGGACTACCTTCGCGACTACATCAAACACTTCGGCTTGGCCGGTCATTTGAATTTCAATTGCGAAGTAAAATCGGTCACCAAGACGGACGAACGTTGGCGGATCGAATATGTGCAAAACGGTGAAGTCAAAAGTGTAACTGTAGATAAAGTCGCCGTATGCGCAGGCCTGCATAACAAACAGCGAGAGATCGGTGCTCCCATTGATCAATTTTCTGGATCCGTAAAACATTCCGGTTCCGTCAAGGCAATCAAGCCGGATGACTTTGGCGAAGACGATCACGTCATCGTTTACGGAGGCGGTGAGACCGCTTCGGATCTGGTCGATTTGTTGGTGAAGACGCCTGCAAAAATCACTTGGGCCATTCGTGGCGGCCAGCACTTTTTGCGAAAAACGTTGTTCCACCAACGAAGTGGTGATGGTCAATTCAGTAAAGACGATTTCGCTTTGGATCTGATCGCCAGCCCATTGATCAATGGCATAAGCTCGTTTTCGAAAAGTGCACCCGGTCGCCGGTATCTAACGGACTGGTTGTCTACTGGCTCTGTATTCAAATACCAGGGCCACGGCGTCGAGCAATGGAAAAACGAGCACAAGTACGCTCAGCAATTCTTCAACAAAAACGGCCACACCGTCGACCACATTCATACCGGCCGCGTCATTGCAGAAGACGAGATCACAGATGTCCAGGACGACATGGTGTCTTTCAAGAGTGGCAATAGTCGCAATTACACGCACATCATTTGCTGTTTTGGTTATCACTTCCATTGTCCATTCCTGCCAGAAAAATACAGAACCGGCAATCTGGAAGATTTATACCAATTCGTTTTCCCAGCCGACGACAACAGCATCGCGTTCTTGGGGTTCGCACGCCCGATTATCGGCTCCATTCCGTTGATCACGGAAATGCAGTGCTTGTGGACGTTTCGAGTTTTTTCCGGCAAAGTCAAACTGAAAGATCAGGCTACGCTGGAAGCACGACAAGTCAAAATTAATAGAAAATGGGATCGACGGCTTCCCGGACGCGGCAATCTACGCACACTCGTTTTACCGTCGACGTACTTTGCCACGATGTTAAAAGAAGCTTATCCAGGCCGATCGCCAGGTAGAGAGTTGGTCAAGAAGCCATTGCGAGTTTTGAAATTTTTATCGTGGATTCCCTCCGGCTCAATTCGGTTTGCGGTCGATCCGGACATCGATGACAAGCAATTCCATGAAATCTGGAAACAGAGATCGCATGGAATCGTGATCGGCTATCTGTTGCCGATTTTATTTGCGATCAGTCGTCTGCTACATATCGAATCTTTCGTGGATTGGTGGGTGGAGCGTCGCATTCGAAAATCGAAGAATCCGACCGGAGCATCAGGGATGACTGAGACCCAAAGCGACGAATTTCCATGCAACCAACAATGGTCCGATTTTGAACGGGACGAATCACAAGAGGCTGACTTGCTGAACGATGAGCAGCAAGCCAACGCGGCTTGAAAACGTCACGTTGATTCAATCGATACGACTAAGAAGCTCAAAAACAAAACCCCAAAAAACGAATGGGTCGCTCGTTGGGGTTTGAGTTAAGTAACTGTGCAAACGGCTATGGCTGCCTAAATCGTGTAGCCTTCGATTTCAGCTTTCACGTCGTTCATAAAATTGGCAGCTCCAACACCGTTGGCAATCCGATGATCAAAACTAAGGGTTGCCGTCAGTGATGGACGGAATTTGAACCCATCGCCATCAGGGATTGGCAATTGGTAAGTTTCGCCAAGAGCCAATGTTGCGACCGCTGGAGCCACAATCGCAGGTATCCCGATTCGCATACCAGCTTTGCCAATATTGGAAACGGTCAACGTCGTCGATTCGTCAGCTTGGTCTTTGCCGTCACGGGCTTGTTCAATTTGTGCGGTAAGTGCACTGAAGAATGCATCCTTGTCCATTTCGTCCGCGTCACGAACCACTGCGGTGACCATTTCGTCTCCCGGCAATGCGACCGCAACGCCCAAATTGACTCGATGGAAAACCTTCAGCTGTTTGCCGTCGCCGCTCATCGCACTACGAAACTTGTCATGTTTCTTCAGCGCTTCAACGACGGACCAGCAAGCCATCGCGAAGCCAGTTGGCCCGCCAGAATCACGCACTTTATTGCGACAATCCTGAATAGCGGACCAGTCCATTTCGTTCATTACGGTTACCGGAACGCAAACCTGAGTGCCACGAACGAGTCGATAATTCAATGTGATTTGTGACATCGGCAGATCAACCAGATCGTATTGATCCGTCGATACAGCCGAACCCTGGCTGGCCAGATACGCGTCCACGTCTTCTGGCATCAATTTTTTGCCAGTCGTCGGAATCTGGTCTGCAACATCCAGCAGACCGTGTTGTTTAAGATACTTTCGAGTCTTTGGTGGGATCTGTACTTTACCACTACGCACGGTCGGCTTGGCAGCTATGGCAGTCGCCGACGCAGCACTTGCTGCCGCCGGCGCCGAGTCTTGCGGGCCGTGGCCAACGGGCATTTCCTTGACCCCTTCAGCAACTTCCATATGTGCGATCTCGGTACCGATTTCAAGCACGCTGCCTTTTTCGACCGTCCACTCGACAAGCTTACCTTCGTAAGGCGATTCGACATCCGTCGTGGCCTTGTCGGTTTCCATGACGTAAATCGGTTCATCCCGCTTGACGGCGTCGCCCGGCTTCTTAAGAAAGTCTACAAGTAAAGCTTCTTGCAAACCCTCACCCAATTGTGGGATTCGAACAGAAATGATCGGCATCGAACTCTAATCCTCCATAGTCAATCGAATCGCTTCGACGACTTCGTCTGTGCTGGGCAATGCAGCGTATTCGTAAATTGGGTTGTATCCAATATGAACGTCCGGCTTGGATACCAGCTGAGGAGCGCTCACAAAGTAACTCCACGATTCTGGATCGTTGGAAACTTCGCTGATAATCATCTGGCCAACGCTACACGTGCGACCGTCTTCTTGAACGATAACCAGCCGACCAGTCTTCTCCAGCGATTCAAGAACCATGGCACGGTCCCAGGGAACGATGCTTCGAAGGTCAATCACTTCGACGCTGCATTCGCTGGCTAAAGCTTCCGCTGCGGCCAGGCCCTGTTCGATGCAATTTCCCCACGCAACAAGCGTCACGTCTTCGCCTTCGCGTCGAATTCTGCCTTCGCCAAAACCAACGGCAGGAACATCTTCATCGACTTCCATTTGTTGGCGGAACATGTGTTTAGGTACCAGGAATATGGTTGGATCGTCAGCGTGCATGGCGGTCCACATTAATCCGGCCGCATCTTCGGGAGTGCTGGGAACGACGACTCGCATACCCGGCTGGTGAGCAAACATGGCTTCATTGGCTTGTGAATGCCAAAGTGAACCGCCCGGTAAATAGGCACCATAGGGCGAGTAAAAAACGATCGGGCACTTCCAATCACCAAACGTTCGCCAGCGAAGCGTACCCAGATTCTGACTGATCTGATTCCAGGCTGGACCGGTAAAGTCAACAAACTGAAACTCAAACACAGGCTTCATTCCGTAGCATGCCATACCGATACCAACGCCAGCAATAGTTGCTTCGGCCAGTGGAGCGTTGAACGCCCGGTCCGGATGATTTTCGGAAAGGCCAGCCGTTAGTCCAAACACGCCGCCCTTAGGATCTTCAATATCTTCGCCAAAGAAAATGTATCCATCGTCATTGGCAAGGCCGTGTCGAAATACGTTATTGACCGCATCCACGATCCGCCATTTCTTTCCGCCTTCGATCGGAGGTGAAGTTGGCACTGGCGGCTCGGCCATCAAGTGGTCCATCAACTCGTCGGCAGCTGGATCCACCTCGTTTTCGGCTTCAATGTATTCCGCATCGACTTGCTTGTTGATTTCTTCCTTGGTTTTTTCCCATTCCTCAGCCGTCAATTCGCCGGCTTCGATCAATTCGCCTGCAAGAACAGTGATTGGATCGCGATCCGTCATTTCGTCGATCTCGTCCTGAGGACGATACACGCGATGGTCATCGCTACTGGTGTGCGAGCACAATCGATCCACTTCACATACCATGATCGTTGGGCCGTTGCCGCTTCGAGCACGTTCAAGCGCTGGTTCCGCTGCCGCATAGACGCGATCTGGATGACGGGCATCGACATGGACGAGGTTGATTCCCTCATTGAAAATGCCGAGCTTAAACGGATTGAATTTTTCAGTATTGGTACTGATGCCGTAATTGTTGTCTTCAACAATCAAAACAATCGGAAGTTGTCTTTCGACAGCAAATGCGATCGCTTCGTAGAATTCGCCCTGTCTGGATGCAGCATCTCCGACGGTGGCGACGGCGACGTTTTTCTTGCCCTGAAGCTGCATCGCCCATGCGACTCCGCACGCTGGCAGCGCGTTGGCGCCCGTGGGAGTAGGAACGCTCCAGATATTTTTACTGCGATCGGAGTAATGACCCGGCATCTGCCGGCCGCCACTGGAAGATCTTCGTTTAGCAAAATAAACCGATGCCAATTCTCGATTGGAAACGCCACGAGCTAAAACCATTGCCCGGTCACGGTAGTAAGGAAAAAGATAATCGTCTTCTTCCATTAATTGCGCAATCACGGCCATCGGCTCGTGGCCCATGCCAGCAACTTGAAACCAGCCCTTGCTTTGTCGATGCAATACGCCTTCGCGGCGGTCGCCCTCGCGGCTGGTATACATCAATTTCAGTAATTCAAGCCGATTATAGGTCATTTGAGCAGACGATGAGCTCATTTAGTCCTCCAATATACGGATACCCGCGTAGATCGTGTGAGTTTGTGAGTGTGTTGTAGTTATCAAAACGGCCATGGGCTTAAGCAATGCCGAAACTGCTACGCGAGAAGAAGCTTACAAACAGTATGGAAATTTTATCTACCCATAAGTAGTTTGCAAGGTTGGATGTGGAGTCGCATTGCGTTTACCGATACAATAATGGCTCCACATCCTAATTAATTGTGGTTGTCGTAAATCCTTATGGTTGTGCGATTTTAATGGTCTCAAGGAAACAACCTGACCAGAATAAGAGTACTATCAAAGCGACCATCACATTTAAGTAATTTCATATTGCGCATCCAAGGAGATCCAGAGTGCGACTTTCAAATCAACAGCTCTTGACGGCTGCTGCCTCAATTTTCATGTCGTTTTACCTTTCCTCGGTTTCCTTCGCAGAAGATACCGCAACGAAACAGGCGGATTCGACGGAAATTCTTGAGCGAGTGACCTATGACATCAAATACCTCGCATCCGATGAACTTGGGGGCCGCCAGCCTGGCACCGAAGGAATCGAGAAAGCCGCTCAGCATATCGAAAAGGTATTTAAAGAGATCGGTTTGAAGAAACTCGAAAATGGAACCTATCGTCAGGACTTCCAAGTGCGACAAGGCCGCACGATCGACGAAGAAGTGACTTCGTTCAAACTGATTGGTTCGGACGCTAACGAATTGACTATGGAGCTTGAACTTGGCAAAGACTACATGCCCCAGGCATCACGTCGCCAATTTGACTTGGATTCCGAATTGGTTTTTGTTGGCTATGGAATCAACGCCGAAAAAGAAAACTACAACGACTATCGCGACGTTGATGTGGAAGGCAAAGTCGTTGTCTTAATTCGTCGTGAACCTCAACAGGAAGATCCAAACAGCGTTTTTGATGGCACGGAAGTTTCCGCTTATGCGTATATCCGCACAAAAATCCGAGCTGCCCGTGATGCCGGCGCCGTTGGAATCATTATGGTCAACGATGGCTTTAGCGCGACCGATGATGAAAAAGATGTATTGGAAAGCCCAACTCGTTTTGGTGGTAATTTCCCATTTGTTCAGATCAAACGACGCGTATTCGATCAAGTCCTTGAGAATTCACCTCTGGTCAAATCAAACGGCAAAAAGCTTTCCAAGCTGACCGAAATCGAAGCGTTAATCGATGAAACCCTTTCACCGATCTCTCAACCTATCGCCGGCTGGAAAATTGCTGGAGCCGCTGCCGGTAAAGAGAACATGGCTACCACTTCGAATGTCATTGGCATCATCGAAGGCGAAGGCCCTCACGCAGACGAAACCATCATCATTGGTGGACACTACGATCACCTGGGCATGGGCGGTATGGGCTCGCGTTCCAATCGCCGTGAAATTCACAACGGTGCCGATGATAATGCAACCGGAACCGCCGCCGTCATGGAGTTGGCACGGCGTTTTGCCAAACGCGACAAAAAACCCAGTCGCCGACTGGTTTTCCTTGCGTTTTCCGCTGAAGAAATGGGCCTTCTCGGTGCTTACCATTACGTCGCCGAACCGCTATACGATTTGAAAAACACGGCAGCGATGGTCAATTTCGACATGATCGGCTGGCTTCGCGATGACAAGGTTACCGTTTACAACGCAACCTCGGCTACCGAGTTCGATAAACTGCTTGACCGTGCAAATTCAGGCATGAACATGGACGTCTCCAAAGCAACAGGATTTGGCGGTAGTGATCATCTGCCGTTTTATCAAAAAGAAATCCCGGTAATGTTCATTCATACCGGTTTGACATCGACTTACCATACGCCCGAGGACGATTTTGAAACTA
This sequence comes from uncultured Pirellulaceae bacterium, assembly GCA_964405425.1. Lineage (GTDB taxonomy): Bacteria > Planctomycetota > Planctomycetia > Pirellulales > Pirellulaceae > Mariniblastus. Next base: position 1,672 of record CAYONX010000013.1, on the reverse strand, counting down.
TCGATTGTGCGGGCGCAGTCAAAGTCATCAACTATAGCGAGAAGGTTATCGACGAAATTCTGGCCTTGGACACCAAGCCGACGTTTCAATCAGCCACCACCAATCGGCGTAACCGAATTCGATTGGGCGTTTCTTTGAACGATGAAGTCGAGAACGGCGTCGAGATCACCAGAATTCTGGAAGGTTCGATCGCGGAAAAGTACGGATTCCAAGTCGGCGACGTGCTCACCGCTATCGGTGTTGATAAAACGGATAAGCGCCGCGAAGTCAATCGTTTGATCCGCAGCAATTCCGGCAAAACGTTGATGTTCAAATTGCGGCGCGGCACTGAACAGATCGAAACTCTGGTCGAGTTGAAGAAAATTGAAGAGCCAGAAGAAGGCGAAAACAACGGCTAAGCCTGAAGTATCGCCAACTTGCAATCACTGGCTCTAACTTGAAATCTTTAAGCGACTGACTGGTGAAGTAAGTTGAATCGCAATCCGGGCGGCATCTTGTGCCGCCCTTTTTGTTGGAGTGTGCGGGCATGCAAATGCTCCAGACTCGAAATGTTATGCGTTATTTTGATCGTCTTGAAAGTTCGTTCAACGTGAGAGGCCTGGCAGTCTTGGGTGGGGACAGGTTGTTTTTTTGTAATACTTGTTTCATCAAGTTTTGCTCATTGGAGTATACACTTATCGTCTTTGGAGTTGGCAAGATCGTGACCTTCAGAAAAGGCATGTCAATTTTTAATTGCTCAATTTCTGTGACCAGAAATTGATCGTTGTCGATAACCAAATGTTCAAGCGATGGCAGAGCCATTAAATCGGATTTAATTTCTGACAATTCGAACTTTGCGTCCCATGGTGTTTGCACAACAGTATATTGTTCAAATAGCTCGTCACCAAACAACGTTCGCAGCCAAGTAGTTTCAGATGACGTTGAGTTGATCGAAACATATTTTGTTGGATTGTCGATTCCGTTAACGATGACATTCAAAGTTTTAACCCCATTGAACTGTTCCTCACGCCATGGAAAGCAGCCGCGCGCTGTCAATCGGCCCACTGCGATTCGTTGTGCTTTTGCCCTGGAAAGAGCCTGAGCGTAAGCCCCAAGCGAAATACATACGATCGCAAGCAATACAAGTATTGTTCTGAGTCGGTATCGAAAACGCATTTGATTTCCAGTCTGAAGGTAACGGTTACATGATCGATCCAGAACGAGCGACCATTCTCTATCTAAACCACGCGCACGCCCGGCTTCACGTGCATCGCATTACTGTCCTGGGTTCACACACCGCTATCGGGCCAGCCCATTCGGTCGATCGCATCGGTGTAGGTATCGGTCGTAATAAATAAATCTTGACCCTTCAATTTATCGGTTAGCTCACTCGCCAGCGATTTCTGAATTTGCAGGGCACTGGCGGCCTGTATGTAATCTCGTTCCTTTACCAATCTCTCTTTCCTTTCTCGAGCTTCATTTAGTCGTTCAATCAAATCGACCATTGGTGCACGTGAATGTTCCGGCAAAGCCGAAACCAATAGAGCCTCATGGAAGCGATAACGATTGGTCAGGAAAAATTCCAGAAACGCAGCTGTATTGGTCGGTGCAGTCTTCGCCAATTCGCGAAGCTCACTCTGCAAGTCGGATTGAAACCTGATAAATGGACGCCATTCTTTTGGCATCGTAAGTA
>CAYONX010000012.1:82917-86741 GCA_964405425.1 uncultured Pirellulaceae bacterium | reverse complement strand
CATTGACGCTGGCACGACCAACCGCATAAACCGCATCCATAATCTGTCGCTCTCGCCGGCTTAGTTTTGGCACAACCATCGTCTCAACCCTCCGTTTTCTTGTACGTGAATCATTGCGTTGATATTTTAACGCGTTGAATTTTTAACGCAAGGTTGTTTTTGAATTTGATTCTGTTTTTGTTGCTGGGGCATGGCTTAAGCGAGCCTATGCTGCCTCATGCGTTATCGAGCAACTAACCAAAACCGAGGACGGGTGAATTCAATTCTGAAGTGCAACGCTATAAATCAAAAATTCGCGAGAAATCACCCACTTCTTACTTTGGCCGTTTTTACAAACGTTTTGCCTGGCATTGACAATTGCGTAAAATGGCTGAAAACGCCAATGGGGTCTTGATCGTTGCACTTCAGATTTGAATGTGTCACGCAGAATAACAATTCGATGCACGCGAAGTCCGGTTTGCGTGCGGTTTTTTCTGCTTGTATGATTATCGTCCGGACTCGGTGATCGCTGCCGTTTTTTATCCCGCTCGGAACAAACCGTTGAATGTGGTCATGAAAAAGTACATATTTGTTGGACTGGCATCGCTTGCACTTTGTTCACTGGTTCTGTTGTTTAATCGTGTCGACAAAAACGAGGATACTCAAATACCAACCCCGGGCGAAATATCACAAATCGAATATTTGCCATCTGACGATTCGACTGAAACTATTCTTGTTGATGCATCGAAGCATGCCGACTTAATTAGTGCCATTCGTTCTGCCCAAAACAGAATTGATTCGAATCCAATGAAATGGCAAATTGATGGGATGTTTGTAATAACAACACATGACGGTAGCACCGTAGATGTTCATTTATACAATACTGGCCGAGAGTACAGCGCGTTGAGAATTGGGGATAAATACTATCGTTTTAAGACACGAAATTCGGAAATCCTCAAACTCGTGCAAATCGCAGGATAACAAATTTATGCACCATAGTTGCGATTGGTGCGAGCATTAAAAATGGATGATCACAAATCGCAACGTGGTGATCATCGCCGTTATCCCGCTTTGCCCATCCGCTGGTGATTCGAATTAGGATTCGCAATGACTTTCGACGAGCTGGTTCTCGCAATTTCCAACTCTGATGCACTAAAACATGCAGCGCAAAATATGGGCTTTCTTTTTCGGTGGAAATCAAGCACGGACGACGTTCAACACTTGGTGCAAAACATGAATAAATTCCTAATGGTCAACGAATTCGAAAGGGAGGCTCTCGAGGAACTGAAAGGATACTGGGACGCGTTTAAAGCGGCATCAATTGACAATATTCACGGCATGACGATGAATGAGCGATTGAATCAATTCGGCCTATTCCCGAAATTCGACAACTCGAAAAACAAAACACAACAAGATAGAATTTACGCTAAGCTGATGGCGCATCGTTAGTCGGCTCGCAAAAAAAACTGCAATACGTTTGTCGCCAGTTCCCGAATCGATAAATCGAGATTCATACCGTTTTCTGATACCAATAGTTCATCGATTTTTGAGTGTGAAATGGGCTACTTCTTACTTGTTGGTGCAGAACCAGGTTCCGTTTCTTCTTCGATCACTTTTCGCTCGACCAGATCGAAGCGGGTGTCAGCTTCCAATGCAAGGAAGTCATCCTGGCCGGGGACTACTGGTTGACGTCGATCATAGAAAAACACTTTGCCACGACCGATCACCTGAGCAATCGAACCCTGGACCTTGATTGCGGTCCCTTCATCAATGCCGATGCCCAGCAGTTGTGGATAACGATTGGCCAATTGTGTCATATCCTTTTGACGTCGCCGTTGAGAAAAATGCTGGTCGATCGCAACGCCATTGAGAAATCCAAGACCTCGTTCGTAGCCTGCGGCCATGATGTCAAAATTTGCCACTGGATTAGCCCGAGCAAGATAGCTGCCCTGGACTGACGCTCCTGCCGAAGATCCACCAATCACTCCACCTCGTTTTAAAACATCTTTCATTAATTTGTGTGCCTGGGTGCCGTAATATGAATCGACGAAGTTCCATTGCCGGCCTCCACCAAACCAGATTCCGGTAGCTTTTTTGAGTGGCTTCAAAAACGTTTCGTCTGAGTTGGCGCGATTGCGATCTTTTGTATGAATGACGTGCGCCGAAGCGACTCCCATTGCTTTCCATTGTCGAATGAGTCGTTGGTTATCCGAGACAGTTTTGTCTTCGGTACAGGGTACAAAGATCATATGAGCGTCATCGCCGCCAGCCATGTCAACAAACTCGCGCATCAATCCTCTCGGCGTTCCACCACCACCGACAATGTACAGCGTGCCGTTTTCCACAACAGGTTGCTGAGGTTTGTTGGGCGGGAACGCTGGCAATTGACGGTCGATTGCGTCCCTGCGCCAGGCAGTCAGGTCGACGATTGTTTCGTAGGGATTGCTGCGTCGACCGGAGGCCTGGTCAAGATTTTGGACCCGATACGATTGACGGTCGTTGGCCGTGATTGCAAAAATGGTTTTTTGTTTTCCGAAGTTTCGTATCTTGCGACCATTCAGAATCACTCCAGTGTTTTTTGGGATTCCAATTCCGACGCAAAGAGGCTCTTGCGCAATGGCGCTATTCATGGCAGCACGGTCCGAGTCGTCATCGTAGCTGCCGTAAACGATGGAATCAGGTATTAAGTTCAAAGCAGAATCCATCGTCGAGAATTCGGGTATGGATGAATGTCGGAATTTTCCGAAATGAGAGACGACTGGTCCAACTCCACAAACGGTCCCGCCATCGGTGATCATCTTGTGCAGCCGGCTCCTGGATTGACTGAGCCATTTTGCAGTGTCTTTCATTAACGCCCTGCTGGAGAATAGCAGTAGCCCGTTAGCTGATTCGAGGGATTCGTTCAATGACTGAAACTCAGCTTCATTGAATTCGAACAACGGTTTATCGTGCCCAAATTTTTTGATGCCAGATTCCTGCTCCAGTATCGACTCAAACGGTTTGCCGTCGAATCCCTGATCGAGCCACACGGCAACCAGCTTCCCTTTTTTTCCGCCAGTATTTCTGACGAAAGATTCAACAATTGTCGTTTCGATTTCCGGCCCTGTGCACGTCATGACTGTACCGTTGATTCTCAAATCGGTTGGCCAGATTGAGAACTCTTCTGTAAACGATTGTGCAACCGATATTTCAGCTGACACAAACAAGACAACAGCAATAACAACGGCAAACAATTGGCGGTACATGATTTCGAGTTCTCTTCGGATGTCACTCAGTGGGTGGTTTTTATAGTAACTGACTTTTCCGCAATTACCTCCGAACTTTCTGACGATTTGAGGGGAAGAAGAAATGACAGGGGGAGAAATAATTGAGACAGTATAACTGGGTGGGACAGAATAACTGCAACAGGTCCATTTAATTGTGAGGGCGCAAGAAAAAGACAGGCCAGTCTTTAAAACTGGACCTGTCGACCTGTCCCCGTTTCCGTCCCCCCAAAACAACATACAACACCGCGTAACGCCCATGCGCGTAAGGCGAATCAACCGACTAATGGCGGCAGTGCCTGGTGCCGGTCAAAACCATCGGGATGCCGTGTTGGTCACAGGTTCCTTGTCCACAACGCTATCAACATGCAGGCGATGATCGCACAGTACGTTTGAATCTCGATGCCATTTTGATCCTGACTCAGCAGGTGCCTGCAGCCCAGGATTTGTTTGAAAAAAACAGAAGACGATTTTGACGGCAATAAATATTCAACGAGCTTTGTTGTACCACGATTAAGTGGCTGAGTTTCAACGACTAACGGTCATATCGAACGCTGACCGTCGATCGGACAACTCCGAAAT
>CAYONX010000012.1:65932-82817 GCA_964405425.1 uncultured Pirellulaceae bacterium | reverse complement strand
TTCAACGACTAACGGTCATATCGAACGCTGACCGTCGATCGGACAACTCCGAAATCACGAACTACCACCGCGTAGTCTTTTTTGATATCTCGCCCTTGCTTGGTCGCTTTGCCGCCTTTAGCGCGTCCCCCCGGCTCGTCCGATGGTCGCTGATCGTCGCCAGACCAACTTGCCTGAAACGAAGCCGTAATCGTTCCGACATCAGCACTGCTTTGCGATTTCCCTATTGCTTGTGCGACACTGCCTTCGTAGCCGGAAATCTCAAACGCCTTGGAATCATGACTGTTGATGATCCAGCCAGGGATATCAGCATGGCTATGAGCTGGAATAATGAATTTGCTATCGGGCCCAAGTCCCGCTTGTTTTGAATTTACAAAAACGTTAACGCCGTCGATCAACAATGTCACTGCCGATTCGAAGTCCGCATCATTGTGAATTCGTACAATGTACTCCTCCTTCAAATGCAAATCGACAAATGGACGGTGTTTTGAGTCAAGCCGAGGAGCACGCGAATCGAGTTGGCCGCCGTTGTTGACGATAACTTCAATGCCAAACGGACCGCCGGTACGAACCTGGTGTTTGACAACGCGAGTATTCGGCTTGTGCCGCTGCCGAATGATTTCTTTCTGTCGAATTTTCTCTGAACCTTTGGTTGGAATATCAACATTCAATCCAGCAATCTGCAAAATCTGTTTACCCCAGACTTTAATTTCCGGTTCCGCCAGCGTATCCCCGTTTTCGTTCAGGATCTGAAGCGTCACTTCCAAACCAAGCGAATCAAAATCGTCAGTCGGTTTTTCGCGTGCTTCAATCAATCGGTACTTACCCATCATTTGAGTTTTCGCATCGTCAGAAACCGAAACACCATTTTCGTTCAAAGCGTGAATCAATGTTCGACGAACTTCTGAACCTCCACTCGATTTCAAATTTGGCAAGCCAGAAATCTGACCGACTACAATTTCCTTAGTCAGTCCTTCCTCGTGCAAAAATCCGTGCACTGCAACTGCGACGCGCTGCATGCCTTGAGCAATCACTGGAGCGGTTTCGTTGGCGTGCAACCATTGCCCACTCAAAAAGACGCCCACAAAGAAGGCAATCGTTAACAAAATATTCGCTTTCATTTTCCTGATCCTATCTGCAATTCGAATTTTGCTCACTGGTCCCCGTTAAAAACAACTCTTGTAACCGGGATGCCACATCCTAATTCCCTGGCGACGCGTCCAAATGCTCTTTCCCACGCCGGCCGGGTAATCGTACCACCATCCTGGGTCAAGCTTGCCAGTCCCAGGTTTTGAAACTGTTTTAAACCAGCCAGAAATTTCAGCTCATCCACCGTTTTTAATCCCAGGGATTTTGCTTCTTCTGAATTTTCAGGCAAACCGAGCTCACGTGCGATGTCTTCGATCGTGATATCCCGGTAATAGATCTTTGCAAGTTTGGTTACTGGATCCGCATAGCTGTCGAAAGTCGTCGCGTTCTTGATCGGATTGATTTCGAACATCGCAACTGTATCGTCGATGGATATGGGCCACTGAAGCTCATCTTTTCCTTTCGAAGCAATCATCATCACCAACTGTTTGCGTTCCATTTCGTCCGCGCCGGTCATGCTCATGCATTTGGTGATAAATGGCTCCAGTTCCGATTCCTTAAAATCTGTCCCTGATGCTTCCAACAAGTCTCCAAAGAAAACCGTCAGTGATTTTGAGTCTCTTTGCATTTGACCATCCAACAGAAATTCGGCCGTCGCAGCTTTTAATTTGGACATAAAATATTCACGGTCTTCGTCGACCATTTTTTGAAACTTCTCGTTCTTGGGAAACAAATCCAAAACCTTATCCGCCATCTGGCTGCCACGTTGGCTTTCGTAGATTGGTCGCACGAAATCAGCTTTCCAGCTAATCATGCCGTCATCATGACATCCCATGCAGCTGATGCCGTTAACAATCGCCGGTGTACCAGAATGCTGATTGGGGTCTTGAACAACGTCCAGCGGACCTTCGTTGATTCGTTGGTCTTTGCCATCGACCAGCATGTAAGCCTGCAAACCGTTCGGTAAACTGTAAATAATTTCACCGCCATCGTGTTCAAACATGCCAAGTTGTCGACCTTCAATTTCCTCGAACTCAGGCCCCAAGGGGCTGCGCGTAAAATCACCTGGTCGGGTCGCAGCTCCGTCAGATTTAATGTCATAGCTTTTCCAGAAATATCGTGTGCCTGCGTTTGGCTCATGGCGCTCAACCATTCTGTTCTGTCGCGAAACACCGCTGGCCAATCCGTCAAATGCAGCACGCATTAAATTGTTGTTCACGAAATTCTGATAGATATTAACTCCCAACCGGGCTTCCAGGCTTTTTGCGTTATGGGGGATGTTAAGCAGCGTATGGTACAGCGGTGGTCGCGACGCGTAGTAGATAAACCAGTCAGCTCGCATGTAAGGAATCCGCGTTCCCACAGCATTGTAGACTCGTTGCCCAACTCGTGATGATTCGCCGACTGCTTTCAGTCCGTATGGATACTGGCTCATCAATTGATCCCAATGCCATGTTGTCCAGCCGTAGTTTCGCAAGTCGATTGCCAGCAATGTGCCGAACCCTTTGTCGACAATTCGTGGTCGTTTAATCGTTGGCTTGGTGGATAAGCTGTTTATCATTTTAGAGACAGCGGCGCGGGCCATCCGTAAATCTTCGTCGGTTAAAGGCGAGTTGCCTTCGGTATCATTCCAAAGATGGAATAGCGAGAAATAACGTGTGTATCGTTGATCGGATTGGTCCATATTGCGTAAATCCTGATCAATCGCCTCCAGCACAGTTGCTTCGCCAATGTATTCCCGCCGGTCACGTTCTTCCGGTGGAAAATGGGCACCCGCGTCAATCCACTGCTTGATGGTCGCTTTCTTTTCATCGTCCAGTTGAGGCATATAGTCGGGTGGCATTATCGAATCGGTCGCGGTAATTCGCGCCCAGATGCGAGACGCTTCTGAATCGCCAGGCACCACAAACGGCTTCTTGCCTTTCCCGTTGGGCTTCAGCAGTGCTTCCCTGGAAGTCACATCAAGCTGAGGAAAATTGAAATCTTCACCGTGACACGCCTTGCAATAGTCGTTTAAAATGCCCGTCGCTTGTTTCGCAAGTTCGACGTCAAATTCTTGAGCCGACGCACCCGATGCGATCGACATGCCAAAAATTGAACTGCAAAGACATAAAGATAGCCGCAAACCACCACTCATAATTTCCCCAATCAAAGCCAAATTTCCGCCTGAAATTTCCTTCAGACATTTTTATATACGAAAGCGAAAGCAGGTTCGCCCGGGGGACAATGAAAATAGTCAAATTTTTATCCCGCCTGTTTTGCTTCTAAAGGTCCCCAAAGTAGATAGTGTTTTCGATTTGGGTTCTCTCACCAAAAAACTAAAAATCATCAAAAAAAATTGGCCCTTTTGAAGTTTTGATTTCGCAATGTATTTGTGGTTGCGACAACCGACATCAATGACATACTGATCGTCAGAACGGCCTGGGACATTCTGTGATGACAAAAAAGCTCAAGACTATTTTTGCGCTCCTGTTTTGCCTTGCCTTGCATTCCACGAATGCTGCAGGTCAGGACAAATATGCGGTGCTGATCGGCGTTGAATCTTACGATCCGTCGGTTTTATCGACTTTGGAATATGCTGAAGACGACGCGATTGCCTTGTGTCGCTCACTCACCCATTTGGGCTTCAAGACCAAAGTCATGACCGGGCAGTCCAAGGTCTCGACTGGCAAACCAAACAGCCCGGAAAAAATTCTGACCGTGTTGCGAACGCAAATGAACAATTGTGCGCCCGGCGACACCATGGTTATCAGTCTGTCAGGACACGGGCTTCAATTCAGTTCTGAAAAACCGGACGAAAACAACATTCGCGAAACCTACTTCTGTCCAGAGGACGCTGATCCCAACAACAAATCGAGCCTTCTTCCTGTCTCCAGTATCGTGACCTTGCTCAAGCAATGCCCAGCATCACGTAAGCTGTTGCTTATTGACGCGTGCCGTAACGATTTTGCAAATACTGCCGGCCAAAAAAAGGCAGCGAAAAAGCTGCGGCTGACCAGCGTTCATGAAACCCGCCGGTCGGTTCCAAGTGGGATGAATGTGCTTTTCAGTTGCGACCAGGAACAATTCAGCTTCGAAGACGACGACCTAAAGCACAGCGTGTTCAGCCATTTCGTAATCAAATACCTGAACGGAAACGCAGGCACTCGCTACTACGACAACAATCAACTCAGCCTGGACAATCTGATTCGATACGTTCGTAAAAGGACCAATGAATACGTCAGCGACAACAACCTTGCAGCTGAAGGCCAAACTCCCGTATCCGTCGGAATGGGAACGGACTGGATTCTTGGTGCGGGTGTCAATCCAGTTTTGCAAGTTTTAAATCGACACATTCAGTGGCTTGGAGGACTCGAAAATCTTCGCAAGATTCGAACATATTCTTCCGATAACCGACTGACTTATACATTGCCTAATAGAACCTACAACTACGACCAGAAATTCCGTTTTCGTGGCAATACGTTACTTTCAAAAAACTACTTAGACGGCAATTTTAGCGATGAATCAGGCGCAAATTTCAAAGTGGCTTGGAATCAAGCCGGAGGCGTGCTGACCCCGGATAAGAGCCCGAAGATCCAATGGCTTTCTAACCACCCTCTGGCCATTCTGAAACTACTTGAACTGGTTCCAAAACTTGAACACTCAAAACGATCCGCTGGCGAGGAAGTCGTTAAATTCTCGAATCAATCCGGTAATTATGTTGAATGGATTTTTTCGTCCGATGGATCGCTCAAAAACCTTGTGACCTTTAGAGACGGGGCTCCAAGCACCGCAACCTATAGCGGATACACAACTAGACAAGGCGTAAAGTTTTGGACCAATGCCAATCACGTTTATACTTTTGATGGAAATCCGGCTACGGCCCTGGATCAAATTACCAATCTGACAATCAATTCACCTGTCGAAGAAATTTCGATCCCTGCCAGCGCGGCGCTGCAAACGACTAAGTTTGATGTCGACTTGATGATTGAAGATTTCAAAATGTACAAACAGGAAAACGTCCAATCTTCTGATGGTTTTCTCTCCGACATTCAATACAGAAAAATCAACAGTTCCACCGTTGGCATAGATTACTCGATCACACCCGGTGGATACTTCATCCAGTCCATAGATGAAATGAAAACCGATTTGCGAAACGGTTACAAAGGGGCCATCGATGCCGGACTTAAATTCCAAATCAGGTATTTTTCATCGACTGGGTCCGTTCTTCGTAACTTCATGGTTTCCGCTCAAGACAGGTAGATTTAGATGCATCGCAAGACACAAATCATTGCTTTCACTTTGTTTGCATTATGTTCGACAGGCCTCGTTTGGGGGCAAGACAAATACGCTGTCTTGATCGGCGTTGAATCCTACGACCCTTCCGTATTGGGTCGGCTCGAATATGCAGAAGACGATGCCATGGAACTTGGCAACTCGCTCAAAGACCTTGGCTTCAAAACGAAAGTCATGACCGGACAGTCACGCGTCTCGACTGGCAAGCCAACGAGTCCCGGTAAAATCTTGACGGTGCTGAAGACGCAAATGAACAACTGCGCCGAAGGTGACACGATGGTGATCAGCTTGTCTGGTCATGGCTTGCAATGCGCCGCGGACGATCCTGACAAGAATGGTGTTCGTGAAACGTACTTTTGTCCCGAAGACGCTGACCCAAACGACAAATCGTCTTTGTTACCAATTAGCGACGTCGTTGAATTGCTTCGTCAATGCAAAGCCAGTCGCAAACTAATGCTAATCGATGCCTGTCGAAACGAATTTGCACTGACTTCGGGCCAGAAAAAAGCCGCCAAGAAATTGCAACTAACGAGCGTTCACGAAACCAAACGCCAAATTCCAGGCGGTATCTCGGTCCTGTTCAGCTGCAACCAGGACCAGTTCAGTTTTGAAGACGAGAACCTCAAGCACAGCGTCTTCAGCTATTTTTTGATCAAATATCTAAGAGGTAACGCGGGCGCTCGGTATTATGAAAGCGAGAAAATTAGCCTCGATGACATGATCCTTTTCGTTCGAAAAAAGACTAACGAATACGTCAGTGACAATAACCTTTCAGCATCAGGGCAGACTCCCGTCTACGCTGGTGTTGGGGCAAGTTGGAATCTTGGGAAAGGAATCAGCCCCGTAAAGCAAGTCTTAAACAAGCATTTGGAATGGCTTGGCGGAACTGAGAAATTACGCAGTATCAAAACGATCAAATCCGAGAACCGATTCACAATCTCCGCCAATGGACAAACATTCGCGTCCACCCAAAAGCTTTTCATGAAGGGTGACAAAACTCTAACACACAACATTGTGAATGGGACGATCGAGTCAGCTTACGCTGATCGTAAAGTTGGTTGGGAACATTCCGGAGGGAAATTTAAGCAGTACACTGAAAAAGAAAGAGAAATCAATTGGATCAATGTCCATCCCTATGCCGTGCTCGACCTGCTGGATCAGCCTGACAAACTGAAATTTATAGGTAAGGAATTCAAAAACGGCCAGGAAGCATCAGTGATTATGTACGGTGATGAACCCAGTAATATGATCAAGTGGTACTTTGCCTCCGACGGTGGAATTATTGCCGTGAAGTGGTCCAGCGCAGGGGCAACAGCTGACATTCTAATCAGCGAACCAAAATTGTTTTCTGGTTTCAAATCTCCGACTCGTTTTACCGGAACCATGTCGAACCAATTTATCGGGCAAGTTAATGTCAACGTGCGAAAAATCTCTCACGAAATAAACGCCCCCATAGACGACAACATTTTTAACGCACCACAAGGCAACACGGTTCAAAGAAAACGTTTCGATATTGATCAAATTGTTGCCGACTACAACAGCTACAGCCAGGAACTGACTGCGCAGCACGGCGGTTACGTGACGAATGTGAATTTCCGCAAAGTGAACTCAAACACGATGGCCGCGGACATCTGGCTGAACCAACAATTTAACCGGTCGTTTAACCCCGCCGAGACACAAACTCTAGCTCAAACTTTTAAACAACAGTACTTGAATGGAATCCTGGATGAAGATGACAAGAACATGATTCGATCGGGCGTGAATTTCCAGGCCAATTACCTGACTCCTGCTGGTGCCACAGCCGTAAAATTTATGATCACGTCATCCGACCTTCGATAGGAAACATACTGGCATGAGTCCAGCGCTTAATTCGTATCTTGGCATTGCATTCCTGTTCCTTGGGTTGGCGTCAACGTTGTTGATGTACCACTTGTGGGGTTACCCATACGACAAAGAAAAACATCAAAGCTCGGCTCCGCGCTGGTTGATGAATCTGCATCGGTTGATGGGCTATGCATTTCTGGCAATATATTTGATTTTGATGTGGCAGATGGTTCCTCGGCTGTGGAACTACCAGATCGAATTGCCAGCACGAACCGTCGTCCACTTGACGCTGGGCATCGCCATCGGGGCGATTCTGATTTTGAAACTTTCGATTGTGATTTTCTTCAGGCATCTCGAAGGTACGCTGGTCCCCATGCTGGGGACGATGCTGATGATCTGTACCATCCTGGTGATTTGTTTGTCGGTACCGTTTTCGTTAAGAGAAAGTTATCTAAACGCACAAATCATTCCTGATTCGATTACCGGCACCGATTCGCTGCTTCGTGTCCGCCGGCTTTTGAAAGAAGCGGGCCAGGACGACGAAGCTTTCCGCGCCGAATTGGCGAGTATTGGCGGTTTAGCTGCTGGACGTGAAGTACTGCATTCATCGTGTACCCAGTGCCACGACTTGCGGACGGTACTTGCCAAGCCCAGGAGTTCAAAAAATTGGTGGTCGACCGTAAAACGCATGGCTGGCATGAGTAATTTGCTGGACCCGATTGACGAAAACGAACAATGGCAGGTGACGTCTTACTTGATCGCCATTTCACCCGATTTGAATAAACCACAAAAAAAAGCCGTCGCTGGCGGGCCTCCATTGACACTTGCGATCGATGCTACCCAAGAAGCAAAAACACCGAAGGCAACTATCAACAAACCAGCGGGTTTCGATCCAAACGCTGCGGCTGTTACATTTCAGGACAACTGCACCCAGTGCCACAAGATTTCAAAAATTGACAACTACGCTTTCACAGACTCGGCCAGCATTATTGATATCGTTGAGCGCATGATTGTCGAACAGGAACTGGATCTTAGCCAGAATCAAAAACAGACCATTGAGTACTTCATGGCGTCCAAATATTTAAGCGACGTTGCCGTAAACAAAAACACAAACAAAAACTCTAAGGCTTCTGAAGAAACGGCAGAACAAAGTACAAAGGCAGAATCAACAAACGATTCGGAAAGTGGCGACGATGCCCAGAACACACAAACCATTGAATCAGTCGCTAAGCCAAAAAATTACTCAAGCAATATCGGTAAATTTTTGTTCAACGGAAAATGCAACGAATGCCACAAGTCTGACCGTATAGAAAAATACACGATCGCCGACTATCAGGCAGCGGCAGCACTGATCAAAGAAATGATAGGTGAAGGTCTTAAAGTGAACGAAAAGGAACAAGATTTTCTGACCTATTATCTTTTCGAAAACTACAAGGTCAGCCCGCAAGCCCCCCGCTAATCGTTTTGCGGCCAATACACATTTCGATCACTCAATATTCGAAATTGCAACCTTCTTCCTTCTCATACCTTCGATAACGCTTTTTCGTTATCATAGTCAGGTTCAATCGCACTCAATCACAGCCTTAGTTGCGAAAAGCCACATGAGATCAAGCTCTATCTTTTTATCAATCGCAGTAGTGTTGTTTGTTCTGACGAACGATTTAATCGTGTCGGCCAGAGAGAAAGTCAACTTGGTCGTAATTTTCATTGACGATCTGGGCTATGCAGATATTGGCGCATTTGGTGACAACGCCTACTCCACTCCCAATCTCGATCAAATGGCAGCACAGGGAATGAAGTTCACTGACTTTGTGGCTTCCACTGCCGTATGTTCAGCATCCCGCGCAGCACTGCTGACCGGTTGCTACCACAAACGCGTTGGAATATCCGGCGCACTGGGTCCGGGCGCAAGACATGGAATCAATCCTGACGAAATCACGTTAGCAGAAATCGCAAAACAGCAAGACTACGCTACCGCGTGTTTCGGAAAATGGCACCTGGGCCACCTGAAACCATTTTTGCCAATGCAACACGGATTCGACGAATACTTTGGATTGCCATATTCAAACGATATGTGGCCGCTTCATCCTGACTACGCTGATCTTCCGGACAACGCAGCAAAACGTAAGAGAGGGTACCCGGATTTGCCCCTGTTTAAAGGAAACAAAATTGTCGACCCCGTCGTTTCCGAAGAAGACCAGAAACAACTAACGACTCAATACACCCAGCATGCCGTCGAATTCATCGATCGTAACCACGATCGGCCTTTCTTTTTGTACCTGCCCCATTCGATGGTCCATGTGCCATTGTTTGTGTCGGAAAAGTTTGCCGGGAAGAGCGGCGCTGGAATTTTTGGCGATGTGATGATGGAAATCGATTGGTCGGTTGGACAAATACTTGACACGCTGCGCAAACACAAAATCGAAGACAAAACTCTGGTCATTTTCACTTCCGACAACGGGCCATGGTTGAATTACGGCGATCACGCTGGATCCGCCAAGCCGTTGCGTGAAGGCAAAGGAACGATGTGGGAAGGTGGTTATCGGGTTCCAACTTTGTTTTGGTGGCCAAGTCGAATTCCGCCAGCAAGCCAGTGTGATGAACTGGCGTCGACGATCGATATATTGCCAACGTTTTCAAATTTGATTGGAGCGGAGCTTCCCGATCACAAAATCGACGGACACGACATTCGCTCGTTGATGTATGGCGAAAAAAATTCGGTATCACCACACGATTATTTCTATCTGTATTACGGTGGCGGCCAATTGCAAGGCGTTCGGGATCGTCGATGGAAGCTCGTTTTTCCTCATAAGTACCAGACGCTCAGAGGTCGCGATGGAGGCACTAACGGCAAGCCAGTAGAATACGATTACGTCAAGTCAAAACTCGAATTGTACGATTTGAATGCAGATGTAGGTGAAACCAAGAACGTGATCGAAGAGTATCCTGAGATTGCAAAGCGTTTGCGAACGGCTGCCGACAAGGCACGTTATGAATTGGGCGATTCACTGAGCAAGACGAAAGGAGTCGGAGTTCGTCCAGCCCATCGCTTACCGAAAGAATGACATCACAAAAGAAAATAACGACTCGGGGCAAAGCCTTAATTGCTTTTCCCGTCATTTGAAACCGAGAATTCCAGCAATAGCGGAAAGTGGTCGGAGCTGTTAGCTGGTAAAATTTTTCGATCATGTACGTGAACGTCATTGGATACGAACGCATGATCGATAGGAATGCTTACCAGATTGATATCGCTCGGAAACGTGCCTTGGTAAAAAAAACCTTGCCTCGAGTCGCGCAATCCCGCCTTCGTCATCATACCTTGAGCGAAACTTGACCAGGGCACACAGTTGAAATCGCCTGCCAACACAATCGGCAATTTTCGCTCACTGCGAATTTGTTTGATCAATGCTGCCACTTCCGTCATTTGATTGTTGCGAATTTCCATTCTTTCACGGGACATCGGGGCCAGAAAATGCGCGCCTACGACCATAAATCGTTGTCCGTTTGCTTCGATTTCGGCAAAGACAACGGGATTGTCAGTCGAGTTTCGTGTCACATAAACCACATCCGATTCGACGATCGGATGTTTGCTGTAGAGTGCAATTCCAAATCCATGCCAGCGAGGTTCCTTGATATGATAAACGTACGTTTGCTCAAGTTCCTTTAACGGCTCAATCCAATCGCTTTCGTATTCAACAACCAAAACAATGTCGGCATCGGTAGACTTCAGCACGTCCAATACCGGCTGTTGATTTGAATTCTTTCCAAGAATGTTTATCGAAAGCAGCGAAACCGCGTTGTCGTTCACTGGCGGTGGTTCGGCTGGCAAAAAAGTGGACAAGACCGGCCACGCATAAATCAGACAACCCGCCAATTGCACCATCCCAAAAACTTTGAAATTGAGATAGAAAAACAGGACGGTCGAAAACACAAGCAGCACAGAAATCTGCAATCGAAAGTTGTTGACGATTTCCGCCAGATGAAACTGTCGTCCAAAAAGGGAAAAAATCGCCAAGCCGATCGCAACGACAGCAACCATCGCGCCCAAAGCTATTGGCAATAAATTCCTAGGATTCGTATCGTTTTGTAGTGTTTCTTCCATCACAATTCTAAGGGTTGGTCTGAAATCGATCGGTTCGAATGGCTCGACGTTGGCGTTTCATCTTGTTTTCCGTATCATCAAAAAATATAACAACGTCCAAGTAATGTGCATCCACCCTATCAAAAGCTATGACTATTCAACGATTTTATCGGCTTGGCGCATTTCTTGTCATAGCCTTGCTGTCGATTCACCATCATAACGCGTCGGCCCAATCTTCGACCCAAACGACGCCACAACCGACCGACGAATCCAAAGTTTCACCCGGTTCTGATTCCAAACAACCCGTCGTGAAGAAAACGAAAACCGCTTTTGATTCCAAAGCCGCTTTTTCATTTTTGGAGAAAGTTTGCGCCATTGGGCCAAGGGTTAGTGGTTCGGCTGGTATGTTGCAACAGCAGTCGTTTCTGAAAGAACATTTTGAATCCGTTGGCGGCCAAGTCTACTTCCAAAGCTTCTTCGTCAGACATCCTCAGGACGGGCGTCAAATCGAATTGAAAAACCAACTGGTCAGGTTTCATCCTGAACGGGAAAAGCGACTGCTGATGTGTTGTCACTACGACACGCGGCCCTATCCCGATCGAGACCCAATCAATCCGCGCGGGACATTTATTGGGGCTAATGACGGTGGCAGTGGAGTTGCCCTGTTGTGCGAACTGGGAAAGCACATGCAAGGGTTAGAGGGAAAATTTGGAGTCGATTTTGTATTCTTTGACGGTGAAGAATTTGTTTTCGTAAACCGCCGCGACCAGATGTTTCTGGGTTCCACGCATTTCTCTAACCAATATGCTGGCCGACGCATCAATGCAAACTACGTTGCTGGAGTGCTGGTCGATATGGTGGCCGACAAGAATCTTCAAATTTATTATGAAGTAAACAGTTTGCGAAAAGCTCCTCGAGTAACTCGAGATCTTTGGGCCATCGCAGGGAAATTGGGGATCAAGGAATTTGTCGCCAGGAAAAGACACACCATTCGCGACGACCATCTGCCGTTAAATCAAATTGCCCGAATTCCCGTTTGCGATATCATTGATTTCGACTTTCCTGTCCAAGGTAATCGCTACTGGCATACGGAACAGGATGTTGTTAGTAATTGCTCAGCCGACTCACTCGGGAAAGTCGGCACAGTTGTCTTGGAATGGTTGCGTGAAATGCAGGGACGCAAGTAGAAACAAATAGATCACAATAACGTACAGCTTTATGCCTTCATTCCCAATTTTGACATCGATGATTAGCGATCAATCCATGTCCGCGCTGGTTCTAATAGGACTGGTAGCGTTTGCTGGCGGAATTGGCCTGATGTTTCTTCATAAGCAACATATCGACGACGTATTTGCTCGCTCTCAAGATTTGAGAATTCGACTTTTCGAAAAACGAAAGTACCGAAGACGTTCTTTGGCAAGCACGATGATAGCCGCCATGGGGATTTTGATGTCGGCTTTGTATTGGGCTCACGAGCCATCAGTATTTATTGGGCTGGTGTCTATCATTCTGATTTTGCTGATGGCAGTCATGTTCCTGGCCTGCCTTGATTTGATGTCCGTCAGTATTCACACTGCCACTCATGACGATTCTTCCGCCCGCAAGGAAATGATCAATGAGTATTTGCGCCAACGTGAAAAGCTGCTCGAGCGCGTCGAAAATTCAAACGAAAATGCAGATTAGCTCCGATCGATTGGTCAACGATTAACGCTTGTCAGCCATCCGCTTCATGACAAAATTCAATGCAAACGCAATGGCCCCAATGACAAGCACTGCAATAAAAATTTTCGGACGAATAGCTACCAATACGACTAGCAATAAGAAGCCGCCAAGAATCTGCATCGATGGCTGATTTTCTGGTTTGACCAGATTGGGAAGTGCCAGCCACGTTGCCGCTAACATCAAGCCAACTTTAATCATGATTCCGCCAAAGCTGCTCGGCGTATCCGGATTCAACACCAACGACGCCAAGCCCATCAACAAACTTGTGATCGATGCGATTCCGACAAGGCTGCGTTGGCTTAACAATTGACGACCCGCTTCTTATTCAAACGAACTGGCCTTTCAGGTTCTCGAGCAACTTTGCGGCATGACCGATCTCCTGTTTCTGACGTTCCGGTTGCTGAGGAATCTCACGTTCAATCGTCAAAGGCCCGTCGTATCCGATTTCTTCGAGCGTTCGCAAGTAATTCTCGATCCCAACGGCTCCTTCACCCAGCGGTACTTCCTGGCCCCATGATTCACCCGGTTGCTCTGACCAGGTCGCGTCCTTGCAATGCACACTGCGAACAAGCTTGCCAAGTTTCTTGAGCGCGGCAATTGGTTCTCCGACGCCGTACAAAATCATATTTGCTGGATCAAAATTCACGAACAGATTTTCAGCTCCGGTATCAGAAATAAATTGCAGCAATGCATCGGCCGTTTCCTGGCCAGTTTCCAAGTGTAAATCCTGTCCATTGGACTTAGCATGCTCACACAATTCGGCAGTCATTTTGACGATGGCCGAATAGTCGGGATCTGAGGTATCATGCGGCACGAACCCCAGATGCAACGCAATTACGCGACAATCCAACAGAAGCGTGAAATCCGAAATCTCTTTCATTTCGGCGAGTCGAGCATCGCGAGTACTCGGCGGAACAAGCCCGACGGTATCTTTGGTGATTGGAATGCTTTGATAACTTTCCCCTTCAAAGCCACCAAACACAGCGGTTAACTCCAACTGCATTTCGGTCAGCTTTTGCTTAAACTCGTTTGCCAATTCTTTGGTTCGTGTTTCCTGTCGCGGTGCATGGACCTGAATGGTTGGGATTCCAAGCTCCTTTACGACCGGCAAATGGACTCCAAAACCCGCGTCGATACTGGTGAACGCTCCGATGGGCCACTTTCCCATTTTCTACTCCTATCTATTTTTATTGACATCGCTGAATTGAATCAGGCGAGTCGAGAAGGTTACTGATACAAGCGTCAGTTTGGTTGATCATTGACGTTGAATCAAGCACCAACAAAAAAACCGCCGCTGGATGGCTCCAACGGCGGTCACAATTCAAAGACAATTCAGTTAGTTTCGTGAAACACCAGTCTGTTCCAACTCTTCTTCTTCCTGGATGATAATCCGAGGCGTAACCATCAGCATCAAGCTGGATGTTTCTCGGCCAATACCAACGTTCTTGAACAATCGGCTGACGTACGGAATATTGCTCAGGAAAGGCACTCCACGCTCAACACGTTGTTCCTGTTGACGTTTGACACCGCCGAGCAAGACCGTTCCACCGTCGGGCACACTGACCACCGTAGACACCGACGTAAATCCGAGTGTCGGAAGCTGGATGGTGACGCCTTCGGTAGCGGTTGACAATTCGGTCGTGTTCGCATCCGGATCCGGATCGACTCCCGTAACAGCTCCCAGCAGATCATCAATCAGAGTATCATCGGTAGCACGTTGAGTCGTAACGCTTCCGTCAAAGGTAAACGTGTCGACATCGCGAATTTCGCTGAAGAACGGCACCAGTGTCAATCGTACTGATTTTCTATCGTTGGAGACCACCGCTTGAACATTCAAGCTGGCACCTTCAGGCAACAGTGTAATGATTGGTTGCTGGGCGACTGCAAAGTCACCGACAACCGGAGTCACACTGGTCACAAACGGAACCTGAGCTCCATCGTTGACGTTGGCAACCTGTCCATTGAACATCGTTACCGTCGGTGCCTGAGTAATATTACTTCGCGTGTCACCTTTTGATGCCTGGATCAAAAAGAACACTTCAATATCGCTTAAGATGGCAAAGCCGAAGCTTGCCGCCGTTCCTGGATCGAATCCACCAAACGCTGGAATCGTTGACAGGAAGTTAGTTTGCTGGAACGGAATATCCAAGTCACCAGAAAAGGTAGGACCGGCATCCGATGTACCCGTCTGCAGGCCGATAACGGAACTGCCACTGACTTCATCAGGAAGTGCAGCCGGGTTCAGGTTAGAGTTGTCGTTAAGATTGAAGTCGAAATCGATGCCAATTCTTTCAAAGAATGAATCGGACAGCGAAACGAATCGAACTTCTACAACAATCTGAACATCGTTTAGCTCACGCAATTGAGTTAACAGGTCCTGAATTTGGTCCTGAACCTCTTGTGTTTGCGAAACGATCAGACTCAAGTTTGGCACAAACGCCTGTAGAGTCCCATCACCGTTTGTATCTTGCCAGTCGTCAGGACTGATTGTATTGCGAATCAGATTCATCAGCGGTTGAAAGTCCGCTTGTGTAACACCGCCAAGAGCCTGCGGCCCGACGCTGGAATAGGTAGGCGTTCCACTTTGCACTGGACCGCCTCCACCAAGCAATGCTCCGGTGCCCGCGAAACCTCCTGGCAACTGCTGTGCCAACGCATTGGGATTGTAGTTGCTGTTACTAACTTGTTGAGCAAGTTCAATCGGTGAAATGGACGTTGAAGAATGATTGGCAAGTGGAACCGATTGGCCAATAATGCCGTTTGAACCCGTAGCACCGTTAGGCGTCATGAAATTCATGCTAAGCGAGTTACGGAAATTCTGGATCGGCGTGACCAAGTCACCCACATAGTAAGTTCGAGGTTTAACGTCTTTACGTTGTGCGTCGCGGCTGGTTACTTTGATGACTTCGTCTTCGACAACGAAAACCAAACCAGCGTTTCCAAGCACAACGTTCAATGCACTCTCCAGTGAAATCGGCTGTCGAATCCTAACATCCACACCTGTGTCTGCTGAAATCGTGTCCGCATTGAGGGCGATTTTGTCGATCAGGATGTTCACACCCACCTGTTCTGACAATTGATCGATCGCATCAGAAAGCGTTCCCTGATAATGACCTTGGACCTGTTCGTTCTTCAACAGGTTCCAAATTCGTCGCTCCGATGGATCGGAGTAACGCTGGTTGGTAAGCCATTCTGATCGCAAACGAGAGGTTCGCTCCCAGCGATCCAGCCCCCCAAAAATTAATGGGATGTCCTCGGAAACATTGTTGATAGTGTCGCGATCAACATCGTTCAGTCGACGGACAAAGTTATCTTCTTTCTCGCGGCGAATCGCTTCACCTTCGGCAACATTCATTGCGATTCTCGACTTGGACTTCAACAAGGCAACGACCTCACTGTCGGGCAGCAAATCTTCTGCTTGTCGGACGATGGCACTGGCTTCAGCAAAACGTTCTTCGTCCATCAGGTCGTTGAAATCCTCGACCAGCTTTTGTAACTGTTGTTCAGCGGCGTATTTCTTTTCGCGCCGACCACGAACATCTGCAAGCGCTGCCGCGTTATCTTCGTCGAGTTGAATTTTGGAGATATTGCGTGTGATATACGCCTGGAACTCGGCAATATCACGATCAATGATTGTAAAAAACGGCTTCTTTTCAGTATCCGCAATTTCAGATTGGTTGACGCGATCACGTAATTGTGTCAACACTTCGATTGCCGCACGCGGATTGTCTTCACGCATTTTTTCCGCAGATGCACGCTGGCGAAATACTTCTCGCTGCATCATGCGAATGGTTTCTTTCCGCTCATCGATGCCAGATAGAAATTCACTTTCGTTTTGTTCAGTCGTCATCGGAGCCGATTCGACCGGAGACGATTGGACAGGAGACGATTGAA
>CAYONX010000012.1:0-65832 GCA_964405425.1 uncultured Pirellulaceae bacterium | reverse complement strand
GATTGAAAGGAATCGTTTCCGCCAAACACGTTTTGAACTGGGGCAGTATTGTTCGCAGGTGTATCGTTGGTCGGAAATGGAAACTCTTCAGCATTGGTATTTGAACCACCGCTTGGCAGATTGGTCAGTTGATCCTGAATAATCTGCTGAGTGGCTTCATCAAATTGCTGACGGTATTCCCACGCCATTTCAAATAGATTGCGTGCACCACCAATGTCACCGCCTTTAAGGGCAACCATACCCAGTTCGTAGTAACGCATTCCCTGGTTGGGCATCGGAGAAAATTCCGCTACAGCGTTTTTATTGTTGTTAGGTTCTGAATGGGCTGGCATGGTAGCCGACGCACCAACATTTCTGGTTGTATCCAAATTTGGATCATAGGCCGCTTGGACAATCGGTTCGTTGTTATTGTTTTCAAAACTCGCCGCCACTACTTCGCCTTGCGAACCTGTCGCTTGCTGGATCTTCAATTCCAGTTGCCATGGCAGAATTTGATTCACTGGGACAGCAGTATCCGAAACGTTCAGACTTTTCGCCTGAGCGACCAGTGCACTTGCTGATGCGAATTCGCCTTTGTCAAACTCAAGTTGTGCTTGAGACATAATGCTCAACAACTGGGCTACGTCGCCTTGGGAATTCTCCACAGTCTTGGACTTGGATTGCGCGATCAGATTCATAATCGAATCTGGTGATACCGGCAATTTCGCCAAATCTACTGGAAACTTCTTCGCTTGAGCCAACAACATTTCAGCGGTATCGAAATCCTGATATTTCAGAATCGATGCTGCCTGCTGAATTAAAAAGTTAGCGGCTTTCGCGTTGTAGTCAGGGTCGCGCTGGGTAGACAATTGAACCAGGTTCTTTTGACTTGTAATCAAACTAGAAATACTTTCAATCGTATCCCCCGTTTGACTATTCAACGCGGTATTGGTTTGTGCCTGTTGCACATATTTTTCTGCAGCTTGAATGTCACCATAGGCGATCGCCTGTCGTGCACCCAGCATAGCCAGATCTTTGTCGTTAAGCTCAGTGGCTGATTTTTGCATTGGTTGAGCGGATTGCCCAGCTGCCTGGTAAGGCTCGGAAGCCTTAATGATTTGACCAAGCGCGAATTGCGGATATGCGGCTAAGATTGCCACAACAATTGCTGCCGTAAATCCGTGCTGAAGTCGTTCCATGACTCTCACGTAAATTCTCCTCTTTGTCTGACGCCTGATCGTTATCAATTGAACAAACTAACTAAAGTCAACTTGTTGCGCTTCATTTCGGTAGAATGAATTTGCACGACACGAACAGCTTGCGAAGCTACAGCCAATGCACGCAAACTGACCGCGTAATGCGGCACGCATTTTTTCTGGGCAGGGGTAAATAACAACGCCCATAAAGTGCGTCAACACCAATCAGATAGAAAACCAAAAGGCAATCACTTTTGAAAGCAGAATTTGATAGCAATAACTATCGAGTTAATACAATCCGTAAGCTGGGTATTCTCGCCAGCACGATTTTTTCGAATCACAGTGACGAATGACTGCACCGACGCAAGAATCGCGCGGGCGAAAAACTCTGTCATCGCCAATACAAATGACTATGAAGCGTCGTCACCCACGCCATCTGGCAACCATTGCTTCAGATATTCGAGCCGCTCTTTTGGTTCACCGGTCACCAGAATTTCCGACTCATCAGAATCGAACAGACGTTTCAACGCCATTTTCGCCAAATCGTCGCTTAACAATTTCGCCTTATGAAAACTAACGATTTCAACGGCCGCCGCCAACGGATTGTTGGATTCTTGTTTCAACAACCTGCCAATTCGTTTCTTGACATTTTGTTCATTCAGAGCCTTCGGCATATTGGCCGCTTTGAATTGTTTGTCAGCCAATGAAACGAACGCCTTCTCAACTTCGTCTTTAACCGGGTCGTCGCCATCTTCGACAGCCTCAGAAACCTTTGTATCCTTGAGGCCTTTGCTATTGAAGAGATTTTCCTCGGAAGCGACGTCAACAATCTTCATGCTGGTCGTACTGAAGTATTCACCTCGAGATTTCGAAACCTTTACGGTGAACATAATCATCGTATCCACGTCGGCTTTTCTGGCTCGCTGGACAAGTTCCGCTTTCTTTCCGGCACCAAGTAACTCTACCCCCGGAAGAATGGAGCCAGAAAATTCGTCGTCTGGTTTCGATGCGGTTGTCCTGCCCATAGCTCGATCCAAAACATCAGCATTTGCTTCGTCTTGCTCTCGATTGCGATTCGAACGTCCTCTTGCTTGTCCACCACCGTCTCCAGCAATGCCAAGAGAACCCGAAGGCTGGCCTAACCCACGTCCGCCGCGAGGCCTCCGTGCAGTGGTGCTTTGCTCTTCTTCGGGAATCTCAACCTCCATAACATCCTTCAAGATTTGCCCGTAATAGGGCTTGCTATCCATGCGACGACTATCGAGATGGCTTATCAACTGCTGCCCAAAGTCGCCCGTGTAATACATCAAAAATCCATCTGGTCGTGAAGTATCAATGTTTTTGTAAGTTCGAGAGCCGCTTCTGCTACCCCGAGGCCCACCTCCACCGCCAGATCCCGTGATGTCTCCCGGTCCTAAAGTCCCGCCTCCTCTGGATCTTCCACGACCGCGAGCCGGAGCGCCAGAGGTACCTGAAGTAGTTTCGTTTTCGTCGCCAGGGTCACCTATAACCGGGTGACGCCCTTCGAAGTTGGATGGTTGCGAAAACACAACGCCAACGCCCCATCGGAAAAATAACCGAGGCTCTTTCAAACCATCAAACCAGCTCAATGGATACTCATCTCTTGCATCGTCCGATACAAGATGATTAACGTAAATCACATTAATCGCATCGGATTCTCTGTGGGATTGGAAAAGCTTTTTGGCATCAGCCAGCAAAGAAATCTTTTTGGCAGGTTCCGGTTCGGCATCCGCAACTTCCGCATCACCGTCGGTCGCAGCATCGGCATCTTTCGACATATCCGCCATGTCTTTTTTATCTGCTTCGCCCTCCATTGCGTCGCCTTTCATTGCTTCCCCCATATCGATGCCGGGAAACAGGCCGCCGCCAAACCTTGAACTTGATCCGCCCATTGCGATGTTAGGAAAAAGTCCGTTGCTACTGAACGACGTCGATTCAACTCCACCCTCTTGAACATCGCCTTCGTCTGCCGAACGAGAATTTGGAGCAGCCGGTCTTTGAGATCTTTCAGCAGCACCGCCGGCGTCTTTATTCAGCAGTTCGTTACGACTACTATTCGCATTGCCGATATCATTAAGGGTGACTAGCGGAGCTTTCGTATTGTCACTTGAGCTGGTGTCTGAGCCACCGCATCCGACATAAAAAACCACCAAACCAAACAAACAAAATGCTCGAAACGCAAACTTATTCATTGCACACCTCGTACAAACTGATATGTCGTCTTCGGCAGGCTGAATGGACCTGCCTAACGAACTTAAATATTTCAGGAGAATGATATTTTAAAGAATACGGCTTTCAAATCAAAACAAATAACTCTCTTGCCCAGTCTAACGAAACCATCGAGCCCCGTCTTCTATGAATTATCAACTGGGGCTTCGCTACGAGTTTCGTTCAACCGGTTTTCGTAGGTTCCCATATCGCACCCGCTGGCCATGGCTGTTGCTACAATAATTATTGCAATGGCAGCAATTCGACCGATACATTTCAAATTCATTCACAAATCCTATTTCCAATTGCGGACCAGGGTATTTCGAGTTCCTGGAATCAATTGTCAACATAGTAAGCTGCAACGTCAAAACAACCAACCGAAATCAGCAAATGGAAACCAAAACCGACGACATTCAGGAGTCTGCTGAGCCGCCACGAGTCAAAACACCGGGAAAAAAACATGGTTGTTGGCTGCGGTTTGCAATACTGGCATTGGCATCCTTGTTAATCCTTGCAGCTGTGATTTGGCTTACGCTTTCTTCAGCCAAGGACGTGCCCGAATTTTACGCTACTGCGTTACAAACGGATATGGCACGTGCGAAAGAGGACGGTCAAATATTCGAGCGCAATTTAGTGCAATTGCAGAATACGGCCAGGCGCCGAGCACCCTGGATCGTGGAAATTACGGAAGATCAAGTCAACGGTTGGTTTGTTTCTGATTTGCCAGAAAAATTCCCTGAATCTCTTCCTGCAGACATCGAAGATCCGCGAGCAGTTTTCACCCAGGATGAAATCCGAATTGCATTCAAATACACCGTTCGCGAATTTACTGGCATTGTAGTTATTTCAGCCAGTACCTATTGCACCGAAAAGCCCAATGAAATCGCATTGCAACTGAACAGTGTAAAAACGGGTTTCATTCCGCTGCCCATTGGACCATGGCTGGAGCGAGTCGCCAATTCAATTCGAAATGCCGGCATCCCGGTTTTCTGGTCACAGACATCAGGAACACCCATCGCGATCTTCACGTTGCCCGAACATATAACCACCACCGCGACCCATCATGTAAACGTCGAAGCCATCGATTTGAGACCAGGGAAACTGGTTATCGCTGGAACCACAAATAGAACACTCGACGAAGAACAAAAGAAAAGGCTTGAAGAAGCAAAAGCGAGAAAAGCAAAACAAAAGCAAAAACGAAACAGTGGACGATAAAGCTCCGTCGCAATCAGCAACTATCCGACTCAAATTCGAAATGCTGATCGTTGTGGCAACTCACTTTTATGGTGCGGCCGGTACTCAAATTTAGTTCGACTTGCCATTTTGCAGTTCCCAATTCCGCAGTTCCCGGTTTTGCCGATCCAAGTGGTACCAGCCAACGATAGTCGCCACTTGCGACGCGAGTAACTGTCCCCCGTCCGCCGCTAACTTCACCCTGATAAGTCACATATTCCAAGCGATGATCGTCCAATCGTTCACCGCGGGAACTGGAATGCACAAGCGGATCCGCTTCCAGCGCCCACGTCAACAGAACATCGCCATCCCGCAACATCAGATCCCAGTGTGACTTGCGCGGCGAACTGGCTGGGAATTCATGGTAAAGTATTACAAATTCCGGCATTGAATTGAGGCGGTAAACGGTAAAAAATATAGATTCGATTGAATCATAACTGTGCTAAAAAAATGTCAACGGCAACCTCAGCAATTTCGCTTACTCGAGAAATCAAACCGATCCATATCGGTGATGTTGTTGTCGATCCACCGATCCTTCAGGCTCCGATGGCCGGCTTCACCAATTATGCTTTCCGCCAAATCGTGCGTGAATATGGTGGCACCGGCTTACAGGCCACTGAAATGGTCAATGCTCGTGGATTTGTATGGCTCGATGAAAATGAAGCGGAGCACCCAGACCGGCTGTGGGGGGTTCGTGACGAAGCACGACCGCTGGCGGTTCAAATCTGGGACAATCAACCTGAAATTCTCGCAAAAGTCGGTCGTCGGCTGGTTGAAGACTATCAGGTCAGCGTCGTAGACATCAACTTTGGCTGTCCCGTCCGACAAGTGACTGAGAAAGCAAAAAGCGGAAGTTATTTGCTGCGACACCCCGATCAGATGGGTCAAATCATCGAATGTGTCGTTAAAGCTTGTGCACCGACGCCAGTTACGGCAAAGATTCGACTCGGCTGCACTCGCGACAACATGAACGCCAAAGATGTTGCCCAGGTCGTAGAAGCCTCCGGTGCCAAAGCTTTAACCGTCCATGGAAGAACGGCTCAAGACATGTTTCGCGGCCATGCTGACTGGGACCGCATTTCAGAGCTCAAGGGCGTCTTAAAGAAAATTCCGTTGATTGGTAATGGCGACCTCGATTCAGCGGAGAAAGTAGTTCAGGCGTTCAATCGATACGATGTCGATGGGGTAATGATTGCTCGTGCATGCCTGGGACGTCCGTGGTTGTTTGCTCAAGCGGCAGCGGCACTTAAAGGCGACCCAATTCCTGATGATCCTGATTTGAATCAGCAAAAGGAATGCATGCTGCGACACTTTGACATGCTGGTGGACAGGTTCGGCGAGGCAAAAGCATCACAGCTGATGCGAAAGTACGCGTGCTGTTACGCGCAAGGCAGATTCGGTGCTCGCGCTTTTCGAACGAATGTTGCAAAGGTCGCGTCGGCCGCCGAGTTCTTTCAAGTGGTTGAAGATCACTTCCCGCGCGAAAAACCTGAACAGTAGCAAACCAAAAATTGTTCGTTCGTTTCCAACGGCTGCACGCAGCTACTCAACCACGATGCCGGAAAAATCCTCTTTGACCGTCGGATACTTGGGACTTAATTCCTTCATCGTGTCGTAGACCAGATTACTGACCACAAGGTTTCGATACCACTTTTGATCCGATGGAACGATGTACCACGGCGCGACCTTGGTGTTGCACTTAATCAACGCGTCTTCATAAGCCTCTTGATAATCGCTCCAGAGCTTACGTTCTGCCAAATCAGCCGGATTGAACTTCCAACGCGACTTAGGCTCATCGATTCGAGCCTGCAATCGTTCGCGTTGCTCCTCTTTGCTAACGTGCAAGAAGCATTTCAAGACGATGGTGCCGTTTTCAGTCAGCAATTTTTCAAAGTCGTTGATTAATTCGTATCGCTCTTTCCAAACATTCTTTGGGACCAGATCGCGAACACGTACAACAAGAACGTCTTCGTAATGCGAACGGTTAAAGATCCCGATGTTTCCTCGTCGCGGTGTGTGTTGGTGAATCCGCCACAGAAAATCGTGATCCAATTCAACTTCGGATGGCTTCTTGAAAGAGACAACCTGGCAACTTCTTGGATTCAGCCCGCGCATGACGGCCCGGATCGTTCCATCTTTTCCAGCCGTATCCATGCCTTGCAGCACCAGCAAAATAGAACGCTTGTTCTCGGCATACAGACAGCGAGCTAAATCCGCCATATCGCGAGCGTTATCGGCGATCTGTTTTTTGGCTTCTTCCTTGTCAACTTCATCTTGATCGATGCGAGTTGGGATATCGGCCAACTTCAATTCAGAGCCGGGCTTAAAGGTAATCGGTTTGGGCATCTTTGTCTCTCAATCGCACTAAGAATTTCAGGCAATCATTTTAAGCTGGATTCAATCTGTACGCAGGGGTGCGTGCGACGCGAATTTGCATCAAGTGAAATTTTGCAACAAAAACAGCCGCCAGACCAGAAGTCCGACGGCTGATGATTTGTTTACTACTTTGGCCTTTGTTATCGAGTTTTGGTGCCCAATGAAACCGAGTTTGCAACTCTCGACGTAAAATCAGTATCGCCGGTTTGGGCAATGACTTCATTTCGCACGGCACCATTCTGGAATGGCCCAACACCCATCAAGCTCCAGCGACTGTCGTCCGCTCGTGCCAGTGGTGTCCCACCATCATAAATCAATTGTCCGCTTCCCGTCGCGTAGGCAACCATACCGATCTTGGCAGTACCAAACTGGCTGGTCTTTTCGTAGAGTCGAATTTCCGGCAATTCGACAGGCAAGCCAGGAACCGTCAGACCAGGCATTCCAACAAAACTGGAAACGTTATCGGTTCCCAAGCCACCTGAACTAAGCTCAACAGTGATTTCGGAATCTTCTTTTTTGTCTACCAGAAGCCCGCCGTTATTTAGTAGCTTCTGTCTCATTTTTGCAATGACGTAGCCTTTGTCGACTGTGCCATCAAGATACTTTTCTTCAATAAATACTTTCCTTCCATCGACGGGAGGCAAAGCAGTTTTGCTCAAAGTTTGATCGACGGCATTGGAAATCAGCAATTGTTCCATGCCTGTTCTTGCGGTGTCACTGGTTCTAGTTGTGGTGCAACCCGCAAAACAAATCACACACATCATAAGCGAGGATATTTTTTGATTGGATGTCATGGTTGGCTTCTCCAAGAAAATCAGGAAAAGAATCGGTGCGGGGGACCACACACGTTTGTAGCTGCGGTTATTTACTGATTGCATTTTGCCATGGCAATACGAATGAGCGCAAAAGCTGCTAGCCAACCGCCATTTTTTCAATTTCCGCATCATTTGCGGCAGCAACGACAACCCAATTGAGGGATATTCAGCCCGCCCGATCAAAGCCAATTAGAAATTAGAAAGATCATTGAGTCGGTCAATATACATCGATTTGAACATGTAAATAATCGTAGCTCCCAACACCGCCGCCACAAACAGAATGGTTAACACGAAACCTATCGTGCCTAGTAGCTTCAGGTTGTTTTCCGCACGCGTTTGCAGTTCAAGTGAAGCACGTTCCATCGATTCGGCGAGTTCGCCGGACTCTTCTCCGTTTTCTACATAGATCAAAAAATCTTCAGGAAAAGAATCTACGGCGCGAAACGACTTCGTAAACGAACTTCCTTTTTGCAACGAATTGCAAATTGGCTGTTTCAGCCTTTGATAAAAATAATTCTGGGTTGAAGTCAAAGCAATTTGAGCAGTCTCGATGGCACTCATCCCGGCATTCTCAGCGATCGACA
The DNA here is from genome assembly GCA_964405425.1 of uncultured Pirellulaceae bacterium. Lineage (GTDB taxonomy): Bacteria > Planctomycetota > Planctomycetia > Pirellulales > Pirellulaceae > Mariniblastus. Next base: position 57,420 of record CAYONX010000012.1, on the reverse strand, counting down.
TGGTCCAGGCGAAACGTGAAAGCGCCATGGCCTCAATCGTTTTGCCAACCAGCGGAACCCGTCGAGCTATCTTCATGGGCAGCGTTCCAAGCCAACCTTTCTTGATTGCGAAAAAAGCGGCGGCGATGCTTCCAAGAACGGTCAAAACACATGCAACGTAGAAGAAAAAATTCGCCTCCGTGCTGCCCATGCCGAACCAGTTGGCCATTTCGTCGCCGGCCAAATAGCCCATCAACAGTATGACGACTCCGATTAACACAATCGCAAAACCCAATTCGAAAAGCGGCCAGGCAATACTTAACAAAAAAGCATTTCGAAATTTCACCAAACTGTCGTAATGGTCCGACAATTTTTTAAACGCTTCCTCAAGTCGCCCGCCTTTTTCACCAGCGTTAACCACCGACAAAACCAGGTCAGGAAAATAGCCGTCGATTGACTTGAGAGAGTCTGTCAGAGAATGGCCTTTCGTTAGCTGGGCCACAATTTCCTTGGCCTTCAACCGGTACGCCAAACTGCCGTGTTCTGATTCGCGCGTATATGCAGATTTTATGTCGATTCCGGCACTGTAGCTGGTCGCTAGTCGCCCGAATAATTTAGCCAGCTGGCCGTGCGTAATTTGAGCCATATTTGTTCTCTTTGTAAGCAGCCGCTATCAAACCCCGACATTTCAGTTTTAGGCCGTTAAATGCCTAGCATTTGGTTGACGACTGCGCAATCGATCGGTCGGTCGAAATAGGCTATAATATAACCATCAGCACGAATCTAAACGACAAGTGGAACTTCCCTATGAAAATGAGCTTGAAAATCGCTGTCGCGGCTTTTTGTTGCTTACTTCTTCAATTCGGCACCGGAGCGAACGCCCAAAATCCCGAATGGTCGGCAGCCACCGGGTGGGATGATCTGATGCAGGAACTCGGAAGCAATGCTCCAAGCGGTAGCGGTGTCACTGTTTCTCAGGTGGAAGCACCTACGGGTAATGAAGGTTATCAACCCGATTCTACCAGTAACGAATACTTGAATCCTGACAAAACTTTTACGGATCTTTCGGGACTCAACAATCTGGTTTCGGTTCACGCCAACGGTGTCGGCTCTGTCATCTACGGAAACAACTCAAGCATTGCGCCAGGAGTCGTAGACGTTTATCTTTATGAAGCCAATGACTGGCTTAACAATGGATTGGGCTTTGCAGGCAATGGTAACCCGGCTCCACACCCTTACTCAGTTCAAAACCATAGCTGGATCGCCAATGGCCAGCCCGTCGGCATAGTAACCAGTTTACTTGGAAGGGCCGACTTTCTGGCCAACCAATACAACCTCAATATAGTCGTTGGAGTAGGCAACACAGCGGGTGCTAACACTCCCCAACTGCTTGCACACGGTTTCAATTCAATATCAGTAGGTGTGACCTCTGGTGATCATTCCTTCCAACCGACTACGCTTTTGGGCGCCGGACGAAGGAAGCCAGAACTTGTTGCCATCGCCGGTTCAACGAGTTTCGCAACGGCAAGGATATCAGCTTTGGCATCACTCATGCGTGAAGCAACGGCCGGCACGAACGCAGAAAACAACGAAGTGGTAAAGGCAATCTTGCTGGCCGGCGCAACCAAAACCGAATTTGCTGATTGGGATCAAACCCAGGAACGTCCGCTTGACGATGTGTTTGGCGTTGGTGAAGCCAACATCTATAACAGCTACAAAATTTTCGAGGCTGGAGAAATGGACGGTGCAGCAGCGCCAACCGAATTTGGAGGCAGCGAAGGCTGGGACTTTGAGTCGATCGAAGCCGGCGGGACACGAAGCTATATCATTGAAATCACTGAACCAGCGGCTCACATGTCAGTTGTGTTGACGTGGAATCGACAAATCAACGATGGCGCCGCAAATCCTGATCTCTTTTCACCTCAAGCCGTAATGCCTGATTTGGATTTACTGATCAGCAGTGATGGTGCCGCACAATTCAGCACAAGTACAGTAGACAATATCGAACACATCTATCTTACGGATATACAACCCGGCCAATATTTTGTAATCGTATCGTCCAATCGCGATGCCGACTATTCACTAGCATGGCGGACTGCTGAGAGAACGGATTCACTTTTATCCGACGTTCAAGTTCAAACGGGTAGCGACAACGGTGGTTCGCCTTCTGATTTGGAATTCGATGACAGCAATTTTTACATCGCACGCCCCGGCTTGAAGACTGGCACTGGATTTTTAACAACCGTTGAATTTGAATCGACAACCAGCATCAGCATGCCCAACGATATCAAGCTTTCCATCGACGGCTTCGCGAATACCCCGAATCTAGACGTCGAATTTTCGTTCTTTAACTTTACCACTCAAGAATTTGTGGCGATGCAATCAATGCCAATGCCAACCAGCGAATCCAATGTAGCTGGCCAGGTCATCGGCGAATTAAATGATTTTGTCGAGCCAGGGACAGGTGTCGTGCGAGCCAGGGCCACATGGGCACCAGTCGGGCCTGTCTTGATGTATCCATGGTCCATTGTCATGGATCGAGCCGTTTTTGAAATTTCCCAATAGGCTTGCTTACACAGGCTCTATCGTTTTGACAATTACCAAAGGCGACGTAGAATTCCAATAATCGGGGTCTCTATCCTTCGTTCGGTGTCCAATTGAAAAATGCCATCATACGCTCGTTGATGCTCTCAACGATTTTCCTGACGTCAGCATTCTGTCAGGACGAACCTTCAGAGTCTCGAATCTTCTTCAAATCAGGCGGCTCTATCCTTGGCAGAATCATTGCGGAGCCAAAAGAGGACCGAAAATCGTACGTGGTCATTAAGACCGCCTCCGGCTCCGATTTGAAAGTCGAAAAATCTCGTGTCATTCAACGTGTGTCACCAAACACTAGAGCCGACAAAGAGTATCTACGGTTGCTAGAGTCCATCCAAAACACACCCGATGGCCACTGGAAAGTTTATAACTGGTGCAAACAAAATTCGTCTCGGTTCGCCGAACAAGTGGATTACCATTTGCGCCAAATCGTCGCCTTGGACTCCAGCGATGAAAAAGCGTGGCAACTGCTCAACCACATCGAAGTCGACGGGCGCTGGGTACCCGAAGAGCAACATTACCTGTCGCGCGGCTATGTAAAACACAAAGGCCGCTGGGTATCGAAGCTGCAATTGGAATTTGACACGCAAGTCGATTCATCTGACAACGAGTTAAACATCCGAAAAAAATCTCTCCGCAACTGGAAACAAAACACAATCAAAAACAAAGACTTCGAAACAATCAAATCGGAACTCTTCGGCATCATTGACCCCGTATCGGTCGGTTACTTTACTGAAAAATTCCTGGACGAAGAAAAAGATCCACAACGCCGATTGCTGTACATTGAAGCTATTGGAAACGTCAATAGCCGATTTGCGCATCGAGTGTTAGTGAAATACGCGATGGAAGATCCTGTTTCGGAAGTTCGCGAGCATGCGTTGCTGCAACTTGAAAAGGAACAATTCAGCAGAGCCTACACATCGCAGCGACTTGCCCGTTACCTCACCCATCCCAACAACAGATGGATCAATCGCGCGGGCTTCGCGATGGGTAATTTCAAAGATCGTGGCGGAATTATTCCGTTGATCTCATCGCTTACAACCACTCACAAAATCGCCACCGGAAACAATCCCGACGGAATAAACACGTCTTTTGACTCTACAGGAGGTATTGGATTTTCAGCTGGTGGATCCGCAACTGTCGATCGTACGTTATCCAATGAAGGGGTTTTGCATGCCTTGAACGAGATTACGGACCAGGATTTTAGTTTTGATGCCGACTTATGGAGAGAATGGTACATCATTAATCACACGATCACTGACCCCGGCCTGCGTGAAGACTTCGACAAATGACTCGAAACGCGGCAAATCAAAAACCGGCACGAAACGCTATTTCTTTACTCAAGTCGCCCTTGTTCATTCAGCCATAAACCGCACAATACCTGAAATTAGCACGACCATTTCAGCGCACCTTCGCCGTCTATTTCAATACTCGCTTCTCAATGAATCAATCCATTTACGCCGGCGTCGATGTTGGCGGAACCAATACAAAAGTTGGAATTGTTGCGGAGAACGGTGAGGTAATTCAATCCGGAAAATTCGCGACTCTTCCAGAATCTCCGCCCACCAATTGCCTCGAGAACGCGAGTACTTTCATTCGGAAAATGCTTAATGATGCAGGCATAGATTATTCTGATTTGAAAGCATTTGGACTCGCAACACCTGGGCCAATGGACATTGCTCGCGGAAGAGTTCTGACACCATTCAATCTGCCTGGCTGGAGAAACGTCGACGTTCAAAACATCCTCGCCAACGTTACCGATCGCCCCGTTGCGTTTTCAAACGATGCTAGTGCGGCCGCCTTTGGAGAATATTGGGTTGGCAGCGGAAAACAGTACGACAGCATCGTTCTGATCACTTTAGGCACGGGGGTTGGCGGTGGAATCATTGTCAACGATTTCTCAATCGATGGAACTCATAGCCATGGCTCCGAAATCGGCCACATGCTTGTCGATTCCAAAGAAGATGCTCGCCTGTGTTCTTGCGGCAGCAAGGGGCATTTGGAAGCCTATGCAAGCGCCACAGGATTGGTAGCCAGATGCTATGAAGAATTAGGAGATGGTGTCCAATCAACATTGCAAAATCAGGGCGACGACAACCCGATTTCTGCACTCATGATTTTTCAGGCCGCTGAAGCTGGCGACGAATTTGCAAACCGATTGGTTACACAAACCGCCAACTATCTGGGCGACGCAATCGTTTCACTGGTTCACATTATCGACCCGCAAGCAATACTACTTGGCGGAGCAATGGACTTTGGCGGCAACGAATCGAAAACCGGCAAGGCATTTCTGAAACAAATCCATGATCGCGCCCGACCAAACTGCCTTCCGCTACTTGCAGAAAAATTGACAATTGAATTCGCCAACCTCGGATCGGACGCTGGATTCATAGGCGCTGCCGGTTTGGCTCGCCAACTTCACAAATCCACAACACCCGCTTTACCTCCTGCTTAATAGTTACCATGTCAGAAGTCGATATCAGCCACATACGCAACTTTTGCATCATTGCGCACATCGACCACGGCAAAAGTACTCTCGCCGATCGAATGCTTGAATACACAGGCACGGTCTCTAAACGAGAGATGCAGGACCAGCTGCTTGATGATATGGAACTTGAGCGAGCTCGGGGAATCACGATCAAAGCTCGAGCGGTGGCCATGCCGATACGACATAAAGGAAAAGATTACGAACTGAACCTGATCGATACTCCTGGGCATGTTGATTTTCAATACGAAGTATCTCGATCGCTTTCTTGTTGCGAAGGTGCTTTGCTGTTGGCCGACGCGTTTCAGGGCGTAGAAGCCCAAACCGTTGCTACCGCTTATGCCGCCGTGGAACACGATCTGGATATCATTCCCGTCATCAACAAAATCGACTTGAAACACCAGCGAGCAGACGAAGTCGCTGAAGAAATGGAACAATCGATTGGTATCGACCCGGACGATATTGTTCGAGTCAGTGCCAAAGCAGGCATCAACATTGATCAATTGGTTGATGCAATTGTGGACCGAATTCCTCCACCATCGGGAGACCCGGGAGCAGCGCTTCAAGCGATGGTCTTCGATTCGCACTACGATGAATATCGCGGCGCCGTGACGTACGTTCGAATCATGAATGGGACCGTTAAAAAAGGACAAAAGATCCGTTTCCTGAATCGCGGCTCTGACTACGAAGTTCTCGAACTTGGTCAATTCAGCCCCAAACAATCGCCCCGTGACAAACTGGTCGCTGGACAAGTTGGCTACTTGATCTGCAACATCAAATCGCTGGACGAAGTCAAAATTGGTGACACAATCAGCGTTCCAGGCAACAATGCAGCCGAGCCTCTCGAAGGTTACCAGGAACCGAAGCGGATGGTCTATTGCGGGCTTTATCCTTCTGATGGACAGGATTTCACTGAGCTACGTGACGCATTGACCAAGCTCAGCATCAACGATCCCAGTTTCGAATTCACACCCGAATCCAGCGACGCACTTGGATTTGGTTTTCGTTGCGGATTTCTGGGATTGTTGCACATGGAAATTGTTCAACAACGATTGGAACAGGAATCAGATGTCGATCTCGTTCAAACCGCTCCCAATGTAACTTATGAGATCTTGAAGCGATCTGGCGAGGTTATCGAAATCCACCGGCCTCAAGAAGTTCCCGATTCTGGAGAAATCGAAGAATTTCGGCAACCGATTGTTCGCGTTAATTTGATGCAACCTGAACAATACGTGGGTCCGGTGATGAAGCTGTGCCAGGAACGTCGCGGCATCCAGAAAAACACAGAATACGTTTCGTCTACACGTGTCATGCTGACCTATGAATTGCCTCTCGGTGAAGTCATCTACGACATGCACGACCGATTGAAGAGTATCACTCGCGGCTATGGCACAATGGATTACGAGGTGATCGGCTACTTTCCAGCCGATTTAGCGCGGGTGGATATCGTGGTAAACGGAAATCGGGTAGACGCGTTGAGCATCATTTGCAACCGAGCTGACGCCGATCGACGTGGACGGGCGGTTGTTAAAAAATTGAAGGAAGAAATTGATCGCCACATGTTCGAAGTCGCTGTTCAGGCAGCTATTGGCAACCGCGTTATCGCACGTGAAACGGTTAAGGCACTTCGAAAGAACGTGACTGCAAAATGTTACGGCGGTGACATTTCACGAAAGCGAAAACTGTGGCAAAAACAAAAAGAGGGCAAGAAACGAATGAAATCGATCGGTTCGGTCGACATTCCGCAAAAGGCTTTTATGGCGGTCCTGCAGACTGGCGACGAAAAGAAAAATTGATGCGGCCACTTTCCCATTGGTTCCGTAAAAATCGCATCCCAATTTCTCAAGCATCCGTCGATTTGTGCCGTGCAGTATAGCGGCTGAGGTTATCCCAAGGTAAATTGAATTGACCGACCAGAGCACGCTTGGTGTCGGAATTCTGAAAACGACAACACAATCGGTGGTTAGATGAAAATCGTCAGCATTATTTTTCTACTCACCCTTTTGCCAATACAGCAAGCCGACACCGATACAAACGACGACTTCAAGAAGCTTTTGAAAAATTGTCAATCGAAAGACAACACGGTTAGGTTGAAGTCAATTTTGCAGCTTGGAAAAGAACTTCCCAAACTCGAATCGCAGGAAGACAAAGAAGCCGCGGCTAAAATTCTGATCGAAAAAACAAGCGATTCCAACAGCCTTGTTAATTCTGCAGCAAATCTCCGAGTCGCCCAAAACTCAAAAACGGTCAATGAATTTCTGGGGCCATTCCTAAAAGACAAAAAATTCGAACGCTACGGACTGGGCTGCCAGGCAATCAAGGCGGTTGGTCCGGAAGCAAAAAAATGGATTACTGAAATCGCATACCACCTGGATTCAAGCGAGCGAAGCTTTCGCTTGGCTGCTCTACATGCGTTGGCGGTTCTCGATGGCGAAGACTTGCTGCCATTGCTTGATAAAGTTTTGCCATCGCTCGACTCAGAAGACTTTAACATCCAACTTTCTGCTTGTCGTGTGATCAGTAAAATGGGACCGAAGGCACGAAAAGCTGGGCCACGATTGGTTAAATTATTGGAAGAAGGGAATGCTTCTGCGCGTAGCTGGGCCTCGATCGCACTAGGGGCAATAGGCCCTCACGAACAATACGATGTCGTTGAACTTCTTGAACAAAGACTGGACCGCTTCTATGTCATCGACCGGGAACGAGCTTTAAAGGGACTGGCATTTCTTGGAACCGAAGCAACATCGACGTTGCCAAAAATCAAAAAATTGATGGACGATCCTAAAAAAAGTGTGCAACATATTGCGGCACAAACACACTGGAAAATCACCCGGAATTCCGAACCAGCGATCGATACCCTGATCACATTGATCCCATCGATGGTCCATAGCGGTGACACGATGGACATCATCGCCGAAATGGGAGCTGATGGTAAAAAAGCGATTCCTGAAATTATCAAACAATTAAAACATCCAGAAGCAACCCACCGCGAAGCCGCCTGTTACGCACTTGCCGGCCTGGGAAACGAGGCGGTTTCCGCGATCCAACCGCTTATGGAGATGAGTCAGGATAAAGACCTGCTAGTAAGAGCCGTAGCCGAAATGGCTGTGGATGAAATTCAAAAACCCGCAATAGATTCCGAATCAGAATCACAATAGTTCGCCTACCCTCCTGACAATTCGATCGATCTTTGAGTCGCAGACTTGACGGCGGCGTGAACACTTTCTCGAAACCCATGCTTCTCCAGTTGTTGTAACCCTTCGATCGTTGTTCCGCCTGGGCTAGTCACTTGATCGCGCAAAACCGCAGGTTGTTCACCAGTCGATTCCACCATCGCTGCCGCCCCCGCCACGGTTTGCACAGCCAGTGCACGAGCGATTTCACGCGGCAAACCAACCATCACGCCACCATCAATCAATGCTTCGATGAACGTATAAACATACGCAGGTCCCGACCCGGACAAACCGGTCACGGCGTCCAATTGCTCTTCGGTAACCCGTATCGCTGAACCCACAGATTCGAACATTTCATGTGCGAATTGCTCATGCTCTTTGGATACAATTTTGGAAACGCAATACGCGGTTACTCCCTGACCAATCAAGCAAGGCGTGTTCGGCATTGCACGAACCACATTCTCATTGCCAAGTAAATCCACCAGTGTTTCAATTTTCGTTCCTGCCACTACTGAAACGATCAATGGGTTAGCGGCCTTGGCGGACAAACCGGCAAGAGCGTTAGCAATGACTTGAGGTTTTACAGCCACGACGATGATTTCCGCCCACTCAATCAACGCCTCGTTGCTGTCAACGATTTCCAGCCCACCAGCACCCTGCTGCTTTAACTGCTGGCAAAGCAATGCAGTCGCTTCTGCAGAAGGATCGTGTGCAGCCAGTGAAAACTTTGTATTTTTCGCAATTCCACAAGCAAGCGCAGTGGCCATTCGACCAGCACCAATAAAACCAATTTTCATTTTTCGCTCCTTTGATTCGCTAAACATTTTGCGCGCTAACTCATGTTTCTGCTATCGGACCAGCAAAGTCTAAAGGTTCCGAGCTTATATTGCTCTGGACAGGGATTGAGCGTCCTGCGATTGTCTCAGCGATTTTGTAAACCAATTAGCTGACGGTGATTGAAATGAAAAAATTACTTGGGCTTTCAATTCTGTTTGTGTTCGCGATTTTTTCGACAGCGAGCGTAAACGCCCAGGAGGAAACTGGACTTTTTAGCGGAAACGGAATAAAAAGTCTTTGGACGGGTGACCAATCCGTAACTGGAGCCAGAAACACTGGAACGTTTGGATTCTACAACGGAAATGCCTCCTCCAGTGGGCAAACACTAAACGATTCAGGATTCCAATTACCCAAATGGGAATTGCCGAAATTAAAATTACCCAAACTGCAAATGCCCAAGATCCTGGATTTGGCAAATAATCCACTCCAGCTGACCAATTCAGGAGGAAACGGATTGCTTGCGAATTTACCAAAACTTGGACTTCTATCGCGAGATTCGAACCAGCCAAACTTTTTTCAGCGGATGAATGAACGAACCAAAGAAATTTTTGGCCGCACTCGTCAAGGCATCAACGACACTACCAACCATGTACTGGGAGCAGACCAGGCGGCTCGCCAAACCTGGGATACGATTACCAAGGGTATCAACGGCGACATCGGCGGATCGGGAAATCGAAACCAGCCACCGATTCAACCTAATTTGCGATCCGCCCAAGCCGATGGATCGACAACCAGGTATTAGGATCCCGATATAACTCGAATATGAAAGCCGCACTGGGCATCCTGTGCGGCTTCTTTCGTATCAGGCGGTGCCGACACAGTCGTTTGCGGCTACAATGCAGTCATGGTAAACGATCTGATTTTGGGCACGGCGGGTCATATTGATCATGGTAAGACTTCGCTGGTTGCTGCGCTTACGGGAACCAATACCGACCGTCTTCCGGAAGAGAAAAAGCGTGGTATTACAATTGAACTTGGATACGCGTTTCTAGATATACCGCCTTTTCAAATTGGTATCGTCGACGTCCCCGGCCACGAGAAATTCGTGCGGCAAATGTTAGCCGGAGCTACCGGAATCGATCTGGCGATGTTGGTGGTCGCCGCAAATGATTCAGTAAAACAGCAGACTCGCGAACACTTGGACATTTTACGAATCCTGGATTTGCCGGCGGGCATTATTGCGATTACAAAGGCCGATCTAGTCGAACCCGACTGGCTGGAATTGGTTCAGGAAGAAGTTCGAGGAATGGTTCAAGAAACGTTTCTTCACGACGCTCCCATGATCGCCACTAGTGCCAAAACTGGAGACGGGATTGATGAACTAAAGGCAGCCATCATTCAATCTGCCGAAATCGCATCCAGCAGCAATCGCCAGCTTCGAATCAATGCACCATTCAAAATGGCGATCGATCGAGCATTTACGATCGAGGGACACGGAACGGTTGTTACTGGAAGTGTAAGTAGCGGAACGGCGAAGGTCGGTGACTCGCTCGAAATCCAACCCGGCGGGCAACAAGTACGTGTCCGCAGCGTTCAAAACCACGACAAACAATCAGAAAGTGTTCATCGTGGCCAGCGTGCCGCAATCAATCTGTCTGGAATTGCATTGCAGGATGTGGGGCGTGGTCAGGAGATTTGCGCCCCTGGCCATTTAAACGCCTCGCAATTATTGACCGTCGAATTGTTCATGCTCAACACCGCTCAGAAGCCGCTCAAAGATCGCAAAAAAGTTCGCTTTCACGTCGGTACCGCAGAGTTGCTTGGAACGGTCAAGCTTTTGGACAAGTTGGAAGTCAGCCCGGGAGAATCAGCGCTCGCTCAGGTCTATTTGAATGAAGCTGCTGTTGCGATCTGGAATCAGCCGTTTGTCATTCGCCGAGAATCCCCCGTCTTTACGATTGGAGGTGGGCGAATTCTTGACCCCAACGCTGAAAAGATTCGCCAAGCCAGTGACGTTGATGTGGCGATGTTAAAGCTCTTGTCCAGTTCGACGGAATTTGAGAGAGCAAAAGGAGCCGCCTATTTCCATTGTTCGAGCGGTTGGGATCCGGCCGAATTGCCGCGAACTGCCGGTATCTTTAGCGTCGAAGAAACGCTGCAACAGCTCTTAGATTCTGAAGAAATCATCAAACTGAAACTTTCGGCCAGTCGGGATTTATTGATTCAGAAAGATCGCTTCGAGCAATTTTGCCAGCGAGTAATGAAAACGCTGGAAAAACTCCATGCCGAATTCCCATTACGCTTCAAACACGCGAAATCCGATCTCGAATCTCGGTTCAGTTATCTGGATTCAAAGGAATTGCTTTCTGCGGCGATCAAGAAGCTGCGTTCTGACAAAAAAATCGAACTAAACGAATCTTCCATTGGTCTGGTTGGTGCTGGCCCAAAGCTATCCAAAGGCGAAAAGCAGTTGCTGGAACAGATTGCCAATGACATCAAGGCTGCCGGATTGAAACCTCCCACGGCCAAAGAATTGACAAGTGCTGCAAAAAAGAACAAAGATTCAGTTCCGGAACTTTTAAGATTAGCCGGCGAAAACGGGGAACTCGTTGCCGTCTCAAATGAATTGTATTTCCACCGGGACGTCATTCGTGAAGTCTGTCAAAAACTAACGGTCGAAATTAATTCGGCTGACGGATTAACGATGAGTGAAATTCGACAAGTCCTTGACACGTCGCGTAAATTTGCAATCCCGTTGTGTGAATATCTCGATTCGATTGATTTCACAAGGCGCAATGGCGACAAACGTATGTTAGGTGAATTTGTTTTCGAATAGTCTTTGAGTGGGCGCAAAAAAAATACCCGGAAATTCCCGGGTATCGTCGTTTGATTATCTGCGACCGCCGCCGCGACCGCCACCACCGAACGGGCCTCGGTCATCATCCTCATCTTCATCATCGTCGCGTGAACGGCTTGATGTTCGTTTCTTCAGGTTGTATTCATTCGAAGCATCAGGCTGGAAACGCCTGTTAAGGAATTGCTCACGGTCGTCTGAAGCATTATGAACACTGAAGGTTCCATTCAGATCCATGACCAACACTTCGCCTGGCGTTGAATAGGGAACTGGCGAATCCGGGTATCGCCATGGAGCTTCGCTCTTAATGATATCAAGAACAAGCTTTCGCGACGCAAACCCAAATTCCGTCAGTTTACGAATGGAGTTATCCACCAGATTCAGAATGTTTCCATCTTTTAAATTGACACTCAAGAAATCACCTCGGAACGCTCGGACGTATGTTGAAACCATGGTTCCATAGCGCACTGGCAATTGACCAACGAGCATCTCTGTACTGGCGTCGTTTCCAAACGAATACAATCTCGGATTGCCTTTGTTGTCGAAATCATGAGCATTGCCGACAACGACACTTGCAGACTCGATATCCGGAACCGGAATCGACATAGTGACCCAATCCGTTGCCCGGCTGTAATTCAAATTGATTTTCAGCCGATCTTGAATCATTTTTTTGAACGCTTCGTCTTCTTTATTTACCTTTTGTGCGTCAATTCGGTTACGAACTTCTACGTCGAGCATGGATTCGACAATTGGCACCTTGGTGTATTTGCGCTCTTGAGTGCCTTCTCCACCGCGCCCACTGCCGCCGAGACTACCAGATTGGCCACCGCCGCCTCGGGGTGATCCACCACCTCGAGGGGATCCACCTCGCCCGCCATCACTGGGGCCTGCACCACCACCGTCGTCAAAACCCGCACCGCCGCCGACTCCAGGGCCGCCGCCTCCACCGCTTCCTCGTATGTCACCGGGACCGATCTCACCGCCGCTTCCGCCACCGCTTCGTCCACCGCTGGCCGGTGCATCTTCGCCATTGTTCTCATGGTTTGGATCATCCAGCCAAATTCGGAATCGATATTCGTATTCCGTGTTTGGCCTGACGCCCAAATCAAAAAATCTAACAACTTTGTAATCCGCTAAAGGCCCTTCAGCCTCCAATTCAACCAGACTCGCGTACACCCGACGATTACTGCCCAAGTCGACTGGGCTTTCGTCTTTCATTTTTTCTTCTTTCTCTTCCGCAGGATCCTGTTTAGTAGAAGACCCGAAAATATCATCGATTTCATTTCGCGTGTCTGAACCTTCCTCTTCTGGAGCCTCAACTTCGTCAGACATTGATTTCTTCATCATCATCATCTTCATTTCCGCCATCGTCGTTTTGAAATTTCGAGGCGGTAACGATGAATGGTTCGCCAACTTGCGATAATCCACCATTGCGATCGGCGGGATTTCCGCGCAAAGAACTGGATCATAATGTTCCAATGCGACAACTTCAGGAGCCGCCTTTGCATACACCTCCAAATTCAAGCCAATCAACTTGCCGGTAATGTCTTTCCAGTCAGAATCAGCCTCACCTTTTTTCCTTCGCTGAATTTCGAGCGTCTGAAAATCGGGATGATCACGATCCGGATAATAACCGACCGAATTTTTGAATTTGGAACGGTACTCGTCCCACATTTGGCTAACATTTAAGACTCCACGAATCGCAACCAGATTGGCAACCGAACTACGATGGCGGCTAGAGTTAATACCTAGAGTCTCAGGCTGAACACCTTGAATTGCCAACGTTTGCAGATCTGTAAGCTTGTTGCCAAATTTGGGTTCCTCTCTGCGTTTGCGACTGTTTGAATCGGCTCTACGATCAAACGCCGGGTCCAGGTTTTCAATATCAGTGCTTCCGCCCCCGTTAAAAATATAGACAGGAACTCTGGCAACGTCATATTCAAGCTTCATCATTTCCGCAGAAACGACCGAGTTAATATCAGGGTCGCGCCGCGCACCTAGCGACTCCAGCCTGTGACCGCCAACGATTCCATATGCATAGGGTTGGTGGTCAATTCGACGAATGTTATCGATGGTCACATCTGCCTTGTCAAACGCCACACGTTTCTGTTCAACTTTTTCCCAGCTATCTGTTTTTCTGATGTGACTGCTCGCCGATTCGGCTTTCTGTGACAATTTCTCAGGATTCGTATCTGCGAATCGCGGCGTCGAAAATCCGAGCCAAAAGAAAGCAAGGAATCCACCAATTGCCAGTAGCAGAATGAGTTTTTCAATGTGGTGCAAAAAGAACGATTGCAATCCTTGTTTGCTAAAATCAATTTTTGGCATTTTCATTATCTGTTCCTTTCCGTGATTACGGATTTGCGCCTTTGGTTTGGTCTTCAATCAACAAAGCATCGTTTGGGGGGTTGTAGATCTTGACCACTCCGTAAAATTCTACGCCAACATCATAGTTATCTCTAAGCACAACGTCGCTTGCTCCTTTCTTACTTCCTCTTCGTGGTCCAGCTCCACCTCCTGAACCACGAACATCGCCCGGGCCAAGTTCACTGCCGCCGCGACCGCGACCACCACGTCCACCACGCCCTGTTCCTGAACTGGATCCGCCGTCGCCGCTACCTCGCAGTTTGATATCCTCTCCCGGGTCGTGACGATTGATGCGAACTTGCCAAACTTCGAACGCAAATGGCGAATTGGCACAAGTCGCTAGAAAACGAGGGATTTCGCGTTCATCCATTTGTACCGCCAGTCGCACGGGAACCCGTTTGGCAACCACTAATTCCAAGTCGTCAGCCGGCAACGTCTGCTCGCTCAAAATCTTGCGGATCTTATCTGATTCAATCGGTTCAAAGGTCTGATTTACATAACGACCATGAAACGCTGGCTTGCCGAAATAGGCCAGATGCAGATCCGAAGCCTCAGATCCAGATCCAGATCCACCGCGACCACGACCACGTCCACCACCTCTTGGTCCACTACTTCTTGGTCCGCCGCCTCCAGAACCTGAATTGTCCGTGGCTGACGTTTCAGTAATCGAGCCCAACAAACTAAGAGCTTCGCGCCCAAACACGACGTGATCAATTTCCTTCACTGGCGCCAAATCGTTGGCCATAACTAATCTTGGAATTCCATTTCCATCGAGCATCGGCTGACCATCTTTATCCAATTGGGCATTGACCTCGCGAACAATCTCAAACATCGCTTCCAGTAACCAGAGATCCTGTTGCAGCATGTAGACCTGCGACGGTGACGGCAGTCTTACTGAAAACTGATTATCGTCGCGCCCGTTAAATTGAGTTAGCTTTTGAAACCAGAGCTCTTGATTAGATTCATTCCAACGAACGATCTCCCGGAAATTCTCTTCCAGCCCGGCTCCTGTTTTCGAATCAGAACCCTGAGTCGCGTCTTCATCGCCAGTATCTGATTCCGGATCATCAGCCTTTTTCTCGTCTTCTTTTTCAGGCTCATCTTGAGTCTCGGCTTCTGCATCCAATTCAGCCTGACGGCTCCAACGCGTTCGAATCACGTTGCAGATATTTTTCATCTGATTGGGAATCTGTCGTTTGTAGATCAACAACAGATTCTTCATCCTCACGCTATCGCCTATTTCTTCGGCTGGCAACAATTCGGGCGGATGATACTGATTGAACTCCGTGACAAACGAGGCAGGAAGAATCTGGCGTGGCCATTGCATGAGTTTTTGTTGGCTGTCGTAACGCTTTTGCCATGCAGCCAAAATACTTTGCGAAAGCTTGGACAATTTCTCGCCCATCCCCTTTTCAGTTTGATCATTCGGATGCGCCTTCGTCCCCTCCTCAGCTTCAACATTCATGATGTTGCCAGCTTTGCTATTGAGACCTTTAATCGCAGAAATGCGTTTATCCATGTCGGCCTGTAAATTACCGGTCGCGTAGAACCACGTGCCGATCATGGCCACGATCAGTAGGAAACTGGAAATCCAAAAACCGTTTTTCACTAAAAACCCCATACCTGTTCCTGTCCTATGCCCCTGCCTTATTTTGTTCCGCAGCCTTGGCAGCAGCTTCCGCAGCAGCCTCAGCCATTTTTGCTTCTTCCTCTTTTCGCTTTGTCATCGCTGCGAATCTCTCCGCAGGAGTACGTGGCGTCCACGCCATTTGAATGACAAAATCATATCGCGACACTTCTTCCGACTTTTGAACTCCGTCTTCGCCGTTTGAATAGTCGATAGTAGTTTCGAAATAATCAAAGTTCGAAACAATCGTCGGCAGAAAGATCCCAAAGTCTTCGAACTTGTACTTTCCACCGCCTTCTACAGCATTCTCTTTACCTGGAAATTCAATTTCCTCAAAGAACTTCTTCAGGAAAGCGTTAATCAAAAATGCGCGGCCGGACTTCTGTGCATTCACCATTTTCTCACTGTTGTGAAAGTGATAGCCCTGAATCTCAATAACCCAACCGTTACCCTTTAGTTCTTCTTCCTTACCTGCTCCGGCCTTGGAAGCTTCTTTTTTGACGTCATCGGTAGCACTGGCAGCGCTCTTATCCACCGAGTCTTCGAACTGCGAATCAAACTTCGGCTTGTTTTCTGTATACCACTCTTCAATTTCTTTGAAGAATTTCGATTCGATGCTCTTGATGTAAATTTCTTCCCGATCAAGAAAGGGAACGTCTTCAGGATCGATCGCTTCCTTATCAAGTCGTGCGTCTTTGGGCAATGACTGATAAATCGCGGACATCAATTCGATCCATGGTGTCCGTACTTTTAACGACGATGTCAATTCGACAGACAGCCGATTCAGTTTTGCCATCTTCTCTTTCAATTGGTCGTCCGCTTGTTTGCGACGCGAACTATCACCGGCCACCTGGTCAACTTTTCGTTCTGCGTCAGTCCACGCAATGCTGTTGACCGCGGCTTCAGGACGAACCACCGCATAGGCCTGTTCCTTAAAGAAAAACCCAAGCAAAAGACCAAACATGATGAAGCTTACCGAGGCAAGCACCCACGGCTTCTTTGCCCTGATAATGCGTTCGGTAATTATCTCGCCGGGCAACAAGTTGGTTTTAACGTGGCCCTTCTTAAGTCCCTGAAGGCACAAACCGTATGCGGGAGCGAACGACAGCAGGTTCTCAGAAAATGAAGCCTGTGTTTTTACGTCGTCACCAGTCAGCTTGTCAAAATCAGATACCTTTGCGATTTCGATTTCCAGTTGCTTACCCAGAAACTGACGTAAGCCTGGCAGCTTCGCAGCATTCCCAATTAACGCGATCTTGGAAATTGTTGCGGACTTATCCATACTTTCGAAAAACGTCAACGAGCGTTGCACTTCGTTCACTAGATCGGAAAACACAGGTCGCATCGCACGAAAAACAGATTGAGGATCTTCGGCTTGACGAGCGTTTCGTTTCAAATGCTCAGCCTTCGCATGCGTCAACTTCATTTCACGCGACAACTGCTTCGTAAAATGGTTTCCGCCGATTGGAATATTTCGGAGCCACAACTTTACCCCGTTCGAAATAATTAGATCAGTTGTGTCCGTTCCCATCGACATCACAACCATCGATTCAGGAGGATTCTCCGGATCGTAGTCTTCCATATCTGGAATTTCGTCCAGAATGTCATGGCAGACTACATTGAATATCGCCAGCGGAGAAAGTTGAATGTAATCGACTTCAATTTCAGCATTGTCAAACGGCTGGAGCGCACGGAAAACCGCTTCTCGCTTCATTGCGAACAAGCCGATTTCCGCATCCATCGTACGACCTTCAACGATCGTTCCACCCAACTGCTGCCAATCCCAAATCACGTCTTCGATCGGAAACGGAATCTGTTGCTTGACTTCATACTTCACAATGTCCGGCAACGTTTTCGCATCGACGGGAGGCGGCTTGAAGAATCTGGACAATCCAGCCTGTCCGGGAACGCTGATGGATACCGCGTCGCCACGTAATTCATTGCGTGACAAAAATTGTTCTAAAGCGCCACGGACAAGTTCATCCGGGTCCGCATCCGCTTGCGAAAGTAATTTTGGGTATTCGATATAGTCGTACTTGTCGATTTCGACTTCATCCGGCGAAGCGCCGGGCTTGCACCGCATTGCTTTCAGTGCGCACTGTCCGATGTCGATGCCCCAAACGGCATTTGTTCTGGCCATATATATTAATCCTGATTTTCTCTGAGCCGTAACTCTACAAAGGTGGCGCTTAATGGTCGAGAACTCCCCATATTGGTGGCGGGAACTCGCTAAGTTGGAAGAGGTAAGATTGGTAGGACGAGGACCATCCTTCACCACCTATATCAATTTTCTTAGCGGACCTTGTTTTTGTCAATGTTTTGATTGAACGTGGAACATTCTCGTACTCGCAATTAACGCCGTTGTTTGTTAGTTTTTCGTGTTATGACGACTACAAACAGCCCTTTTTACGACATTTCATTGGTTGCTCACTAGTGACCTGCGTCACGGAAAACTTAGAACTTAATGCCAGAATTTGACCAAGTTGTCGTTGTTTTGCCCTGTCATGCCCTTGAGGATTTCCCGATCCACGAAACTGGGGACAAAGCAGAGAGTCTTTTGGCCAGCTGGACAGCCGCCTGGCACCCAGGTTTACTGGCTCACACAAAAAATATTCCAAATTGGACAAGTGAAGATTTCATCAACATTGATCTCGATCATTCACTCATTTTTGTCCCTATCAGTTGCGGCGAAAAACTGGCCGACGATTTTGACAAAGCAGTATCCGACAAAGGCTCCGTTATCGTGCCCCGCGCGATCAAACGCGATTCGATTCTTTGCGATCCAACGGTCGCGTCGCTATTGGACCAGTCCTTTGACCCCAATTTCGTAAACGATTTCTTCGCGCTCGGATACGCTTATTTACAAATACAACTCATGACCCGCCAACTTCGATACTCCACGACCATCGACGTTGAAGAACTACAGCGACGCACCGTTGCTGCCGCCATCGCTTGCACAGATAAAAAACAACAGGAAACTAAGCAAGCTTTGACATCTTGCTTCGATCTGCTTCTGGAAGAACGAAACAATTTTTATCCTACCGACCCGCAACTGCTGAACCTGGTACTTGTCCCCCCTTCGTGCAATCTTGCGAACCAGCTGGAAACAAGAAACACTTTTAACGCACTTGCATCGGGAAGCAGGCTTAGGCAACTGGCCGACAAGTATCCCGGCCAACTCGCGCTTGCCAAGGATCTGGTAACGAAAAAGAAGCTGGAATTTGTGGCAACAGCTGAAAACGAATTGCCAGTTCAGTTTCTCGGAATTGAATCACTGCTACGACAATGCACTTCCGGTTTACAAACGCAACAGGAATTACTCGGTGATTCTGGCTCAACCTTTGGCAGCTACGAATTTGGTTTGGGCGCGCAACTGCCCAACATACTCGACAACCTGGAATTCCAATCGGCTTTGCACGTAACATTTTCAGGGGGACAACTACCGAACACGTCCGCGCCTGTCATCAACTGGCAAGGCATGGACGGGACGAATATTAGCTCGTTCTCTGGAACCCTGATCGATGCAAATTCCCCAGAAGGATTCTTGAGCCTGGGTGTGACCGTTGGTGAGATGCTCGATGGTTATCATCATTGTGACCTAATGATGGTCAATTGGCCCGATCGCACTTGCGATTGGTTCGATGCCATTGTCGCCATTGAAAGATATTGCTCGTTATTTGGCAGCTTTGTAACGTTGAATCAATTCACTGAAACGATTTACGACAGTGGCTTCAGTGACACATTTACTCCCGACGACTACCAATTTCCGTATCTTGAGACAGCATTTACTGTCGATGAAGCAAACCCGATTTCCCGCTGGCAAACCAATTGGCGCTGGGTGATGCGGCTGACTTCCCTAAAAACGTTCGCAACATCGGCCAGAATCACAGGCATGCAAACGTATGGCCCTTCAATTTTCAATGAAATCGATGCACTACAACACGAACTGGAAGCCAATCTCAAAGACGATTCCAAGCTTGAAAAAACATATCAACGCATCAGCCAGTTCGTTGACAAACATTTTGGCAAGACCACCGAATTGCTTTGTGGTACAGCAAACGATTTAGAATTGAGTTCAGACTCCAGCTTATTCAATCCAGGCCCTTCACCAAAAAGCAACCAGCACATCCCCAGCGGTGCCCCTTCAACTTCCATCCAAATCGCTCCCTATGCATTTGTGAAAGCATCCCAGCTTTTTGCAAACGACTTTGTCGCAGCACGCGATCCAGCCGTTTTGGATTTCACCAAAGACGGGCTCCCAATTCTGCGAAACGAATTTTTTGAATTACGAATCGACGATCAATCAGGTGGAATTCGCAGTGTTCATCGCACCCACCAAAAGACCAATCTCTTTTCACAACAAATTGCTGGCCGACTTTCCGAATCGTACACCGAACACGGCCACTCTCGCCAAAAAAGTCACTACACATCCATGCGACTAAAAGATATATTGACGCATGCCGATTCCAATCGTCGCGGTATGATTCGAACCTTGGGCGAACTCGTCGACGAGAACCCCAGGTCCGATTCAACAAAAGTAATCGCCGAATACGACCAAACGGTTTCGCTTCAGCGAGGATCGAATCGCATTTACTTTGAAATCACTATCGATTTGAAACAACCTATCTGCGGCAACCCATGGCGAAACTACATCGGCAATCGCATCGCATGGGCGAACGAAGATGCAAATGTTTATCGTTCAGACCACGAGATCGCTGATCAGGTCTATCGCGAAAAATTTGTTTCGCCCCAATTCGTTGAAGTGTCCAATGACGATTCCAAAATCACTCTTCTTTCGGCAGGCATACCTTACCATCGTCGATCTTCGCGACGTACGCTGGATACTTTGCTGGTCGTCCATAACGAAAGTGTTCGAAAATTCAATTTTGCGATCGCAATCGATGCCCCAACATCCATCGGAGCCGCTATAGATTACCTGACGCCCTGTTTGGCCCTCGATTCTGACCTCGCAAGTACAATGCCTGAGGGTTGGATTTTCCATTTAAACTATAAGAATGTAATAATCACAAACATGCAGCCGTTATTCGATGAGCAGCAGGAAACTTGCGGTGTTGAATTGCGATTTCAGGAAACCCAGGGCCGATCGGGTGAATTGCATTTGAGTTGCCCGTACTCTTTAGTACAGGCTTTTAGATGCAGTTTCTCCGGCAAGCAGCAATTTGAATTGAAAACAGAGAAAGAGATTGTGGTTTGTAATTTCCTTGCCTGGCAATTTTTTCAGTTGAGAATTTATTGGAAGACATGATCATTACTATCGACGGACCTGCCGGCGCTGGCAAAAGCTCCGTTGCCAAACAACTCGCCCACCGACTTGGGTTCAGCTTTCTGGACACCGGCGCGATGTATCGCGCGGTAACCTGGGCAGCTCTGAACCAGTCTGTCGATATTCTCGATCCTGTTGCAGTCGCAGCCGTTGCAGCCAACATTCAAATTCAATTTGAACAAGAACGTGTGCTCGTCGACGGCCAGGATGTAACTCAGGCCATTCGGGAACCGGAAGTTACAAAAAGCGTTTCAGAAATCGCTGACAATCCGGAAGTTCGCGAGCATCTGGTCATGCTTCAACGCGAAATTGCTGCAGAAGGCAATTATGTTTGTGAAGGCCGCGACCAAGGAACAGTCGTCTTTCCAAATGCCGAATGCAAGATTTATTTAACGGCTTCCAGTTCCGAGCGTGCCCAACGCCGATACGACCAGCTTGTGGCCAACGGAAAAATTGCATCGTTCGAAAAGATTTTGAACGAACAAGAAGATCGCGACCGCCGAGACCTAATGCGCCCCGTGGGAAGACTTTTAAAAGCAGAGGACGCGATTGAACTGGTCTCTGACGCCTTCACCATGGACGAAATCGTTGAAAGAATTCAGGAAATCGCCCGCTCAAAATCGTCGCCATAACAATGCTCAAGCGATAAATTTGACGCTGCAATCATGCACGTGAACCTCGTCACGGCTTCTACCAACGCGTTTCCATTTGCCCAACAATCTGCTGGGCCACTTGGCCAAACAACTCCCGCTGCGCACTGGAAATCGATTGCCCACCTTCGGGTATAAACTCGACCGCATCGGAAATGCTCAAATTGGTTCGCTGAGTCAAAGGCGTACCGGATCGGTCCACCCAATCGACTTCAACTTGCCAACCAACTTGCAAAACGCGTGGCTCACCAAATCGATCCAACGCTCGCTGTCGCTTCCGCTCTCTGACAATTCGACAACGCAGAAAACTATCAGCCAATCCTGCGTCGGCGATTTGAAGTGGCGTGTCCAGTTCAATTTGCTTCACAATCGCTTCGGTCAATTGCTGCCCCAGAAAGCGGCGGTGCGATTCCGATTCGACGATCGGTACATGGACACTGCGAACCCTATTGTCGAAAAGCTGTTGATTGCCAACCTGGTATCCCGCGCATCCCGCAAACAGAATCATGCCAATGGGAATCACAAATTTCAATTCAGCAATCATATTGCTAACGAAGTTGAGTGGTAGGGTTACTGGCAATGACCGGTTTCGCCTGTCCCCTTTCCGGGAACAGATTGACCAACCATTCGGCATGCTGTTTCGGTTTGTCAGGCATGTCAGCAATTTGATGCATCTCGTCTGATACTTTATTGCCGAATTCCGTGTCGCTGAAATTCTGGGCCACTTGTTGATAGTAGAATTTGGCAGCGCCATTCTCACCTTGATTCTCAAAGTATTTTGCCATCGTCCATTCTCGTTCGGCCAACAAATGGCGAATCAAACCAGCTTCCTTTGCAAGATGTTCTTTCTCGCCACGCGCTTGTTGCGGAAACTGTTTCAGCATCTGTTTCAAAATCTTGTCCGCTTTCACAATTGGATCTTCGTCGTAACTTGCACCCTGGTACGAATTCAACCGTGCCTTCAGCTCGAACAAATGTGCGTGAAACTGGTGCTCACTGGCGGGATAATTACGCCTTAGATCTTCGTAAGTCTCAGCCGCGTCGACCCACTTTTCCGCTTTGAAGTATGCGTTGGCAAGTGCCAACGTCGCGTCGTCAGCTAATTTGCCAGTTGGATCATCCAGGCGAATACGATGTAAAATTCTCCACGCTTCCTTTTCTAAACCGGTACGAGGGCGTGCAGGGTCATTCAGTTTGATGGCAGGCCCAGTCTCAGCGATTTTCAACCAATACCTGGCAATCTCAAACCGACGCGCCTCCGCATTGTCCAAATACCGAGTTCCCGCATAACGCGTGATCAAACCTTCAAACGCACGATTGGCAAGAACGTAGCGGTTTGAAAAGAAGTACGATTCGCCTTCAAAATACAACGCATCTTGTTCAAGCTGCGAATCAGGGAATCTCCCAGCGGCCAGGCGAAAATGATTGGACGCTTGTTGAAACAATTCCAAATGATCAGTGCCATCGGGGTTTGCGTCCAGCGCTGCGACGGCCTGTTGGTAAACTTGCTGGCCTTGATTGTAAGCCGCTTCAGCTGCCGGGCGATCTTCTTTGTACGTGGTTCGAACTTTCCATGTGGTCGCTAAATTGCCTGGCGACAGATCGTCAAGCAACAATCGATTGAACGAACGTTCACCCAATGGATCGACGTTCAACAATTCATCGTCATCGAATTGACCCTGGCCAGGTCGTTCCAAACCAAAAAGCCCCTTCAATCCGCCTTCGCGATTGGGACGGTTTTGGATGCTTTGACAGCCACACATCAGGGCAATGAGCGCAAGTAAAATAGCGTGCCGACCAGCAGCACTTTGCTTTGGCATTTTGACATCCTTGTCAGTCGTATTCAGTTCTTTATTCCCGTGATGTATTTCTGCAATCGAGGTCGATAGCCCAGGTGATGAGAAATATACTGATCGAGAAATTTTCGCATCTCGGTCACATGTTTCTCAGGCAATTCGATCGATTCCATTTCAAGCTGCGAAATTCCTATCAGCGACTTCCATGTCTCTGAGCTCAGACTCACAACGTTTGTTTTTCCTTTTCGGCACGCAGCACAATAAATTCCACCCGCATGCAATCCAAAATCAACTCGCGTATTTTCAAGCTTCTTTTCTCGACCACAACCAACGCACGAATCCAGCATCAGTTGATGGCCCAACAATGTCAGTGCCCCGACTTCCAAGCGAAACAATTGCTCTAAAATCGAATCACCATTGTCTAATTTCTGCAAAACCTCACACGCCAATTCGAACAATTCGCGGTGCGGATCATTCTCATCAGTCATCGCTGCCAATAATTCAACAACGTAATAAGCAGCGTACAAACGATTCAAATCGCTGGACGCACTTTTAAAACGCCTCTCCAGCTTTGCCTCAGTCAGCAAATCCAGCGAGTCCGTTTTTTTGTGCAGGAACACTATTCGACTCAGCGATAGCAAGTCAATAGCACCCTCAAACGGACTTTTTCTGCGGCGGGCACCTTTCGCCAACGCTGTAATTTTGCCAAAGTCTCTGGTCATAAATGTGACCACGCAGCTCGATTCACTGAACTCAACGATCCGCAACACAATGGCGGTTGTTTTTTCCGATGACATTCAACTAATCCGAGCGGTCCTGTTACGTTAGCTGACCATTTTAGGTTCGAACTGCTTTCATGACAGCACGAGTTTTGCTGTCATTCACGTTACAACGTTTTTTTCGCCGTATGGAATCCAATTCTGACAATTCGTTTTCTGTCGTGAATTCCCGATCTGATTTCCGATCGATGATTCGCCTTGCGATCCCCGCATTGGCAGAAGAATTCCTGGTACTTGCGGTGACATGGACGGATTGGTGGCTGACGGGGCATTTCTTTGCTGAAGATGGCGATGCCACAAAAATGGCCATGAGCATGATGGGCTATGTGATGTGGCTGATTCCAAGCTTGTTTGCAGCGGTCGGGATTGGAGCCACGGCTTTGGTGGCACGCTACGTTGGGTCCGGCAATTTGCAACAGGCCAAAAAATGCGCGAACCAGGCGTTCATCGTCGGTGGATGCATCGCGGCTGTCTTGTTGATTGCTGCGATTACATGGGGTCAACAATTTCTGGCCGCGATGCAATTGCGAGGCGAAGCTGCTGAATATGCAAGTGAATATTTCCACATCGCCATCTGGTCGATACCGCTGATCATGTTCTCGATCGTGGGTGCGTCCTGTTTGCGCGGCGCTGGCGATATGGTGACTGGATTTCTGGTGAAGTTAGTCGTCGTTATCACAAATATCCTGATCAGTTTCTCGCTGGTGACTGGCTGGGGACCGATGCCTCATGTCGGATGGCAAGGGCTGGCGATTGGAACGGCGATCGGGCATTCTTTGGGTGGGCTGATTATTCTCGGCGTCTTGTTGCGGGGCAGAGCAGGGCTGAAGCTAGAGCGAATATTGCTGAAGCCCGATTTTTCAATCATCAAAAACATTCTGATTGTCGGCTTGCCAGGCGGATTCGACGTCGCGGTTCTGCTTTTCAGCCAATTAATTTTTCTTGCGATGATCAATGCACTTGGAACCGCAGCTGCAGCAGCACACGGATTGGCGGTGCAAATCGAAGCAGCCTGCTTCTTGCCCGGCGCTGCGTTTCAGGCGGCCGCTGCAACCATGGCTGGCCAATTCCTTGGCGCCGGTATGCCAGAACGAGCGACGAAGTCTGGCTGGTGGTGCCTGGCCGGTGGCGGACTAATCATGGGAACGATGGCGATCGTCCTGTATTTTTACGGACACTACTTCGCGTACTTCTTTACCGGCAACTGGGACGACCCGACGGTCATTAAAGTCGCCGAGCTGCTACAGATCATTTCGCTCATAATGCCGTTTTTGGCCATCGTCATGATATTAACCGGATCGCTTCGCGGCGCCGGCGATACGTTTTGGCCGCTGTTATTCACGATATTTGGATTCTTTGTTTTGCGAATCCCGCTTGCAGCTGTATTCAGCTTTGAAACCCTCCCTTGGCTGCAATCGGCAGGCCTGAATCAAATCGCGTTTGGATGGGGAGTATCCGGAGCCTGGTACGCGATGATCATCGACATCGTCGTTCGCTCCCAATTCGCCCTCGCCCGCTTCATCCACGGCGGCTGGAAGAAAATCAAACTGGACGAATAAAAATCCTCGCGCCTGTGCGTGAATTTCTCCGAGGCACTTCGAACCGCATCAATCCAAAATCAATTGTCCAAAATGATTCAACTCTTTCACAATACTACTCTCCAGAGATTCAGGCCCCACGGCTTCCGGTAAAACGCTCCATGCGTACGTTTCTATCTCGAAATGTACAGGCAGCTCGGCTGTTGGAATGTGCGAAATACAACTGGAAATTTCATCACGAGTCGTCGATAGTTCAGCGACCTTGTCCGCAAAAATCGGAACATGAAAATGAACTCGCCATTCTCCATCTGGTGCACCGCCACAACTCGCAATCGCCGCCGGCAAATCTTCAAACAAACGTAAATCACCATTGCGACGAATCATCGTCTGATGCAAATATCGATCTTCTGCAAACGATGACAGAGATTTAAGCAATGTTTTCTTGCCGTCTATGTCTCGCTTGTCAAAATCAATTTTGATAGCAGACGAAATTTGAAATTTCCCGATGTGAATTCCATGTTTGGCATAATTCGCAAGGGCAACATCCTGAGGCTCAAACATCACTGCGCTGTGGCAAACATCGTGACAAACGCCGATGTATGAACGAATCAGTTCTTCGTTGCCGCTTCTAAGCAAATGAGATTCAAAATACTTAACCAAATCATCGCTGGTATCAAGGATACATCCAGGCTCAGGCTCAATACACAAAAATATTCGCCGCCCGGTCTTACCATGCAACCTGTTCAATTCCGTTGCGCATCGAATTAGATTCTCAGAACACGCTTCCAAAAAACCGTCGCCCAACTTGCTGGGCCACCCCAGCGGCAAAGTCGAAATAGTTCCATATCCACCCTGCGGCAACAAATTCGATTGCAGCTTCGCAATTGCCAGCGTGTATTCCAGACGGGATGCTTCCGCCCAAGTTGGTTCGTAAACGCGATGTTTGACAATCGGCTGATGGAAATCGCTGTATGGAAACGCATTGAATGTAAACGGAAACAGTCCATGGGCAGCAAGCCAGTCACGAAACTCGTCCGCAATTTCTGGAGCAGCCATTTCGCAGGCAGCTTCAGCCGAAAACCACAACCCAATGCCCATGGCTGTATCTGGACAAACCATTTGCTTCACGGGCACCGAATACTTTTCCAAATTCGCACGAATCTGCTCAAGTGTGGTACCAGCGTGAACATTGGTGCAATAGCCGACATGAATTTCAGACATCAAGATTTTCCGTTGCGTTTTGTCCGCCAGAAATTAAACCAAACGCGAACAAGGCCCAGCCGATGATCATCGACAATCCACCCAGCGGCACAATCGCGCCCAATATCTTTATGTCCGTCAGTGCCAGGGCGTACAACAAACCCGAAAACAAAAGGATGCCAACAACGAACAAGCTTGCAGCGACGTCGTATATCTTTTTCGAACCAAAAACGGCCGACGCAAATCCAACGGCAAGAATCCCTAAACAATGATACATCTGGTACCGACTTGCCGTTTCCCAATAGCCTAAGTTCTTGACCGGATCTGCAACTGACTCGGAAACCATCTTTTCAAATCCATGAGCTCCAAACGCACCCAACCCAACCGTCAATCCAGCTAAAATAGCGCCCGTTGCCAACCAGAATCTCGCATTTGTATTTGCCACTGCCACCAAACTCTCCCATCAAACTCGCCGAATCGCCTTGCGAGCCGCTCAGACCACACTTACCATTTTTCTAATCGGAACTTACCGCATGTATGACACACTCAAGGAATTTCCATGCTTCGCTCTACCAGCCTCCTGATTTTGCTTATGGCTTTCGCAACGCCAACCTTCGCCCAGGATTCACAGCTGCCGAAGACAATCGCGGAATCCAGCGATTTTAAATCAACCAGTACGTCCGCAGAAGTCGAGCAACTGATTAAAGCGTATTGTGACTCTGCAAACCACGTCCATCAGTTCCAGTTTGGTGAAACCGTAGAAAAAAGAGCTATGTCTGGCGTCGTCGTGTCTGGCAAGCCGTACGAATTTGGAGATTCCGATGACCGATTCATTGCACTGGTGATTGGGAATATTCACAGCGGTGAATGCGCGGGAAAAGAAGCATTGCTGATGATGATCCGCGAACTTGCTGAAAACCCGGACCACCGATGGCTCAAGGATATGGTGCTGATCTTCGCACCAAATTACAACGCCGATGCCAACGATCGAATCGGCAAAGGAAATCGACCGGGTCAAATCGGACCCGAAAACGGAATGGGTCGCCGTGAAAATGCCCAAAACCTTGACCTCAATCGTGACTTCGTCAAAATCGAATCGCCTGAAGCAAGGTCGCTGGTCGGCTTGATCGACAAAGTGAATCCGCATCTGTTTATCGACTGCCATACCACCAACGGCTCCAAACATCGTTACCAACTGACCTACGACGTGCCACACAATCCGGCGGTAGCTGATCCAATCAGAAGCTATTTGCGTAACCAGGTCATGCCAACGGTTACAAGTAAGTTGGCAGAGCAGGGGACCGATACGTTTTACTATGGCA
The DNA here is from genome assembly GCA_964405425.1 of uncultured Pirellulaceae bacterium. GTDB lineage: Bacteria > Planctomycetota > Planctomycetia > Pirellulales > Pirellulaceae > Mariniblastus. The sequence goes on along the minus strand of CAYONX010000012.1, from coordinate 28,991 downwards.
ACTTCGATAGCGAACATACCAAGTGGACGACGTTCGGCTACGAGCCTCGATACAGCACCGAGTACGTCGGCCTGCGTGGTCGATTTGCAATTCTGTCTGAAGCTTATTCTTACATCAGCTACAAAGATCGAATTTTCGCGAGCAAGAAATTTGTCGCAAGTTGCCTGGACTACTTCCACTCCAATGCCAAGGAAGCAATTCAAGTTCTCGAGAATGCCGACAAAGACCTGATAAAGGCCGCGTCAACGACCCCATCGCGAATATCTTTGCCGCTTTCCGCCCGCGTCGATAAATTCGATGAAAAAGTCACACTCAAAGGCTACAAAGACGACGAGCCGTTTGATTACGAGTGTGATTTTATTGGCGATTACACGGCTACCAGCAGCGTCAACATGCCGTTTGCTTACGTTATCCCAGCTCGATTGCCGCGTATCGTCGACCGCCTGTTGATGCACGGTGTTGGAGTTCACAAACTCGATGCTGAATTAAGCTGCGAAGCCAATGTCGAAACCGTCAAAGAACTCAACCGCAACCAGCGAGTGTTTCAGAAACACAAAATGCTGCAGGCCCAAACTCAGTCAACTACACAGGAAATGGAATTTCCTGCCGGCTCGTTCATTGTAAAAACCGCGCAGCCTCTGGGGCGCCTGGCAGCGTTTTTACTCGAATGCCAATCGGGTGACGGATTTGTGTTCTGGAACTTTCTGGATGCCGAACTCGAATTGGATAAGCCTTATCCTATCGTGCGAATCGACAAACCGACTGAATTCAACAGCACACCGATTGACGCAATCAAAAACAGTGGAAAACTTTCTCTTGGAATGATTGACGGCCTCTTGAAGTTCGACCCGGCTCCACAATGGAAAGACAAAAACCAGATCCAGGTTGAATTGTATGGTCGTGACTTTTTAATGGATGCCGAAACGATGTCATTCGCAGCAGCGTTGCCACCTGCATTCGAAAGCGAAAAATTGATTGAGAAACTGGCCGAAACCGATCTGAAACCGGCAACCGCAGAAAAAATTGCGAAACTCAAACCGCTTGAATCCAACGATCGAAACTGGCTTGTGTTCGATTCCAGTCATGATTTTCTGTATCAGGTCGACACCAATCAAATCACTCGCTTAGGCAGCCCGGACAACAAAGCCGAACTGTTCAATTTCAGCCCCGATCAAAGCAAACTCGCCTACGTAAATGCAGACGGCCTGAATGTGCTGGACCTGCAAACCAAAACAAATCGTCTGCTCAAGGCTGATGATCCCCAATCCGAGTTGATCGGTAAACTTGACTGGGTGTACCAGGAAGAATTATACGGACGCGGAAATTTCAAAGGATATTGGTTCAGCCCTGATTCCAAAACCATCGCCTTTTTGAAACTCGATGAATCACCAGTCGCTACTTTCACGATCACCGACCATATCCCCGTTCGCGGTGAAGACGAATTTTTGAACTACCCTAAAGCTGGGGATCCAAATCCCATCGTTGCTGTCGGTATGGCAAGCGCGACTGGAGAAGATGCGATTACCTGGACCGATCTGTCGGAATACGATTCTGAAGAAATCCTGGTTTCGCAGGTCAGCTGGCGACCCGACAGTTCGCAATTGTTGCTACAGGTCCAAAACCGTGAACAAACTTATCTTGACCTGGTTGCTGTCGATAGCCTGTCGTCGAGTTGCCAAAGGTTGTTCCGTGATGAAACTCCCGCATGGATCGAGTCGCCGGGCGAACCGCACTGGCAAAACGATGGCAATTTTCTATGGCTCAGTCCTCGCAGCGGGCACAAGCATATCTACCAATACAATCCCGATGGCTCTCTGAACAAACAGCTGACCCAAGGAAATTGGGAAGTTCGCGGGATCACAGAATTCGATGCTGAAAACAACTTGGTTTATTTTACCGCCGCCAAAGAAAAACCATTCGACGTTGATTTGTATTGCCTGGATATCGACTCCGAATCCACCAGGAAATTAACGGCGGACCCTGGGTACCACGGTGTCCGATTCAACGACGCCAAAACGATGTTCATCGATTCTTGCAGCGGTGTCGTGCGACCAACGGTTCATAAACTTTACAAATCAGACGGCAGCTTTTTACGAACACTCAACGCATCGAGTGACGATTCGTGGGAACACCTCGGAATTGTTCAGCCGGAATTTCTGCAGGTTGAATCAGGCAACGACCAACCGTTGGATGCATTGATTATTCGGCCGCCGAACTTTGATCCTGGCAAAAAGTACCCGGTTTTGATTCACACCTACGCCGGCCCTCAATCGCCGATGGTTCGCAATCGCTTTGGTCGCAGTTGGGCACTTTGGCATCAAGCACTGGCACAGCAAGGTTACATTATCTGGAAATGCGACAACCAGTCCGCCAGTTTTCGCAGTGTAAAAAACGCCTGGCCAATCCATCGCGACCTGGGGCGCAACGAATTGGCCGACATCGAGCACGGTATCGATTGGTTGAAGAAACAGCCTTGGGTCGATGCTGATCGGATTGGAATCTGGGGATGGAGCTATGGCGGCTATATGACCGCATACGCTTTGACACACAGCCAATCATTCAAGATTGGAATCTCTGGCGCACCGGTAACTGATTGGCGGAACTACGACACCATTTACACCGAACGTTACATGGGGACACCACAAACCAATCCAGACGGATACGAAGCATCATCCGTCGTCAAAGCAGCCGCTAATTTGCATGGAAAATTGCTGCTAATTCATGGCACCATCGACGACAACGTCCACTTGAGTAATTCGATGCAATTCGCGTTGGAACTACAAAAAGCCGGCAAACAATTTGACCTGATGGTTTACCCAAAGAACCGGCATGCGATTCGTGCAAAGCAACAAGCAGTGCACTTAAGAAAACTGATGTACGACTTCGTGCTGGAAAATCTATGAACCAAGCGTTCGTTGGTTTCTTAAAACAACTGGCAAGGTCAAGATTGCTGATTGTCACGAACTGCTGTTTGCTGCGAACTACGGATTGTTATTGAGTATTAGCTGTACAAGCACCGAAACATCCAGCAAGTTCAACTCGCCATCAAGATTGGCATCTGCCTTGAGCTGATAGTCTCCGGCAATCAGTAAATCAACAAACGGCTCGATATCCAACAAATCAATCGCTTGGTCACAATTAACGTCACCAATCAGTGCTGGCTGGCCGCCAGCAAAAGTGGCTTCGCCCATACTGCCGAATTGACCATTGGAATACGTGATCGGTCCAGATTGAGTAAACGAAATTCGGAACCAACCGACATTCCCGTCCACCGCACGAAACCCAACATAAGCTGAACCAGTCCCATCGAACTGGGTTCCATCTCCGGCTCCGCTACCTACGAAGGTTGACGGGTCGATTTCCTGACCCGATGAAATTTCGCCAACGCTCAAAATGCCTGGCGGAACCAAACTGGAAAACAGGACAATCGTTCGCCCGGTGCCCGCAAGTTGATCGTTCCATTGAGCAAAGCTAAAGCTGCCCGGAATTTGATCGATGTCTTGAGTAACTGGGGGTGCAGACGGAGCCGTGGCAAAGGGAGCCGTGGCGGTCATGTTACCGCCGTTCCACGTAACATCCAAAACATCAGCAAACAATTCGACAGCAACGTAAGCTGTGGCAAACGCGACACCGAACCGAGCAGCTATATTTATTCTTGGCGACATCTGAATTTACAATCCCCGCAATAATTGTAACTATGTGCTGTAAGCAAGATGAATGTTGGCTTGGCCCACCCAATCAGGCCGATTAAAGATAATTGGAAGTTGCGCATAAAAAAAGCCTGTCCCACTGGAATTAGGACAGGCATTGATCGATTAAAGATCCAGTAGCTTCCTAGCCACCCAAGATCAAGTCAACGAATGCACCTACGTCAAGAAGATCGACAACTCCGTCTAAGTTGGCATCAGCTTCACACAAAAAAGTACCATCAAGAATTGCGTCAACGAACGGTCCTACGTCCAAAAGATCAACCGTTCCGCTGCCGTCTACATCGCCAACCATACATGTAGGATCATCATCGCCACCACCAACGGTCAACGCTTCGCCCATACTGCCGTATTGGCCTTCCATATAAACGATCGGAGTAAAGACTCCACCAAACTCCATCCTGAACCAGTAAAGGGTATTTGGATCGACACGAGGACGAATCGCGACAAAAGCTGAACCACTGGAATCAAATTCTGTACCACCAATTGCTGCCGGTGCGAGACCAAGTGAAGTCTGGGCACCTACGAAAGTATTAGGATCAATGACGTCGCCAGCCTGGACAACGAGCATGCTCTCAGGCCCACCCATAACTGCGGATGTGTACAAAGGTATTGTACGTCCAACGCCACCGTAAGAATCGTTCCACTGAATGAAATCCGCGATAGAATACATATTGCCAAGTGATGTAGTCAATATGCCGTTTGGTACTTGATCAACGTCTTGCGGCGTTAATACACTCGCAGTGAAATTGGCATTTGACGCAGTAGCGTTTCCGCCGTTCCACGTGATATCAAGAATGTCGGCGTTTATCTCGGGAGCGACGTAGACTGCTGCCATCGCCACGCCAAAAGTTGCAGCTGCAGACGCGACAACCTTCTTTGTTTTCTTTGCTACCATTTTGGATGTCTCCGGGGGAAGTGTTTTTAAACTTTAAACTTAAACGAACTGTATTTTAGGACAGTCAATATGATAAATTGACTTGTTTCGAAATGCAAACAACAAATGCTTGAAGCAAATTCCAAGCCAATTCGAATCCACATTAAATTCGACTAACTTTTTCCTTTTTGTCTGTATAACGACGGATCAATGGCCTCGGCCATACTCTCAGCATTCAAACCCATACCCAAAAATTCGTTCACCTTTGCAATTGTATCCGCGGGATTTGCCACCGCATCCCTATACGAAATTTCACAATATGAAATATTGTTTAAACGCATTAGCTGCCTGAAAGAGACCAATTGCCCAAGAAAAATTTGTTTGAATTTTTCGTCCGTAATATTTCCGCCGGTACGATTCAATGCCTCAAGCATCGCGTTTTGAGAGCGAACGATCTCGTCGACGTCACGATTCATCAATACGATTTTGTATTTCAGATTTTGGGGCAGGTACGAAATCAGCGGAGCAACGATTTTTACTACCTTGCCCTCACATGAACTAATAAAGTTGTTTTGGTAAGCCAGTTTTTTGACTTTCTCTGATTCATAATAGCCTTTCGGATTGCTTTGATCCGCTTTGCGAGTATCGTCGATATACGGCTCAAGCCCTCCGGCTGTCAGCATTTGCATCATCATGGAAGTCCCAGATCTGGGCAGCCCGGTGACGATTACAATTTCTTTTTCGTTGACTTCGGGTTGCGTTTCCAAATGCTGCATCAAAGCCTTTGGCTGGCCAATGCACCGAACAAAATCAGCAGAGTTTTCAGTATCAAATTTTGGCAGCTGGCTTTCAAACTCTTCCTGATCAACAGGCTCAAGCTTTATAGTTTCGATTTCCTCCTGGTATTCGCTTACTTCATTGACCAACTGCTTGGCAGCGTACACATGTTCATCCGCAATTTGCGGTTGATTGGCTTTGGTTCGATATAATTCGGCCAGTCGATGATGAGCTTCAATGAAGTTTGGATTTTGTGCTAGCGCGGTTTCGAAAGAACCGATTGCAGCGTCAAACTGCTTCAGCATGGCCTGCGCTTCACCCAGGTAGAAATGACCAACTGGAAAATGGTATTTCAAGCCGATTGCCTGCTGGCCATATTCAGCTGCTTTTTTTGGTTTGCCCAACAGAATATTACTGCGGCACAGGCCAAGTAACGCGCTTGGGTTCAGATCATCGATTTCGAGTACTCGACCAAACGCGCGTAGCGCGTCGTCTGGACGTTCCAGTCCCAGATAAAAATTGCCTAGCTGAACGTGATACATTGGGTTTTCAGACTTCGATGCCTCAGCTTTTTCCATAAACTCGATTGCGTTTTCAAATTCGCCTTTTGAAGCAGCAATCGTAGCGGAAAGAAAATCGAGAACTTGTGGGTTGCCTTTGGCCACGGCTCGGATTTTTCGAAGAGCAGTCGCTTCGGCTGGGCTGTATAAAAGCGGTCTACCACGCATGTCGTATTGAGCAAGCTTTGGCAGATCTTTTCCACTTTCCTCATTCTCCTCATCCATTTTTTTCAATTCACGAAATTGTATCCGTCGTTCTTTGGTGATTTTCGCAATATGTCTCAACTTCGTTTTTGCGACGCCTTGAGCGATCCGCCAACGCTCATTCAGATCAGCCACTAGCGTTTCCAAATCGGCCGTGCGGTCCATGGCTTGAAAGCAATTGGCAAGTTGCAATCCAAACCTGAACTCAATAGGATTTTCATTGTATAGCTTGACCAACAACGGGATCGCGTCTCCATACCGATCGCCATCCATGAATGCTCTCGCCAGGTTGTAATCTAATTCCCGCTCGCAATTGGCAACCGCTACCGTCGAATCTTTATCGGGGCGGTCGATATACCCCAATGCAATCAGCTGTTCCATCGTTTCCTTGGACTGGGCCGGATCCAGTTGACGATCGCCAGAATGCTGCCCGTCATCGCCTTCAACGTCTTCCCAGCTAGGAATTGTCTCGGGTTGAATTTCGTCTTCAAAAATATCAAGCAACGGACGCCCGTCCATGTCTTCGCCAAAGGGCAAGCCAAACATGGTTAAAACCGTCGGCGCAACATCCAACAAATTGGCTCCATTGATAACATGGTCTTTCTTGATACCATCGCCACTGGCAATGAATATCCCCAGATTTCGATGTTCAATCGCAGGGCCCGCTGGCTCAGAAGGGATTGATTTGGGTCGCAGATGATCCGGATGAAAACCATGATCTGACATCAGAATGACAGTCACATCTTCTCCAGCAGCTTCAAGGACCTTGGCCAACATCATGTCGTGATAAATGTACGCGTACGTGACCACGTTGCTGTAGATTTCGAAGTCTTCATCAGTGATATGCGATTGTTGTGGCGGATGAAATCTCATGTAGCCGTGACAGAAATGATCGATCGCATCGTAGTAAATAGCCGCAAAATCCCATTCTTGAGTTTGCAGTAACGTCGTTCCAGCCCGGTGCAACGAGACACACTCACAAATGGTTCTCATTAAACCAGACAAACGTGAATCCTGATCCTGATTGATTTTGGCTGCATTTGGAACAAACGGCAAAACGTGCTGCGGCGCCAGTTGACTGGGATGCACACGCATTTTGTTCAAAACCTCAGTAAGCGATTCTGGATGGATGCTATTCGACATCAATTTAAAAGGGTCACCAGGTTTTCGCGGCACCTTGCAAAAGAAATCCGAAACCATCACACCGTTGATTGGCTCGGCAGGATGACTTGGCCACCAACCGACTATCAACGATTTCATATCGTTTTGATTCAAGATATTCCACAGCGCTTTCGATCGCCGCGAAACATTGGTCATCGGCTGCACCGACATTTTGTCTGGCGTCGGTTCGGTAAATCCATAAATCCCATGTTTATATGGACGCTTTCCGGTTGCGATCGAAGTCCACAACATCGGCGACAAAGGAGGATGCAGCGTAGCCATATTCCCAATCGTCCCGTTATCAACGAGTCGTTGAACAGTCGGCATCTTGCCTTCGTCCATCAGTTTATGAACCACTTTCCAGTCGGCTGCATCCCAGCCAATCAGTAAAACTCTTTTTGATTTTGACATTAGTTTCTATCGATCTGTTTCAGAATCTTCCTACACCGCAGCGACAAGCCAAACGAACCCTTGTAGTGGAGCACACGAAGACCGTCAACGACTTAATCGCGAATTCCACTTTCCGGTACGCCAATACGTAAAGCTGGCTAGTTTAGAATAATTATCACCCTTCGCTTTGGCTTTAGCGACCTCGTGATTTTCCCAACACGAGCTTTCAGCCAAGTCCGTAAGTATCAGATTTAAGGTTTGCACCGCTGGTCAATTGTCCTTTTTGCGTCGAACTTGAAAGGTTACCTGCCTGCTCAGAGCCAGTCTCGGACAAAAATGGGTTTCAAGGGCCTCGTTGATCTGCAATTCCTTTGCACCGCACCAGCGATCCGTGAACCTGCAGTCCGCCTACAATCCACAATTTGCTTACAGCCGTGAACCTGTCGTCGACATTAGCTGTGAATATTCCTGACATTGTTTCAAGAGTGTTTGCAGACATAAACCTGCTTAGCTTAAAATAAGGAATCGATTTTTTGCCTCAAATTTCATGGCGACCACAATAACATGTTCAAGTCAGCTCGTTGCTACCAAAGTATTTGCATGTCTGTGATTTTGGCGATCACAATCCCATCCTTTTTCGTTGGTTGCACAGACAATCAGGCGACCGTTGAAAACGAAAGTAAAAGCGAAAAAAACAGCGTTGGTTCGATCGACCATTCCGCCGAAACGATGCAGTCGTCTTCAATATCGCCAACCACGCCGATCGCCGAAGCAGCAGATTTGGAAGGTCAGCCGTTTACAGAAAACATTGCCAACGGAAAATTTACGGATATGGATCCGACCGAAACTGGCATTGATTTGGTACATGTTTGGAATCCGCCACCGCGGCATGCCAGTTTAATCGTAGGTACGTTCGGATGCGGCGTTGCGATTGGTGATTACGACAACGATGGTTGGCAAGATGTTTATATCGCGCGTCAAAGTGATGCGGGGCGATTGTATCGAAATCTCCAAGGTTTGAAATTTGAAGATGTCACGCAAAAGGTTGGCATCGATCCGTCAGGAATGTGGGCCGTCGGAACCACGTTTGCTGATATTAATAACGACGGTTTGCTTGATCTTTATATTTGCGGCTACGAATGTCCCAACCGGTTGTACATTAACAACGGCGGAAAATTCACTGAACAAGCGGCCGCCTGCGGACTCGATTTCAATGGTTCGAGCATCGTTATGAATTTTGCCGACTACGATTTGGATGGCGACCTGGACGGGTACCTGGTTACCAACCATCAAAAGCCCAAGACCACAATCAATAAGCCACAAGTCATTCGCAAGCGAGGCCAGCCGCCACGTGTGGCCCCGGAATTTCGCGAGAGGATTTTTCTTGTAAAGCATCCGGATGGCGGGTTCCAAAAATCGCGAGCTGGCCAATTCGATCATTTTTACCGAAACGATGGCGGCAAGTTTGTCGAAGTCACCGAAGAATCTGGAATCGGCCTGCAACCATACATCGGACTGTCTGCATCCTGGTGGGATTACAATCGCGATGGGCGGCCAGACCTTTACGTCGCAAACGATTTCAAAGGACCAGATTTTCTGTATCGCAACAATGGGCCCGACAGCAACGGAAAGGTCACATTTTCAGACGTCAGCAAAACAGCTTTACCCCACACCCCTTGGTATTCCATGGGTTCCGATTTTGCTGACATCAACAACGACGGGCTAATGGATTACCTCGCGTCGGACATGGCCGGCACTAACCACTACCGTGACAAACTATCGATGGGCGGCATGAGTGGACCCGATAGCAATGCCTGGTTTCTTAACGCAGTCGACCCTCCGCAATACATGCGCAACGCGTTGTACCTCAATACCGGTACCGATCAGTTCGGCGAGATTGCTTATCTGTCAGGCTTGGCAAAATCGGATTGGACGTGGACAGTCAAATTTGCAGACTTTGATAACGACGGGTTTCGCGATGTGTTCTTCACCAATGGCATGACGCGCGATTTGTTTAATAGTGATTTGAAAAACGAGTTGGCAGACATGGTGGCCGCAGCCAAAGAGTCTGAAGACTCTAACGTTAATCCGGCGCAATTCGCAGCAAAATTCTGGGCAGCCCAAGAACCATTCCGCCTGAAAAACATGGCATTTAAAAACTCAGGTGATTTGAAATTCAAAGACGTTGGATCGAAGTGGGGCCTGGATCATCTTGGTGTGAGCATGGGTTCGGCAGTGGGCGATCTGGACAACGACGGGGACCTGGACATCGTCGTACAAGGGTTTGAGGAGCCGGTAAAAGTTTTTCGCAACGATCTGGAATCCGAGAATTCAATACGCTTCAAGCTGATCGGAAACACGTGTAACCGAAACGCTTACGGTGCGCGTGTCGACGTCACGCTTGCCGATAACCCACAAATTCTGACTCGCTACATCAGTCCCACACGCGGATTCATGTCCACCAGCGAAAGCGTTGCGCATTTTGGCATCGGAACAGCAGACTCAATCGAATCGGCAACGATCCATTGGCCAGGTGGCTCGGTACAAAAACTTGAAAATCTGCAAGCTGGTCGACTCTATAAAATCGTTCAAGCATCCGAAGCGGTGGCACAAACTCCAAAACAGGATCAGCCAGCCTTCAAATCTGTCGACAACGCGATAACGAAACTTTCCCATTCTGAATTGCAATACGACGATTTCGAACGTCAGCCATTGCTTCCCAACAAACATTCCCAAATGGGGCCAGGTTTGGCGTGGGGAGATATCGATGGTGATGGTGACGATGATCTTTTCATGGGCGGTGCGTCCTATTCCACTGGCATCCTGGTCGAGAATCTAGGCAAAGGCGAATTCGCTCGCAAAAAATTGAAGTGCTTCACCGCTGACTCAAAGGCGGAAGACATGGGTGCACTTTTCTTTGACGCAGACGCAGACGGAGATCAGGATCTTTACGTCGTTAGCGGCGGAGTCGAATGCGGTCCCGACGATCCGATTTTGCAGGACCGATTGTATTTGAATGATGGTGCCGGCAATTTCGAGAAATCGACGGAGCACTTGCCAGAGATGATTACCAGCGGTGCCGCGGTTGCTGCTGCTGACTTTGACAAAGACGGTGACCTGGATCTGGTGTTGCCCGGCAGAATCGTACCCGGCTCGTATCCCGAATCGCCGCGTTCCTATCTGCTTCGAAACAACGACGGGAAATTTGAAGACGTAACCAATGAAATCGCCAAAGGGCTCTCCGATGTCGGGATGGTAACGTCAGCAATCTGGAGCGACGTCGATGGAGACGATTGGTGCGACTTGTTGCTCACCCTTGATTGGGGACCGGTTCGATTGTTTAAAAATGTCGACGGTGAATTTCAGGACCATACTCAGCAAGCAGGATTGGATGGCCAATTAGGCTGGTTCAACAGCTTATGTGCTGGCGATATCGATAACGATGGCGACACGGATTTCGTGGTTGGCAACGTCGGACTGAATACTAAATACAAGGCAAGTGACGAGAAGCCGGAATTGCTGTACTACGGTGATTTCGAAGGGCTTGGTCGCAAACGGATCGTCGAAGCAAAATTTGAAAACGAGACCTGTTTCCCAAGACGCGGCCTGAGTTGTTCCTCGCATGCCATGCCAATGGTTAAGGAAAAGTTGCCAACGTATCACGAGTTTGCGATTTCTTCGCTCGACATGATCTATACGGAAGAAAAACTGGACGACGCGACAAGGTTCGAAGCCAACAGCCTTGCATCGGGAATCTGGATCAACCAATCAACCGACTCAACTCTAAATTTCGAATTCAAACCATTGCCAGCCGTCGCGCAAGCGAGTCCGATTTTTGGCAGCAAACTTTGTGACTTCAATGGTGATGGGAACCTCGATCTATACGTCGTGCAAAATTTCTACGGGCCGCAACGCGAAACCGGCTACATGGATGGAGGCGTCAGTCAATTGTTCCTTGGCAATGGTACAGGAGACTTTGAAGCCGTTCGAGCGGATCAAAGCGGGCTGGTTGTCACCGGCGACGCAACCAGTTTGACGATCGCTGACTTCAACGAAGATAGCCGCCCCGATTTTCTGGTCGGAAAAAACAACGACAAGCCACAATTGTTTATCAACCAGTACTCCCAGAACGATGTCGTGGCAATCAAGCTTCAGGATCTTGGTAAAAACAATGATGTGATTGGAGCCAAAATCGTTGCCACTTACAGCGACTCTACGAAACAACTTCATGAAGTCCGTTCGTCTGAAAGCTATCTTTCACAAAGTGCTGCGGTTCTGTTCCTGGGCCGAGGCAGTCAGAAGCTTGGACGTGTGCTGGAGCAGATTGAAGTAAAGCTGGTCAACGGCTCTCAATCCGTACTGCGACTGAATCCCGACGGCTCGACCACGCAAGCGGGCGCTAAGCCTTAATTTGAATTGAACCACCAAATGAACAACAGGCTCATTCACTTTTCGATTCTGTTTCTAATCGTCAATTGCACGCTCGGTTACTCAATCGACGCGCAAGAGAATTCACCCAACCGCTCAAAATCAGAAGCCGATGCCCAAGCGCAGGCGAAAACAATTTCACTTTTCGACGGCAAGACTTTAGCTCGATGGAAAGTCACCAACTTTGGCGGCGAAGGCGATTGTCAAATCGTCGACGGCGAATTGGTTGTTGAGGCTGGCTACCCAATGAGCGGAGTGACATACACTGGAAAAGACCTGCCAAAAACCAACTACGAGCTATCTTTCGATGCGATGAAGACACAAGGAGACGATTTTTTTTGCGGCCTTACTTTCCCAGTTGCACAATCGCATTGTACTTTTATAGCGGGCGGATGGGGCGGTGTTGTTACTGGTCTTTCCTGCATTGACAACAAGGATGCGTCCGACAATGCGACTCGCACCTTGAAAAATTATAAGACCAACCAATGGTACGCGATCAAAGTGCGCGTCACGCCCAAGCAAATTCAGGTATGGGTCGACAAAGAACGTGTCGTCGATCTGAATATTGATGGCAGAAAAATTTCGCTTCGCAACGAAACACTTCCGTCCCGCCCACTAGGACTGAGTAATTTTCAGACCTCGTCAAAATTCAAAAACATTCGGCTAAAGCGGCTCGAATCAGATGCCAATGCAGATAGAAAATCGGATTAGCGACACGTTTTTCTAGAATTCATTAGGCAACACAAATCCAACGCATACAATACTCTTCAAAAGGGTGCCGCTAATCGACTTCATTCTTTCAGCTTGAGTGCATTTATGTCTACATTTACCCACTACTTCGGCAAATTCTGTTTAGCATTGATTTTTGGATTGGCATTCTCTTTGCCAAACATTCTTATCGCTCAAACTTACGTGGTAGATATTCTTGGCGAAGTCGAATTCAACCAAATCACCACTGGAGAATTAGGGGATGTTAGCGCTGGCGAATCCGTAGCCATGTCTCTGCTTTTGGACGCCATGGATTTCGAAGACAGTTCAAATTTCCCGACACGTGGATATCCAATCCTGAACGACGCTTTCTCACTTAACCTGTTTTTTGAAAACGGTAATTCAGTTTCGCTGCAAAATCCATTCCCAGCAGGCTCAACACCGTTTTTCGTAATACGCAACGATGACCCGGCTGTTGATGGTTTTTTCATATCGACGAGTGTCGACAACCCTTTTGGCGTTCCCTTGAATCAAACCGGCCAATTTGGGCAGTTTTCAAATGACTTCATGGTCACTTACACGGGCGACGTATTATCGTCGTTAAGTATCGAAGATGCAGAAGGCTCGTACGACTTTACAGGCCTGTCTGCATTTAACTGGACCATCAATGATGGACCATTCAATGCGATGGGGATCGAATTTAACCTAATGGTAATAATCGAGGTGGCCATTGATTCGTGCGGTTTTCCAAGAGGTGACGTCAACAACGACGGTGATGTCAACCTGCTTGATGTAGAACCATTTGTACAGGCGATTCTTAACAGCAAGTTTAGCTGCGAAGCCGATATAAACTGCGACGGTGTAGTTGATCTGCTGGATGTCGCGCCATTTGTCTTGATCCTGATCGGCGGCTAATTAGCAACCATCTATTGATTGTGTCACTGTGCGCCAGCGGTTCGCGGCGCAGCCCTTCTTCACACGGCTGCTTAGTGCGAATCTCTGCGTTTGTTTTGCTGCGCGAAAATAAACGCTCAGGCTTCGGGGGAAACCCTAGTCCAATTCCAGCCGCGAATTCTCACGTGAATTGCACGTCAGACGTGACAGCCCACACAAATTACCAAACAAATCGCATATCGGTTTTGGTGCGCACTAGTGTTTTGCTACCCACAAACATCTCTTCCAAACAAGGAACCAAACATGATTACTAAGCTAATCACATGTACTTTCAGCTGCATGATTCTAGCGTGCTGCTCCACTGAAGTGTCCGCTCAGTTGCAAACAACAAGCCCAACTTTACAAAACCACCAGACTCAAAGCGAGCTGATGTGGGTAAACGGTTTGTTTTTTGGAACCAGCGGACAACACATCCCATTCGACTGGAACCACCGCGGTGCAATGTCTCAACAACAGACAACCACTCAGTCCTACAAGTCACACAGTTTTTGGAACGCTCAGCCACTTACGCAAACGTTGGATTCCCCAACGCAAACGGTTGTTGAATACAACGGAATCAATCCTGCCAACCCACAACCAAAAACCAACATTCTGCATCAAACACAATCGACACCAGCGCCTGCGAAAGCACAAAATCAGCTTTCACATGCACTTGCTAAACCAGACTTCGAGCAACCTCAAAGCAACCAGTTCCAGTATCAAACTCAAACGCCGCAGCAGACTGAACTTTCTCGAATCAACAACCAGGAAAACTTGTTTCTGCAAGAGCAAGTGGAACTGGAAGCCCAACCGTCGGTTCCTTACCTTCAACCTCAACCCCAGCCTCAATCATCCATCCCAAATAGCCAATCGTTTGCCGTTGAGCAATCCTTCAATCAGGACAACAACCCGTCCGATTTAACGGAAGTTCATGATCATCGTTGGCAGAATGAAGTAAGTGAAATGGATTCAGACTTACCTTCAACTGCTCAAACTCAATTACTTGGATCGGGTGCTGCCACCTTAAGCACGGTACCCCAACTAGAAAAAGCACCTGCCCGCGACACCAAAAAGAATCGCAGTTCTACCGATGAAATGGTTCAAACCGACAAAGCTACTGGTCCCGCTACATTGACAGGCCCTGCTACATTGGCTGGTCCTGCTTCAAAGCAATTCGCCAGACCAACAACAGGCCAACGAAAATCTTCAAACGCTCGTGTTGCTGGAAAGCAACCAGTGCGAAAGGCGACTAGAGCCGGTGGATTTTGGTGGATGCTGCTACCGTGGCTATTGCTACCGCTGCTAGGCTGGTTCGGTTGGAAACTATTTGGAATCAGCAATAGAAAGCGCCAAACACCGGTCACTAGAGCAGAATCCACGCAATCCACTCGTGAAGCTTCAACTGTAACGACGTCAGCAGATACACAGTCCCCATCGACTCGCATTGCCGACGAATCCGTTTCAGAATTAAACATCGAGACGCAAAAACAACAGTTTGTGTCGACGAAATCAGCTTCTCTAAATTCAACGACTCAATCTGTTGCTCAAGACGATGTAGCTGAGTTGGAAACACCGGTCACTCGAACGGGAGCTACGCAAACGACTCGCAAGTCTACAACGGTGACAGCATCAACTGATACACAGGCTCCATCGACTCGCATTGCCGATGATTCCGTTTCAGAAAACATCGAGACGCAACAACAGCAATTCGCGTTAACTAAATTAGCTTCTCTAAATTCAACGACTCAATCTGTTGCTCAAGACGATGTAGCTGAGTTGGAAACACCGGTCACTAGAGCGGGATCTACGCAAACGACTCGCAAGTCTACAACGGTGACAGCGTCAACTGACACAAATACTCCATCGACTCGCATTGCCGATGAATCCGTTTCAGAATTAAACATCGAGACGCAACAACAGCAATTCGCGTCAACTAAATTAGCTTCTCTAAATTCAACGACTAAATCTGTTGCTCAAGACGATGTACCTGAGTTGAAGATTGCCAAAAGTGAATTTGCGGAAACTAACAGAAGTGTTTCTCGAACCAGCCAGTTATCGACCGAAGTAAATCACTCGTGCGAAAACAGCTGTGAAACTGAATGCGACCAAAAACAAATTCAACCTGAAATGCCGCATCAGCCGCACAACGTTGAATCGCAGGACAAAATCGCAGCAGAAACTCAACATGTATTTCCTGGCTTTCAATCGAACGCAACCGTTTCAAGAACGAACGACAACAAAGGTTGCGATAACTCCGGTCGAATCAATCCTACCGACCTACAAATCCAGAAGTCATTGTACCAAGCCGGCTTCCGTTCTAACCACGATTTGCAGAACGCCAGTGAGGCGCAATTGGTAAAAGTAGCCGCTGGAACAAACACCAGTGTTTCGCAACTTAAGCAATGGATTGAGCAAGTTGCTTACACAGAACAAGGCGAACGGTCGCAATTGCAGAAGCCAACCGATTCTCCGAACGTCGAAACGGCTCACGAATCTCGGGAGACGTTTAATTCTGATGGACAAGACCTAACCAGGGTTCTTGGAATCGATACAGCATCTGCGATCTTGCTGCGTCAATCGGGAATCGATACGTACGCGAAACTTTACCAGGCTGACCCAAGTCGATTGTCAGAAATCTTTTCTCAAGCGGGCTCACAATTCCAGCTTATTGATACCAGAAGCTGGTCGGAGCAGGCAAAATTCGCAATGAATTTTGACTGGACTGGCTTGAAATCATGGCAGCGCAAAAACCTGGATCAGCAGGAAACGCGACAGCAAGATTCGACTAGAACACGGCCTGGCTCAACCCGGAATACAAATTCTCAATCATCAGATGATTTGACGAAAATCCACGGCATCGGCCCTGCAACTCAAAAATTCTTGAAATCCAAGGGAATTCAAAGCTTCGAGCAAATCGCAAAAATGGATGCTCGGCAGCTTTCTGATATTTTCGCGAGTTACGAAACCAGGTTCCAATTGCCCAATCATGAGAATTGGCCAAAGCAAGCAAGGTTGCTCGCCAATGCTGCCTCGCAAGGTTCCACCATTGAATCAGAAGTATTGAACGAGATTAAATCTATCTCGGAAATTGGTTCTTCTTCGCCTTCAAACTCTGAACAGCGAGTGTAAGCGGCCAATAGATCACTGAATACTTCAAGTAAATCTGAAGATAGCTCGAGCCAAGTGGCTCGAGCTTTTTTTTGTTGTAGCTCAACCCAATGTGCGAAAGTAGCTCGACTCTCCGAGTCGTTTTTTTAATGCAATCCAGCTTAAGCGGGTGCCAAGGGAACACAATGGTGAGAAATATTTGATAACAAATTGTGAACTCAAGTCAGACAGGTTAACATCTTCGACAATGAACGCTCAAAACCCATCAGATGAAAACCAGGCCTTCGACGAAGCAAAAATTACTGCGATGGTCGCAGCCTTCTATCGTCGCGTCAAAACGGACGATTTGATCGGTCCAATGTATCCGCAAAATGACTGGGAAGGTGCTGAACAACGCCTATGTGATTTTCTGGTTTATCGATTTGGTGGATCGGACCGCTATATCAGCCAAAGGGGGCATCCACGATTGGGAATGCGACATATGCCTTTCAAAATAGGAGTCGCAGAGCGAGATCGTTGGCTGAAACTCATGAACGAAGCGATGGAAGAAACCGGTATCCCAAACAATAAAGTTTTCGAAGTAAAAGTTTTCTTTGAACAAGTCGCAAACTTCTTGTCGAATGCTTAATGCCGTCCGCGCGTTGGGTCTTAGATGAATTTTTTGACGACTTTGAAGCCTGAAGCCAGCCACGCTCAACTATTGATTGCCAAGCGACCAAACTCACACGGCCGCGGCGGACTCAAATCCGATCTACTCGCCGGCGCTTTCTTTGTCGATTCAGTCGACAATTATCACATACTCCCGTGATCAGCAATTTGTGCGAGCGAGTTTGAAAATTGTGTTCTTCAGCAATTTCCTGAATGATGCTGGACAAATCTTCGTTTTGAAACTCGATCAAATTGTGACATCGATTGCAATAGAAATGATCGTGTTGTGGGTAACCGTAATCGTGTTCGTAAACACTGCGCCCATCCAAATCAAACTTCTTTAACAAGCCAGCATCTACAAATTCATTCAATGTACGGTAGACGGTTGGCCGACTGACGTATCCGTCACAACCTTTTGTGGGCAGCTGTTCCATCAATTGGTCCGCATCAAAATGATCGTGTTCGGCAAACACAACCTTGATTAACGCTCGTCGCTGGTCGGTATTTCTCATTCCGCGCGATTGTAAATAATCTTCAAACCGCTGTTCAGGCGTCAGTGAAACTTTGACCGATGATCGGCTCGGATGAGTTGACTTGGACATGGCTTATTGAGATCAGCTCGAAAAAACGCCGAAAAAAAGACAAAAAGAGAACTTCTCTGTCTCAATAAGATCTTACGAAGTTTGGTATTTTTGATCAAGCAGGTTCGTGACAATTAGCTAATCGTTTGGTTGGCAAATCCGATCGCCCACAAAAAACTAGTGTTGATGCGACTTGGGAGCTGCAATTTTCCCGGTGTATTTATTGTCTCCCACCTGCATCGTTACTTCGACACCAAGATTGATCGCGATCGACAGATCCTGATCCGCGAGCATATAAGTCGCCGTCCTGCCTTCCAAATCCGTTGCCACCGGATCCAACGCGAAAACCGTGTCACCGCGTTTGAGTTCAAAGGTATCTGCTTTTACCGGTTCCGCTTTCTCGCCTTTGCTATCGAGAACAAAAACCTTCGTCACATCTTCACTGGTAACCAGCCACTCGCCAACATAGTCGGCCGGCTGGAATGTGAACTTGTGTCCTCCATGGATTCCGTGCAGATGGTCCGATTCCGATTCCGTTTCCTGATCATGAAGATGGGCTCCACCTTCGTGAGAATGAGAATGCCCGTCTTCGCCATGGGAATGGCTGTGTCCATCATGAAAATCCGACTTAGCTTGCTTTGCTTTTTCACAACCACAAAACAGTCCACAGCAGATGGCGATGATTAACAATGGCTTCAACACGTACATTTTTAGTTCCAGTCAGTAGCAGTTCGGATCGCTAACCCAGATTTAATCTTACGCGATCCACGGTGAGCCTCAAACGCCTAAAATCGTTCCGATTTCAAACATGTACAGCGACGCACATCGCCAGAACTTAAGCACCTTGTATTTAACGGCATGGACATAAAATCCGTTGCCAGGCACTACTTAATCAATTTAAGAAAGCGATCACCGAATTCCTTTTCGGTTACATCGATCGACACAATCCGCTCGTCACTGTTAAGCAACAACAGCATCGGTGGATCAATCATCGCCAACTGCTCAACAAATTCACTGCCTTCAACCGAAGTCGCATCCAAACGGCAAAAATCGACTACGCTTATGAGCCGTTTCATCTTCTCAACTTCGGCGAGCGCTTTCGGACTATCCCCGTAGTCAATATAAACGGCTGTCAGACTGAAATCTTTTCTGGCGACGAATTTACCGGCCGTTCGCATAATATTGAACAGCAATCTATCGGCATTTTTGAATGCTTCCTTGGGCATAAAGCAAACCGCTTTAACTTTGGCAGCAGGAAACTTGAATCGATAAGCCGAGCCATCAAATTCAAGTAAGACATTATCTGGAATTTGTTTCCCGGCAAGTTTTAGTTGCATACTCAGTTTATTATTCTTCAAATTCAAGGATTGCAAGGCTGGCTTTGCGGCGATCTTGGACTGCAACGCGTCCGACAATTCAAGCGCAGTCTCATAATCACCATAACGTGCGATATCCTGAATGCTTTTGAAAATCCGCTGGGAACCCGCGACCGAAACAAATCCTGTCTGAAAAACGTCCAGAATTTGCGTTCGCAATTTTTTGACTGCTTCACCCCGTAACGAATCAACCGAGTCGAAAATATCGACGAGCTCAAATTCCGAATCTATGAGTCTGTTATTTACTTCACCCGCCATTTTTTGCAGGCGAGCCACCTCGCTGTTCTCGTAACCCGCGGTAAACAACTTGGAAAACTTTTTCTGTTCTGACTGGGGTGAATGCACAAAAATTCGTTGCAGCAACCCAAACAATTGCTCTGCGACGAATTCATTGTCGCGAAACCTGCGACAAATACTTTTAAACTCTAACGCTGCTTGGTCAGAAAACTCGAATGAATCTGAATCGGAAACATACAGCTCAGAAATCAATTGAACGCTGGCGCGGGACAAACTGGCTTGTTGATCCACTCGTTCATTGTCGCTGTTGGCATGCAATGTCGCGAACTTTTTGAGATATTCGATCGACTCAATATCCGCCAGACCGTTGTCAAATTTGATAAGCAATGATGTACGCAAGGAATCAAGCTTGTTTGCGACTCCAACTGCTACTGCCCGCTGATCGTCAACCTGTTGTATCAAGTGGTCCGCGATTCGTTGCTTCCGTTGCTGCGTATCTAAACGAATCAAAATCTCTTTCGTAGGATCATCAACCAGCTCGGTAGATCTTAAAATCAGCTGCTGAGAAGAAGCTCGCTGAAGAAATCTTTCAAAGTCACTAAGGCCCAGGTTTTCAGAAGTATCATTCTTTTCAACCGAGACCTGACCCAAATCGCGAACGCTGTCGACGAGCTTTTTCCCCTGCTCGGAGATCAAGCCAAAATAGAGACCTGCAGAAACCCCAATGAACAATACCAACAGCATTGCCCGCTTCAAATACAAGCGGTATTGAAGACTTTGAAAACTAGGCATCGGCAAATAGACCCGTCGAACAATCCGAAATAAAGGTAATTCCATTCTAGGCGAAATTACCACAAATCAAATTGCCTGGAAAATCCGGGCCCAGAGGTTGACCTTAAATAAGGTCAACCATACCAATCAAAGCGATTATTCGGAAAAAACCAGTTTTTTTCCGCAACGTCTAGCGGCGGCGGCGACTTGCAACTGCTGCGGCACCACAAACGATCAACAGTGCTGAACTTGGCTCTGGAATTGCATCAACGACTGCATCAAATTCGATTGACCAGCTTTCTACAAAACCTTCGTTGAAGCCAAAATCGTTGGCATCGGTGATTACCAATTGCCACTGCCCCTGCGTGTTGAATCCTTCAAAGAATTCCGAACCGCCAAGGTCATGGGGCAAACCCAATTCATCAGAAGTGAAATACTGTTGCTGAGGAACGTCTTCTTCATCTCCGATCGCAGATTCTTCCCAAAGGTTGGCTCCGGTTGAGCCAAAAGAGTAAGTACCACGACCACCTTGTCCGTCACCAAAATTCGAACGCGAACCAAGAAAATCCTGCCCATCTACATTTGGGCGGAAGAACAAATAGGCTGGCTCATCTGGTCCATTGTCACCTAGAAAACGCAGTTCCGCGATCAAGTCACCAACATTTGTATGTTCGATTCCTTCAATGGTAACTGTGATGTCTTCAATCGATCCTGATTCTGTAATCGTAATGGTACTCATTACTGTATTGTCAGGAGCGTCGAGAATGTCGCCATTAACAAATCCTGCAGATCCTCCGATGATGTCTCCAAAAACAGACTGGCCGCCAAAAAGGGCCAAAGAAATAGTAAGTGCAAGTGATAAACGTGTAGACATAGAACTTCTTCTTAAATAGATCGATGTTTGCATTTCAAGTTGGCATGAATTTAGCAGAATCAAAAAACAAGGTCAATCAGGCTAGCCTACCCACCCCCCCTGAACTGTGGGTAGATGCGTTAATGACGGGGTTTTTAAAAGACTTACTGTCGTTGCGATATCAAATTGTGAAATCAAGAATCACAGCTTATGACAACGCTGGCGATTTGCCCGGTTTGAGCATACGCCAACTTCAAAATCTTGCTTTGATTAGCATCGAAATCGGCAACCTCTTGGGCCACATTGATAGGGCAATTTGGATCCGCATGGTCGTAGTTACGACCGGGAATAACCTTGCCCTGTTTCGCAGAAAGAATCGATCCAATTAATTCAATGATCGGGCTGCCAGGTCCAAGGTGGCCAAGATTCGACTTATAAGCAACAACTGGCACGTCGGAAAAGCACTGCCGCAAAGCTTTCGCTTCATGAATGTCACTTTGTATTTCTGAACAGCCGTGAGAGTTGATATGCGAGAAATCTTTGCTTTTCGAATTCGACCGCTCCATGGCCGTTTGAATCGTTGCTGCAATCGAATCGGAAACCGCGTCTGAATCATCTCCACTGGCGATCTGCGGGCAAAAAGCACGCGAATACGAATCAACATTACCAAGAATTTCAGCGTCCCTGGCCCGAGCGAAATCTTCTGATTCAATAATCATTGCACCAGCACCTTCACCATAAACACGGCCATCTCGGTCAGCGTCAAATGGCCGGACAGCGTTTTCCGGATCGTCAACTCGGCGACTCATCTCCTCCTGGCCTCGATAGAGCGTTCCCGAAAGTGATGTTTGGCAGCCAGTGCCGCCCACGATTACAACATCGCAACTGCCTCGACGGATCAAATCAACACCTTCGATTAAAGCCAACAGGCTGGAAACATCGCCCTGACAAATTGAATTACTTGGCCCCCGTGCATCGGCTGCAATCGAAATATGTGAAGTAACCATGTTCGGCAAATATTTAAGCATCCACAATGGTTGGATGTTGCGCATCGCGAATTCGCCCCATCGGTCGTGCTCATAGTTCTGTTTTTGCACGCACTTACGAAACACATCGGCGACTTCAAGCGGATCAGCAAAAAACGTCTCGCTGCCAAATACCGTCCCCATCCGATTGGGATCCATTTCAAATTCGGCCAACCCGGATTGCTCAAGTGCCATCGTCGCTGCTGTATAACCGAACTGGATCGGCAAGCACATCACCTTCATGGATTTGCGGGGCTTGACCCACTGTTTGCCATCAAAGCCGACTACGGGTGCATAAAGCTTCAGCGGCCAATCCCGTTCCTCAAATCCTTCTCTCAGACGAACGCCACTTTTCCGCTGCACCAGCGCGTCCCAGAATTCGGTGATGCCAATACCGATCGGTGAAACCACACCCATCCCCGTGATCACGACTTTTTTATTTTTCGTCATTGAAAGGGGAGCGTGGCGCTTTAAACGATTTGGAACTAATCAGACTATGTTAACGATTATCGTCCAAACCAGAGAAACAATTCGCAGATTCAGCCACCAATTTGGTTCCCAGGCCAGTTCTTTTCAACAGCGCGGCAAACTTTGCTGAATGAGTCGATCATTTACGACAAAACTTTATCGTAAATTCGATACGTTTTCTGCCGAATCGCCCCGCCACGCTCAAGCGTGCCCAAAGATAAAGTGTTCGATTCCAACACCCAGGAAAATTCGGCTTCGTTAATACCCCACGCTTCAGCGTCCTCTTTGAGCCTCGCAATCAACACAACACCAATGCCCCATTTTTGATACTCGGGCAAAACATTTGTGCTGACCAGACGCATCTTTTTAAGGTTCTTCTTTCCGTACAACAGGTGCAGAAATCCGAAAGGAAACAAACGCCCGTCAATCTTTTTTATTATCGGGTTGAAATCGAGCAATCCAAAAACGCAACCAACCGGACGCCCGTCAATTTCTGCGATCGTCGTTATCTCAGGAACAATCAATTGCTTTAACCCGTCGGCCATATGATTCAGTTCCGAATCAGTCAGCGGCACAAATCCCCATGTGCCCGGCAAAGCGTTATTGTAGATCCGCAAGAAACTCTTTACGTCTTCGGCAAAGTGCTTTCGGCTGATGCGCCGAACGTTAATGTTGAATCGCTCCTTTGCCATCGCTGCGATCTTCCCGATTTTTGGGTCGAGGTCGGGCAGCATGGAAAGATTGCCCCAGTAAGCGTAAAGATCCTGTGCTTTTTCAAAGCCATACGATTCGATCAATTTTCCGTAGTACGGTTTGTTGTAAGTCATCATGAACGTCGGCGGCATTTGGAAACCGTCAACCAGCAAACCACATTCGTGATTCATCGCAGGGTTCAGCGGCCCCCTGGCGTGCTGCATTCCCTTGTCTCGATGCCAATGAGCCGCAGCATCCAACAGCGCCGTTGAAACCGATTCGTCGTCAACGCTTTCAAAGAACCCAAACATGCCACGCTTTTCTTTGTGCTGCGTGTTGTGGCCGTGGTCGATAATTGCCGATACTCTGCCAACCATTTTGCCGC
Source organism: uncultured Pirellulaceae bacterium (assembly GCA_964405425.1). Classification (GTDB taxonomy): domain Bacteria; phylum Planctomycetota; class Planctomycetia; order Pirellulales; family Pirellulaceae; genus Mariniblastus. The sequence continues at coordinate 5,101 of CAYONX010000012.1, read as the reverse complement.
CGCGATTGGCAATGAAGGATTGAATTTCAGCGTTCTCGTAAAACGGATGACGCTTGAAATTAAGCAACTCTTTCTGGTTCATGCGAAGCGGAGGAACCCAGTTTTCGTCTCCGCGATAATGAGCCCAGGCAAATTGCATGAACTGTTTTTGTTGGGCACGGTTGGTTACCGGCACGATCTCGACACTATCTGAATTCATTGCTTCCTGCTTTTGGCCCAACGATGAAAACGCCTGTTTACCTTGTTTGGTTCAAATAGTCGAGACGACCGCACCAAGGCAACACGTTTTCAAGAAAGACCGTGCCACACTGAAGACAATGTTAAACCGACCAGTCCCAATGCAATTTGCCATCAACGATACCGAACACGTTTCTTTGGTTCAGTTAACTGGAGCAGATAACGTTAAACAACAAACTGCAATTGGGATCTGATCAGCGAGGAGACATTCACATCACGTTCCGACCTTCCGCTTTACAACAACCCCCAGTGCTTCGGGAAAGACCGGTATCCTCCGCTATTCTGCCAATAGCCACCGGCCTTCCCGAAGCGATCGCGAAATTGCTTTCGCGACGGCACGTTTTCCCCACATTTCGCGACCCTTCGATCCTTCCCTTCGCCGCAAGCTTCCTTTTCATCGCACCGGGCTGGGGCAACACAATCCGTACGCTTTGTTTCACAGAGTAAACGGGCAAAATTTTTACTCCATCGCAACATTTACTTGTGAAGCTGTTTTCTGTGCAGCCAACTGCGCTGTTTTCACAACCGATTCCAATGCATCCAAATAATTCTCAAACGCGGTACGCCCCAAATCCGTCAAACTATAAACGCTGTTAGTGGTTCGTCCGCTACCGCTCTTGGCTACCGATAAAATTCCGGCGTCCAAAAGAACTTTCAAGTGGCGATTCAAATTTCCATCTGTCAAACCGCAAACGACTTTCAGGTCATTGAAATTTACGCCGTCTCCGTACGGAATCACGGCCGTCAAAATGCTCAGTCGCGCCTTTTCATGAAACAAACGATCAAGTTCGTCAATCGGTTTCTTGTTTTTCTTTTTCGCTTTAGCCACGACGTCTTTCAACTTTCCAGTACAAAATAAAAGCCAGCATCAATTGGCCAACTCCAAAAATCGCAATCATGTGCCAGGCTTCCACATTCCTGACCGTCCAATTTATTAACAAGTAAGTACAACCAGCAATCAAAAAATACAAAGCGGCAAATCTTGTCGCCCGGTGCAGCAAGTTGCAAACCGAAAACAGGCCAAGGCTATAAACCATCGCCCACAGGCCCGGCAACAACCAAAGATTGTTTTGCTCCAGCACCACGACCTGTTTCGTTTCGATCACCAAGGCAGCCGTAACGAGCGCTCCAACCAAAAACGATGGCAACAACGCCGACGCAACTTTGCCGTGCATTTTCCAAACCGCCAAGTCGTTGGAAACCCGGCCACGGACAATCATTTCGATCGCCGTAACGACCAAACTTCCAACCGCGACACACAGCCAGATATCCAAATATCTCGACGGAAAACGGTGTAAATCACTGTGCATTTGCACCAATCCACCAATCAAAACGAATATCGCAGAAACACCAATCGCCATCGAACGAAAACCACGATACGTCTGGTTTCGGTCAAGCGAAGCACGGATTTCCGCAATGTCTGATAAGGCGTCTTGTAAATGCATTTCCCTCACCTGTGTTTTACTCTACATCACAAAGTAAAAGAGATTGTGGCGTGCGTCAAGCAAGAAATTGAAAAAATTTCTGAAAGCGTTGCATAAAGTTTCTTACCCTTCAGACTTTCCGGGCGTCGAGCATTTTCCCAGCCTTTCTCCCACCTTTTCCCTGCCTACTTGATGCCCAGGATCGCCAACAATCCAAAAATAGCAATGACAATGGCCAGCAAAACAACGAACTCCCGCACGTATCGCCCACGACTAAAATCAGCTGCCTCGGCAGGCGAATATTTTGCCATCACCAAACCCTTGGACCAAATAGAAAGTTGAGCGTCACGGCGATTGCGATTCTCGAAAAGTTTGATTTCGTTGATCTTGAACCGTTCGTCATCTTTCATCACACCGAACAACAATACCTCGCGCTCATCAAGTGTTTTCGCTTCAACGCAAAAGCGAAAAACCTGCAGCCATCCCGGCCGCTGGATCGCGTAAATCTCCAACTCCGAAAATCTGGCCGAATTGCCGAAATAGCCATTCTGTGACAAATAATCCCGGATATCTTTTTCAGCTGTCCGATTACCAATCAAATGTTTTACCTTGAACGATGAACCATGATTGGCGACCGTTGATCAACCTTGCCATCACGTTTTGCATTGCATCGCTAACTGCGTTCCTGGTATTGCGCAGTTGGACAAAAAATCCTCAGAAGTACGGAAACTGAATCGGCAGAGTTGTTGGCCTGGTTATCGCCAGATTTATGTCCAGGAAACAAGCAGGTCGACAAACCCTGCAACGTCCAGCAAGTCAACCTCGCCGTCCATGTTGATATCAGCCTCGATTTGAAATAGCCCATCGATCAGCAACGCCACAAACGGTTCGACATCGAGTAAATCAACGTTTCCATCCTGATTGACATCGCCAAGAAGTGCTGTTGCCTCGGAAGCGTTGTACCAGATGGATATTCCATCCTGACCAGGCACCACTAAATCAACGGAGCCATCTTTGTCGATATCCCCTGCGGCCAAGCCTTCAACAAACTCAGAATCGAAATCGGAAAAATACCCCAAACCGCCTGACAGCCCACCGAGACCGTCGTTCTGGTGGAACACTATCTGGTCAGCAGCCCCTACTGCGATATCTACGAACGAATCGTTGTCAAAGTCGGCCGCAATTATAGGGGAAAACAAACCATGGCTAACAAATGATGCAGGAGAATTAAATCCGCCATTGCCGTCATTGATCAAAAGGAAACTCTGTTCGCTCTTACTGAACGTTGCCACAAGATCAGTGTTTCCATCAGCATTAATGTCTGCTGTGGCGAGTGCCTGAATCGGTAACGCCATCGGCAAAATTTCGGTAAAGCTGGACGTAAAGTTCGCGTTTCCATCGTTGGTGAATACTACCACGCGATTTTCGTTGGAAGCCGCGCAGTCAAGGGATCCATCATTGTCCATATCCAGCAATACGACCTGATTCGCACCGAGAGACGTTTGAAGTCCACCCGCAAAGCTGAATCCACCCGATCCATCGTTGATGAAGATATTAACTTCAGTGTCGTCATCTTCACTGTCAGAAACAACGATATCTATATCACCATCGTTATCCAGATCGCCAATATCCATTGAACTAGCGTCAGCCATGGTCGGGATAAATTCAATATCACCGAAGGTTCCGTTTCCGTCATTGAATAAAATCAGTAACTCAAAAAACGTGTTCACCACGGCCAAATCGATGTCACCATCAAGGTCAAAATCTGCCACCCGTGCAAATAAGGGCACCGTGAAAGCAACTGGCTGATCTATTCGTGGTTCAAAGCTGCGTGGACCGTCGCTGAGAAATACAGAGATGTTGTTGCTGTTGAGGGTCAATATATCTGGGAATGAATCAGCATTGAAATCGCCCAATGTTACTGAGCCTGGATTATTAGGTACCTCCAAAAAATTTGGTGGAGAGATTCCGTTGCTGGTGCCAGGTTTGGAAATAACTGTGGACAACTCGAAACCGGCACCAGGTGAAAATGAAACGAAATCCATAAATTCATCCCCGTCGATGTTGGAAAGCAGTCCAGTGAAGTAGGGCTCTGGCGGAGAAAAAGTTCCATCGCCAAGTGACAGGCGGATAGTCTGACGGCCATCAAGATCTGCCAAACCATCGCCATTGACATCGCCTAATGGACCCCCAACCATTCCTGTGGATGGACTGGCGTCGGCAACAGTAAAGTTGCCTGATCCATCATTTACGATTCCCGTTATTGTTGAGGGAGTAGACCCATTCCAAGCCGCGATATCTGTATGTGAATCTCCGGTAATGTCCCCTAGTGCCAGCCTGATGTCTGTCCCCATAGGGATCGTCTGCACAACTGAGAAATTTGCTTGACCGTTGTTCAACGCGATCTGCATGCTGGACCCAGCCAGTCTAACGAAGTCCAGTGAACCGTCTCCGTTGAAATCGGAAATTCCCGCGATGCTCGTTGGCCCTACTGGAGCATTCGTTGCAAAAACGGCGTCTCCGTTATTTAGGACAAAGCCATTATCAAAGATCAGGTCTTCGGTGCCATTGCCATCAAGGTCACCCGTTCCAATTACTAGACTGCCGGTAATCGATAACCTGGAAGCTGAAGGTGTAAATCCACCATTTCCGTCGCCTAAGAAAAAAGACATTTCGGCAAGCGGACTAGTGTAGTAGTCGAAACCTAGCTCAACTAAGGGAACGATCAGGTCCTGGTCCCCATCCCCATCAAAATCTCCAATTGCAAGCCGACTGAAAAAGGGATGACCATTACTACCAAGGCCCCATCCGTCGTTAACCTGAGTAACGGAGTAAGTGCCATCGTCATTGTTAATGGCGACCGAAACGAACGAAATAATTCCGCCATTCCCATACATGACGACCAGATCGTCGAGTCCATCGTTGTTAAGATCGGCTGACTGGCTTGAAGTAGCGTATAAACAGCTTTGACCTCCACCTATAGGAAAGCAGCTTCCCAAAGGGGTGGCTCGGCCAACCCCTTCAAAGCGGATTACTTGAGCGTTAGCACTGTTCCAATTCGTCCACGGATGAATGAAGACTAAAGCACAGATTACGGCACAGAGAAAACGACAAGTCATAATGATTCCTAATTGAAAGACCAAGAGCCTGTTACAAAGCAATCTATCATTGCAAAAAATCTCAGTCAAGTGCTTATACTGCAATTCGTTGTAAATCATCTGAAGGCAGTAGTTTAGTTCTTGACCGCCCTGAGGAGCGTATTTTCGAGTCAACGTTGAGACGTCAGCTCCTTCTGGTTTGGCTAACCTACATTCCGTAACCAATCTCGCTGATTTGATCCATGATTTCGGACCAGCGATCTAAATTGGGGTAGTCCGGACGACGGCCGGTTGAGCAAACCACTGCGTGTACCAATTGTTGCAGATGACGTCGAGCGATAG